>NZ_LAPV01000037.1 GCF_000971275.1 Devosia psychrophila | reverse complement strand
CTAATGAGACCTGTGCAGTTGAAGGCGGCGCCGATGGCGAAGTGCACCCATGGCATTAGGCCGGTCGACGCCGCACCGCCCAAGAAGGCGCCTGCGACCGCAACGGGACGGCGCTCGCGAAAAGCTGTCGCAGCAAGTGTGAGAGTGAGTAGGCCAGTCGCAAGGGCGTAACCGCCAAAAACGCGGAACACTTGGGCGAGCCATGCCTCGAGCCGTGGACCTGTCCCGGTGACCTCTGCTGTCGTCAGCCCCATATAGCGAATGTCCTCGGGCAACAGGGACGGCCGAAGCAGGATGAAATAGACGCCAATGCAGGCGACAAAGGCTCCGCCCAGTGCCAACAGGGTAGATGAGGGGGACCAGGGCCTGGCCATGAAGGTCATCGGGTGTCTCCCTGGTCACTGCGCTTGACGGCTCAGCCAGTCGCGCATCTTTGCAATTTCGGCTTCCTGGGCAGCGATGATCTCATTCGCCCACGCTTTCACCTCTACGTCGGAACCGCGCTGCAGGACGGCCTCGGCCATAGCGATCGCCCCCTCGTGATGCGCAATCATCGACAGCACGAAGGCCATATCGGGATTGGCGTTCTGCGCTCCCTCCATCATGGGCGCGTTCATCATGTTCATCGCGTCCATGTACGCCCTTGTTGCCTCGGACATGCCGTCTATGGCCGGCTTCCCTTCGACGCCGCCCGTCATGCCGTCTTGCATCATGCCCTGCTGCATCATCTGCATCATTTGCTGCATCATCGGCATCATGTCCGCACATTGCGCTTGCATGTCGCCCATTGCTCCCGCCGGAGCCGGGGCCGCCGCGGGGGGTGTCGCAGTCGCGTCGGGGTGATGCACGTCGGTCTGCGCGAGGGCCGTTCCGGACAGGGTCAGGAAGGCGACAGTCGTAATAATTTGAAGTAGGGTATTCATGAGAGTCTCCGATCGACCGTTTGCTTCCAGCGAAGCGAAAGCGGGTTTTCCAGGCAGGCAGGCACCGGTGGCGTGCGTCGGTCGAGCGACCGATGCTGCAGCATCTCGCGGGATGAAATGCGCCGGGCTGCCAAGTTGTTGGGTATCAAACGCCCGAGAGACTGCGGGCGCGGAGTCAAGCCAAGGGCTTAGGAGGCCGCCGGTTGGCTTGAGGGTCGATGCTGCCTAACCCGAGAATGGCAGGTAGGCCAGGGAGGTCGCAGGTCAAATCGGTTGGGGGAAGAGTGGATCTGGCAGAACAGAGACCAAACGACGCGCAACAGCCGAATTGTGTCGCTGAGCAACACGCACCACTGTCATCCGCACAGCCGCGATCGGGGCGCGCGGTCTCCGCAACGATCTCTTCGATCCCACGTTCCGCAATGAAGGCATCTTGGACTGCTGCGGCTATCGCGTACGTCCCGTCACCGGACTGCTGGTGCGCACTGGCCGATCCAACGCTTGCGAGCAAGCCGCCTGCCGCCAGGATAAGCGCAGTCAACAAGACCCGGAGATGGGAGAACAGGGACTTCATACTCTCACGTTAGCCCAAGGGAGCCGCCCTCGATTTGATAAGGATCAAACTCCAAACGGTATCGAGGGCAGCTTGTTGCGCCTTTCGCCAGTTTATTATCGGCGGAGCTGCGGGGCCAAAGGAGATCGTGGCCTCAGCGCCAACACACCGATGATGTACAAAGTGGCACGGTCGTCGCCGCGAGGATCAGAAAAGAAGAAAAATGACCGAGGCAATTGACGTGCTTCTTCCCATGGTCGCCGACCTTACGCCTGAGAGGCTGAATAAATCTTGCCTTTGCATTACCCTCGACCGCGATGAGCTTGCTCTCCAGCTCGATCGCGAGGCGGGAGAGCCAGGATACTTCAAGAACCTGACGGAGCAACGACCGCATCTGTTTTCCAATGTCCCGGTCTTTCTGTCAGGTTCAGCCCTGACCGAGATGCATGAAATCGTCGAGGCGATAGAGGCCGCCACCCAACTTCCCGGATATCGGGACGCCGTACTGGCATGGGCGCCCGACATTTCGCAAACGGATCACGGCCCGGCGGGTGCGCTCATGGGCTATGACTTCCATCTCGGTGACGAAGGCCCCAAATTGATCGAGGTGAACACCAATGCGGGTGGGGCCTTCCTCAACGCCGTTCTTGCCCGCGCACAAATGGCATGCTGCGCCGATGCCGCCACTCGGTTCAAAGACCGGTTGATGAGCGGCTTCGCAGAGCGCATCGCGGCGATGTTTCTCGCAGAGTGGCGCCGTCAACGCGGTTTGGGTTCGCCGGTGACGATCGCGATCGTCGATGATGCTCCGCCGGAACAGTACCTGTATCCGGAGTTCGTGTTGGCGCGGGAGATGCTTACTAAGCACGGAATGGACACCGTCATCGGCGACGCCCGCGCACTACAATATCAAGGCAACGAACTTATCCTGGACGGCCGCCGGATCGACCTCGTCTATAATCGCCTGGTGGATTTCACACTGGACAGGCCAGAGCACGCTGCCCTGCGTGCTGCCTATCAGAATGGGGCTGCGGTGGTTACGCCCAATCCCCACAACCACGCGCTATTGGCCAACAAGCGCAATCTGACGCTTCTCTCCGATCCAGTCGCCCTCAGTGCCTTCGGCCTTTCACTGCCAATGCGGAAACGCCTCACGGGTGTTCCGCAGACCAGGCTGGTCACGCCGGCAAACGCAGACCAATTGTGGCAATCGCGGAAGGGATTGTTTTTCAAACCGCTCTCCGGCCATGGCAGCAAGGCCGTGTACCGGGGCGACAAACTGACAAAGAGTGTGTGGGCGGAGATCGCCCGCGGTGACTACGTCGCCCAGACCTTTGCCGCGCCCGGCCAGCGAATGATCAGGCTCGACGGCGAGGCCGCGTCACGCAAACTGGATGTTCGCCTGTATACCTACAAAGCCGAGCCTCTCCTAGTCGCAGCACGCCTCTATCAGGGGCAGACGACGAACTTCCGGACCCCGGGTGGCGGTTTTGCCCCTGTTCTGGTGATCTGATCCAGTTGCTGCACGTCTGGGAACGGGCACCTTCAAATCCGGAATGCAACGATTTGACCAAAATCAACCCGGGAACCACTCCATCTGCCTATCCTAAAGGACCAAAGACCAATGGGGCCCGACGCGCCTCGCGGCCGCCGATGTCGGCATTGCCATGGGAACCGGTACCGAAGTTGCCATCGAGAGTGCCGGTGTCACCCTCCTGAATGGTGACCTGATGGGCATCGTCAAGGCCCGGGCATTGTCGCGGGCGACCATGGCCAATATCCGCCAGAACTTGGTGTTCGCTTTCGCCTACAATGCGGCGGGCGTTCCGGTGGCCGCAGGCGTGCTTTACCCGTTTTTCGGCCTCACACCCTGGCGCCGGCGATTGCCGCCGCCGTCAGGGCGCTAGTCATTGGCAACTCGCTCAGACTGCGCAACGTCAAGACAGACTGACGCTGCGCCAAATGGTGATCAACAACCTCAAAGGGTCGACATCATGACCGACTACCACCATGCGGACATGACCAAAGGCAGCTACTGGCGCTTTGGCCTCGAGCTCGTGATCGATTTCGTCATCATGTATCTGGTGATGTACACGATGATCGTCACCCTCGGTCGATGATACCGCATCACTCGGGTGCCGTCCTGATGTGCCTGGAAGCCTCGCTTACCGATCCGGAGCTGATCGCCCTCTGCGAAGGGATCGTTGCCGGTCAGCAGCGCGAGATCGAACAGATGCAGGCAATCCTGCAGCGACTATGAGCGGAGAGAGACGCGGTGAACTCGACCTACGGGACTTCGTGGCTCTCAATGGCCGAGCTATACTCGGCCATGGTCGAGAATGACCCCACCGGGCACGCGGCGGCCGGGTCGAGAGGCTCCGTCGGAACAGGGGGCTGGGATATCGACATGACCTCGCCGCGGGCGCTGGCGGAGGATTGCGCCGAACGAATTGAGGGGCTCGGCCCGATTTCTGTGAAACCGTATTTTGGAGGCGCGAGCCTGCGCGCTGAGGGCATTCAGTTCGGTTTTGTAATAGGGGATCCTTTAACTCAGAGCGAACGAACCGATCGCATCGCGTTTGAACAACATGGCTGCGCGCCATGCAGCTACACAGGCGCCTCTGGCCAAGTGACGGTGGCGGCATATTACCAAGCGCCGGAAGGGATAGTCGACGAAGCCAAGGACTTGTCAGTCTTGGCAGCAAGCGCATTGATAGCCGCCCGCCCGAGGTCAAAGAGCAAGTGGCAGCGCCATGAAAGCCATACAATGTCATCACTTCAGACGGGCGACGTGCGGGCGTTGGGTGCTCTGCGTGTCGGAGTCTCCAGCCTCACGCACACGAAGTCAGCCATAATACTTATTCAGTTCAAGCTTGTGGCCCTGTGTCGGCTGTACCTCGTCCTAGAAAATTGGTGCCGTGGTCACCTGGTGACTGCTTTCTTGTTGAGCAACGATTTGGCTGCGAGCCTTGCCCGGTTCAATTGGATTTGCGATGGAGGCGGGGAGTTTTCCTGTAACCAAAGCGAGTCAAGACGTCCGATGCGGTTCCAGCCGTCGCCGATGGACGAAGGTGGAGTCGTCGGCTAGCCGGCAACTCCGGGCCCGTTACATAGCGGGAGCGGGCATTGCGAGCTTTTCGCACTCGGCTTTGGCCTCGGCCGACGATGTATCGATCATCGACATCATCCCGTCCTTGCCGCTCATCATCATCATGCAGCCAGCGGCCGGCGTAGACATGCCCATCATCTTGGTGGCCATGGCGTCGTCCGTCATCATCGACCCCATATGCCCGTCGGGCATCATAGCCATAACAGTGCTGGCCGGCATCATGCCTGGCTTGGCCATGGCGCCATCAGCGGGAGCCGCGGGTGCCATCATGGCCAGCTTCTCGCATTCGGCCTTTGCTTCCGCGGTGGACGTATCGACCATCGACACCATGCCGGCCTTGTCGGTCATCATCATCATGCAGCCGACAGCGGGGGTGGACATGCCCATCATGTTTGTGGCCATGGCATCGCCGGTCATCATCATTGAGCCCATATGCCCGTCGGGCATCGTGGCCATGACCTCGCCGCTCTGCATCATGCCGGCTTCCATCGCCAAAGCTGGGGTGATCGAGACAGCCGCAACGCAAATAACTCCTAGAATCCTGGTAATGCGCATTCTTGTTTCTCCATTTGCTGGTTGGCCGGCTCGTTGACGGCGCCAAAACGTAAACTCGGAGCATGACGTTTCGTTCACTGCCTTCTATCACTTCGTCGCAAGGCCGTTGTTACAAGAGCAGGCGCGTTGGCGGCCCTAGCCTGTTTGTCGAACGCTTTGACGGCTCCTCATAATGGCTTTACGTCGGTCTCGCCCGCCGACAGAAAAGCCGCGGGACGGCCAAGCTGAAACTTCGCTGCCTCGAAGGAAAAATGACGAATGCGATAAATGCGAAAGAAACGAACTCCATCCCGCATGCGGTCCCAAGCCAAAACGTACCAAACCGGCAGCTTGTAGTAGAGAAATTGCACCTCATCAGCGCGGCAAAAGTTCGCCAAACGGTCGTTGTCGCCATACAAGGTTGCACATGTCGCCGCTCAACCGGCTGTGATCGTGGAAAACTAGACCAAAACATGCAACGCCACCACCACGGGTACAATTCCGTCGATGTGGCCGCCCGACAACTCTGAAGCGATCGCGTTCTCTCTGGGGAACCAGACTGTCGGCATAGTCCAAGGCAGGGCTTTGATTTTGCTTGCAACCTTACTCCATGGGCCGGTCACCATGCCCCGGTCTCGTTGGCTTAGTTCCTATTTCCAGACCGTCCTAACCGATCAACCCGCAAGGGGTCCGCTATGCGAGCATGCGGCCGCTGCGGCTTTGCCTGCGCGGTGATCATCGTCTGGTCTGGAACTCACGGGCGCCAGTCGAACGGGGAATTGGTCCCCGCAAGACGGGAGCCAGACCATGTCGCACAATCTCAGCCTCGCCCAGAACCACGCCTATGACCTCGCCCGCACCCCGATGATCCCGGTGACGCTGTTTCGGGTGGATGGCGAATACGGCGTTATGCCAAGCGAAGACCTCGAAGATGGTGAGGTCGACGTGATCCACGAATATGATCCCCACCAGTATGGTCGCCGGGCTCATTGAGCCCGGTATCGGCCTGCCGCTTGCGCCCGGAAGGGCGCAAGGGAGGCTGCGCCGCGGGACGGATGTCTTTAATATGCCAGGTTGCCATCCGCGCCCTTGCGTCCTTCAGTCTTCGCGGCGGCGGAGATTGCAGCCGGTGAAGACCGGAAAGCAAAACCAGAGATGGAAAGGCCGAACCTGAGGTGCGGGTTTGGAAGCAGAACAATGGATAAAGCAAATATCGAAATCCTGGTCTGCTGAAGAACGGTGAGGCGCTTCGCAGCGCCGTCTCCGGATCAGTCGCGGTTCCGAATGGCAGATCGCAGACGATCAGGGCGCGCGCCGTGCCGCGATGGATCGCGGCGCCATGGCGGATCATGTCGGCCAGCGTCACCGGCAAGGTTGTGGGATCGCCGAGCACGACATTGCGCAGGCTGTCGCCAACCAGGATCATGTCGATGCCGGCCTGGTCGAGCAGTGCCGCCGTCACGTTGTCATAGGCGGTGAGTATGGCGATCCGCTCGCCGCAATTCCGGAGCCCCTGAATGTTGCGGATGGTCAGGCGAGGGTTGTGGACCCAGATCAAACCGTCTTCTGGTTCCATGCCGATGCCGATGCCGATGCCGATGCCGATGTCGATGTCGATGCCGATGTCGATGTCGGCGAGCCAGTGTTCATCGACGCTGAGTTGTCGGGCGACCAGGGTCAGGGTGCTGACGGCGTGAACCTTGTTGCGCCGGGTGGTCATGCGGCAGGGACTTCGGCCTGCGGGATCCAGTTCCAGGGAGCAACTGATCGAGTTGATTAATCATGTGG
>NZ_LAPV01000036.1 GCF_000971275.1 Devosia psychrophila | reverse complement strand
TCAACATGCTGGTCACCTCGTCAGACTTTCTCATCCCCCAGATCAAGCAGGCCCTAACCGTGGCCGGGAAATGGAAGAAGTCGAGCGAGGATGGCCACGTGCTGTTCGCCGGCTTTGATGGCGACGATGGCCAGTATCAGGCGATTCTGGACGGCTACATGGACGTCGGCGGCGTGCAGGATCTGTTCTTCGAAGCCGATCTCGCGATCGGCGCCATCCAGAAGATACGCGCCGGTGAAACGGTGGACAAGCTGCTGCTCGACCCCGGCTTCGTGCTGACCCAAGCGCGCCTCGAAGAGGACCGCGACCGGTCTTGGGGCTATGCTGTGTGGAAAGAGGCCCACGGCGGCTAACCCCGCCCTTGCAGCCCGTCGAATCTGACGGGCTGCTGTTTCCCCTAAAGGATCGCAGCGATGGCTCAAATTCAATCGGCCAGTGGCCCGCAGGTGGGTAGGACCAGTGCGCGCTCCTGGTTTGTCCGGGGGCTGACCTCGGACTATCTGGTGCTAGCCTTGACCGTGGTCTACGCGTTGGCGCTGGGGCCATTCGTTCCCACTCTCATCAGCTGGGCCAGTGCCCGTGAAGTCCTGATCGCGATGATGCCGCTCCTAGTGCTCGCTATCGGGCAATCCTTCGTAATGGTTATCGCCGGGATCGATCTGTCGTTGACCTCGATCGCGGCCCTCGCCAGCGTGGTCGCCGCCTCGATCATGACCGGTTCGGGCGGCTATCTGGCGGGCTCGGCCTTGGCCACGCCCGTCGCCCTCGTGGCATTCCTTGGGATCGGTGTCCTCTGCGGGATGCTCAACGGCTATTGCGCCGCCCGGCTGCGCATGCCAGCCTTCATGGTCACGCTGGTGCTGCAGATGTTTTTGTCCGGCGTCGCGGTCTGGTACACCTCGCTCCACGTCGAGGCTGTTAGCATCGGCAATCTGCCGCGCAGCTTTGTGGCAATCGGCAGCGGCAATATCTTTGGCGTGCCCTACGCCGTGTTAATTGCGGCGGCAGTCGCGCTGGCCGCCCATCATCTGCTCAGCCGCACGGTCCTTGGACGCTGGCTTTACGCGGTGGGGATCAACCCGCGCGCTGCTCAGGTCTCGGGCGTACCGGTGGCGCGCGTAGTGTTGCTGGCCTTCGTTCTGAGCGGGCTTTGCGCGGCCATCGCCTCAATCATCTATACCGGACGGCTGGAAACTGGCACCCCGGTCTTGGCCGATCGCGTGCTCCTTGATGTGATCGGCGCCGCAGTGATCGGCGGGGTCAGCCTCTTCGGCGGCAAGGCCAAGATCTTGGGCGTCTTTTTCGGCGTGCTGTTTCTATCGGTGGTCGACAAGGGGTTGCAATTGCTCGGGATGTCGCAGTTTGTCGTGTTTGCCGTCAAGGGAGGATTGATCCTACTCGCTGCGCTCCTTGATGCACTGCGGAACTACCTGCTGTTGGGAGCCGACCGATGACCGAGCGCGGTCAGGCTTTGCCGCCACTTTTGGAACTGCGCCAAGTGTCGAAGCAGTTCTTCGGCGTCACCGTGCTCAAGCAGATGAGCCTGACTGTCCATGCCGGCGAAGTGGTAGGGATGGTGGGCGAGAACGGTTCGGGCAAATCAACCACCATGAACCTGATTAGCGGCATCCTTCGCGCCGATGGCGGCGAGATGCTGGTGGATGGGGCGGCCTACGCCCCGCTCAATGCCAAGGATGCGGTGGAGGCCGGCATCGGCCTTATCCACCAAGAGCTCAATCTTTTCGCAAACCTTTCCATCGCGGAAAATCTGGCGATCCGCCAGTTCCCCAAGCGCTGGCCCGGCCTGCCCTTCATCGATGGTGCAAAGATGCGGCGCGACGCCACTGCGATCCTGGCCGAAGTGGGACTTGAGCTCGATCCGCGTACGCCTGTCAACCTCCTGCCCCCCGGCGAACGCCAGCTGGTGGAAATCTCCAAGGCGTTGGCGCAGCGCCCACGCCTCTTGATCTTCGACGAGCCAACCACGTCATTGACCTCGCGCGAGGCAGAGCGGCTGTTCGCTCTGGTCGACCGTCTGCGGCGCGACGGGATCGGTATGATCTATGTCAGCCACATCCTAGAAGACGTGCTGCGCTTATGCGACAAGGTCGCGGTGCTGCGCGACGGGGCTTTGGTAGACAACGCGCCCAACGCGGAAATGGACGTGCAGCGCTTGGTCCGCGGCATGCTCGGCCGCCCCGTCGAGGAGCTGTTTCCCGCTCGCACTGCTCCTTTGGCCCGCCATGTCGAGGCACTTTCAGTCAACGGCTTGACGCGGTCCGGTCAGATCCGAGACGTCGGCTTTACAGTTGGTACCGGCGAAGTGGTGGGCATTGCCGGTCTCATGGGGTCAGGCCGCTCGGAAACCGCGCGGTGCCTTTTTGGCCTTGATCCGGTTTCGGCGGGAACGGTCAACGTGGCCGGCAAACCAGTGTCGCCCCTTACTCCCGCCAACTGCATGTCGGCGGGCATGGCATTTCTTACTGAAGATCGGCGAGGGGATGGGCTGCTGATGTCCCAGTCGATCGAGCAGAACGCCGAACTGGCCATGCTGGCGGACTTGGAAGGGGGCATGCTGGCCTCTGTGCCGCGCCACAAGCTGGCCGCCGCGGCTGCGGCGATGGCGCAATCGATGCATATCCGCGCCCGTAATTTTGATCGCCAGCCGGTGCAGAGTCTTTCAGGTGGCAACCAGCAAAAGGTGGTACTTACCAAGTGGCTGATGCGCGCCCCGCGGGTGCTGCTGCTCGACGAGCCGACGCGCGGCATCGACATTGGCGCGCGCAGCTAGATCTATGGCCTTATTGCCAGTCTGGCTGAGGGCGGCGCAGCCATCGTGATCATTTCGTCCGACCTCGATGAGCTGTTCGGCACCTGCGATCGCATCCTGGTTATGGCGCATGGCGAAATCGCGGGCGAACTGGCGGCACCACAGTTCGATCGCGCCACCGTGCTGCGCCTAGCCCAAACCAAGCAACGGATGTCGGCATGACCCCCCAGCGAAACCTTGTACCCAACCTGCTGCGCCTCACGCCGCTCGCGATATTTGTGGTCATCACCGTGGCGCTGACCTTCGCTTCGCCCCGGTTCCTTGACGTTACCAACCTGCTCAACATCCGCGTCCAGTCCTCCTATATCGCCATCATCGCCATCGGCATGACCTTTGTGCTGTTGATCGCGGGCATGGACCTGTCCGTGGGCGCCAGCATGTATGTATCGGCAGCTATCGTGGGACTGTATTTTTCGGGCCTGCCGGTGTGGCTGGCCCTGCCACTCTCTATGCTGATCGGCGCGCTATTTGGGTCGGTCAATGCCGTGCTCGTTGTGGTCCTGCGCATCCCCGCGTTTGTCGCCACGCTTGCAACGCTCTTTATCGGCCGCGGACTGGCTCTGTTCATTTCGCAAACCAAGATGGTGTTTGCCTCCGACGCGATCCTGGCCTTCGCCCAAACGGCAGTGCTGGGCGTTCCGCTGGTCATCTGGACGCTGGCAGTACTGATGGCAATCGCTCTCGTGGTGGAGCGGATGACCCCCTTTGGTCGGTATCTGTTCGCCATCGGCTCCGACCAGACCGGCGCGATCAAGGCGGGTTTGCCGGTCTGGCGCACCATCTTCACGGTTTATGTCGTGTGTGGCGCGCTGGCCGCGCTGGGAGGCTTTGTATCCTTTAGCCAGACCGCTGTCGCTTCCTCCACCTTCGGACTGGAAAAGGAATTCGCGGTTGTCGCCGCGGTGGTGCTCGGGGGCACCAGCCTTTTTGGCGGTCGCGGTACAGTGCTCGGCGCGCTGTTTGGCGCGGTGCTGGTGCAGACGGTGCAGAACGGGCTCGTGCTGGTCAATGCCAACCCATACATCTACCCCATCGTGGTGAGCGGCATCATCTTCATCGCCGTGCTGCTCGACAGCGTGCGCACCACCATCGTCGCTCGCCTCAGCGAACGCCGCATCCGGGTCGAACCCAAGACTACGCGCCGCGCCATCGCCCAGACAGGAACCCTGCTGTGACCAAGCGCAAATGCGTCCTCGTGGGCTGCGGATTTTTTTCCGCCTATCATCTGACGGCCTGGCAGCGCCTCGCTAACAGGGTCGAGCTTGTCGCTCTCTGCGATCTGGATCGAGCCCGCGCCCAGGCGCTGGCGGATCGGTTCGGCATCCAGGCGGTGCACACCGACCTCGACCAGTTGCTGGCAACCCAACGCATCGACTTCGTCGATATTGCCACCTCGCCGGCCTCGCACCGCGCCATAGTGGACATCTGCGCCAGGCACGGGGTGCCCGCCATCGTGCAAAAGCCGATAGCCACCAGCTGGGACGATGCCAACGCCATGGTCGAAACGATGGACCGTGCCGGCGTGCCGCTGATGGTGCACGAAAATTTCCGCTTTCAGTCTGCGGTCAAGCACGCGGGCGACTTGGTGCGCGACGGGGCCATCGGGGAGCCGACCTTCGCTCGCTTCACCTTCCGCACCGGATACGACATCTATGCCGGCCAGCCCTATCTGGCGCAGCTGGAACGCTTCGTGCTGCTCGACCTGGGCATTCATGTGCTGGACGTGGCGCGGTTCTTTTTAGGCGAAGTCGCCTCCGTCTATTGCCAGACCCAGTCGATCCGCCCGGGTCTGGCCGGTGAGGACACCGCGACGGTCCTGCTGCGCCATGTTTCGGGCGCCGTTAGCATCGTCGATAGAAGCTACCAGGGCCATCACCAGCCCGACGTCTTTCCCCAGATGCTGGTGGAGATCGAGGGGCGCGACGCCGCGCTGCGGGTCAATACTAACTATTTGGTGGTCGTCACCGACCGCACTGGGCGCCAGAAAACTAGCGTGGTGGCGCCTGAAGGGTTCGGGCCCACCTCCGATCGCTGGCTCCCGACCCAGGACAGCGTCGTCTCCATCCAGCGCCACTGGCTCGATTGCCTGGACCACAACCGGGTGCCCGCCACTTCGGGGGCGGACAATCTCAAGACACTGGCCCTGGTCGAAGCCGCATATGCCTCGGCGGCAGCCAACAGCCCTGTCGTGCCCAGTGCCCCTACCGCTTCAATGGTTCAGTCATGAAAGTCAAATCCGTCAAGGCATCCGTCTATACCTGGCAGGGCCCCACCGCGACGCCCCGGGCTAATCTGAGCACCAATCCGATGGACGCGCTGGGCGGCCTGAGCGACACGATGGGCAGCTTTCGCTTCCACCAATGGCTGATCGTCGAGGTGGAAACCACCGATGGCATCGTGGGGCTGGGCAATTGCGCCCTGGCGCCGCCGCTAGCCAAGCAGATCATCGACCAATACTTGGCGCCGTTGGTCATTGGGCGTGACCCGCTCGATGTCGAGGCGCTGTTTCAGACCATGTATCGCAGCACCATGGCCTGGGGTCGCAAGGGCGTCGGCATGGCGGCCATCTCGGCAATCGACATTGCCCTGTGGGACATCAACGGCAAGGCGATGGGGGTGCCGGTGTTCAAGCTCTTGGGTGGTCGCACCAAGAAACAGATCCCCGTATATGCGTCGAGGCTCTATTCCCAGCCGCTCGATACGTTGGCGGCCGAAGCGCAGGGCTACCTCGATGAGGGCTTCACCATGATGAAACTGCGCCTCGGTTGGGGGCCACAGCAAGGGCCCGCCGGCATGGCCAAGAATGTTGACCTTGTCCGCACCGTACGCGAGACGGTGGGTCCCGACATCGACATCATGATTGAGTGTTATATGGGCTGGACGCTCGAATATGCCCGCCGCATGATCCCACGGCTGCTCGAATTCTCCCCGCGCTGGCTGGAGGAGCCGGTGCTGCCCGACGACATCGCCGGCTATGCCTATCTCAACCAGCATAGTGGCGTGCCCATCTCGGGCGGGGAACATGAGTTTACGCTCCTTGGCTTCAAGCAACTGCTCGATGCGGGTGCCCTCTCGGTAATCCAGTATGACACCAACCGGGTCGGCGGCATCACCGTGGCTCAAAAGATCAACGCCCTGGCCGAAGCCTACCAGGTGCCGGTGGTGCCCCATGCAGGGCAGATGCACAATTATCACCTCACAATGGCCAACCTCAATTGTCCGATTTCGGAGTACTTCCCGGTCAGTGAGGTCGAGGTGGGCAACGAGCTGTTCTATTATCTTTTCGAAGGCGATCCGCAGCCTCGGAACGGCTTCATCGATCTTGACGACACCGTGCCAGGTCTTGGGGTATCCCTCAACAAGGCTCATCTCCACAACTTCAGCGTTGCAGTTTGAAGGACAGCGCCATGATCCCGAACAAGCCTCTCGTCATCAGCGTACCTGAGCCACGCAGCCTCGATCTGATCTTCCGGCCTGAACAGAAGGCCAAACTACTTGACCGCTACCGGATAGTTGAAGTCTGCGAGGCCGAATTCGCCCAACTGGGTGACGACGTGCTTGGGCAGGCGCAGTATATCTTGGGGCAGCCGCCAATCTCGTCGGCGCAACTGGCCCGGCTTGGACAATTGCGCTGCGTCTTCAACGTGGAGAGCAATCTTTTAGACAACATGCCCTATGCCGAGCTCTTTGCCCGCGGGATCCATGTGGTAACGACTGGGGCGGTGTTCGCGCTGCCGGTAGCCGAGATGGGATTGGGGCTGGCGCTTGACCTACTGCGCGACATTACCAATGCCGATCTGGCCTTCCGCCAGGGCACCGAGGCGTGGGGTGGGGATGGCAACGGGCAGGCCCGGCTGCTGTCTGGTGCAAATGTTGGCATCGTGGGCTTTGGCGAGCTGGGCAAAGCGCTGCGGCAGGTGTTGAGCGGCTTCCGTCCCACCATCCGCGTCTTTGATCCTTGGCTGCCCGCATCCCTCTTGGTAGAACAGGAAGTCGTTCCGGCAACGCTTGATGAAGTTCTTGGTCTATCCGACGTCGTCTTTGTGGTCGCGGCAGTAACCTCAGAGAACCAGGGTTTCCTGGGTCACGAGAGCTTTGCTCGCATGCGTGCAGGTGCTTGCTTCATCCTCTTGAGCCGTGCCGGGGTAGTCGATTTCGATGCGATGATGGCCGCCGTGAGACAGGGTCACATCCGGGCCGGCACCGATGTCTTTCCCGAAGAGCCGGTGGCCGCAGATCACCTGATCCGTACTTTACCTGGCATGCTGCGATCGGCCCATCGCGCCGGCGCGCTTGACGAAGCCTTTAAGCGCATGGGTGATATGGTACTTGAAGATATGGATCTGCTTGATCGAGGACTGCCGCCCATGCGCTGCCGCCGCGCAGAACGTGAAACCGTAGCGCGGATGCGATCCAAACCAGTGACACGTAACTAAATTGGAACACAACACACTGGTTCCGGCGCTACAGCGATACCATTGCGTTTCCTAACTTGCAGCAAGCCGATGGCACTTCTCTCTCTAACGAGACACGTGAGGGCATAATGGCCTTTGCAAGGCTTTATGCAGCTGACGGCATACAGCGATGCGAGGCCCATGAGCTCGACGCAAACGCCGCCATGATCTTAGGCGGCACGTCGTTCATCGGCGGAATTGGCTCGGTTTTGGGACATTTTGGTCAGAGCGCTAATTATAGCGGTCGGACTTATCCTATCGGGCAGGCAGGATATCTGGAAGTATATCATGAAAGGCCTATTCCTTTTGGGAACCGTAGCTACTGTTTGCTTTCAGGCTACGGCGTCCTAACGGCCAAGGTCGTGAATGGCGGCGTGGTAATCCCCCCTCTGATTAATCGGGTTTAAAAGTAGAATTTTCTCGTCAATATGAACGAGGAGATTTTGATGAAGATGACGAGATATAGCGAACCGCAGATCCTGGCGATCCTGCGCCAGGCCGAAGGTGGGGTTGGGGTGTCCGATCTGTGCCGAGAGCATGGGATGAGCACTGCC
>NZ_LAPV01000035.1 GCF_000971275.1 Devosia psychrophila | reverse complement strand
TCGGGGCGGGTTGGTACAGTTTCCCTTCAGACCATATTCAGGGCGGTGGTGGCGGCGGTGGACGGGGTTCGGGCGGCTACGGTGGAACGGGCGGCGCTGGTGGCGCTGGCGGCGCCGGGGGCGGGGCGTTCGAAATCTTGGCGCGCGGTCGCGTCACCGTAGGGGCGGGCACCAAATTCGTGTCGTCTGGCGGGGATGGCGCCGATGGCAAGGATGGGACGGCTGGAGGCGCTGGCACAACTGGCCAGACCGGCGGCGACAGTCGCAATGATGGTGGCACAGGCGGCACTGGCGGTGCTGGTGGTACCGGTGGCGCGGGCGGCGACGGTGCCGGCGGCGCGGGCGGTACGTTCAAGATCTATGCCAGCGACGTCAACATTGCCGCGCTTGCCATCGATGTGCGCGGCGGGCAGGGCGCAGGCACTACTGGCGATGGCGGCGGTGGCCGGGTCATCGTCGTCGATAATACCATCAGCGCACCGCTCGACAGCGGCAAGCTGACGGGCATAATCTCGACCGATATCGAAGGTGGCACCTACAGCGGCCCGGGCAATTCCAACCCCTATGTCACTGGCAATAACTGGGCCCCCAATCTCGTCGGCATCCAGGGCAATTCCATTGCCGGTGGCGCTGACGTGTTCGGAATCGTCAGCGGGCTGAACGCCCATGCGCTCGACTACAACCTGACGACGGCAGTTATCGACGGACCTTCGGCCAATGCGCTGGTCGCTTTCCTGCGCTACGATCTGGCACAGGCGGACGATAATCCACTGGGCGAAATCTATGCAGGTTATGATCTGATTCTCGTCGCCAACGTCTCGGGCATTGCCCTTTCGGGGATTTCGCTCGGCTTAGGGGTAAACGCGAGGGTGCTGTCGATGCGCGGCATGAGCGACATGACATCGCTCACCAGCCTGCCTGCCGATGGTGTCTGGGGCATTCTGGTGCTCGACAGCGATGGCTTCTCGGCAAATCTGATCAACGCCAATATTGCCGGCGCCAGCAGCGACACGACCTCAAGCCTTTCGCTGCACAAACTCTCCGACAATGGCACGGCCTATATCGAGGCCAAACGGGCCAATGGTCCGCCGCAGGACGAGGTCGCAGGACTCGATGCCATAGCCGTCCGTCCGCTGGCAAATGGTGATGCCGAAGCCAGTCAGGTTTACGGTATTTCCACCGCCGGCAATTCTCTGGTCGTGATCAATGCCGATGGCACACAGCGTCAGTTGTTCAAAGACGGGCAGATCGATGCCGCGACAGGTCTCACGATCGACGGCCTCAAGGGGGCGACTTCGATTGCCGTGACCGCCAACGGCTACGTGTTGGTCTCCGGCACTGCCGAAGGTAAGATCGCCATCTTCCAGAGCGTCGGCGATAATCTGAAATTCGTTGGCACCACCGGTGCCGAAGGTGGGCACTTCTATGACAGCCTGACCATTGCGGGCAGTCATGTCATCGCCAGCGGCGCTGATGGCGTTCGCGTCTATTCGCTGCAGGCGGATGGCCATTTCACCAATCCGCAGACCGTCTCGACCAGTGCCGCGGCCGAAGTCGCCATCGATGGCAGCCAGCATGCCTTTGTCGTCGATGCGGTTTCCGATGAATTGCGGGTGGTCGACCTGGCCAGAGGCACAACGCTGCAGACGCTCAGCGGGGTGGCTCTTGGTCTCGATGGGGCCAGCGATGTGGCCACCTATGGCGCGCCGGGCAGTGCATTCGTTTACGTCACCGCGCGGGACGGCAATACTATTGCCGTGTTCAGCAACTCCAACGGCCTGCTTACCCATGTGCAAACGCTGCGAAACGGGCAGGACGGCGTCAAGGGTCTCGCCGGCCCCGCCGACGTGCAGGTTACGCCGGACGGCCGTTATGTCATCGTGCTTGGCAGCGCGGGCGACACCCTCGCCGTGTTCCAGCGCCAGGCCGGCGATGGCACTCTGGTCTTTGCGCAGGTGGTGCGCGACAATGTCGGCGGCATTTCGGGCCTCGGAGGTCCCGCATCACTGGCCTTTGGCGGCCTTTCGGGCAATAGCCTGCAAATGCTGGTCGGCAGCCTTGGATCGGCCCTCGGTGTCGGCGGCCTCAGCCAGTATACGCTTGACTTGTCCCCCGTCGCTCCGCCCGCGCATTTCATCACCGAACATGCCTTCATCGAAGCGATTTCGCTGACCACGATGGGCGGTAATGACACCATTCGCATGACGCAGGCGCCGAGCAACATCGTTGCCAGCACCAGTATCTTCACCGGTGATGGCGAGGATGCCGTGGTCGTGGTCGATTATGGCCACAACACCACCATCCATCTCGAAGCCGGCAACGACACGGCCGACCTGCGCTCGCAGACCGCAGATCGCAGCCTGGCGGTTTACGGCGATGGCGGCAACGACAGCATCACCATGAGCCTGGGCGGGCTGCGTGCCAACACCGGCATTTTTGGTGGTGCGGGCCATGATACGATCGTCGTCGAACGCGTCAGCCAAAACTCGACTACATTCGTCTCCGGTGGTAGCGACCCCGATATCGTCCGCGTCACATTGAATGGCCTGCCGCTTAGCGCCAGGTTCACAGCCGACGGCGAATTGCCCAATCCCAACCCGATACCGCTGCCCTACGATCCCGCTACCGGCGATATCCTCCAGCTGGTCACCGGCAGCCTGACCGTCGACGCAGTGATGTCCAGCCCGTTCGACCCGCGCAACGGCTCGGCGCATGGTCGCGACAGGGTGAGCAACGCCATCTACGGCACGCTCGACTATTCCAATTTCGAAGGCGTCGTTGTGGTCAAGCCGCCGGTAGTCAATTTCACCAGCGCCAACTACAGCTTCATCGAGGGCGATCGTTCTCCAACGCAGTCGTTGACAGGGCGACGCGCACCTTCACCGCAGTTCATCGCTATCTCGATGACGATCCATCGGGCACTCCGTCCGATCTCTATACGATCGGTATCGCCGTTACCGACGACGACACCGAAACCGGGTCCACCAGTATCGATGTCCGGGTCGTCAACCTGCCGCCCAAAGTGGTCGGCGTCGCGGTCGACAAAACGGTGATCGATGAAAATGGCGTCCTTGTCCTGAGCGGTACCGTTACCGATACGGGCACGCTCGATACCCACGTGGTCACCATCACCTGGGGTGATGGCACCGTCTCCGTTGTCACGGTCGACGCCGTGACCCGCACCTTCTCTGCCGCCCACCGTTATCGCGACGACAATCCGACGAACACGCAGTCGGACCTCCACACCATCGGCGTCCTCGTCACCGATGACGACACCGGCACCGATGCAACGACGGTCGTCGTGCGCATCGTCAACGTCGCTCCCAAGCTCGTCGATGTCAGGCTGACCAGTCCGGCGGTGGGCCTTGGCCTCCTCACCGGGCGGGTCGAGGATATCGGCGGCAGCGACACCCATGTCATTATCATTACATGGGGCGATGGCACTCAATCCGCGGTGGATGTCGATCCACTGACCAGGACTTTCAGCGCGGCTCACCTCTATTCCAAAGTTCAGATGGGGTTTGCCGGCAATCGCATGACAATCGATATAACTCTTGCCGATGATGACACGGGCATCGACACGATCACGAGTTCGCTGCTGGTCCAGCTCGATCCTGCGGTCCACCGTCGTGACGAGGTTTTTACGCGACCAAAGGCCATTGCTTCCATCTTTAACAGCCGCCGAATCGAGGCCTTTGACTGGCACTCTGACTATATGCTTGGCTCGCGGGTTGGCGTCGACACCATCATTACCAACAGCACAGGCGCTGCCAACGTCCGGCTGCCCTTCTATGAAGGCGACAGGGTCACCTTGTCGCTGGCAGTGGCCGGTCGCGCCATCGGCGATGCCGTCGCCCTGTTCATTGACTGGGGCGATGGCATGACCGAGCGCTTCGACACTGTGTCGAGGCATGGTGTCGAGCTCACGCACGTGTATCGCGACGACAGCGGCCCGGGCGACAATTCGATCGGCATCCGCATTGTCCAGCGCGATGGAACCGAGCACAAGCAGGCGGTTGCGGTCAAGATTCTCAACGCCACGCCACGCCTCAGCGCGCTTTCGCTAGGGGCAGACACAACACACGACGGACGCCTGGTCCTCACTGGCCGCATCAGCGATGCGGGCGTCGAGGACACCCATACGGTGACGATCACCTGGGCCGACGGCACCGTCAGCATTGGCACCATGATCACCGGGGCGGATGGGCAATCGTTCATTGTCTATCGCGACGCGGCGGCCGTGACCGCCAGCGAAATCATCTCCGTCGTCGTGACGGATAATGCCCAGCCGCCAGCAAGCTCTCGCTATGAAATGACGCGTGGACGCGATGGGGTATTCGCGGTCACCCTGACGCCGCCGCCATCGGAACGCACCGTCACCACGACCCCGGTCGTCGCTCGGGATCAGAGCAAGCGCGATCTAGCTGACACGAGTGGCACTGGCGGCCTCGCCGCGCCGGCCCTGGCGCTGGCGCTCGGGGCCGGCGTGCTCGGCTCGGCTGCTGCCACCAGCCGCTCACGGAATGACCGTTCTGCCGCCAAGATCTGGCAGATGGATCCGCGCCTTGCGGCCAAGCTCCTCCAGCTTGACCTGTCGGCACGCAAGGCCCGCTTTGCTGCCGAAGACGATGCCGAGTGGCGCTGGCAGGGCAACTTGTCCGCCCTGGCAGCGTCTGCCCGTCCAGACCTTCGGGTCGTCGAGGAAAGCGACGACTGGGTGATGATGGGGCGCTAATGGGGAATGAGAAATAGTTGTCACAATTCTGTGGGGTGCCGCCCCTACAGCTCTCAAGCTTGGCATTTGTGCCGCACAGTCATCGAGTAAACAACATGAGCAACGCCGCAACCGACGCAGTCATCGATCGCGATGCCGACCAGGCGTCTCCCCAAGCTGCTGTCCAGTGGGACGATACCAATATGGTCACCCAGGCCGAGGCCACCTTGCGCCAGCGCACCATCCTCAGTCCCATTGACGCCATCGTGACAGAGCGGCCGTCGTCAGCCGGTGAATTCATTACCCAGGATGGATATGTCGCCGCGCTTGCTCAGTTGGACCCACTCCATGTCGAGGTCTATCTGCCGATTGTCACGTATGGTCAAATCAGCGTTGGCTCGATCGCCACAATCTATCCCGAGCCGCCGATCAGTGGCCAGTATTCAGCCAAGGCCATCGCAGTCGACAGCGTGTTCGACCCGGCCAGCGGTACCTATGGCGTCAGGCTCGAGCTGGAAAATCCCGACAGTCACCTCCCCGCGGGGCAGCGCTGCCGGCTTAGCCTGGCGCCCAGGTGACGCGGATGTGCCATTCTTGGCTACCCCAATGACAGCGCCAACGCTAAACTGGTCTTTCAGCTGTACTACGGCGACATCTAGCAGGTCGGGCTCTGATCAAGGAGGCCCCGGATGATCTCCGGGCATCCTATTGTTAACCCCGATGCAGCCAAGCAGGCCGGCTACGGAGACAACGGAAAGTCCGAAGCGCATCGTCAACAGGTCGCTTCCGACCCCATTTCGGTCATTGTGGCCGCCGATTTGAACTCCTGAAAGCTGCCGTTTGGCTAGCCAGCTGACGAGGTCCATGCCGCCCGAGTAGTCAGCATAGCGGTTCAACCATGAAGGGGTAGGGTCAGCTAAGACGCGCGCCGGCAATCCGTTAACGTCCGGTTCATCACATATTGGTTGCTCGGATCAAGTTGCTCATAGTTCATGCTCAGCGTACCGTCGGGCTGCATGGCCGCGCGAAATGCGAACATCATGCCCGGCAGGGAATAGGGTCGTTCGACATCATCTGCCCTTGTCCAAAGAGCCCTTGCATTCCGCCTTGCAGACGGCCGTGCGCCTGGAACTGGCTGCACCGGACATGCCGGCCTCCGTGCCTTGGACTTCGAAACGGCCGTCGGGATAAATGGCAATCATAAATTCCCGGTAGAGCCGCTGGCCCGGCCGCCCTGGGGAGGTCAGCTCGGTGCAGCTGAACTGACACGCCCAGGTGCCTGCATAGTCAGTGTTTTGCGCTAAGGCACCTTAGCTCGGAAGTGGCGTGGCGATCCGCTGCGGACCAGCTTCTCGCCTAGAGCTTTAAGGGCCGCTCACTCTACGGGTGTTGCGACCACCAGCATCTCGCGTGTTTCTGTGGTGATGGGATCAAAGGCGACGATGCGGTATTCGGTCGACATAACAACGTCCAGGGTAGTGTTTTTGGGAAACGCCAATCCTTGTTCCTTGGTTGCCAGCGAGGCGCGCTATGAAAGAAACACAAACACCAAACTGGGGCCGCCGGCTGCTCGAGGGCTATATCATCCTGGTGGCAGGAGCATTTCTAGTGTCGTTCCTGATCTGGGCAATTTGGGCCGTGAACGGTTGGAACTCGCCCTTGAATCCTGACCGGAATTATGAAGCGCTCTTCACCGTCATGTTTATCGTTTTCGTGTTTTCACCAATCATGGCCTACCGTCATCACCGTGGTGCCGTTGATCAGCTCCACATCGTGACTCCAGTCGAACTGATAGGCCTCCCCCGGCGCAAAGCTCAATGGCGCGAACGCTGCAGCCGACGATGAGACCTGATCGCAGCGCCAGCCGTGGGCGTAGCGGCGAACCCCATCGTAGCCCCATCATAACCCAGGCCGCGCAGCTCTTCGAACACCCGGATCAGCGTCAGTCGCTCGCGTGTGGCCTTGGTCTCGTTCCCGGCAAGGATCCGATCCAGCTCATCCTTGTAAAGGCCCGATCTTGGGCATCGGTTGAACGGTCCGCTCCTAATCGAACGCGGTCTCTCCCGATCGCAGCACCTTCCGCACGACCTTGCGCGAGATATTCAGCTCTCGGCAGATCGCCTTGATCGGCTTGCCTTGAACAAAATGCGCCCGCCGTATCCTGGCAATCGTCTCCACTATCAACATCCCAAAACCGGCTCCCCGACAACATCGGTGAGCACGGCCTGTTGATTGCCGTTTGGATCTGACCCGGGGGGATGCGGACGAAAACTTGGACTACCAGGAGGTAATTCATGTATTCCTACGAAGACAGAGTTCGAGCGGTCGAGTTGTACATCAGGCTCGGCAAACGTGTTAAAGCGACCATTCGGCAGCTTGGGTATCCAACTAAGAATGCCCTGAAGGGCTGGTGCCGGGAATTCGAGCAACGTCTCGATTTGCGTGTGGGCTGTGCGGTCCGGCCCCCAAGTATTCTCAAGTTCAGAAGGAGGCGGCTGTTGAGCACTACCTCACTCACGATCGCTGCTTTGCTGCAACGATGAGGGCATTGGGTTATCCCGGTGACATTGCCCCCGGCCTCTAATCCAGTTTGAAGTAGGCTCTGGCCCCAGGAAGGACCAGAGATGAAGCGCAGCAGGTTTACCGAAGATCAGATCATCGGTATTTTGAAAGAGCACGAGGCGGGGGTTCCAGTCGCCGACCTGTGCCAGAAGCATGGTGTGAGCAACGCCAGCGTGTACAAATGGAAAGCCAAGTATGGCGGCATGGACGTTAGCGAGGCTCGCAAGCTTAGGGCGCTCGAGGATGAGAATGCCAAGCTCAAGCGGCTGCTGGCCGATGCGATGCTGGACAACTCGGCGTTGAAAGACCTGCTCGGAAAAAAATGGTAACGCCCGCCGTTGAGCGGGATGCTGTCGCCCATCTCCAGACGGTGTTTGGAATGAGCGAGCGGCGGGCGTGCCAGGTGCTGGGATGCTGCAGGATGACGATGCGCTACCAGACCATCAGGGTCGATGATGCGGTGCTGCGTGAGCGGATGAAGGCCATTGCTCATGAGCGACGGCGCTTCGGATATCGGCGCCTGCACGTACTGCTGCGGCGAGAAGGCCATATGGTCAATCACAAGCGGCTGTTCCGCATCTATCGCGAGGAGAAGCTGGTCGTGCGCCGCCGCGGCGGCCGCAAGCGGGCGATGGGCA
>NZ_LAPV01000034.1 GCF_000971275.1 Devosia psychrophila | reverse complement strand
GATCATCTACCCGGGGCTTGCCGCGCACGTCGGTTGGAAGCAGCGGCTCGATCCGGGCCCACTGCGCATCGGAAAACCAAAAGAAATCACCCATAATCACCGCCTCCTCAATGAGGCAGTGAATCACTGCCCGATTGGTATGGGAATCCACTTATTGGGTCCGGACCCTAGTTGAAACGAGAAATACTGTAAGGAGTTGGGTCGATAAACGGCGTTTCACCGGTCATCATCTCGGCTAACAGGCGCCCGGTGGCGGGGCCCAAAGTCAAGCCATGGTGGGCATGGCCGAGCGCCAGCCAAAGGCCTTGTCGCCCTTCCGGACCAACAATTGGCTTCATGTCGGGCGTACAGGGGCGCGCGCCTAGCCAGGCATTTGTGTCGAGCCGTTCGCCTAGGGGATAAGATAAGGCTGCGACCTGCTCAGCGCTATTCAGCTGCGCCGGGTTGGACGGCGCATCAAGCAAGGCAAATTCTGCCCCGGTAGTGAGGCGAATGCCGCGATGCATCGGTGCGACGAGAAACCCGGCCTCGTCGTAGATCGGCATGGAAATGCCAATATTACCGCGTGGCCCGTAGTGCATGTGATAGCCGCGCTTGACGCCCAGCGGCAGCCGTCGACCGAGCTTGCGCAGCAGCTTGTCGGACCACGGTCCAAGTGCGACCACTGCATCGCGGGCTGTTACGGCGCCGTCGATCGTATCGACCTCCCAGCCGCTAGCCACCTCACGGAGAGTGGTCGCGTCGCTAATGGCAAAACGTCCACCCAGCTTTTGGAACAGGCGGAGGTATGCCTGGGTCAGCGCCAAAGGATCGCGAACGGTCCAGGGCTGCGTCCAGTGAATGCCACCAGCCAGTTCGGCTGTCACTCCGGGTTCCTGACTCTTCAGCCTAGAGGGGTCGAGCACTTCATGTTCGAGGCCAAACCGGCTATGGGCCTCGGCCTCCGTCTGGGCAGCGTTAAAACTCGCTTTGCTGCGATAGACCTCCATCCAGCCCGCCTTGCCGATCAGGTTCGATGCCCCTGCTTGCTCGACCAGCGGCGCATGTTCGCTGACGGCATGGGCGATGAACTTGGAATAATCGTCGACGATCTTTTGGTACGAAGCTGAGCGCGAGTACCACCAGTATTGCAGAAGAAAATTGGACAACTTTGGCAGTGCCCGCCACTGGAAGCGCATGGTAGTGCTCTGGTTGCGGGCGTAGCTGAGCAGGGTTGGAAGATCCTGCGGAAACAGGTGCGGTGCCACTCCTTCGCGCTGAATCAGTCCAGCGTTGCCAAACGAGGTTTCTTCGCCGGCACCGCGGCGATCTACCAGCACAACCGAACGACCGCGCATGGCCAGATGGATCGCGACACTCACGCCCACAATTCCAGCGCCAAGCACAAGGGCATCCACTTTCATCGCACCAACTCGCCTTAAGAGATAAACTTAGACATCCATCGACAGCTTGCGACCGCTGGCAATCAGGGTCTGCTGCAGTTCCGCACGCTGTTCATTGGTGATGTCCATCGGCAAGACCAAACAGATGGTAGCCTGCACCCTTCCGTCAACGCCGAAAATCGGCGAGGCGAGGCACTGTGTAAAGCTGTTAATCAGCCCGCTGGTTGCCAAGATGGTACTGCCACGGGCGCCGATGCAATCGGCAACGAAATCTGCCATTGGCATCACCCGCTTGTCGGGAAGTGTAAGATCTTCAGGCGATACCAGGGCCTCAATTTCAATCGGTGTCATATGAGCCAACATAAGACGGCCTGATGCGGTCCATGGCAGTGGAATCTGCCCGCCGGCCTGCGAGCTGATGCGCATTGGCCGGGAGCCCGGATGGGTGTGGACGATCGCCTGGCGATTGCGGTTCAGCACGCAAAGCTCGCTGGTTTCCCCGGTCAGCCGCGACAGGGCGTCGACCTCGGCAGAACCGCGCCGGATCACATCATTCTCGCGCATGTAGTTGATGCCATAAAGGTAAATCAACTTGCCAAAAGAGACCTTATTGTCGTCGCCGCTGAGCTCAAGAATGCCCGACTCGGTCAGCACCCGCACCAGCTCGTAAATGGTCGAGCGGGGGGCGCCGAGCGCCTTTGGCAGCTCCGCCACGCGCACCGGCCGACCGCTTTCATTGAGGTACGCCATCAGCTTGAGCACACGGTCGATACCGCGCTCCCTGCTCACCTCGGCCTTGCTCTGCATCATTACCAATTCAGTCATTGCTCCTCCTGCAGCACCCCTATTGCAAAGCGACAACTTTGTCATTAGCGTCTTAAATATCGGAGTGTTGTCCGATATACAAGACATACTCGTTCAGACAGTAACTGGCGGGATCAGGGATCGCAACGGAGGCGAAGATGACGGACGTTTCTAAACGCAGGGAATTTCTGAAGATCGGCATGGGCAATGCCGCTCTGGCAGGCGGCATCGGACTGGTAGCTTTGAACGCCCAAAAAGCGGCGGCGCAGTCTGCCCCCGACAGCCTATTGCGCACTGTCATCGACCGGGGTCACCTGATCGTCGGTACCGGCAGCACCAATGCCCCGTGGCATTTTGAAAATGATGCCGGCGAATTGGTCGGCATGGACATCACCATGGGCAAGATTTTGGCCAAGGCGCTGTTCGATGACGAAACCAAGATCGAATATGTGCTGCAAGACGCAGCCCAGCGCGTACCAAACGTCATCACCGGCAAGGTCGATATCTCGATCCAGTTCATGACCATGTCCGGGGCCCGCGCCCAGATCATCGCCTTTGCCCGCCCATATTATGTCGAGGGTGTGTCGCTGCTGACCAGCCCCAAGGGCACGATGAAGAGCTTTGACGAACTGCTCGCCGGTGGCGCCAATACGCGCGTCTCGATCCTGCAGAATGTCGACGCTGAAGCCGGCGTGCACGAAGTGCTGCCAGAAGCCCAGGTGATGCAGATAGATACCCAGGCCAACGTGATCCAGGCGCTGGAAGCTGGCCGCGTCGATGCCGCGGCAGTCGATCTGTCGACCGTCAAGTGGCTCGTCGCCCGCAATGCCGACCGCTATGTCGACAGCGGCAAGTCCTGGCGTTCCATGCTATACGGCGCTGCCGTGCGCCAGGGTGACCTCGACTGGTTGCAGTTCGTCAACACGGCCTTCACGATCGCTATGTTCGGCCATGAAACCGCGCTCTACGACGCAGCCTTCAAGGACTATTTCGGCCTCGACGCCCCTGTGCGCACGCCGGGCTTCCCGACGATCTAGCCTCCTAAGTCAGCCAGCGCCTTCAAGCGCTGGCTGCGGATTTCCGCACCGGTGCGGAGCAAACGGATGAATGGCAGGCAGCATGGGATATCAACTCAGCTTCAACCAGATCTGGACCAATTTCGACAAGCTGGCCGAAGGCCTGCTGCTGAGCCTGGGGCTCGCTTTCATCTCCATCCTGATCGGCGCGATCATCGGTCTGGTGCTGGCGATCTGGTATGTCTCGGCAGGTCGTGTCGCGCGGACGTTCATCTCGGGTTATGTCGAGTTCATCCGCAACGTGCCCCTGCTGCTGCTAGTCTATCTGGTGTTTTACGGCCTGCCCACTGTCGTCAATATTTCATATAGCGCGCCAGTGTCGTTTGTCGTCACCCTGTCGCTCTATGCCGGAGCCTATCTGGTGGAAGTGTTCCGCTCCGGACTTGATGCCGTGCCAAAGGGACTTCTCGACGCCGGCAAGGCCATGGGACTCACGCCCTGGCAACGCCTGCTTTATGTCCGCCTGCCGACCATGACCCGCATCACGCTGCCAGCACTGTCCAACACCTTCATTTCGTTGTTCAAGGACACCTCCATCGCTTCGGTGATCGCGGTACCGGAACTGACCTATGGTGCGCAGTGGATCAACAACAAGACCTTCCGCATCGTCGAAGTCTACGCCGTCACCACAGTGCTTTACGTCGTGACTGGCTACGCCATCCTGTTCGGGCTGCGACTGCTTGAACGCCGCTTCAGGGTGGAGCGCTGACATGGACGCCATAATCTATTCCCTGCCCTTTTTGATGAACGGCCTGGGCGTGACACTGCTGGTCTCGGCCATCGTCGTAGCTCTCTCCCTTGTCATTGGCGTACTGCTTGGCATCGGGCTGATTTACGGCCCCTGGCCGCTGCGCTGGCTGATCCGCTTGCTGAGCGATTGCATTCGCGGCATCCCGATCCTGGTGCTGATCTTCGTGGTCTATTACGGACTGCCGCCCCTGGGACTGAACCTCAGTTCATTCTGGGCGGCAGTGCTGGCGCTGACCGTGTTCAAGTCGGCGCATGTCATCGAATATGTCCGCGGCGCTGTGACCTCCATTCCACGTGGGCAGATGGAAGCCGGCATGGCTATCGGGCTGATCTTCCCACAGCGCCTGCGTTATGTGATCTTGCCCCAGGCTATGCGGCGCTTCCTGCCACCATGGCTGAATGGCGTGACCGACGCCGTCAAGGGCAGCGCTCTCGTATCGCTGCTTGGCGTTGTCGACTTGATGCAGGCCATCAACCAAGTCATCGGCCGCACCTATGAGCCGCTGCCGCTCTATGTGCTCGGCGCACTGATGTATTTCGCGATCAACTACAGCCTTTCCACCCTTAGCAAGGTGCTGGAACGACGCTATTCATATATCCGGGAGTGAGCCGCATGACCGCGACCAACCTTTTGCAGATCGACAAGCTGAGCAAGTCTTTCGCCGAAAACCAGGTGCTGAAATCAATCGATCTCAGCGTCGCCGCCGGCGAAGTCGTCAGCGTGATCGGCCCGTCCGGCAGCGGCAAGACCACCTTGCTGCGCTGCGTCAATTTTCTCGAAGTCTATGACGGCGGCTCCATCCAGATCGATGGGCGCGAGGTCGGCTATGTCGACACCAGCAGCCGGAAGCGGCGGGGCGAGGTTGACCTGGCCGGTATGCGGGCAGAAACTGGCATGGTGTTCCAGAGTTTCAACCTGTTCCCGCACCTGACGGCAGAACAGAATGTCATGCTCGGCCTTCGCCGGGTACGCAAGAAGCCGCTCAAGGAAGCCCGGGAGATAGCGCAGCACTGGCTGTCGCGCGTGGGACTTTCACACAAGGCGGACGCCTTGCCTTCCGAACTCTCCGGGGGCCAGCAGCAGCGTGTTGGAATTGCCCGCGCCGTCGCCATGGATCCCAAGATTTTGTTGCTCGACGAGATCACCTCGGCCCTCGACCCTGAACTTGTGAACGAGGTGCTAGACGTCGTCCGCCAATTGGCCGTCGACGGCATGACCATGCTGATGGTGACGCACGAGATCGCCTTTGCCCGTGATGCGAGCCATCGCATCGTCTTCATGGCCGACGGCCTGGTTTCAGCCCAGGGCAAGCCGGATGACCTGATGGCGGAGGTGGCCACCAACGAGCGGCTGCGCAACTTCTTGTCGCGCTTCAGCGCTACAGCCCACTAACCGAAAAGAGACGACCATGCCAAATCTGGCGCGCCTTGAACCGCACGGCTTGAAGCTGTTGCCCATTCCCAGTCCGATCGGCAATTTCCGCAATTACATTCGCACCGGCTCACTGATCTTCATCTCGGGCCAAGGTCCGCGCGAGGCGGACGGCACCTTACATGAAGGCAAGGTCGGCATCGATGTGACGACCGCCGCAGCTTACGAACATGCCAAGCTGACCGGCCTTAACCTGCTGTCCGTGCTGGCCGACGCCATCGGCGATCTGGGCAGAGTCAGCCAGGTGGTCAAATTGCTTGGCCTGGTCAATGCCGCGGACAATTTCACCAACCATCCCGAAGTAATCAACGGCTGCTCAGACCTGTTCACCGCCGTATTCGGCGAGATCGGCCAGCATGCCCGCTCGGCTATCGGCGTTTCGTCCCTCCCAAATAATATCACTGTCGAGATCGAAGCCATCTTCGAACTCCGCGCCTAGAAAGTTCAGCATTATGGCATCCGCCATCAACGCCACCAGCAATACTCCGATCCGCGAGCGCCTGGGCCTACGCCCAATCATCAATGTCTCGGGCACGATGACGGCCCTGGGCGCCTCGATCATGGTGCCGGAGGCTATAAGAGCCATGGCCGAGATCGCGCCTGAATTCGTTGAAATAGACGATCTGCAGCGGCATGCCAGTGCCACCGTGGCTCGGGTAACGGGCGCCGAAGCTGGTTTCATCACCGCTTCTGCTGCTGGCGGCATTGTCATTGCCGTAGCTGCTGCAATGACAGGCGACCGGTCCTTGGCCGTCGAGCGCCTGCCACTCGATACCACTGGGCTCAAGAGCGAAGTCATCCTGCAACTGGGCCACAATGTCGGCTATGGCAACAGCATCGACCAAGCGATCCGGCTTGCGGGGGGGACACCGGTCTTGGCCGGCACCGTTAGCTCCACTCAACCCTATCAGGTGGCCGACGCCATCACGGATGCGACAGCCGCCGGCATTTACGTCGTTGCTCATTCGACGATCGCCTACGGCATGCTGACGCTGCCCGAGTTCGTGGCAATCTGCCACGACATGGGCGTGCCGGTGATCGTCGACGCCGCCTCGGAATACGATTTCCGCCGCTTTATCGCCGAGGGTGCTGACCTGGTGATCTATAGCGGTCACAAGTTTCTGGGCGGGCCGACCTCAGGCATCATCGCCGGCCGCAAGGATCTAGTTCGATCGGGATATCTGCAGAACCGGGGCGTCGGCCGCAGCATGAAGGTTGGCAAGGAAACCATCGCTGGCGTCATGGCGGCGCTCGACGCCTGGCAGGTGCGCGACCATGCCGGCATCAGAGCAAGTGAGCAACTCGCACTCGAAGGCTGGCAGGCGGCGCTTGCCGACCGCACCGGCATCGAGACCGAGATAAGCCCAGACCCAACAAACAATCCGCTCGACCGGCTTGAAGTCCGCGTGCTGCCAAACAGCGGCTTCACCGCCTATGGACTTGCCTCCACACTGGCGGCGGGTTCGCCCCCGATCATGGTGCGCGGGCATCAGGCCGAGAAGGGCATTTTTTGGCTTGATCCCTGCAATCTCCATCCTGGCGAAGCCGACACCGTTGCCAAGCGACTGGCTGAAATCCTCAGCGGGGAACGCCCGGACAATGCCATGGCCGTCCCCGTTAAATCGTCATCCAGAACTCTACAGTGGCCTGATTAGGCCCACCGCTCCATCCCAATTCGAGGTATTCGTCGTGTCCAATGATATTCGCCAGGATCTGGGGCTGCGCCAGGTCATCAATGTTTCAGGTACCATGACGGCGCTGGGCGCCTCCATTGTGGTGCCGCAAGCAATCGACGCCATGACGCGCGGTTTAAGCCAGTTTTTCGAGATGACGGCGCTGCACAAGCAGGCGAGCAAGGTGATCTCCGACCTGACCGGCGCCGAGGCCGGGTTCGTGACAGCCTCATGCGCATCCGGAATTACCCTGGCGGTTGCCGGCGCCATGACCGGGTCCGACCTGCTCGCCATCGAGCGCTTGCCCGATACTGGCACGCTCAAGAACGAGGTGGTCATCCCTTCTGGCCACATGATCAGCTTCGGTGCGCCGATCGAGCAAATGATCCGGCTTTCCGGCGCCAAGGTCGTGCCTGTGGGTCAGGCCACCGCCAGCTCGGCCTATCAACTTGCCACCTCGATCAACGAAAATACGGCCGCGGCCGTGTTCGTGATTTCGCACCATGTCGTCGACTATGCGCAGATCCCGATCGCCACCTTTATCCAAGTCTGCCATGAAAAAGGCATACCCGTCATCGTCGATGCAGCCTCGGAATATGACCTGACGACGGTTCTCGCCCTCGGCGCTGATATCGTCATCTGGTCAGGCCACAAGTTCTTGGGCGGTCCGACCTCCGGCATCGTGTCGGGTTCCAAGGACCTGGTTCGTGCCACTTACTTGCAGAACCGCGGAATTGGTCGCGGCATGAAGGTCGGCAAGGAAAGCATCATAGGCGTAATGGCTGCAATGATCGCCTGGAAGACCCGCGACCACGAGGGAATTCGCGCCCGCGAACGCTCTGCGCTCAATGTATGGAGCGAGGCGCTCGCCAACAGACCAGGCGTGACGGCAACTGTCGTACCGGACCCAACCAAAAACCCGCTGGATCGCATGAAGGTCAGCATCGATCCGCAGGCCGCCCATATCTCGGCATGGGACCTTGCTATGCGCCTAGCCGCCGGCGACAGCCCCATCATCGTTCGCGACCACGAAATAGAGCATGGCCACTTCTTCCTCGATCCCTGCAATCTGCATCCGGGCCAAGAATTCATCGTCGCCGAGCGGCTGAGCGAAGAACTCGGTAAAGCTGCACTTGCTAATGACGTCACCGAAACGCCCATCGAAGACATCTGGCTCGACCGCGAGGCGAAAATTCTGCAATGGCCCGACTGATCGATAATCGGCCTGGGGCAGCCGCTCGGTTATTGTTAGGCTTTAATGAGCAATGTAACACGAAACCCGAAGTCTCAAGATCGAGCCAAGCGGCAGCTTTCAGGATTTCGGAAACCTGTTGCGGATGTCTGCAAATGGTGAAGGGTTTCGGGTGCCTCTTGGCGTACGAAAGCCTCTCATGCAGGAACCCGTGGTCCGCAGGTGTTGCGCTATGGGTTTTGCTGTTTTGGGGTGATCGAGTGCGTGCCTCGAACAGGGGC
>NZ_LAPV01000033.1 GCF_000971275.1 Devosia psychrophila | reverse complement strand
GCATAAATCCCCGCCACCCCAATTTCCCCATTCCCGGCGGCCCCACACTCCGGGCAAGAGGCTGGCGCCAGGAAGCCCTCTTGCGCCTCCTCGAAAACGTCCTCGCGGTTGGTGAAAACCCCGACGAACTCATCGTCTATGCCGCGCTGGGCAAGGCCGCGCGCAACTGGGCCAGCCACAAGGCCATCGTGCAAACCCTGCTGCGCATGGATGAGGACCAGACCCTCATCATCCAGTCCGGCAAACCGATCGGCCTGCTGAAAACCCACGACAAGGCACCGCTGGTCATCATGGCCAACTGCAACATCGTCGGCCAATGGGCCAAAGCCGAGGTATTCTATGAGCTGGAGAAAAAGGGCTTGATCTGCTGGGGCGGCCTCACCGCCGGCGCCTGGCAGTATATCGGCTCCCAGGGCGTCATCCAGGGGACCTATGAAATTTTCATGCGCATCGCCGAAAACCGCTTCGGCGGCTCGCTGGCCGGCCGCTTCATCCTCACTGCAGGCCTCGGCGGCATGGGCGGCGCGCAGCCGCTGGCGGGTCGCATGGCGGGGGCGGCGATCCTCTGTGTGGATGTCGATGCGGAGCGCGCAAAAAAGCGCCAGGACATCGGCTATCTAGAAGAGATCGCGCCCGATCTCGATACCGCCCTCGCCATGATCGACAGGGCCGTCGCCGAAAAACGCGCCACTTCCATCGGCCTTGTCGGCAATGCAGCCGAAATCTATCCCGAAATCGCCCGCCGCGGCATAGTCCCCGATATCGTCACCGACCAGACCTCGGCCCATGACCTGGTCTATGGCTACGTCCCCAAGGGCATGTCGCTCGATGAGGTCAGGCGCCTCCGCGTCGAAGGCCCCGGCCAGTTAATGGCCGCCAGCCGCGCCTCCATCGTCGACCACGTCCGCGCCATGCTGGCCTTCCAGCAGGCCGGTTCGGAAGTGTTCGACAACGGCAACCTGATCCGCACTCACGCCAAGGCCGGCGGCGTCGAAAACGCTTTCGACATCAAGATTTTCACCGAAGCCTATCTGCGTCCGCTGTTCGCCCGCGCCATTGGCCCGTTCCGCTGGATGGCCCTGTCCGGCGATCCGGCCGACATTGCCAAGATCGACGACAAGTTACTTGAATTGTTTCCAGACAACCATATCGTCACCAACTGGATCGCGCTGGCCCGCAAGCACGTCCCCTTCGAAGGTCTGCCTGCCCGCATCGCCTGGCTCGGGCATGGCGAGCGCACCGCGCTGGCTCAGACGGTCAACCAGATGGTCGCCGACGGCACTTTGGCCGGTCCGGTCGCCTTCAGCCGCGATCATCTCGATGCCGGCGCCATGGCCCATCCCAATATCATGACCGAGAATATGAAGGACGGCTCCGACGCTATCGCCGACTGGCCGCTGCTCGATGCAATGCTACTGTGCTCGTCGATGGCCGATCTGGTGGTGGTCCATTCCGGCGGCGGCGGCTACGCCGGCTACATGACCTCGGCCGGTGTCACGATCATCGCCGATGGCACCGAAGCGGGTACAGAACGGCTAATACATGCGCTAAGCAACGACACCGCATTGGGCGTCATGCGCTACGCCGATGCAGGCTACGAAGACAGCCTAGACGAAATTGCGCTGAAAGGCATCGGCTACATTCCGGTCGGATGACCCAAACTTGAACGGCCCGAGGCAACGGATGGGCTGGGGCGTGGTTCTATCTTCATGAACCAACGGAGTATCCCCATGATCCGCGCCGCTCATTTGCTAACCAGCACGCTGCTGACTAGCGCTTTGCTCGCCGGCTCTGCCTACGCTCAAGCCGAAACCGCACCACCCAACGCCCCCGATCAGAAACCGGTGTTCGCAGCCCAGACCCGCGCGCCAACACCTGCGCAAGCCACTGCCGTCACTCAGGAAATCGTCGCGGAGGGCCTGCCGCAGCTATGGTCGATGGAGTTCCTTCCCGATGGCCGCATGCTGGTCGCCGCCAAGGCCGGCGCCATGCACATCGTCAGCGAAGCCGGCAAGGCCGGTCCAGAAGTTACTGGTGTGCCTGAGGTGGATAGGGACGGGCAGGGCGGTCTGCTCGACGTCGCCCTCGCCCCTGATTTCGAGGCCAGCGGGTTGATTTATTTCTCCTTTTCGGAACCCCGCGACGGCGGCAACGCCACGTCGGTCGCGTCGGCCAAGCTGGTGAAGGATTTGGCCAACAACACCGCCGCTTTGGAAGACGTGAAAGTTATCTTCCAACAGATGCCAACCTATGACGGGGACAAGCATTTCGGCTCCCGCCTGGTTTTTGGCCCGGAAGGCGAACTCTACGTCACCGTCGGCGAGCGCTCCGATGTCGAGACCCGAATTCAGGCTCAGGATATCGCCAGCGGCCTCGGCAAAGTATTCCGCATTGACGCTGCCGGCGCGGCATTAGCGGACAATCCATTCGTCAATCAGGCCGGTGCGCTTCCTGAAATCTGGAGCCTCGGCCACCGCAACATGCAGGCCGCGGCGCTCGACGGTGAAGGCCGCTTGTGGACTGTGGAGCACGGCCCTAAGGGCGGTGACGAACTCAATCGGCCCGAGGCTGGCAAGAATTATGGTTGGCCTGAAGTAACTTACGGCATCGACTACAGCGGTGCGCCTATCGGCGAGGGCATCACCGAAAAGGCCGCGACCGAGCAGCCGGTGTATTATTGGGATCCGGTGATCGCACCCTCCGGCATGGCCTTCTATGACGGCGATGAGTTCCCCGCCTGGGACAATTCGTTCCTCATCGGCGGCCTGGTCTCGCGCGGCCTCGTCGTGGTGCATCTGGAAAATGACCAGGTCGCCACCGAAGAGCGCATTCCGCTCGACGCGCGCGTGCGCGACGTCAAGGTGGGTCCCGACGGCGCAGTCTACGCCGTCACCGAAGACCCCGAAGCTGGCACATCCCAGATCATCCGCGTCAGCTCTGGCGCCTGATGAAAACAGGTCGGCGGGTCATTGACCCGCCGATTTTTCTAGCCCTTCGCTACCTCGTTGCGCCAGCTGTACTGAGGAGAAAATCCCAGCATTCGCTTGGCTTTTTCAATTGATAGCAAGGTGCCGTTCGCGCTTAGATTGCCCCTGGTCGGCACGCCTGGAAACACTTCGGCCAGCAATGACATGTTCGAGCGGTTCATCACCGTATCGGCGTTGGCGATGATGAAGGCCTCGAAGCCGGTGAAGTCGGCCTGGATTGAGCGCCGTACAGCCTGTGCGCCATCACGGGCGTCGATATAGCCCCATAGGTTCCATTTGCGACTGTGCGGATCGGCGTCGAACTTGGGAAAGGCGGCGTAGTCTTCCGGGTTCATCACATTGGAAAAGCGCAAGGCCAAGATGCGCAGCGACGGGTCCCAGCGGCAGAATTGGGCTGCCATGGTTTCGTCGAGCAGCTTGCCGAGCGAGTAGGCGCTTTCGGGGCGTGGGTAATACTCTTCGTCCACCGGCGCATAGGGCGGCGGCGTGTCGAAGGGCAGGCCGAGCACCGTTTCGCTCGAGGCAAATACGATATTCTTGATGCCTGCCAGTCGGCTAGCCTCGAAAACGTTGTAGGTGGTGGGGACATTGTTGGCGAAGGTTCGGGCATTGGCGGCCAAGCCTGGCGCGGGAATTGCGGCCAGATGCACCACGGCATCGAACGGTCCCTTGCGCTCGTCGACGCCGCCAAGAATGGCCGCTGCGACTTCGCCGAAGTTGGTCAAATCGACGCGAATGCTGGGGCAGATCGGCTCGGGCAGGGCCTGTTGGTCGAGGTTCAGAACTTCATAGCCATGCGCCACCAGGTCTTTCAATACAGCGCGCCCGAGTTTGCCGCTGCCGCCCGTCACCAGAACTTTCGTCATCATAGAACTCCCATTTTTCTCAAGTGTGCCACACGCGGCGCGTCAGATGAACGGATTCTGAACGGACTTATCACGATCAGTTCAAAGCGGGTCGGGCAGGTTGGCGTCAACAACCGAAACGTGCCGGGGGACAAAATGACCAAGCATCAGGAAAAACTTCTCGTCGCTGCACTGTGCGGCCTCGTCATCGCCGCAGCCGGCGCCTTTGCCGTGCAGCCCGCTATGGCAAATAACAATCAGGCGATTTCCTCCATCCAGCATGTCATGGTGTCCACCGCGGTCAGCTGATTTTCCGTTTCGTGCCGACCTCCTTCCCATGCTCTGTTGACTTTTCCGGTCCTGCGCTGTTCCTCAACCACAGCCTGGACCGGAGTTTTTTCTGATGGATGCCAATCCCATTCTTGCCGAAACCATTCGCGGCAACTGGGTCGAGAACCGCCACCGCGGCGCTTATGTCGTGATGGACGCCGACGGTGCCATCATCGCCTCGGCCGGCGACATCGAGCGGCCGGTCTTCCCACGGTCGGCGATCAAGTCGATGCAGGCGCTGCCGATTTTTGCGCGGCATGCGGAAGGCAAATTCCACCACAGCGAGGAAGAGCTGGCCCTCGCCTGCGCCAGCCACCACGGCGAAGATGCGCATGTCACGACAGCCAATGGCCTGCTGATGCGTATTGGCCTTTCGGCCGCCGACCTGGAATGCGGTGCCCATGCCCCCACCAATGCCGCAGCGCGCGATGCCTTGCGGGCGTCGGGTGCGGAGCCGAGCCCATTGCATAACAATTGTTCGGGCAAGCATTCCGGCATGTTGAGCGTGGCGCTTGCCATGGGCGTTCCGACAGTTGGCTATGTTGGCCGCGAGCATGAGGTGCAGAAAGCCGTCCGCGCCGCGGTTGAAGCGGTGATCGGGGAAAGCCTGACGGAAGACAGATGCGGCACGGATGGCTGTTCGATCCCGACCTTTGCCGCGCCACTGCGCGCCTTTGCCTATGGCTTTGCGCGGATGTCCACCGGCAAGGGGATTTCCGATGAACTTGGCTATGCCGCCAAGCGGCTGTTCGATGCCGCGACCAGCCATCCGCATCTGGTGGCTGGCACAGGTCATGCCGATACCCTGCTGATGGCGGCGTTCAAAGGGCGGCTGATGCAGAAGGTCGGTGCCGAAGGCGTGCAATGCGGCGCCATTCGCGACAAGGGTTGGGGCTATGCGCTCAAATGCGACGACGGCAATATCGCGGCCAGTCAGGCCATGTTGGCCGGTGTGTTGCTGGAGTTGACCGATCCCGACGACGAACAGCGCAAGCTGCTGAAATCGCTGGCGCACCAGACGATCAAGAGCGTGCGCGGCGCGGAAGTCGGTGAGTTGCGCGCCGCACAGGCCTAGCGCGAACGCTTCGCAACGCGCGTGCTTGGGAAAACAGAGTTACGAGTTGTCCCGCGCTGACGCGGGCGGCTATAAGAACGCAACTCAAAGGTGACCGCGCCCATGCTCGTTGATGACAAGATCTTTCTCGGAACCAGCACGCAGCCCGAGTACCTGGCGCTGAAATATGGCAATCGCCACGGCCTGGTGACCGGCGCCACCGGTACCGGCAAGACGGTGACCCTGCAGGTGATGGCCGAGGGTTTTTCGGCGGCGGGCGTGCCAGTGTTTGCAGCCGACATCAAGGGCGACCTGAGCGGCGTGGCCAAGCAGGGCGCGGCCCAAGGCTGGCAGACCCAGCGCGCCGCCGATATCGGCTTCACCGACTACAAGGACGACGTGTTCCCGGTGATCTTCTGGGACCTGTTCGGCCGGCAGGGCCATCCGATCCGCGCCACGATCTCCGAAATGGGGGCGCTGCTGCTGAGCCGCCTGTTGCAACTCAATGATACGCAGGAAGGCGTGCTCAACATCGCCTTCAAGCTTGCAGACGATGAAGGCCTGCTGCTGCTCGATCTGAAAGATCTGCGCGCCTTGCTGGTCGACATCCAGGAGCGATCCAAGGAAATCTCGACCCTCTACGGCAATGTTTCGGCCACCTCCATAGGCGCCATCCAGCGCTCGTTGCTGGTGCTGGAACAGCAGGGCGCCGAGAATTTCTTTGGCGAACGGGCGCTGGAAATCGCTGACCTGATGCGGATTGACCGCGACGGCAAAGGCTTCATCTCCATTCTCGCCGCCGACGAGTTGATGCGCTCGCCACGCCTCTACGCGACGTTCCTACTTTGGATGCTGAGCGAGCTATTCGAGGAACTGCCGGAAGTCGGTGACGTCGACAAGCCCAGGCTGGTGTTCTTTTTCGACGAAGCGCATCTGCTGTTCGACGACGCGCCCAAGGTGCTGATCGACAAGGTCGAGCAGGTGGTGCGGCTGGTGCGCTCCAAGGGCGTCGGCGTGTATTTCGTGACCCAGAACCCGATCGATATTCCCGAATCGGTGCTGGCCCAACTGTCCAACCGCGTGCAGCACGCCCTGCGCGCCTATACGCCGCGCGAGCAAAAGGCCGTGCGCGTTGCCGCCGAAACGTTCCGGCCCAATCCGGCTTTCTCGACCGAAGAGGTCATCACCCAGCTAGGTATCGGCGAGGCGCTGGTTTCGGTGCTCGAAGCCAAGGGCATTCCCTCGATTGTCGGTCGCACGCTGATCCGGCCGCCTTCGGCGCAGGTCGGGCCGCTGCTGCCCGAAGAGCGCCGCGCCATTATCGCCAATTCGCCGGTCGCAGGGCTTTACGACGCGGCGGTCGATCGTGATTCGGCTTTCGAGGTGCTGGCGAGCAAGGCGCGTGACAAGCAGTTGGCGGAGCAACGCCAGCAGCAGGACGATGATATTCGCAAGACCGAGCGGACCTATCAGGAGGCTGCGCCTACGCGCCGTGCCTCGACCCGCCAGAGCCCTGCAGAGGCCGCGATGAACTCTCTGGCGCGCACCGTTGCCAATCGGCTCGGCAGTGCGCTGGTCCGGGGCATTCTTGGCGGGTTGAAACGAGGACGATGAGCATGACGGAACCAGAAAGTACCGCGCCAGTCATCGCCGTTTTTGCCTCCGACAAAGGTCCGGGCGATCCCGAACGCGCTTCGATCATGAGCCAGACCGGCACCTATTTTGCCAAGCGCGGCGCCCGCATCGTCTGCCTGGCTGAAAACGGCATCATCCCCGTGCCGCTGATCACCGCGGCCCGTGCGGCTGGCGGCCATGTGCAGATCATTGCCGACACCAGCATCGTGTTGCCGCCAGCCTTGTCCGGCGTCACCATGGATGTGTTGTCGATGCGCGAGGAGCGGCTGGAGCGTCTGGCGCAGTTGGCGCAGGCCTATGTGGCACTGCCGGGATCGCTGGCTTCAGCATCGGCACTGTTCGGCACCTGGGCAGCCGCCAGGCTGCAAGGGCGCACCCCACCCGTGGTTATGCTCAACCGGCACAAAGCCTATGAAGTGATCCGCGGCTACGCGGCAGATGTTCTGTCGCCGGGGCTCGTAGGATATGACCGCGCGGTGCAGTTCGCAGATACGATCGAGGACCTGTGGGCAAGGCTGAGCCGGTTGATCAGCGAAACACGGTAGGATCGTCTCAACTGACACCAAGCCCACCCAGAAGCGCGATGCCTCGGCCTCTACCGCGTTCCATTGAGCTCTTGAGCAACAACATACTCGATGTCATCCCGGCCTTGAGCCGGGACCCATCCTGAGATGGGTGTCTTGCCGCAAGGTGGTCGTGCCGATGCCGGCGACCTTGCGGCTGTGGAGCTATATCGAGATGGGCCCCGGCTCAAGGCCGGGGTGACACCGTGGGTTGGGTTTAGGGTGGTGCTGACTGCATCGCCGGATGAAGGGCTTAACCCTCCAGCCCCGGATGCCTTGGTTTGCGGCGGTCGGGGAAGAGTTGAACGACATTGTCCGAGGTGCGGCGCGTTGGCACCGGCTGTAGAGCGGGCATGGAAATGCGGTTGCGGCGGTCGGGGCCGCGATAGCCGCCTAGGGCACCGACGACACTGCGGCCGCGCAGGCGGGCCTGGATGCGCTGCAGCAGGTGGCGCGGCGACATTGGCTTGATGATGACTTCGTCAATCCCGGCGCTGATCGCCTGGTGGCGCATCGGCGGCGTGATGGTGCGGGTCAAAGCGATCACCGGCACATCCTGGCTGATCAGATCATCATTCAGGCGGATGCCTTCGACCATTTCATAGGCCGGGCGGCCTTCGCGGTCGAAGTCGCAGACCAGCATGTCAACCGGGGCGATCCGCATATAGGCGATCAGGTCGATTTCGCTGTCGAACTGGCGCACGTTCAGATGCGAGTCGCCTGCCACCACCATCGCCAGCAGGGACGACAGAGCAGGATTTGCCGCAATGATGGCAACGACCTTGGTGGAAACTGGCAACGACACCCCCGGATAGTAAACGAACCGTTACCATGATCGATACCGGGGATGAAGGGGCGGGCTCGGTAAATGGCTAATGGTCGGGGGAAACACATGAAAAAGCCCGCCAGCGTAGTGCGCGGCGGGCTGATTGCGAAGGTGAGTTTTTGTTGGTTACCCCCACCCTTTTCTCTTATACACATCTACAAAAAAAAGATGCACTGATATAATACCTACTATCTCTGATTTCTCGGTAATCTCAACGACAAAGCACCGTGCTAGTCGGATGTGTCTGGCGATGCCATCGTGATCGGTTCCGACGGTGCGTCTCGCGCGATCCTTGTAGCCATGCGACAGCGCTGTAACGTCAAAGTTCACATCCTCTATCTACCT
>NZ_LAPV01000032.1 GCF_000971275.1 Devosia psychrophila | reverse complement strand
GAAATCTGACATGGTCGCTGAATGCACGTTTGCATGATTGACGAGAACTCACACTATCCTCAGCTAACCGAAGTCAGCGAGAACATTATGCTTTCTCTCAAGAAAACGTACACCCATCGAAAGTCTTGTTTAACTTCCACCAGGTCCTAAAACCCAGCTTCCGTTCGCAAGAACCTCGCCGTCCACGTTTCTCTTTCTTCTATCTTCACAATGTCAAAGAGCTGACCCCACTGCCATCACTGGCTAGGACGTCATCGGAAACATTCGTCTCCAGGTTCTTTCAGAGAACATAACCTTGTTGCTGGTTGCCCAGCAGGTCATCCTGCTCTTTCGGAAACCGCTAACAGTGGGAGCGAACTTCGCTCGACGTCGTTAGCGTTGGCCGGGTTTTACAGAACACCGTTTCCAGTGTCAACACCCTATTTTCGTTTTTCATTTTGATCTGAAACTCGAAAACCTGAATTCAAAAAACGCTTTTGATTTCAGTGGCTTGCTGCGTTCCTCAGTGCCTTGCGGCGCTTCGTTCTGCAGCGGTGAGCGGGGTTCTAGGGGTGATCCCGTTTGGTGTCAACACGCCAAGTGACAAAACTGACATTTGGTTTTTGAGCGAGTTGGGCCGGCTGTGGATATCCTCCTGGAGTCGGCAGGCTGAGCGGGCCTTTGCGGGGCATATGCCCAATCGGGTCGGGGCCCCGGATTTTTGCGTGGATCCTCGCCGTAGCTATGGAAAACCGGCGGACCACGGATCGGCCAACTCGATTCCCGTGTCCTGAAAGTCCTTTGTGTTGCGAGTCACCAGGGTGAGACCGTGCCTTTTGGCGATCGCGGCGATCCAGCCGTCCATCACACTGAGGCCCCGCCCCTCCCTGCTGGCATCTCCCATCATCCGCCCCCAGAGCAACGCAGTCTGGGTATCGCCGTCGAGAACGCGCGATTCGAAACGCGCCGGTAGCTCGTGCTCGAGCCATATGGCCAGCTCATGCTTGCGCCGGCCGTCATCGAGCAGCGCAATGCCCCGTGCTATCTCCGCGATGGAGATCACACTGAGGTAGACCCGGTCCTCATCGACTTGGTCGAGCCAGGTCAGAACATTGGAATCCGGAGCCGGCCGGCGGACTTCCGACAGCACATTGGTATCGAGCAGGTAGTTCACAGCGTTAGATCGCGCGGCCCGTCGCCCTGGCGCTCATCCGCCAGCTCGGATCCGGCTAACGGCGAGTCCATCAGGAATGTCGCGAGGCTCCCTTTGCGCTCACTCTTGCGCGCCCACTCCTCAACAGAAACCATCACCACGCTAGGCGTCCCATTGCGCGTGATCATCTGCGGCTCACTCTGCGCCCGCTCGATCACCTCGGACAACCGCGCCTTGGCATTGGCCACAGTCCAGGCGTCGGGGGCAGGTTTTGAGTTTGCGGACATGGGTTCACTCCATCAACGATGACTATCGTGACTATATAGCAGGGTTGGGGGCTTGGCAAAGTCTGCCGCATCTTCAGCGTGCGCGCCTTGGTCCCTTGAGTCTCCGTCTGTCGCATAATGTGCATTATGGAATGCGAGATCTCAGCGCGTCACTACCTGCAGCACCCAGCTGAAGCATCATCCTTTGCGATAGCGGAGCGTCTTCGAGCAGAGGCGTTAGGTCACTGACCTGATCCAGCGACCCGATGACGGGCAGCTGCTTTATCGTGGCATCCGAGATTGCTGACTGCGCCGCAACAACCGCATCATCGGCATTGATGGTGGTGAACGGCCGCTCGTGATACGGTCCGATGACCGGCTCGAACCGGGCAATACCGAGCGAGTTTTGTCGTTTCGCCAGCTCTAGATAGGCCTGGGCCAGTGCGTCCTGGCGATCCCGCCAATCCCTCGAATTCAGTGCTCGCTCAAGGTGCGGCACCAGCACTCCTGAAATCGGCAGCCTGGCAAAGCTGCTGCCAAACCACTTCGAATAAGGCGCATAGCGCCGCTCAAGAAGGAAACCCATCCGCATCACGTCGCGCACTAGCCGCGCAGCGATGACCCGCGAACCTAGATCGTCGCCCACCTGGCCGGCACGACCGACAAACGCCTGTTCCTCGGCGATTCGGCGCCACTGACAAGCAATCTTGTAGAACCACACATCATCTGGAAAATAATCGAGACGCTGCCGCGCCAGGCTCAACCGACCGTCGTCGTCGTGAAACACCGCGCCGGCGGTGAAGGCAAGGAGCTTCTGTTCGGCGAATCCGACCCACTGTACGGCGGTGAGATTGTCGACCGACCGGACGGCAAAGTGTGCGTCGAGCAGCGCCTCGAGCGTGTGGAATTCCAGCCCGTGCTCGACCGCTCCCGCAGCTCCCGCCCCATTGGCCGGAGCATGGGGTCGACTGCGCCAGCCAATCGGCTCGCCGTGATAGTTGGCCGGAGCCACCTCGGAAAACTCACCCACCAGGCGCCGGGTATGCTGCTCGAATTGATCGCGGGACAGGATGATCAGGACGCGCGGCCCCCAGTTGTGGTCCCGCGACGTCTCGTCATCAAACCCCAGCAATTCGGAACCATAGCCGATCAACGCCGCAGCATAGCGCAGCTCGGGCGCCACCTTTGCCAGCCAGGGCCGAACCACATCGGCATAAAAGCCCCGCGATAACTCGATCCCTTGCATGCCCTCCACCCTCTCCCTTGGCGGTCATTGCATCCTGACAGAATCAGCGGCTATAGCAAATCCTTGGTCGCGCATCCCAAGACCATAGTGGCGCCGATTCGCTGAGCAACCGCGCGACGAGCAGGGATAACGCTTCGGCAGATTTCAGCGATGGTTTGGGGTAATACCAACGACTCTTGGTTGTGACTCTCTGGGGATTCCCAAGCGACACGCTTGCTGGTTCGATGGGGGCGAAGGAGATTCGCCCATGCCTGGATCGGTTCGGCTTCGACAGGACTATTGCTCT
>NZ_LAPV01000031.1 GCF_000971275.1 Devosia psychrophila | reverse complement strand
GTGGCGCTTCGGCGCCGCCACGGCCCCGGATCTCAACGATATTGAGTACGACGCCTATCTCGCCAACGACCGTACTCTGGACGACCCAGAGATCGTGCCGGTCGAGCGTGGCGGACGTGTGCGCCTCCGGATCATCAACGGCGCCACCGCGACGGCATTCACGATCGACGTCGGCGAGCTGGAAGGCGAGTTGATCGCCGTCGACGGCCAGGACATCGATCCGGTCAACGGCCGGCGCTTTCCGGTGAGCATGGGACAACGCATCGATGTGAGGCTGCGACTGCCGCCTGCGGCCAAGGCATTCCCGATCATGGCCCTACGCGAAGGCGGACCAGAGCGTACCGGCATCCTTCTACGCCCTACCGGGGCCGACATCGCCAAGATCGCGACATCGGCAGACGAAGCAGGGCCTGTCCTCGCCCTTGCCCTCGAAGCAGGAATCCGGGCCATCGCGCCCCTGGCATCCCGGCCGGCCGACAAGACATTCGAGATGGCGCTGACCGGCGACATGGCCGCCTATCGCTGGGGCCTTGAAACCAGTGCACCGATCCTCGTGGATTTGGGCGATCGCGTCGAAGTCACGCTGACCAATGCGAGCGTGATGGCGCACCCGATGCATCTGCACGGTCACCACTTCCAGGTCGTAGCGATCGATGGGCAACGATTCTCCGGCGCGGTTCGCGACACCGTGCTCGTGCCGCCGATGCGGTCGGTCACGATCGCCCTGGACGCCGACAACCCTGGCCAGTGGGCCTTTCACTGCCACCACCTCTACCACATGGCGACCGGCATGATGTCGACCTTTGGCTATCGAACCTAGGCTCAGGCAGCGATCAGAAACACCAAGAGAAGGCGACCAACTCATGCAACCGAAAAAGAAAGTGCGCGTCGCGGTGACTGGCTATGGCGTCATCGGCAAGCGCGTCGCTGAGGCGGTTGGTCTTCAGTCGGACTTGGTTCTGGCGGGTGTCGCGGATGTCGTTGCGGATTGGCGCCTGGCGGTCGCCGTCGAAAAGGGCTTTCGGGTCTTTGGGGCGACAGCGCCGGCCGCCGCGGCGATGCGGGCGGCCGGCATTGAGGTCAGCGGCGAAGTCCTGGATCTGCTCGGCGCCGCGGATATCGTCGTGGATTGCACGCCGAAGAATATCGCAGCAACCAATATCGAGGCGTACCGGAAACTGGGGCTCAAATTCATTGTGCAGGGCGGCGAAAAACACGCCGTGACCGGCCACTCCTTTGTGGCGGACTCGTCCTATGAAACCGCTATCGGGCGCCAAAGCACCCGCGTCGTTTCCTGCAACACCACCTCGATCGTGCGGACGCTGACCGCCCTGAAGCAGGCGGGCCTGCTGCATAATGCACGCGGAACCCTGCTGCGGCGGGCGACCGACCCTTGGGAAAGTCACGAGACCGGCATCATGAACACCCTGGTGCCCGAACCGAGCATACCAAGCCACCAGGGGCCGGACGCGCAAAGCGTCGATCCCGACCTCGATGTCGTAACGATGGCGGTGAAGGTTCCAGAAACACTTGGCCATCTGCACTTCTGGAACGTCCGGATGACCAGAACCGCTGGCAAGGAAGAGGTTCTGGATGCGTTCCGTGCCTCCTCGCGCATCGCACTCGTCCGTGGCGATAATGGCCTGAAGGCCCTCAACAGCATCAAGGAATGGATGCTCGACATTGGTCGGCCGCATGGCGACCTCTACGAAGTGGCGCTGTGGGCGGACATGCTGACGGTGCAGGGCGACGAGCTGTTTTACGCCTACATGGTCGACAACCAGGCGATCGTGATCCCAGAGACGATCGACGCGATCCGTGCCCTTGCCGGCGACGAGACAGATGCAGCGGCCTCGATATGGGCAACCAATGCTGCACTCGGAATCGGCAGCTTGAGCGGCTCTGGACCGCCCACGCCCAGAGTAGACCCATGAACGCAGAACAGGACCCCCTGTGTTTCGAGCGGTATCAGACACACCTCGGCCCGAGCCTGGCTCCAGGAGTTGGATTATGAAAAAAGCGACCTTCGACGTTGGCAATCTCACCAGTATCCTCGACTTCACCGCGGTCGAGAAGCGGCTGTCGGCTCTCCCTGGCGTAACCGCGGTGAACATGAACGCCGCCTCGACGACGGCGAGCGTCGCCTTCGACGACACCAAGACCAGCGCCGAGGCCATCGCCCGGGAGATCGAAGCCTGCGGCTTCCATTGCCGGGGCGAGATCGTGCCGCGCCACCTTTGCAGCCCTGACAGCATAACGATGCCACCGGCTCGTCGAGATGCGCCCGCCGCGCCCGCACGCGATGAGCATGCCGGGCACGCGGCCATGACCCAGCCGGCCGCGGATCGCAAGGGGACGGCTGCGCCGACAACGTCCCGCGATGCCATGGCGCATGAGATGGGCCACGGCTCTGGCGGGGATATGCAGAGCATGGTCAAGGATATGCGAAACCGCTTCCTGATCAGTCTTGTCTTCTCGATCCCGATCTTCCTCCTGGAGCCGATGGGCTTGGGCGGGCCGCTCCTGCGCCCGCCGTTCGGGTTGAGCATGAACCTCACTATGTTCCTGCTCGCCAGCGCGGCAATCCTCTATCCGGTCTGGCCATTCGTGGTGGCGGCGTGGCGTGCACTTCGGAACGGCGTGCTCAACATGGCAGTCCTGGTCGTTCTGAGCGTTGGCACCGGGTATTTTTTAAGCGTCGGCGCGACATTCTTTTTTGAGGGCCAACAGTTCTTCGAGGCGGCGAGCGTGCTCCTCGTGTTCATCCTGCTTGGCCATTGGCTGGAGATGCGGGCCCGTGCCGGGGCGTCGGCCGCAATCAGAGCGCTGCTCGACCTCGCTCCACCCAAAGCCACCGTGCTCCGGGACGGCAAGGAAATCGAAGTAGCGACCGCCGATGTTGTGCTGGGCGACATCGTGGTACTCCGGCCGGGCAACAAGCTTCCCGT
>NZ_LAPV01000030.1 GCF_000971275.1 Devosia psychrophila | reverse complement strand
ACGACCGATCTTGGCTAGGAAGGCTGGCAATACTCCGAAGGTGGCAGGATAAATTGTGCCAATCGTGAGCTTCTTCAGGTCCTTCCCGGCAATGGCCTGAGCGACTAGGCGCGAGTTTTCCAGATCGCCCAGTATCCTTCGGCTTCGCTCATAGAAAGCGGCGCCCGCTTTGGTCAGCTGAACCCGTCGCGTCGATCGGCTCAGCAACTGAACCCCGAGGTCGCGCTCAAGGTTCTGGATTTGCACAGTCAGTGCCGGCTGAGCGATATTCAGCCGAGCTGCGGTTCGGCCGAAATGTAGCTCTTCGGCAAGCGCGACGAACAAAGAAAGCTGGCGAAATTCCATTGCGGTCCGTGGCTCAAGTTAGCGCGCCGTATTCTTCTGCGAGTATGTAAGCGTCGAATTCATAAATCAATTGCCAACAATGTTGTCAGGCTACTCCCGGTTAGGCATAGTTCAAAAGGCATGGTGCTCGCGAACCTAAAGGGGCCTCCAAAAATGAAGATCAGCCTCGATCACCTTCCCGAAAGCAAGCAGCGCAACGTCGCGCGCATCGTCGAGATCGTCCACGAGGAGTTCGACGACGCGCTCAAAGAAGCAAAGTCGGAGGCCAAGCGCCGCGGGCGCATCCTTAAGATCATTCTGTTCGGATCATATGCCAAAGGCACTTGGGTCGATGAGCCGCACACGATGAAGGGCTATCGCTCGGACTACGACATTCTCGTCATCGTCAACGAGAGCCGTTTCGCGGGGTTTGAATATTGGGACCGGGCTACGGACCGGCTAAACCGCGAGCCTACGATTGGTGTGCCGGTGGGGTTGATTGTGCACTCGGGTCGCGAGGTGAACAATGCCCTGCGCAATGCTCAGTACTTCTTCGCCGACATCCGCAGAGAGGGCGTCCTTCTCTATGAAATGGACGATCGAGAACTCGCTGAGCCGGGAGTGCTTACCGCCGAGCAGGCCTGTGATGTGGCGTGGGAGCACTACAATCAACGCTCAAAGTCGGCAATAAATAGGTTGGAGTTGAGCAGGTTTGCCCTGTCCAGATACATGACAAACGAGGCGGCCTTCGAGTTACACCAATCAGTAGAGCAAACTTATGCGACAGTACTGCTGGTCCTGACGAACTACAGCCCGCCCTCGCACAACCTGAAATTCCTGCGCATGCTTGCCGAGGATCGTGACCGTCGTCTGATTGACGCCTGGCCTCGTGATCAACACCGCTACAATGCCTGGTTTAACGTTCTCAATGAAGCCTATGTCAAAGCCCGCTATTCCAAGCATTATGAGATCAGCGAGGAGGCGTTGCACTGGCTCATGGATCACACCGAACAGCTGAACGCGCTGGTTCAGAAAGTGTGTGAAGAGCGATTGGAAAGCCTAGAGAAAATCGCGGTAGATGAGCATTAATCGCGAAATATCGTTGATTTAAGGCCGCGTCACCGCTGACATGACTGTGTCGACAAGGCGCCAAAAATACTCATGCGCATCGAAAATTGATCCTTGTGTCTAGGATTATTATTGCTAGGATTCATTTGCATCGACTGCTGACTGACTGATGGTGCTTCCGGACGATGTGGGCCAGCTGCCTGCCATTGAAACGTCCGGCCACCAACGTGCTGGGCTCGTAATGGAGCACCGATATGTCAGGCATACATCCACCATCCACGCCCCTGCCCTGGGGCTCGGTCACTGATGTCAAAAATCTTGAAGCCAGTCCGACCCTAGCCGCGACCACTGTCGCTCACATCTTTGGACAGAGAGCTGCGTCCATCGCTGCCTGGTGTGCAGTCTATGCCCGCCAAGACGGTGATGAGCGCGGCTATCAGCTATGGCTTTCCGTCTTCCAGCAACTCAAAACCTTCGAACGCACCGTCCGGTCCTGATTTTGTCGGGAACGGATAGGAGGATACAAAGGTGCAGCCATTGATAGCGTTACGATATTAATGTGCGAAGCTTAATATTGGAGATCCTTTCCGTTCCCCGCCACTTTGCCCAATGCAAGTAAACGAGAGGGGGAACATCCTGAAGTGCTTATTCCTTGCGGCATCTGCTGCCGTGCTGTCAGGCGCCGCAACCATCGCTCACGGTCAGGAACTGATCGTCAACAGCTATGGCGGGCCATACGAGCAGATCATTCAAGACGCCATTATCAAGCCGTTCGAAGAGCAGTTCGGCGTTTCGGTGATCTATGATGCGGTGGGCTCCTCGCAACAGGATTACGCCAAAATCAAAGCCACCAATGGGCGTCCCGGCTTCGATGTTGTGGTGATGACCGCGTCCCAGTCCCTCGAAGGATGTCGCGAGGGTCTGTTGGAGCCTCTGAGCGTGCAAACGGTCCCTAACCTCGCTCACCTCAATGCCGCCATCAGTGCCGTCGCCGGCGCGTGCGGAGCTGTCCACGAGCTCCAATATCTTGCGCTGCTCTATCGCACCGACATGTTCGAAGAAGCGCCCACGTCCTGGACCGACCTGTACGACGAGCGCCTCGATAACCGGATCGTTCTGCCCACCTTTGCCAATATCATGGCGGCCTTCCTCACCCAGCTGATGTCCTCGGTGCACGGCGGGGATGTCGACAACGATATCGATCCTGGCTTTGAAGCCATGGCACGCCTCGCCGCTCAATCAATCGGTTTTGAACAAGCTTCCGCGATTCTCGAAAGCTACATCCGGGACGGTCGAGTTTGGGCAATGCCGTTCTGGGACGGTCGGGCTCAACTGCTCGTCGATAGTGGTGCGCCCGTCGACTACGTCCTGCCCAAGGAAGGCTCGATACCCCTTATTGCGACTCTCAATGTGCCTGTGGGGGCCGATAACAAAGAACTCGCCCTCCAGTTCGTCGACTTTTTCCTTGAAAAGACCAGCCAGGAACGCTGGGTCGAGGGATATAAAGTTGGCTCCGCCCGTGCCGACATCGAGGTCAGCGACGAAGCCAGGGCCCGCAAGATCACCACGCAAGCTGACCTTGATGCTCTTCTGCTTCCCGATCTGAGCTCGCTTGCCTCAAATCTTTCGACATGGGTCATTCGCTGGGAACCCGCAGTCGTCCCGG
>NZ_LAPV01000003.1 GCF_000971275.1 Devosia psychrophila | reverse complement strand
ATCGAGGAGTTGCCGATCAAATACGCTCTCGGCCGCATCGCCGCCCGCCGCAACGCTGCAAAGGCGCGCATCAACAAATAGCCATACGCTGAAATCCTCAGCCCGCCGCCGTCCTCACCAGATGCTTACTTTCCAACAATCAGAACGCCAGTGATTGAGCCTGCACCATTCAGTGTGAAACCACATCAAACTGGCCTGAGTAGTATCAATCGACCTGCTTTCTATCGTGCGGCTTAGCAATGTGTTGGATGTGGCGGAAATAAACGCCCTGCAGGAAATTTAATCGCGTTTTCATTAATCTTGTTGCTCGTGCCAAACGTCGAAAGATTAGCTCTGTCCTAAAAACCAGCAGCGGCCAAATAGTCGAGAACGGCGCCCGATCCATCGGCAGGGGCTTCACCTGCCGGTTGCGCGACGATGGCTTCACTAGAAGGATGGACCGCCGGGGCTTACAGTGCGACAACGTCTTTGTAAGCCGCTTTGGAGGTCGGTGCCTGCGAGCTCAGGATATTACTCCTACGCAAAGGCGCCGGTCAAATCCGACCCTAGCTTTTGTAGCGCCCGTAGACATGACTCGGTCCTTGACCGAAGATCTCCTGCGGACCCTACTTCAACGCGCTGATGCCAACCTTGGCAGTGGTATAACCGAGCCGAACTCCGCTTATCGAATAAGTAAAATGTGGTTGGACAAATCGAGCCACTTCAGCAAAGCACAATCTTAACTATAGCGAGGAAGTTGGATTGAAGATCTGGCGGTCACATAATAGCGAGGATAAATTGGCGACCGATGACAAGACGATTGCGGATTTTGGTGAACAGTGGACCCGATACGTCGATAATTCCGGATTCTATGGTTCGACAGACCTGTTGGCCGACTATATTGAGCCGCTCTTTCCAGTCCAGAATCTAGTGGGGTTGAAAATCGGCGACATAGGATCTGGTTCCGGTCGCATAGTCAGAATGCTCCTTGAGGCAGGAGCGGCTCATGTCGTTGCGGTCGAGCCCTCCGACGCGTTCGATGTCCTGAAATCCAACACTGCGGATCGAAGTAACGACGTGACCTTGATCCATGGGACTGGGGATCAACTCAAAGTTGAGACGCCACTGGATCTTGTTGTCTCGCTAGGGGTGCTCCATCATATCGTTGATCCTGCATCAACTGTGCGGGCGGCTCGAGCGGCGCTGGGACCCGGGGGCAAGATGCTTGTGTGGCTTTATGGCAAAGAAGGTAATGAGGCTTATCTTGCCATCGCCGAACCGATCCGGATTATTACCAAGAATTTGCCCCATTGGGCATTGTCGGCGATATGCTACCTGGCTGACGCGATACTGAGAGCTTATATTGGGCTGTGTCGACTGTTTCCGCTTCCGATGCGCGGTTACCTCCAAGGAGTTTACGGGAAATTGGCGCCCGACAAACGGCGCCTCGTCATTTATGATCAACTCAATCCAGCTTACGCCAAATACTACACTGAAGCAGAGGCCATAGCACTTTTGGAGGCGAACGGCTTCAAGGACGTCCAGACCCACTGGCGACACGGATACAGTTGGACAGTCATCGGCGACGCACCGTAGAAGAAGTCAGCCAAGGTATCGCGGAGGGCATCGACGAAGCCGTCGTCCTCGCTTTAACTGATGCTCGCCAGCCAGATCAGTCTGGACGGTGAAGTGTTTTGACTAAGCGCGCAGGATTTCCGACCACGACTGTGTAGGGGGCGACGGATTTGAGGACTACCGCGCCCATGCCTACTACAGCGCCCTCCCCAATGATCAGGGGCCGATCACGTGTCCCCTGAATGAACATGGCGCCCGCTCCAACGTAGGCGAAGTCGCCGATATGCACGTTCCCATTGCAGCAAACGCGAGGGGCGAAGGTCACATAGTCTCCAATTACGCAATCGTGCATGACGTAAGAATAGACGTTGGCTTGAAAACTCTTCCCGATTTTTATGTTCGACGTGACCGTCGTAAAATCGCAGAGAACTGAGCCAGCGCCCACGGCAACACCACCAAAAATCCGGGCAGTCTTCGCCGTCAGGCTCGCGATTTGCAAATCTGCAGCGATACACCGATCTTCAATCTTCTTCCGGATTCTGCCGTCCCCGACTGCCGCAATGATTTTACGGGTCCTATGTTCGGATGACTGAAGCTGACGAAAACTTATGACCGGCAGACCATTGCACACTGTCGGCGCATTTTCAGAATCGTCCACAAATACGATATCGGGCCGATCATCGCTGAGGTACGAAATCTCCTCGGCTACCAATTGGTCGGCCGCGATGGGAGCGACTTCCCTCCCCATTCCGCCCGTACCGTAAATTGCGAAACGCATTTTCTACGCCCTTTGTAAGGATGGACTGTAATCGACAAGAGAGCAATTTCACTGCCGTCTATGTCGAGTAGAAGCGTTCAAGGCTATGCAGAATTGCTCAAACCAAAAGAACCTGGGGCCGACGCTTCCTTGCCTATGACTTTAGGTAGGGCATTGGCGACGAAAAATATCACGATCCAAAACAATGGCTGCCTGGCCTCGTAGTGGAGCAACATGAACAGAGCCACCGGGGCCACTGAAACCATCACTCCTCCCAATGTCTTTTTCTCAACGGCGTTGATCAACACCCAAACGGACAACCCAGAAAAAGCCAAGAAGCCCAGAATGCCACTAACCACAAGAATGTCGATCGGGGTATTGTGAGCTTCGTTAAGAGTCACCGTGGACGAGTCTGACAGCATTAAGGGAACATGCGGTCCCGGGCCCATTCCAAATATTGGTGATGACGCAAACACCGAGATGGCATTTTTCCAAAGCGTCATTCTAATCGCGCCCTGCCCCCCGTCGCTTTCCAACAAGGCCATTACCGGGTCAGAATTTGCAGTCGCAGGCAGTTGGCTAACCTCTGATGGCGATGGCCCAACCCATGTTCCCAAAAAGTTCGGCAGGGGCACTGTGAATAGAATTGCAAGCACGAAAGGCAGACAGATTGTCAGTGGCAGGCGCATCGAAGTACGCTTAAACGCCTGGATTCCAGCAATAATAAGCGCCAGCACAAACGTGCCCCCGACGGCGAAAGTGAAGGCCGCGCTGCCTGACATGGCCCCCGCTAATCCGCACGCGGCCGACAACGCAATAAGACCCCAGCTCCTATTATTGCCGCCACACAATTCGATTGCAATGAGCAGCGAAAGCCCGACAGCAGCGAGAAAGGCAATCTGGTTGGGGTTATTGGATAGCCCCTGCAGCTTGTCGCTGTTCATATAGTACATAAGATTCTTGGCGGGGCTGGGAATGATCGCCAAAACTGCGAATACGGCGAGACAGACGTTAATGGCGATCGCAAGGGCCTTTATGTAAGCCATTTCGCGATTTCTAGAGGCGAGGATAAAGGCGCAGACGATCGCAAAGGTGAAAGTATAGGCAATCGTGTCACGAATGCTCAGCCTCTGCGGATCGGTCAGGATCGCTACGATTGCGCCAAGCATAAATACGGCAAAAATGCCCCCTGCGACACCAAGCGCATGCATGGGGATTTTCTGCCTGGACAGCAAATATGCCACGCCTATCAACGCGCAAAAAGCGGCGGCCGCGATTTCCATCAACCCAAAACCGCCAGCAAACTGAAGTTGCTTGAACGTCAAGCCGACTATCGAGAATGCGAAACCATAACGTGTGAGAGCAGACGACAGAATTACCTCGGCCCGATTTTGTAGTCCATCCGACATTGAGTTCAATCTCGATTCGTAGGGTTAGCCATACCGACCATACTAAGCAGTGAAGTCAACCGGGACGCGCCGCCATTTCAGAGTTGCCCGGGATCTTGACTAGCCATGATGCAGCAACACGGCAAACTCGACGCTTTACGAGGGCTGGCCTTTCGCCGTGACATTATCATCGCGACAGAAGCCAATGAGGATTGCTGCCAAGCATACGTACAGCGTCGTGTGATACTCGTATCCAAAACTCAGATAGGTCGCCCCAAACACCAAATAAGCGGTGCTGAGACAAATTGTTCCTATCAACCGAGCGCGAAATTGACTGTCTCTGGGAGACGTCAAACACCCAACAACAGGTGCCGCGATCACCATCCCATAGGCAACCAGACCCGCAGCGCCGGCCGAGACTCCCATATCCAGAGTATCGCTGTGCAAGTGGTGATGCACCAGTTCGAACGTGTCCAGGCCATTGGGAAGGTACGGTGCTATCGACGGCATTAGTTGCCCCCATCCGTAACCAAAAAAAGGAGCATGTTGGAAGGCTTGCCAAGATGCGCCGTACATCAGCTGACGCACATTTCCGGAAGCCTCCTCGATATGCCCCTCAGTGAAAAGATCGATGACAACCTGGGGAAGCGTCATCATCCGTGCAAACCCGAATGGCCAGGCAATCGAGAGGATATAATACCAACGGGGATTATTTGTGACTCGTTTTGGATTCCTTCTTCAGGGAATTACTGATTCCATGGGGCGAAGGAAATTCGCCCATGACAGTCTCGGTTCGGATCAGGCAGGATTATTCGTCGCAAGAGCTTCGGCGCCTGGCATCACGGAGCAAAGACGCCAATCAAAGC
>NZ_LAPV01000029.1 GCF_000971275.1 Devosia psychrophila | reverse complement strand
CGATGGAGGCTGTGAGCAGGCTTTCCAGAAGACCAACTGCGGCAACTGCGATTGAGGTCGGCAGGATGATCCAGAGGGTTTCCAGCGTGAACGGAACGTTGGGCACCAACAACGATGGCAAGGCATTCTGGAGCTCGCCCAGATCGCTGACGATCCTTGTGTCCAGCTTGAACACCAGTGCCGCCACCGTGAGAACCAGAATGCAGATCAGTGGCGACGGCACAAGGCGGGTTATGCGGGGGAAAAGGTAGATGATGGCGAGGCCGGCGGCGATCATGGCGTAGGATTGCTTGGAGACTCCGATCAGCTCCGGCAGCTGCGCCATGAAGATCAGAATGGCCAGCGCGTTCACGAAGCCCGTCATCACGGAACGGGACACGAAGCGCATGATGTAGCCCACTCGGGCGAAGCCTGCGGCCATTTGGATGACGCCGGCGAGGATGGTGGCGGCGAGCAAATACTCGATGCCCTGCTCGCGAACCAATGAGCCGAACAGGACGGCGGTGGCAGCGGTTGCTGCGGAGATCATGGCCGGGCGACCGCCGGTGATGGCGATGACCATGGCGATGATCACCGAGGCGTAGAGACCGACCTTGGGATCGACGCCGGCGATGATGGAGAAGCCAATGGCTTCAGGGATGAGGGCAAGTGCGACGACGATCGCGGCGAGAAGATCGCCACGAACGTTAGAGAGCCAGTTACGGCGGAACGTTGATATCAATTGAGGAATTCCAGTATGCATACGGGCGGCGCCTGTCATTTCAGACGGATTAAGACGCGGCGGTATTCTGGATTGTCCGGCGGATTGGCGGGCGGAAGAGCCACCCGGGTTTTCACCGGGTCCTATTGAGTAATCGCCATATCGCTCGATTGGACGCTGAAATCAACCCAAAGGTTGTGAAGACGTGCCATGCGAAATCGCATTTTTTGCCCCGACGGGTTTCCCCGGGGCTGGCGGATGATATGGTGGCCACCACAGGCGCGTGCTGCGTGCGCCATGGGCATCACCCTAAACCCACGGAGAATGTTGTAACCTCTCACAAGGAGGAAGACGCATGTCTTCGCCCCGTTTGGCCCAAGGCCGCCCCACCTCCGTAATTCGCGCCTTCCCTGACAATGCGTCATCAGGCGGCATCGTTCTCATGGTTTCGGCAGCTCTTGCCCTGATTGTCGCCAACTCTCCGTTAGGGATGGTCTATGTCGATACCCTCCACGCCTATATCGGCGGCCTGTCGGTACTGCATTGGATCAACGACGGTCTGATGGCGGTTTTCTTCCTGATGGTTGGTCTCGAGATCAAACGGGAGGTCATCGACGGCCAATTGTCGACCTGGCCGCGTCGTGTCCTGCCAGGCACTGCTGCGCTGGGTGGCATGATCGGGCCAGCGGTGATTTTCCTCGCCTTTAACATGGGCGACGGCGGGTATCCAAAGGGTTGGGCGATCCCAGCTGCCACCGACATTGCGTTTGCGCTGGGCGTACTGTCACTCCTAGGTTCGCGTGTGCCGATGTCGCTCAAGGTCTTTCTGACAGCACTGGCGATTATCGATGACCTCGGCGCAGTGGTGATCATCGCGCTGTTCTACACCAGCTCGATCAATGCCATGACGCTGGCCGGCGCAGCTGCGGTGATCGTAGCATTGGTTGCCATGAACCGGTTCGGGGTTCGCAATCTGATACTGTATCTGATCCTTGGCGCAGTGCTGTGGTTCCTCGTCCTGCAATCGGGTGTGCATGCCACTCTTGCCGGCGTCGTGCTGGCCCTGACCATTCCGCTCAAGAAAACCCCGACCCAGCCCGACGACATGCAGTCGCCCCTCCACAAGCTCGAACACGCCATCCAACCCTGGGTGATGTTCCTCATCGTGCCCATTTTCGGCTTCGCCAATGCGGGTGTGTCGTTTGCTGGCATGTCGCTGGGTCAGCTCGCCGATCCAGTGCCCCTCGGCGTTGCTGCCGGACTGTTCCTGGGCAAGCAGCTTGGAGTCTTCGCAGCGGCGGCGCTGGTTATTCGCGCCGGCTGGGCCGAACTGCCAACATATGCATCCTGGCGACAGCTCTACGGTGTCGCTCTGCTGTGTGGCATAGGCTTCACCATGTCCCTGTTCATCGGCGTGCTGGCCTTTCCCGACTCGGTCCTCCTGCAGGACGAAGTGAAGATTGGCGTGCTGCTGGGTTCGCTTCTTTCAGCAACTGCCGGAGCAATCCTGCTGCGATCTTCGAAGCCTCGAGCCGATCGCATCGCCGAGCCGGCATAGACTGCACCGTCGAATCGGGAACAATGTAAGGCGCACCTCAACGGGCTCATATGCTGACTGCGATGGCGCCCGCATAAGCATTCCCGCTCGCAAGATCGTCGTCGCAAGCACACATGGTGCTGGCGACGAGTTCATTGGTGCTTTGACCGCTGCCCTGTGGCGCGGACTGAGCATCGACGCCTCGCTCACCGCCGCAAACGCGGCTGCTGCTCTTCTTGTGAGTACGCCTGAAGATCAGCGCTGAAGAATGCCGACTGTGGCCTGTGGGATGGGATAATGAATGTGTCGCTGAACTGATAGACGACTGCTTTAGATGGTATGTTGCCAAAAGCAGCCAGTCCGCTACCCACCCGAGGCTGTGTGAGAACTCGTAGCGCGTTGGCGAACGGGATGCTGGCGGTGGCCTGTTCTGGTTGCTCTCACCTGTTTATCGCCTTGAGGGTAGTACCGACGCCGGCGACTGCGATGGCTCGTTTAATGTTGTAGGCCAGGATCGTCAGGCTGGCTTCGGCCGTGACGTTTTTCAGGCCTCGCGTTCGGAAGTGGGTGGCACCCATCCATCCCTTGATCGTCCCAAAGACGTGCTCGACGGTACAGCGCCTGATTGCCATGGCGTCAGGCATCGCTTCGAGCCTTTGCTGCATGGCATCGAGCACAGCTTCATGCTCCCAACGGCGGATGCGCTTCTCTTTGCCAGCCGTGCACAGCGGGCGGGATGGACAGGCACCGCAAGCCTTCTGGTTGAAGTAGACGTTGATGAGCTTGCCGGCCTCAACCGTGGCGTGGCTCCTCTGGAGTTGCTCGCCGACGGGACAGCGATAAGTATCGGTCTCTGGCTGATAGATGAACGACGGCTTGCCCCACAGGCCACGGGCCTGAGCAGGAGAGGTGTTGGGTTTTGGCACC
>NZ_LAPV01000028.1 GCF_000971275.1 Devosia psychrophila | reverse complement strand
TTGTATGTTTGCTTTGAGGCTGTGATTGACGATGATCGGCCTTGGGGCATCGTGTTTTGCGATGCTCCGGGTCAGATAGCGTGTGTCCCCTTAGAGCCAAGCGAGCTCGTCCCTGAGCAGACGCGTCTGACCCATCTTGACTGTCTCGAACGGTTGGTTGGGCCCTCGTGCCCGCATACAAGGCAGAGCCATCATGATCTCTTCTCCCGATTACGTCGGTGTCGACGTCTCCAAAAAGTATCTGGATCTGGCTATGGCCGGGCACAAGGTGTTCCGCGTGGCCAACACCAGCGCCGGCATGTCCGGGCTGTTGCCCCGGCTGGCCAGCCTGAACCGGCCCCATCTGGTGTGCGAAGCCACCGGCAGCTATAGCCGGTTGCTGGCCCGCGAAATGGCTGGCCAGGGCATTGCGGTCAGCCAGATCAACCCGCGCCGGGTGCGCGAGCTGGCCCGGGCCGACGGGCGCCTGGCCAAGACCGATGCGATTGACGCAGGCGTGATCCTGCGCTTCGCTCATCTGATGGCGCCAGAACCAGACCCGCAATACGATCCGAACGCCGTGGAAATGGCCGACCTGGTGCGCCGGCGCCGCCAGATGGTAGATATGCTGGCACAAGAAAAGCAGCGCCGCGAGCATCCCGAGGCGCTGCAGGTGCAGGCCAGCATCGACGCCCACATCGGCTTTCTGGGCCAGCAGATCGCCGAGATAGACCAGGCCATCGCCCGCCACATCGAGGCCGATACCACGCTCAGCCGCCGGGCCGAGCTGCTCACCACCATCCCCGGCATCGGCAAAACCACGGCCGCAGTGCTGATCGCCGAAATGCCGGAGTTGGGCTCCATCGGCAACAAGCAGGCCGCGGCCTTGGCCGGGGTGGCGCCGTTCAACCGCGACAGTGGCGCCATGCGCGGGCAGGCCCATATTGCCGGTGGCCGTCTCTCGGTACGCTGCGCCCTCTACATGGCGAGCCTCTCCGCCATCCGCGCCAATCCCCCGATCCGAGACTTCTACCAGCGCCTGCGCGACCAGGGAAAACCCGG
>NZ_LAPV01000027.1 GCF_000971275.1 Devosia psychrophila | reverse complement strand
TAAGCAAGCGTCAGCTCCGTGCGGTCATTGGCTATGGCCTCGCGGCATTTACAAAGCCAATATTCCCTATGGCGGCGTCGGTGAGCTGGCTGGTGGCTGCGCGTTTCATCGACAGGATAGGCAAGGGCATACGAGGTGCGCCGCGTGATGCCCTTGTGGCCGATATCGCGCCAGCTCATCTACGCGGGGCGAGCTTTGGACTGCGCCAGTCCCTCGACACCGTTGGCGCATTCCTCGGTCCATTGCTGGCCATAGGCCTGATGTGGCTGACTGCCAACAACTTTCAGGCGGTGTTCTGGGTCGCTGTTATTCCAGCCTTTCTCGCGCTCGGGCTTCTGCTTTTTGCCGTTCGAGAGCCAGAGCGTCCTGCGGGGCTGCGCAAGGTGCGCTTTCCGCTAAGCCTGCCCGAACTGAAGCGTTTAGGCTCCGGCTACTGGCTGGTTGTCGGTGTGGCGACGATATTCACACTTGCCCGATTCAGCGAGGCGTTTCTGGCACTGCGGGCACAAGGCACCGGCCTGCCCCTCGTGCTCATCCCCATGGTGCTGGTGGTAATGAACTTCGTTTATGCGCTTGCAGCCTATCCGGCTGGGATACTCTCCGACCGATATAACCGTTTGACTGTGCTCATCGTCGGGTTTTCCCTGCTGATAGCCGCCAACCTTGTGTTGGCGTTCGCGCCCGGGCTGACTGGCGTTGCCATTGGAGTGGCCCTTTGGGGCTTGCACATGGGCGTAACGCAGGGGCTACTCGCGACCCTTGTGGCGGATACCGCGCCGCCGGAGTTGCGAGGGACGGCTTATGGAATGTTCAACCTGATGGGCGGACTAGCCCTTCTAGTCGCCAGCATTCTGGCAGGTGTCCTCTGGGACAGCTTTGGACCGGCAGCGACTTTTCTTGCGGGTGCGGGTTTTACCGCACTTGCCCTTATAGGACTCGGCCTCGTGCGCTGGCATCTGCCGGAACTTGGCGCTACTCGAAGCTGCTAAACATTCGGGCATTCTCCTGAGGCAGCGCGGTTGAAAACTCTTAATTACCATTATTCC
>NZ_LAPV01000026.1 GCF_000971275.1 Devosia psychrophila | reverse complement strand
GGTTGAGATCGAGGCCGGAAAAAGGGGCGTTCATTTGAGGTTCCGTCAAAAGCGGGCAGGGGCAAGCCGTTCGCCGTTAAGGCGTTCGATGACCGCAAGCGGTTTGGGCAGCACAGAGCGTTCGCAAGCATGTCACGCAGCAACGGCAGCCGTGAAAATTAAGTGCGGACAGGCCAGACGATCGGCTAGGCGGAGTTTTCAATAGTGAACATGGTTTTTCTCCCTAGGGGTCCTCACGTGGCCATCTTATCTGCTGGCTCTAGCGCGCTCACATTGATCGGGGAGCGACCAATCGCACCCGATGGCGTCACCATAACAAGCAATTTGAGTTTTGCAAATGCATTCACAAATCAATTTGCAAATCGATTTTCAGGATGTTAGCGATCTAAATATGACAACGATTTCCGAAGTTGCAGAGCGTGCCGGCGTGTCGCGGACCACCGTCTCCCATGTGCTCAATCATGCCGAACGCGTTTCCGAGCATTTGCGAGCCCGGGTGCTGCAGGCGGTGGAAGAGCTGGGTTATTCGCCCAACCCGCAGGCCCAAAGCCTGCGCACCGGCCGCACCAATATCATTGCCCTTCTGATCCCCGACATTCTCAACCCGTTCTACACCGAGCTGGTCAAGACCGCCCAGACTGAGCTGGAGGCAACCGGTCTCGACACCATGATTTTTAATTCGGACGTGCCGGGAGGCCATCCCGAGGATCATAACCGCGAATATCTGCGACAGATCCGCAACAAGCGAGTCGATGGCTTGATCGTCGGCAATTTCGCGCTGCATCGCATGCATGACGTGCTGCTCAAGCTCGAAATGCCCACAGTGTTCATCGGTGACCTGCCCAATCAGGCCGTGGACAGCGTCAAAGCCGACGATTTCGGCGGTGGGGAGGCCATGGGCAGATATCTTGCATACAAGGGCCATACGCGGATTGCCCATATAACCGGCCCAAAACATTTCGACGAAGCCATGGCGCGTGCCGCAGGCTTCGAAGCTGGCCTGCGAGCCGGCGGAGTGCAACCCGTCCCCGACCTGCGCTACGAAGGCACCTAC
>NZ_LAPV01000025.1 GCF_000971275.1 Devosia psychrophila | reverse complement strand
AGCGACCAAAATACAACTTGCGGTCAACGGCATCCCGACCGCGACGGCCCAGACCCGCATTCTCGAGCCGTTGTCGGCAGAGCAAATCGCATACATGCGCTCCAGCATACCACGAGGTCGACTCCTCCAAGGCGATGAAGCTGCAGAAAGGGTGGCATGGGTGGTGTCCAAGGAGAACAGCTTCACCACCGCCTCGACATTCGATCTATCGGGCGGCCGGACGACCTACTGAGGTCTAGGCCGAAGGCGGCTGCATCGTGGCCACCTGATCAACCAATTCACCCATGGACAGGCTGAAAATGTCTTCCAGCGCTGGGCGCATGCCGAACCGGGCCTCAATCCGGTTCGCAAGCACCGGCGCCAGCAACGAGTCCCCGCCCAAATCCAGAAAGTAGTCGCCAAACCCGACATTGTCGCACTTGAGCAGTTGCCCGGCTTGCGCGCAGATCCAATCCTGCGCCGTTCTGGTGTGATCATGGTGTATTGGGTTCATCTGGGTTCCTCTTTGTCGTTCTAATCTGTATCGGTCTCAGCGCAAGGCGCGTTACCGCCAGCATCGCTCCAGACTCGATGCCGATATTCATCTCCGCTCAGAAGTGGTTGGCATGGCCTTAGAATGCGGGCGACATGCTGTTGGCTGTCTGCGCGGAACAGGTCACTGTCGATGGCCGAGACGAGTTGCGGCACACCGTACCGGAAGCCGCTGACCTCACGGGGATTGCGACCATTGCTGAGCAAGGCCCCTGCCCCGTACAGATGGAAGTCTCGCAAATAGTCGGCCGTCCCTTCCACCTTTTCGGTTAACGCAAAGCCGGGTGTAAGGTAAGGATATCGCTGAAGCTCGGCGTTCCGCCTGTCGGCAGTTGGTACAAAGCGGTCCCGCCAGAGCGCGATCTTGTCCGAGATGAAGGCCAATCCTGGCCGGGTTGACAGATCCACCGTATACCCGGTTCCGGCAATGACGAAGTCGAACTCCAGGGGAAGCCTTGCGCCACCCGATGTGAGCACGATCACGCTCCCCTCCATATGCAGCTGGGGCTCACGTGCCCCAAGAT
>NZ_LAPV01000024.1 GCF_000971275.1 Devosia psychrophila | reverse complement strand
TGATCCTTTCGCGCTGTTTGATGATGGCTGCGGCCCTGCCGAAGTAGGCGTCGGCTGGCGTCACGTTGTTGAGGCTCTCATGATAGCGCTGGTGATTGTAATGCTCGACGAAGGCGCCGATCTGGGCCTCAAGATCGCCGGGCAGGAAGTAGTTTTCGAGCAGGATGCGGTTCTTCATGGTCTGGTGCCAGCGCTCGATCTTTCCCTGGGTCTGGGGATGCATTGGAGCGCCCCGAACATGGCTCATGGCTTTGGCCTCGATATAATCGGCCAGTTCACCGGCGATGTAGCTCGGGCCGTTGTCGCTGAGCAGGCGGGGTTTGTGATGCACATGGGCCTGATCGCAGCCTGAGGCTGTGAGGGCCATGTCCAGTGTGTCGGTCACATCCCGGGCCCGCATGGTGCTGCACAGCTTCCAGGCGATGATATAGCGCGAGTAATCGTCGAGCACGGTGGACAGATACATCCAGCCCCAGCCGATGATCTTGAAGTCAAGTGAAGTCGGTCTGCCACATCTGGTTGGGCCGCACCGTCCTGGTGTGGAACTGGTTTGCCGCCTTGATCACC
>NZ_LAPV01000239.1 GCF_000971275.1 Devosia psychrophila | reverse complement strand
AGGCCCATATTGCCGGTGGCCGTCTCTCGGTACGCTGCGCCCTCTACATGGCGAGCCTCTCCGCCATCCGCGCCAATCCCCCGATCCGAGACTTCTACCAGCGCCTGCGCGACCAGGGAAAACCCGGCAAGCTCGCCATCGTCGCCGCCATGCGCAAACTCATCACCACAGCCAACGCCGTCATCGCCAACGATGCACCATGGAAGGGCAAAAGCGATTGACATCAAACACGGTTGCTCAGGGGAGGGAGGCGCCAGCGCATAGGCCGGTGTTCATCGCCTCCCTCCCACCTGTGTGGAGGGAATGAGGGTGGGGTCGTGTAGCCGGGATGAAATGGCTGCTGTACGAAGGAACCTAAAGTACCACCTGAGTACCAATTTCCACCACACGACCGGTCGGGATATGGAAATATTCCGTAGCGTCGCTGGCGTTCTTGGCGAGGCGCGTGAATAGCCGGTCCTGCCAGAAGCGTAGCGGATTTCCCGGCTTCGGTCCTGCCTTCAGCGAGCGGCGCGACAGGAAGAACGAGGTCGACATGATGTCGAACTTCCAGCCCAGCTTGCGCGCCAGCACCAGTGCCTTCGGAATATTCGGGCTTTCCATATAGCCGAAGGTGACGACGACGCGGCTGAACAGCTCGTTGTAGGCGTCTATAGTGACCTTCTCATCGTCCGGCACGCGCGGCGATGGCGAGGTGCGGACCGTCAGGATGACGTTCTGCTCATGCAACACCTTATAGTGCTTCAGACTATGAAGCAGCGCCGTCGGCGCGCCCTCGATATCGCTGGTCAGGAACACGGCAGTGCCGGGCACCAGCGTTGGCTTTTTCTTGGCCAGATTGTCTACCAGGAACTGCAACGGCACCTCGTCGCGACGGGTCTTTTCCGCCAGTCGCTTGCGGCCTGCCATCCAGCTCCACATGATCACGGCCACGACCACCGCAACCACGGCTGGCACCCAGCCGCCTTGGAACAATTTGGCAGCATTGGCCGCAAAGAAGCCGCCATCGATGATGGCAAACACCACGCCAAATGCGATGACCGCGGCCGGATGCCATTTCCAGTTGCGCCACATCACGACCAGCAACAGCGACAGCGTCACGATCATGACGCCGGACACGGCAATGCCATAAGCGGCCGAAAGCGCGCTGGAACTGCGGAACATCAGCACCAAAACCAGCACGCCGATCATCAGCATGGTGTTGATCTGCGGCATGTAAATCTGCCCGCTCTGGGTTTCCGAGGTATGCGTCACCACCATGCGCGGCAAAATATTGAGGGCGATGGCCTGCTGGGTCAGGCTATAGGTGCCGGAAATGACCGCCTGACTGGCGATGATCGTAGCGAGTGTGGCCAGGCCAACGAAAGGCAGCAGCGCCCACTCAGGCTGCATTTCAAAGAATGGACTTTCGACGTTCTCAACACCCACCTGAAGCACGAAAGCGCCTTGGCCGAAGTAGTTGAGCAGCAGGCACGGAAACACCAGCCCGAACCAGGCAAGAACGATCGGCCTGCGACCAAAGTGTCCAAGATCGACATACAGCGCCTCCGCACCGGTGACCGCCAGGAAAATGGCGCCGATCACCACGAAGGCGATGCCGAAGTGCGTGGTCAGAAACTGCAGCCCCAGCAGCGGGTTGAACGCCCACAACACCGCTGGATTGCCGATAACGTGGACCAGGCCGGAAAACCCGAGTACCAGAAACCACAGCGCTGTCACCGGGCCGAAAACGATCGATACCTTGGCCGTGCCAAGCCGCTGTACGAGAAAGATGCCGACGATGATGACCAGCGTGATCGGCACCACCCATCGCGTCAGGCTGGGTGCAACCAGTTCGATGCCTTCCACGGCGGACAGCACCGACACGGCCGGCGTAATGATGGCGTCGCCATAAAACAGCGCTGCCCCCAGCACACCCAGCACGGTGATCCACACCGGCGGATTGGTGAAAGTCTTGCGCGCCAACGCGACCAGCGACAGCGTGCCGCCTTCGCCATTGTTGTCGGCGCGGGTCACGAAGAATACGTATTTGAGCGAAACCGTCAGGGTCAGCGCCCATACGATCAGCGACAGCAGCCCCAGGATTTCGGTGACGCTGGAGGCAGCGCCGGGCCGGATATGCATGGCCTCGCGGAAGGCGTAAATCGGGCTGGTGCCGATATCGCCATAAACCACGCCTAGTGCGCCGAGAATAAGCACGGGAAGATCTTTGCGGGCTTTGGAGTGGCCGCCCGCATCGACACCGGCAGACTTGCTGCCGGGCGTATTCGTCTGCGTCATGAACCTGTTGCTCTCTCGGTCGAAGGCGGCGCCGCTATACACCGGCCTATCGTCGCATACAACACAATCCCCTCACAATGGTTCAAAGCGGCCCCAACCCCCTGTGGCCAGGTGACTAACGCAAAACAGCTGGGCCGCCCCTTTTGGAGCGGCCCAGCCGGTAAACGAAGATTTGGAGGTCTTCGAACTGTTATTCGGCAGCCTGGGCGGTCACAACGTCGTTTGCGCGAGCAGCCTTGGTTGCGTTGCCCCACCAGATAATCTGGTCCAGCATGTCCTTGGCCGAATTGCCGATCGAGCCTTCGATCTCGGAAATCCCCTTGGTGCCGCCAAAGCCAGGGTGAACGGCAGCGAAATCAGCACCACCGATGTGGACGGCCGAACGGGTCGGGACCATCTGCAGTTCGACGCCAATGTTGCGCAGGTGCTCGACGGCACGCGCGCCACCTACAGTGCCGTAACCCACGGCGCTGAATACCTTCTTGTTCCAGTTGATATAGGCTTGGTCGAGGGCATTCTTGAGAGCGCCAGTCACCGAGCGGTTGTACTCGGCGGTGATGAAGATGTAGCCGTCGAATTCACTGATCTTGTTCTGCCACTTGACCGCGTTCTGGTTGGCCGAAGGCATCCAGGCATTGGAAGCTATTTCGTCAAACAGCGGCAGGTCGAAGTCGCGTACGTCGACGATTTCGGCGTCGATCTCGGCGCGTTCATTGGCCTTGTCGAGAATCCACTTTGCAGGCAGGTCGCCAAAGCGGGTCGGACGGGTCGAGCCAATAACGATAGCAATCTTGAGTTTGGACATCACATGCCCTCCTTGGTAACAAATCGTAACTGAGGCGATATATGTGCCTAAGCCGAATAGTCGCAAGGAGGCACCTTGTTGTGGTGCGGGTACAGCAATCACCCTAAGGCACACTTTAGTAAGTATTGGTATCGTTTGGGTTTTTTCGGGAAATGGCAGGCAAATTGACCAATTGGCAGCGAGTGTATTACCCGCCGAGACTGACTGTTCGACGAGTGCAATACAATGCGGCGCGGCCTAGCTACCGAGCACATCCCGGTATTGCTGCACTGCTTCGGCGAAGCCCATTAGGAGGGCGTCCGCCGTAATGCCATGGCCGATGGAAACTTCGGCGACATGCGGCACCGCCGACTGGAAAGCAGCTAGATTCGCGAGCGTCAGATCATGCCCGGCATTGACGCCCATGCCTGCCGCGTGGGCCGCCTGCGCAGTATGCGCCAGGGCCGCAAGTTCGCGCACCGCACGATCCGGGTCGTCATAGCAGCCGCCATAGGGGCCAGTGTAAAGCTCGATCCGGTCGGCACCTGTCGCCTTGGCAGCGGCCACCCCCTCGACACCGGCATCGGGATCGCAGAACAGCGATATCCGTCGGTTGGGCGCCTTGAGGCGCTGCACCACCGAAGTCAGGAAATTGCCCTTGCCGCGAAAGTCCCAGCCATGGTCCGAAGTCGCCTGCGCCGGATCGTCGGGCACCAGCGTCACCTGAGCCGGCTTGACCTGGTCAACCAATGCGAAAAAGTCCTCGCTGGGATAGCCTTCGATATTGAACTCGGTCTCCCGATATTCCTCGCGCAGCAATGCTGCCAGATCAAATACGTCGCCTCGCCGGATATGCCGCTCATCGGGCCGCGGATGCACCGTAACGCCGCTGGCCCCTGCATCGAGCACTACGCGGGCAATGCCGACCACGCTCGGCCACGGCAGGTCGCGCCGGTTGCGAAGCTGGGCGACGGCATTGAGATTGACGGAAAGCAGTGTCATGGCAGGGACTCGAAAAGCGATGTCCCTGCTCTATAGCAGACTGGGCGAACCGCCCAATCCTACGTTGTGATGGCAGCGATCACCCCAGGTGATCACATGCCCTGCGGGCCGCGCGAGATGGCGGCGAGGCCGGTGCGGACCACTTCGACGAGGCCAAGCGGCTGCATTAGGGCGATGAAGCTATCGATCTTGGCCGGCTTGCCTGTGACCTCAAAGACGAAGCTTTCCACTGTCGCATCCACGATCTGGGCCCGGAACGCATCGGCCAGGCGCAGCGTCTCGGCCCGGCTGTCGCCCGAACCGGCCACCTTGATCAGCGCCAGTTCGCGCTCCAGCGAGGCGCCTTCGGCGGTAAGATCATGCACCTTGTGTACCGGGATCAGCCGCTCGAGCTGCAGCTTGATCTGGGTCAGCGTCTTGGGAGTGGCGATGACGACGACGGTGATGCGACTAAGTCGCCGCCCGTGTTCCGTCTCGCTGACGGTGAGGCTTTCGATATTGTAGCCGCGCGCCGAAAACAGGCCGACGACTCGGGCCAGTATACCCGGCTCGTTATCGACCAGCACCGACAGCGTATGCCGCTCGATATCCTGGGTTTCCTTGGTCAGAAAGTAAGCCGATCCGGTCGGCTGCAGATGTGCGTTCATGATTATGTCCTCTGCAGCGCCCTAAACGAGCTGCCGTCCCTTCTCGTCGATGATGTCCCCGATATTGGCGGTATCGGGCAGGATGATCTCGTTGTGCGGCTTGCCCGACGGGATCATCGGCAGGCAGTTTTCGTCCTTCTCGACCATGCAGTCGAACAGCACCGGGCCGTCGTAATCGAGCATTTCGGCAATCGTCGCATCGAGCTCGGCCGGATTGCTGCAGCGGATGCCCTTGCCGCCATAAGCCTCGGCCAGCTTGACGAAATCGGGCAGCGACTCCGAATAGGAATGGGCGTAGCGCGAGCCATGCAGCAGGTCCTGCCACTGCCGGACCATGCCCATGCGCTCATTGTTGAGGATGAAGATCTTGACCGGCAGTCGGTATTGCACCGCTGTCGACATTTCCTGCATCGTCATCTGCACCGAGGCCTCGCCGGCGATATCGATCACCAGCGCCTCGGGATGCGCCACCTGCACGCCGACCGCAGCCGGCAGGCCATAGCCCATGGTGCCAAGGCCACCCGAGGTCATCCAGCGGTTGGGCTGGTCGAAGTGGAAATGCTGCGCCGCCCACATCTGGTGCTGGCCGACTTCGGTGGTGATATACACCTCCTTGGCCTGCTTTTTGGTCGCCTGATACAGCCGCTCGATGGCATATTGCGGCTTGATGATCGTCTCGGAATTCTTGTAGCCGAGCGAGTTCACCGCCCGCCACGTTTCGATCTGCTTCCACCACGGCGCCAACGCTTCGCTGCGCGACTGGTTGGTCTTGCTGCGCCAGACGCGGACCATCTCGGACAGCACGCGCGCGCAATCACCGATGATCGGGATATCGACATTGACCACCTTGTTAATCGAAGACGGATCGATATCGACGTGGATCTTGGCGCTGTTGGGCGAAAAGGCATCGATGCGGCCGGTGATGCGATCATCGAAGCGTGCGCCGATATTGATCATGACATCGCAGTCATGCATGGCCAGGTTTGCCTCGTAGGTACCATGCATCCCCAGCATGCCCATCCACTGCGAATTGGACGCCGGGAAAGCGCCAAGCCCCATCAGCGTCGAGGTCACCGGGAAGCCTGTGAGCTCGGCCAGTTCGCGCAGGTGCTCGGACGCTGCCGGGCCAGCGTTGATTACGCCGCCGCCGGTATAAAAAATCGGCCGCTCGGCCTTCAGCATCAGGTCGACCGCCGCCTCGATGGCAGCCGCATCGCCGTCCATCTGCGGACGATAGCTCTGGTGACGCAGCGTGTCGAAATCGGGCTTGTAATAGTCGCCCAATGCGAACTGCACGTCCTTGGGAATATCGACCACCACCGGACCGGGCCGGCCGGTCGTGGCGATGAGGAACGCCTCATGCATGATGCGCGGCAGGTCTTCGATCCGCTTCACCAGATAATTATACTTGGTGCAGCTCCGGGTGATGCCGACGGTGTCGCATTCCTGGAACGCGTCCGAACCGATCAGCGTCGTCGGCACCTGCGCCGTGATGCAGACCAGCGGGATCGAGTCCATCAGCGCATCGGTGAGGCCAGTGACCGCATTGGTGGCGCCGGGGCCGGAGGTGACCAGAACCACGCCGGGCTTGCCGGTCGAGCGCGCATAGCCCTCGGCCATGTGCGTCGCGCCCTGCTCATGCCGCACGAGGATATGCTGCACCGTGTCCTGCTGGAACATCGCATCATAGATCGGTAGGGCCGCGCCGCCCGGATAGCCGAAAACATGCTCCACCCCCTGATCGATCAGGGCCTGTATCACCATCTCGGCGCCGGTCATTTTTTCGGCCATCGTCTCTTCCTTCCAAAAGTCTAGTTGGGAGCCCAGTCTCGTAGCGGCAAAAACCGGGCAATAAAAAAGGCCCCGTTCGGGACCTGTTTTCGGCGCACCAGCTATCGCGCGGGAACTTATCCCACGTTGCTGATGCGCCTGCCTACTACGAGAATGAGTGCCCGCACGGGACCTCTCCTTGAAATTACGGACGTACTGATAGGGTCATTGCGCCGAATGTGTCAAGGCCCCGGCCAAACACTAAATGTTCCGCCTAACTATTGACCGCTCAGATACGATCACTTAACGTAGCGCTTAACAGTCAATAAGGAGACCACCAATGACCGACCGATCCATCGCCCATGGCACCTTCGTGCTGGAACGCACCTATCCCGCCAGTCCTGCACGCGTATTCCGCGCTTGGTCCGACCCGGCGGTCAAGGCAACCTGGTTTGGCGACGGCACCGCCCCGGCCGAGTTCGATTTCCGCGAGGGCGGACGCGAGCTGGTCATGGGCGGTGAAGGTGACGGCGAGTTTGGCTTCGACGTCCTCTACCAGGACATCGTCGAGAACAATCGCATCATCTACACCTATTACATGACCATGGGCGGCAAGCGCATTTCGGTGTCCGTCGCCGCCATCGAGCTGTTTGCCGAAGGCAGCGGCACCCGCATGACCGTCACCGAACACGGCTGCTTCCTCGACGGCCTCGACAACATGGAACAGCGCAAGCGCGGCACCTCCGACCTGCTGGATGCCCTGGGGCGCGAACTGGCCAAAAACTAGGCAACAACTAGTCCCGCATTTGAATCGACAAAGCCATCAAACCATAGTCCATAGAAGCGTCTTCAAACCTTCAGGACCGCCAAGCCACCAATGCCACGGACTATCCTGCCTCTTGGCATTGCAATGATTTTCCTGGCGCTGGCGGCGATCACCGCCGGCATGGTCCTGCCCGCCGGGCCGATGCAGTGGCTGGTCATTATTGGCGCCGTTGCGGCGGGCTACATGGCGCTAAATATCGGCGCCAATGATGTCGCCAACAATGTGGGGCCTGCGGTCGGCGCCAAGGCGCTAACCATGGGTATGGCGCTGGCCATTGCGGCAAGTTTCGACGCTGCGGGCGCGCTGCTGGCCGGTGGCGATGTGGTCGATACGGTCGCCAACGACATCATTTCGCTCAATGCCGGCTTTTCCTCGCTGACGATGATCCAGGTCATGATCTCGGCCTTGCTTGCCGCAGCGCTCTGGGTCAACGCATCCACCTTTGTCGGCGCTCCGGTTTCGACCACCCACGCCATAATCGGCGGCATTGTCGGCGCTGCCGTAGCTGCCGCGGGTATGGGCGCGGTAAGTTGGCCCACGGTCGGCATGATAGCAGTGAGCTGGATGCTGTCGCCTGTGCTCGGCGCGGTGTTTGCAGCGGGCCTTCACTCCGCAATTCGCCGCACCATCACCCGCCGGGCCAACAAGCTCGCCGCAGCCCGTATCTGGGTGCCCATTCTCGTCGCCGCCATGTCCGGCATTTTTGCCATGTATCTGGCGACCAAGGCACTGACCCAATGGTGGCAGCCCGGTCTGGTGCCAACGCTGCTGGTGGGCCTCGCCGCCGCCGCTATCGGCTACCTGATTTCAATGCCTTGGGTGCGGATGCGCTCGCTCGGGCTGAACAACCGCAAGAAGCAGGTGGCCACGCTGTTCCGGCCGCCGCTGATCGTGGCCGCCGCATTGTTGTCCTTTGCCCACGGCGCCAACGATGTTGCCAATGCGCTGGGGCCGCTGGTCGCCATCGTGCGCGCCGCGCATCTCGCGGCCAACGATGCATTTCATGTGGTGCCCTGGGAACTGGCAATCGGCGCGGCCGGCATTGCGGTAGGCATCGCGCTGTTCGGCCCCCGCGTCATCCACACCGTCGGCGAGCAGATCACCAAGCTCAATGAAATCCGCGCCTTCTGCGTCGCCCTGTCAGCGGCGGTTACAGTGCTGACCGCATCGGTTTTGGGCTTGCCCGTCTCGTCAACCCATGTCGCGGTCGGCGCAGTGTTTGGCGTCGGCTTCGTGCGCGAATTCCTCGCCATCCGCAACATGAACGGCGCCGCCGTGCCGGTGAGGGCAAGCCTGGTGGATGCGTCCACGCTCAACGACCGGCCCGAACAGGCCTTGGCACGCGAGCGCCGTAATGAACGACGTTATCTGGTGAGGCGCCTCAAGGTTGCCCAGATAGCAGCGGCCTGGGTAGTTACCCTGCCCGCGTCCGCCATTCTCGCAGCCACGGTCTACCGCGTCCTGCTTGCCTTCACTGGGTGACGTGCTAAGTCGCTAGTTGCTTGTGAAAGCTCTCGGCAATCCGCACCAGCGAACGATCATCCAGCAGGCGGCGCGTTTCTGCTAGCAGGGCCCAGTGTCGAAGCCGCTGGTCCATCTCGTCCCACGTCTCATGCTGCGCATCGACGCGGAGTGGATACAGGTCGACATCGACCACCATGCCCTTGTCCGAATTTTGATAGCTGCCGGCGGGCTCCTTAGCGATCTGGCCAGTGACGCCGGCTTCTTCCAGCGCTTCTTTGGCGGCGCTGTCCCAGGCCGTCATGCCGGTGCTGATCGAACCCTTGGGAAAAATCCAGCGTCCGGTGCGCCGTGAAGTCACCAGCAGGAACACCACGCGATTCTCGATGACGCTATAGGGCAGAGCGCCCGACTGCCTGGTGCCAGGGATGTGGTCGACCCTCGGGCTCCAATGGCGCAGGAATTCAAGCAGCATGGACCGCCCTCGATCTGTTTGTTCCGGAGACACGTTTGCGCCAGCCCGACTGTCGAGTCGACCCCGGCGCATCCCCCCTGTGCGACGCCAACAAAAAAGGGCCCCGTGGGGCCCTTCGAAAACAGATCTTTTGAGCTTAGCTCAGCAGCGTCAGGTTGGTCGCCGATTCCTTGCCATCACGGCCGGTCTCGATCTCGTAGGTTACCTTGTCGTTCTCATACAGGCCCTGCAGGCCTGAACGCTGAACGGCGGAGATATGGACGAAGGCATCCTTGCCGCCGTTATCGGGCGAGATAAAGCCGAAGCCCTTGGTCGTGTTGAAGAATTTTACGGTACCGTTGATGGCAGCCATAGAAGTAGTCCTCGCAGTGGACACCGCCGAAGCGGGTAGGGTTGAAATTGGGCCTGTTAGTCTAGAGCCCAGTCAGCGCAAATTATAAACGCAGGGTCGAAATATGGCCGTTCGATTTCATAAATTCAAGTCAGTTCATTATTCAAAGAGGCACTCGGCCCGGATTTCTCCGGGCCGAGTGCCTGTTGCGCCTTGGGGCGCATGCAGCATGGGGCGATGCTGCAACTCTCGTTAGCCGCGTGGGCAAGTGTCGCGATAGCGGCTGCCATCTGGGCGCTGGTAAACGCAAACATTGTTCCCGCTGCTCGAGCGACCGACAACGTCACCGGCAGCAGCGCCAACAACAGCGCCGACACCAGCACCAACGGCGGTGCTGAGCACGCTACCGCCTGCAGCAGCGCCAATTACGCCACCGCCAACAGCGCCGATAGCGGCACCCTGCTGCGTGGTGGTGCAGGCGGCCATTGACAGGCAGGTTGCGGCGATTATCAGGATCTTATGCATTGGAAACCCTCCAGGAAAACTATCGAGGCGGAAATGCACGGCGCTGTGATTGGTTCCAGCTAACACCAAAACAAAATTAACTAAAATTGTCAGGCCCGACGCCACAGTGCCCCGGCCACGACGATGACCAGCCAACCGCCGATCATGCCGACGCCTCCTATGGGCGCCGCACCGGGGAACAGGCCATGGCCAACCCATTCCCGCATGCCGAGATCGCCGGCAAAGATCATCGTGCCCGCAGCAATAAGCACGCTCGCCAAACCCAGCAACCGGCCCTGACCAAAGAGGCCAAGCGCCAGCAAAGCCGGTCCGTGCGAGAGGCATATGGCGGCAATGGCAGCCAGGTTACGCGACTCCCCGGCATGCGAGGCGGCCGCAGCGCTGGCAACGCCTGCAGCGCCGATCAGCCCGGCTGCTGCCAGCACCAGCCGCATCGTGTCCCTATCGCCAGCCATCGGTGTGCCCTCTTCCGCATTGGAGAGCTTTCCTCTAGATCAATCGCCGCGAGTAGGACAATCAAATGAGCGACCAGATCACGGCTGCACCCAGCGTTGCCGCCGAAACTATTTCTAGCAGGGCTAGCTGGATTGCCGAGTTGCGCGCCACTTTTACCTTGGCTTGGCCGCTTGTCATCGCGCAACTTGCGCAGAATGCGCTGCATACCACCGATGTCATTCTGCTCGGCTGGCTCGGTTCGAGCTATCTTGCGGCCGGCACCCTGGCCGTCACTTTCCTGATGCCATTTCTCGTCGGCGGCGTAGGCCTTGTCGGCGCCGTCGCGCCACTGGTCGCGCAGGCACGCGGGTCGCGGGACATCAAGGCCGTCCGCCGGATCGTCCGGCAGGGATGCTGGGCGGCCATCGCGCTGGCCATGGTTCTAGTTCCCATCGTGCTGCAGATCCGCCCGATCTTCGGCTTGCTGGGCCAGGACCCGGCAGCGACACTCATGGCGGAGACCTTCATCCAGATCGCCGCTTGGTCGCTGTTTCCGGCCCTCGGTATTATTGCCTTCCGCTCGCTGCTCTCGGCCTTCGACGCCACCCGCGCCATCCTGATCATCACCGTGCTCGGCGTGCTGCTCAACGCGGCGATCGCCTATGTGCTGATCTTTGGGCACTTCGGCATTCCGCGGCTTGAGTTACGCGGCGCCGCCATCGCGACGCTGGTGACCAACATTGCCATGTTCCTGATGATGGTGGGTTACGTGCTGCGCCATCGCCGGCTCAAGCGCTTCCACGTTCTGGCGCGGTTCTGGAAGCCCGACTGGTTCCGATTCCGCGAAATCTTCCGCATCGGCACGCCAATCGGGCTGACCGTACTGGCCGAAGTCGGTCTGTTCACCGCCGCTGCCTTGCTGATGGGCCGTCTAGGCACTGACGAGGTGGCAGCCCACGCCATCGCCCTGCAATGCGCCTCCATGGCCTTCATGGTGCCGCTGGGCCTCGGCATCGCCGCCACCGTTCGCGTTGGCACGGCCTATGGCCGCAGCGACCCGGAGGGCGTTCGCAAGGCCGGTTGGACCGCTTTTGTCCTCGGCACCGGCTTCATGGCGCTGACCTGCACCCTGTTCCTCACCATGGGCCCGAGTATCGTCACCCTGTTCCTCGACCCGCACGTCCCTGAAAATGCAAACGCCCTCGCACTGGCTGCGACCTTCCTCGTCGTGGCCGGCGTGTTCCAGCTCGTCGACGGCGCCCAGGTCACCGCCGCCCATGCCCTGCGCGGATTGAGCGACACCAAGATACCAATGGTCTTGGCGATCTTCGGCTACTGGGCCGTGGGCCTGCCCATCGCCTACATCCTCGGCTTCGTCGTCGGCTGGCGCGGCGTCGGCATCTGGATCGGCCTCGCCGCTGGCCTGGCCTTTGTCGCGGTCGTCCTTGTCACCCGCTTCGCCCTACGCGAACGTCTCGGGCTGATGCGCGCCCGCTAGACCGCGCGCCGGGTCCAATCGCTGAACCGGTTGCGAAACCACGTCCGCTGTCGCTTGGCATATTGCTGGGTAGCGATGGTCGCCAGCTTGATCGCCTCGTCGCGGCTAATCACTCCGTCGAGCCAGTCACCGATTTCGCGCACGCCGATCGCCTTCATCACGGACACTGCCGGGTCGAGTTCGAGCACCCGCAGTGCCGTCACCTCGTCCACGGCCCCATTTGAAAACATCGCCTCGAACCGCAGGGCGATTCGCATGCGCAGCACATCTCGATCCGGGTCCAGAACCATGCGATCAATAGTAGAAAAATCAGCCAGCAGGCTTGCAGACATTTCGTCCTGGAAGCTGGACAGCATGCGGCCTGTAGCGCGTTTGACCGCCAAGGCACGGATCAGGCGCTGCGGGTCGGCCACCTTGAGCCGCCCGGCAGCGACTGGATCTTCGGAGCGCAGTAGATCGAGCCGCTGCTCGCCATCAAGCCCTTGAATCTCTTCTTGAACTTGAAGCGTGAGCTCAGCGGATATTTTGGGGACGTCGGCGAATCCATTTAGCAGCGCATCGAAGTAAAGCCCTGTTCCGCCAACGAAAATCAGCGGGCGTACCGGATCGGCTTGCTGGATTACCTCAGCCACCGCAGTCAGCCACTGCCCCGTCGAAAACCGCATGGAGGCCGGCACCGTGCCGTATAGTCGATGCTCCACCTGCGCCATTTCAGCGCCGCTAGGTCGTGCCGTAACCACCTGCAGCGTATCATAAATCTGCATCGCGTCGGTGTTGACCACAATGCCGTTCTGCTCCTGCGCCATGGCAAGCGCCAGCGCCGACTTGCCGCTGGCAGTCGGACCCGCTATCAGGACGGCGCGACCCCGGATTGTCACACAATTCTCCTCAGAAAAGTCCCCATGCCAGTCCTTTGCCTCATCGCCAATCCTATCGATTCCGAACTCGACCCAAAGCTCGCCGAAGCGGTCATCAAAGAAGTCGGTGGCGAGCTGAATTGGCTCAACCATTCCATTGCCTGCGAGATCATTGAGCCGAAGTCAACCGACGCGCTGGCGCTGGCGCGCCAGATCATCGGCCATCGCAGGGTCGATGCCGCCGTAGTGCCGACCGAAAACCGCCGCAAGCAGATCCTTATCGCCGACATGGATTCCACCATGATAAACGAGGAATGCATCGACGAGCTGGCCGCTGCCTTGGGCATCAAGGAACAGGTCGCCGAGATCACCGACCGCGCCATGCGGGGCGAGCTGGACTTCGCCCAGGCGCTCGATACCCGCGTAGCCCTGCTCAAGGGGCTCGAGCGCAAGGTCATCGAGGAAATCCGCCGCGAGACCATCACCCTTGCTCAAGGTGGTCGCGCCTTGGTGCAAACCATGAAGGAATATGGCGCCTATACCGCGCTGGTCTCGGGCGGCTTCACCTTCTTCGCCGACTATTTCGGCAAGCGCATCGGCTTCCATGAAGCTATGGCAAACGTGCTCGAATTCGACGGCGATGCCCTGACCGGCACAGTAGCCAAGCCCATCGTTGACAAAAACACCAAGCGCCAGCGGCTGGAGGCACTCGCCACCGAACGCAATGTGCCGCTGAGCCAGACTATCGCGGTCGGCGATGGCGCCAATGATCTCGACATGATCCGCATCGCCGGCTTCGGCGTGGCGCTGCATGCCAAGCCTGCCGTCGCCGCAGAAGCCGGCATTCGCATCGATCATGGCGACCTGACTGCCTTGCTTTATCTGCAGGGTTTCACGGACGAAGACATCGTTCGGTAGGGCTTAACCGCGCCCCTTCCAGGGGCGTGATCAGATGCACCCTTCCAAACAAAAAAAAGCCGGCGCTGAGCGCCGGCTTTTGTTTCCATGACATACCCGATTACGGCGTCGCCGCAGGTGTCGGAGCAGGCGCTTCGACTGGTGGCGGAACATCGGTGCCCACGGTAGGCGAAAGCTGCGAGCCATCTTCAAGCGTCAAGGTTGGCACGGTGCTTTCCTCGATACCCAAACCATCGAGCGCCGGCTCGGTGCTCGCCGGTGCCGTGATAGGCGCGGCGGTCGGCTGGATCGGTGTCGACAGGTTGGGATTGGCAGCCGGGATCGAGCCATTCGAGCCGAAGTACTTGAAGAACTCGCTATCGGGCGAGAGCATCATGGTCGTGCCGGTATTCACCAGCGCCGCCTTGTACGCTTCCATCGAGCGATAAAACTCGAAGAACTCCGTATCCTGGCCATAAGCCGCAGCGAACAGCCTGTTCCGCTCGGCATCGCCCGTACCACGGATGATCTCGGCGTCACGGGTGGAGGCAGCCACGATTTCGACGGCCTGGCGGTCGGCAATAGCGCGAAGCGACTGAGCCTGTTCCTGTCCACGAGCGCGAAGCAGAGCCGCTTCGGCAAGACGTTCGGCACGCATGCGCTCGAAGGTCGTGGCCGACACATCGGCATCAAGATCGGTACGCAGGATACGCACGTCGACGACGTTTATACCCAGTTCGGCAAGATCAGGACGGATCAGGTCGCGAGTTTCCTGCATCATCTGCTGGCGCTGGTCGGACAAGGCCGCGTTGAACTCACGCAAACCATAGACCTGACGCAGTGCAGCATCGAGGCTGGCGCCGATACGGGCTTCCGCCACCGACAGCTGACCCGTGGCACGTTCGCGGAAGCGGCGAGCGTCGGAGATCTTGTAGGTGAGGAAGGCATCCACCTGATAGAAGGCGTTGCCCGAAACCTGCACGCGCATATTGGCGATGTCATAGCGCAGCAGGCGATCCTCGAGGATCTGCACGCTGTCCACGATATCGGTCGGGATCTTGAAATAAACGCCCGGCTCGGTGCGGACGTCGGTGATTTGGCCAAAGCGCATGACGATGGCCTGTTCGCGCTCGTTGACCACATAGATCGACGAGAAGAACACGTAGAGAGCGGCGAGAATGACGACGCCGATGACGATGAGACGATTGTTCATGGCTTAGTTCCCCGCCGGAGTGGTGGCGTTGGTCCTGCCGCGCAGCTCAGGCAATGGCAGATAGGGCACGACGCCCTGCCCCCCAGCACCGTTCTCGACCAGCACCTTTTCAGAGCTAGCCAGCACCTCTTCCATGGTCTCAAGGAACAGGCGCTTGCGAGTCACTTCAGGCGAGTTGACATATTCGGCATAGATGGCGTTGAAGCGCTCGGCCTCACCGGTTGCTTCCTGCACCACGCGGTTGGTGTAGGCGGCTGCGTCTTCACGCAGGGCTGCCGCACGACCACGCGCATCACCCAGCAGGGTGTTGGCATAGGAACGAGCTTCTTCCTGCAGACGGGTTTCGTCCTGGCGGGCACGCTGCACTTCGTTGAAGGCATCGATGACTTCTGCAGGCGGGCCAGCATTTTCGACCAGCACCTGACTGACCTGAACGCCAAGGCCGTAGCTCTCAAGCGTTGACTGCGTAATGCTCAGCACTTCGGAGGCAATACCGCTGCGGTCATCGCTATAGATATCCTGTGCAGGACGGCGGCCAACCACTTCACGCATCGCGCTTTCGGCGGCAAAACGGACCATGGATTCCTGGTCGCGCACGTTGAACAGATAAGCGATTGGATCGCTAATCGCCCAAAACACCGAGAACTGCACGTTGACGATGTTCTGGTCACCCGACAGCATCAGGCCGTCGCTGGCGGCGGTTGACGTCCGCGCAGTGTTGTCCTCTGCAGCACCGATCTGGGTCTGGTTGACAGTGGTGGTTGCACGTTCGACGGTATCGACCGGCCACAGCAGGAAATGCAGGCCTGGGCCCGACAGTTCGGCCTTGGGCGCGCCGAAGCGCAGCTCGACGCCAACTTCCTGCGGATCGATCGTATAGACCGAATTGATGCCCCAGAAGGCGATCAGCGCGAGTACGCCGCCAACAATAGCCCAACGACCGCCGGGAAGGCCGCCCTTGAACTGATCGCGGCCGCGATTGAGAATATCTTCGAGGTTGGGCGTATTGCCGCCCCCTGGTCGACGGGGACCACCGCCGCCGCTACCACCGGGCGCTTGCCCCCAGGGACCGCCATTATTATTGCGGCCACCCCCGCCTCCGTTATTCTCCCAAGGCATCACGTTCCTTCCGGATCAATTCGTTTCGTTGAAGACTTATATAGGCAAGCGCTTGGCGCGATCAATGCGCAGCCCCCTGACGACGCGCGTACACTTTGACGCGGTAGCTGGCTTCGTCATTTGGACTGGGCGCCACTTCCGGCAGGTCCACAACCGCCCATTCCTCGGGCTTTATCGCCGGAAAACGGACGTCACCGGCCGGCGACAGGTCGATATGGCTGATGTAAAGCCGCTCGGCACGCGGCATAAGCTGAGCATAAAGTTCGCCACCGCCGATGATCATGATTTCGTCAGCGCCATCGGCCAAGGCGATTTCGCGGGCCTTTTTGACCGCGTGTTCCACGCTGTGACATACCAGAACGCCCTCGGGCTGATAGCCCTGCTGGCGGGTTATGACGATATTGGTGCGCCCCGGCAGCGGCTTGCCCACCGTCTCAAACTGCTTGCGCCCCATCACTATAGGCTTGCCCATGGTAGTCCGCTTAAAAAAAGCCATGTCGGACGGCACGCGCCACGGAATGGACTGCTCGCTACCGATGACGCCGTTTTCGGCCACCCCGGCAATCATCGCGATGGTGATGCTCATGGTGCACCCAACTTCAAAAGCGCCTCGCAATCGACGCGGACCTTGGTCCATTCGTCCTGCATGACGCCGCCCTGCGATTTGTAGAACTCGATGCTCGGCTCGTTCCAGTCGAGCACCCACCATTCAAAACGCCCCAGCCCTTCGGCGACGCAGCGCTGCGCCAGATTGACCAGCATTGCCTTGCCCAAGCCTTTGCCGCGCATAGAGGGATCGACATAGAGGTCTTCCAGCCAGATGCCGTAGCGGCCCTGGAAGGTCGAATAGGTGTAGAACCAGAGCGCGAAGCCGACCGGATTGCCCTCCCACTCCGCGATCTCGCAAAACACCTTCGGATCCCCGCCAAAAAGATCGCGCAGGATGTCGGTCTCGGTGGCCTTGGCCTCGTGGCTCAGGTTTTCATAAGCGGCAAGATCGGCAATGAACTGCACGATGGTGCCAGCATCAGCGTCAATTGCGGACCGGATGAATAATTGGTCAGTCACTAGTTATTCCCGATCGTCAGTGCCACGACCTCGTCCTTCGACAGGCTCAGGATGAGGTCTGCTTTGATAATGGCTGCTGGGGAGACCTCATGGTGAGCCTGTCAAACCACGAGGTTGGATTCACAAATCGCCGTTCCGGTTGAGGATAAGGATATCCAGTTCCCGCTCCGGCCAGAAGTCCGTCTTGACCATTTCAAAGGTCGTCGGTCCAATTTTCTTGATGTCGTCGCCGCAGAACGAGACCAGGTTGTCGGTGCTGCCCTTGTCCACCACGAGGCGAAACTTGCCGATGGCCCCACCGCTCCAATTACCGCCGGTGGTCAGGATGTAGGAAATCCAGCTCTCGGTGAAGGGCGCCGAATACGCCTCGTCCGGATTGGTCAGCGTCTTGCGCACGGCGGCCACGAAGCCATCGTCGGTGCAATATTTGGTGCGATATTCAGTCGCCGGGTCATAGCCTTCATAGGCCTCGCCGAGGAATGTGACGCCCACGGTGCCACCGACGCTCGGCTTGTACTTGTGCTCGACCGTGACCAGCTCACCAGCCGGGAAATCACCCTCCCACGTGTAGGTCGCCTTGTAGGTCCACGCCGGATAATAATGCTTTTCCCAGCCCTCGCCTTCGTCGTACTCATCCGGCGTCAGCATGCCCAGATGCAGCAGCTCCGCACGGGTCGCTTCATCGAGAGTGTCGGTCGCTTCGCTGGCCTGCTTGGTGATCGGCAATAGCGGCAGTCCCAGTTGCTTCAACAGCTTGCTGCGCTCGACGCCGAAGGCATAGGCATATTCATGCAGGGTTGCCTCGACAGGCCTGCCGTTCAGAGTGGTCTCGAACTGGAAATGATCGTCTTCCAGCCCCATCGGATAGGCGACGTCGGAGTACCAGCTCGGCACGATGTCAGGCATTGGGAAGGCGACAAGAATGTTCTGGTCGGTCTCGCTCGTATTGCGAAACTGATAGACCACCCGGATTTCGTCCTTCGAGATGAACAGCTCCTCGCTCTCCATCACGATGTCCGGATTAGTGACGAACTCCAGCCCACCCGTGGTGATCACCGCAGTGGTATCGTTGGCCAGCGCGGGCGTGACAGCCAGCAGTACCGCCGCCAAAACCTGTAGTGACTTCATCGCCTGTCCTCCATTGCGCATACCAATAGCACCCGGCACTTCCCGCGGAAGCCGAAATCTCGGTTGCCCAGCAGCTTTGAGGTTGCTGCCAGGCAGGCGGTTTAGACCGAAACCGCCGCCTTGATATGGGGATGCGGGTCGTAGCCTTCGAAGGTGAAATCCTCGAACACGAAATCCTCGATGCGCGTCACATCCGGATTGATCTTGAGCGTGGCAAGCGGCCGCGGGTCGCGCGTCAGCTGCAGCTTGGCCTGCTCGAAATGGTTGGAATAAAGATGCACGTCACCAAAGGTGTGGACGAAATCGCCCACGCCCAGCCCGGTCACCTGCGCCACCATATGGGTCAGCAGCGCATACGAGGCAGTGTTGAACGGCACGCCGAGAAACGTATCGGCGGAGCGCTGATACAGCTGGCAACTGAGCTTGCCGTTGGCCACATAAAACTGGAACAGGCAGTGGCACGGCGGCAGAGCCATCTCATCCACTTCTGCCGGGTTCCACGCGGAAACAATATGCCGGCGCGAATCGGGCTTGCTCCTGATGCTCTCGATGACTTGCGCAAGCTGATCGATCTTGCGCCCGTCCGGCGCTGGCCAGCTGCGCCATTGCGAGCCATAAACCGGCCCAAGATCGCCATTCTCGTCGGCCCATTCGTCCCAGATCTTGACGCCATGCTCCTGCAGCCAGCGCACATTGGTGTCGCCGCGAATGAACCACAACAGCTCATAGACGATGGATTTCAGATGCAGCTTCTTGGTCGTCAGCAGCGGAAACCCGGCATTGAGATCGAACCGCATTTGGTAGCCAAACAGGCTCCGCGTACCGGTACCAGTCCGATCGGACTTGTCGGCACCATGGTCGAGAATATCGGACATAAGCTTGAGATAGGGCTGCATGCCGACGAACCTACTTCGATTCGCCCTCGCCGACATGTCTCTCCACCAGCTTCGTCAACAGCTCGATCTGCTCCTGCTGCTTGGCGATCAGCTGCTTGAGATCATCGTTGCGAAGCTGATCGACCTTGTCGTGCAGCGCCATGATCTCGATCTCGGCCTTGAGGTTGCACTCATAGTCGTGGCTGGTCACCAACCGGTCTTTTGCGGTCTGCCGGTTCTGGCTCATCATGATCACCGGTGCCTGCATAGCGGCCAGCATCGACAGCAGCAGGTTGAGAAAGATGAACGGATACGGGTCGGGCGCGGATCCGCTCAGCAACAGATTGAGGCTGACCCATACGACCAGCACCACGCCAAAGCTGATGAGGAAAGTCCACGAGCCGCCGAACGAGGCCACTCGGTCGGCGAGTCGTTGGCCGAAGGTCGATTTTTCGTCGAACACCTCGCTGGTGTCCAGCGACAGCGCCTTTTTCCCGATGGCCTGCTGCAGCACCTGCCGCTCAACGCCGGTCAGCGCAGTTTCCCTCTTGCCCAAAAATCGCTCGGCGGCCTTGATGAGTATGTCGGACGACGTGTCGGTCATGATGAGTCCTGTGGCTGATTGCCACTATCTACACGGTTTGTCCGCCTGCATCGCTATCGGAACCCGCATCAGGCTGGGGCACGACCTCGTAAATCGTGACGGAGAAATCAGACAACAGGGCTGGCCCGAACTGCATGGATAACGCCACGTCGGTTGCGTCGCGGCCTATTGCCATCAGGGTGCGGCCAATGCGGGGTGTGTTGTGCCGCGCATCGGCTGTGTACCAATGTCCGCCAAGATAGACCTCGAACCAGCCGGAAAAATCCATCGGAAGTGGGACGGGAGGCACGCCGATGTCGCCGAGGGAACCGGTGCAATAGCGAGCAGGAATGTTCATGCAGCGGCACAACGTCAGCGCGAGATGGGCAAAGTCACGGCACACGCCGGTGCGCTCGGTAAAGGCACCAAACGCCGTGCGGGTCCGATCGGCGTTCTGGTAGTTGAAGCTTATGTGATTATGCACAAAATCGAGGATAGCCTGCACCATGGGCCAATTCTGCTGGACATGCCCAAACATTTGCCAGGCAATATCGGTCAGCTTGTCGGTCTCACAGTAGCGCGAACCCACCAGGTAGATCAGCGTGTCATCGGGCAGATCGCGAATGCTGTGTTGCGCCGCATCATGTGGCACGATGTCAGGCGTCCTAACATCATAGATATCGAACTCGGATGACACCGTCATCCTGCCCGGCGGCGCAGTGATGCGCGTGCAAACATTGCCGTAGCTGTCGACATAATCCCAGCTTTCCACGGCCGGCGAAAAGTTCAGCACATATGGGTGATGAGATCGGGGCGGCGGGAGCGGTGCAGGTTCAGCGCCAACAGCATAGGCGTGGGGCTTGGGCAGTCATAGCTCAGCAAAAAACCAACTCGGATTTGCATGGGCGGTTGGCCTTGGATTAGCGGCAGCGCGGAGCGTTAGGGGTTCCCGCTCGCGATAACACTTGGCTGGCAAATTGGCTGCGTTGGTCGTGGGCGATTGAATCTGCGGGCGCGCCAGCCTATATTGGGAGTGCTCGCGAGAGATATGGCGATAAATTGTCATCGTAATAAACCTATCGGACCCGGGGGCAGTACCCGGCGCCTCCACCATCTTCCCGCGCAAGCGAGCAGCCAATGGGGGCGAAACAGGATCGACGAGGGCGTAAAGGGTGTGCTTTTGCTCGGTGAGGTACCACCGTTATCGGTCCGAAACTTATAGTTGCAAATGACAACAATAAGGCTCCAGTCGCTCTCGCTGCGTAAGCAGTGCTAGCATTGGGAAATTAAGTCCTCCACCCCTAGCCGGGTGACAGGCGGGGTCCGCAGGCACCTGGCAACAGAAGCCTGCACCTAACCTCCTCTTTGCGTGCTTAAACGCCTTTGTCCTTGAATTCTCACGGAACGTGAGGCTGATATGGGCCGTTCGGGATTCTATGTCCCCATGCCGCATTTGTTCAGCTGCGGCCGATACTCATCTGGAAGGTAGTCATGGCCGAAGATCACATGCGATACGACATTCTCGCCCAGGAAGCCCTGCGCGGCGTCGTGCGCAAGGTGCTGTCCGAAGTGGCCAAGACCGGCCTTCCCGGCGAGCACCACTTCTTCATCTCGTTCCTGACCCGCGCGCCCGGCGTACGGCTCAGCGAGAAACTGCTCGGCCAATACGACAAGGAAATGACTATCGTCATCCAGAACCAGTATTGGGACCTCCGGGTCACCGAGATCGGCTTCGAGGTCGGCCTGTCGTTCGACGGCATTGCCGAAACGCTGGTCATTCCGTTTGCCGCCATCAAGGGCTTCTTTGATCCATCCGTGCAGTTCGGCCTGCAGTTTGACCCCGCCACTGCGCCGGGTGCCATTGCCGTCGAAGCCGAAGCCGACGACGCTGTCGAAACTACTGCCGCTGAACCGGGTGATGAAAAGCCGGGCGAGAAGGTCGTCAGCCTCGACGCCTTCCGCAAGAAGCCCTGATTTCCGGAGCGCTTTCAGCAAAAGTGGACACGGTTTTGCGGTTCGAAAGCGCGACAAAACAAGCTTCCCCCTGATGGACAAGCGATCCCTGTCCATCGCCGGCCACCGCACCTCCATAGCGCTAGAGCCTGAATTCTGGGCCGCGCTCGAAGCCATGGCCGCCGAAAAAGCCCAGCCCATGGCGGCACTCATTCGCGACATCGACGAACAACGGGACACCGCGAACCTGTCATCGGCAGCGAGGCTGGCGGTGTTGCGCTGGTATCAGGGGCAGGCTGAGGGTTTCAAAGCGACCTAGTCCGAGCAATAGGAAGAATACCCCCACCTAGCCTCCCCCTGAAAAGGGGGAGGCTAGGTGGGGGTACCCTCTTACTTTCGCCACTAAAACGGCTGGTTGACGCCCGCGCCGGTCGATTGATTCACCGGCGGCTGAAAGTTGAAGTTCATCTGCCCGCTGGATGGCGCAGCCGGTGTTGGTGCAGGCGCCGGTGTCGGTGTCGGTGTCGGTGTCGAAGGCGTACTCGGCTGAACCTGCTGTTGCTGCTGCAACAAAAGCAGCCGCTGCGCCTCCGCCGCAACCCGCGCCGCTTCTTCCGCCGCAACCCGAGCTTCCGCCGCCGCCTTCCGCCGCTGTTCCGCAATCAGCCGATTACGCTCCTCGGCTGCCGCACGCTGCCTTGCGGCATCTTCGGCTTGCAAAATTTCCAGCCGGTCGACTTCCATTTCATTGGCTCGTACCACGATGGCAGAGACGAGCTCATCGAGATCCAGCGTGAGCTCAGGCGCCAGCAACGTGCCGCCGACGCGGGTAATAATACGGGAAGTGTCTGGGCCGACGAGACCACTGGCATCGTCAAAACCAAGCGGCGTCATGGCGAAACTGCCGTTGAGGCCGAGCGAGGCCAGTGCCAAGTTCAGGCTTCCAGCTATCCTCGCGCCCTCCCCCTCGACGATCAGATTGGCCAGCCGCACCACGCCACCGGCGATGGTGAACGCGCCGGTTGCCGTCGGCGCAGTGAACGCTCGCTGCTCCAGAGCCTGCCCCATCAAGATTCTCATGGCATCGATATCCATGTTGAGCACGTCGTCGAAACCGGCCACCGCCGGAAAAACCTGTGGCGATAGACGCGTCGCTGCCAGGTTGGTCAGGGTGAAATTACCCTCGCCCGTGGTTGCGGCCAGCACTTCGGCGATGCTGGCGCCGGAGCCTTCAAAACGCACGCCACCGTCGATCAACCCATCCAGCGACACAGCAATGGCCGGCGTCGCGATGGTGTCGATCGGCATCGCCTCCAGCGTCATCCGGCCGCTGATGGTGCGATCAACCAGTGGCCCAGAGCAGCAAACAGTGACATCGAGACCCAATTTTCCAGCGCCCGAAACCGCCTCGAAGCGGGCCAGCCGCATGCGGGTTTCGTCCCAGCTCAGCTCGAAGCTGGTCGCCCCGAGCTTTTCCACACCGCCCGCCGCCAGTACTGCGGCGGAGACGGCAACCGTGCCGCGGGTGCGCCGGGTCTCGGTATCGGTGCCGAGCGGGCCTTCCGGCCACACCGCGTCGCCCTCGACAAAAGCCGCCGGTCCGAACAGGGTGACTGCCAGCCCCTCGGCCGACACCACATCGACGGAAATATCGCCGCTGACCGCCGTCGTCGTGCCGGTGCGCGATAGCGAAATTTCGCCGGCAAAGCCGATGTCGCCCGATGTGCCCGCAATCTCGGTCAGCCGCGCCAGCCGATCGCCTTCGAAGTGCAATTGCGCAGTGCCATCAGCCAGCGGCAGGCTGAGCCCGCGCGCGCCGACAATTCGGGCGAGCGCTCCCGCATCGGCAAGCTTTGCAGCCAGCGTTCCAGTGCCCCGGATTTCTCCATTGTCGGCCGCCAGCAAGCTGCCAGAAAAACTGACATTTTCGTCACCCAGGCTGGCGGTAACGTTGGAAACGAGGCTATTGCTTGGGGCCCCGTCGAGGTTGAAACTGACCAGCATCGAGCCATCGCCATCGAACAGTTCGGCATCGCCAAAGCCGATTTGCTGCGTCAGCCCATCGATATCGGTCGACTCCACCGCTCCCGTGACGCGCAACGGCGCATCGACAATCGCCAACACTCCGCCACTCAGCTCGGCCCGCAGGTTGAGGTCGCCGGCACCCAATGCTCCATCGAGCGTAATGGTCTGCGCCCCGTCGATCGGCTCGCCGAGATTGACCAGCAGTTCTGCCGGAGCAGACCGGGCTAGAAACTCACGCCAAGCCGGCGGCGTATTCAAAACGTCGTAGAATGCTGCCAGCGCCGGTGCCGTGCCGGACGCCGCGCGCAAACGACCCGCCCCCGACAGCACAGGCGCCGCCAGAGTGCCGGAAACCGCCAGCGTCGTATCAAATCCGATACCGCCCCAATCCTCGGCGGACAGCCGCGAAAGGTTGATCCGCCCACTTTGCCACTGGCCCTCGGCCACCAGACTGGTGCCATCCAGCCCCAGCACGCGGGCGCTCTTTCCGCTCAGCGAAAAACTGCCCTGCGGAAAGCTGGTGCCAAAAGTTGGGCCGCCAGCGATATCGGGCAGCAGCGCGCCCAGAATGGCGCTGTCGCCTGCACTCAGCTCATCAAAATGCCCGACCACGTCGAGCCGCTTTTCTGCGCCGAACCCCAGCCGCAGCTCGACGGCATGACTGTGCTGTTCCAGCGTCAGCACGCCATCGGTCAGCCCGAACGCCTCGCCGACCAGCATGACCCGGCCCGACAGCGAACCGGGCACATTGAACAGCGGCGTATTTTCATCGGGCTTACGCCAGAGCGCCGCCAGCCCATCGAGGCGAGTGCTGGTCAGCGTCACGTCGCCCTGGAATGTCGGATGCTCATTGGCCGCCAGCAATTGCCCACTGGCCCGCAATTCCGTATCGCCCGGCAACTGTCCGATCAGCTGCTCGACAGTCCAGGTGGTGCCATCGGTAGTCGCATCGACGCGCAGGTTTCGCAGCGAAAAGCCGCGCAGCCCCACTTCGGCCAGATCGATGCCCACCCGGCCTGCCATTGGCGGAATGAGCGGCGCCGGCAGTTCCGCCAACAGGCGCACGGCCTCATAGGGCAGTTGTGTCGCGTCCTCCTTGGCATCGCGCGGCGGAAGGGAGAACACCCCGCCAGACACCACCGCATCGAAGCTGCGCACATCGCCGAGCTGGATACTCGCGGCGCCGGTCAGGCGGGTGCCGGCGCGGTTCTCGTCCGGGCGCAAGGTATAGCCCGACAGCACCAGGCGGTCAGTCGAGCCGGCCACCTTGGCCTCGAGCACCAGGTCGCCGCGAATATCCTCGGCCGCTTCGGCTGCGGGCGGCTTCTGGCGATAGACAAGGTCACCCTCGAATTTGGGCGCCATGCCGGGCTGGAACACGCCCTCTGCCGACAATGAAAACGCCGTCGACAGCGGCTGCACATAGGCGGAAAGCTGGCTGTTCCCGGCGGCGTCGGCAGCGCTGGTATTCAGCCGGAAACTATAGTCTTCGCCCTGATATGCGCCCGTCCCGGTAAACGACAGTGGACCGCTGAAGCTGGAGAGACGCAGGTCGCCGCTGACCCTGTCAGCCACAAAAGTCTCGCCCGAGCGCCGGTCCATCAGCCGGATGGTGGCCTCGACCACGCTGGTCTGGCCCAGGCCGACCCCGCCATTGCCGGTATCGATCGAAACGCCGCTGCCAAAAAAGCCGCTTTCATCCACGGTAAAATCGATCACCGGACGGCGCAGCACCAGGCTCGTGATGTTGTAATTGTCGCGCAGGAAATCCATCAACGAGAATTCGGCCTCGACACTGTCGACGGTGGCTGCCGGCTCCTCGGGCGAACCCACTAAAACATCGGCAAAGCGCAGGCGTGGCTGCGGCAACAGGGTGAACTCGATATCGCCCCGCACCGTCACCGGCGTCCCGAGCATGGTCGTCGCCAGCTCTTCCATCCGGCCGCGATAATCGCTCCAGCGGATGAAATTGGGAGCGATGAAAGCACCGCCAAGCACGATGATCGCAAGTGTACCAATGATGATGTAGATGCGGTTGAGCACGGCGCGTGACTACCCGATTAAGCCAGCCAGAGTGTAGGCAACCTCGCCAGTGGCGCAAGCCCGCCATTGCCTTGAATACACGACGTGAATTGCCGCGGCTTATCAAAATCAGGGCATTGGCCCAAAAGTGAAACGGCCGGGCACGAGGCCCAGCCGTTCAAGCTGCATGCATGCCAGCTTATTAGAGGGTGCCGACGGACCAGAAGTGGGTCTCGCCGGAGCTGTCATCGACACCGTCATTGTCGGTGATGACAAAACCATTGCCTTCGGCATCGATCGCAAAGCTCTCGACCTTGTCGACGACATAACCATTGAAGCTCTTGAGGCCGGGGATCAGGTCGAGAGCCAGTGTCTTGGTCACCACCGGCAGTTCGCCATCGAGCGCCGCCGGAACGAGGTCAGCCAGGGCAACCTTGTAGATGGCCTTGAGGCCAGCCTTATCGCCGATCTGGTTATCGCGTTCGACGATATAGGCGAAGTCGCCATGGACGGTGATTTCGCTGAGACCGACCCAGCCGCCTTCTGGTGCGGCTTCGAGCGGATAGCGCACAGCGCCCCACTCTTTCGATGACGGCTTGTAGGACACGAGTTTGACGAAACCCTTTTCGTCATTGCCCCATTCGCGCTGCATGGCGATCCACAGCACTAGCTCGTCGCCCTCGCCGACAGCCGCCACGCCTTCAGCACCGAAGCGCTTCTGGCCGGCCAGCAGTTCGACCGGGAAGCCGACTTCTTCTTCGATTTCCCCATCGGCATTGACATGGATCAGGGCATGCGGCGTCAGCGAAGCCGAGTCACCTTCGTTGGCCAGCCAGTAGCCGCCATTGCCATCCAGCGTAATGCCCTCGAGATCGATCTTCTGGGCGGTGTCGCCATCGCGGGTGATGATGGTCTTGGCGGTGATGCGGGCCGGTGTAACGGTCGCGTCGATCGTGTAGATGGCGGGTGCGGCGTAGAGCGCATTGTCCGACACGGCGTAAAGCGTAGCAGCCTTGGCAGCATCGGCGACGACGCCGGAAATGGCGGCCCAGCCGATCGGGTGACCGTCTGCGTCGAGATCGGACATGATGGTCGGGAAAGCGGCCGCGCCTTCGGCCAGTTCATAGATCATGACATGGCTGCCGACACCGCCGTCTTCACGCAGGTCGGTTTCGTTCGCCGTGGCGAGCAGACTGCGCTCGGGAATGGCGATCAGGCCTTCCGGCGACAGGCCCGACGGCAGGGACTGCACATATTCAGGCTCAGCGCCGGTGTCCTTGTACACGGCGACCAGCGACGAACGCTCTTCGGCAACAAAAATATACTGGGTGTCGCCAAACGTTGCGACTTCCAGGCCTTCGGGCTCGACGCCCTTCTTGTTACGGAAATCAGGATAGTGACCAAGCTGGGCGGCATTGACGTCAAGCGCATTGGCCGAGTCGAAATTGACCGTTCCGTCACGATTGAAGATGGTGAAACCGCGCGAGCCGCCGTTCCAGTCACCCTCGTTGGCAACGACGAGACGCTCGGTGTCGAGCCACTTGATTGCATCAGGCTCACGCGGGACAGCGCCCTTGTCAGCCGAGAAATCGATTTTGCCGTCGTTCTTGGTATCGACGCCCGACACGCCGGTCTCGCCGGCTTCGAAGCCGCCGGTCACGGTGCCGGTCTTGGCGTCGATGATGGCGATATAGTTGTTTTCCTGCAGCGTGACCGCGATTTCATCATTGTCGTTGAAGGCGACGAATTCGGCTTCCGCATCTTCGGGAGCGATGGCACTGGCGGTCAAATCCACCTTCTTGATGCCGGCTTCGGTGACGGCGCCGTCGGTCAGCGTTACGATGGTGACAAAACCGGCGGGCGCCTGAGGGATGGCGCCGTCGTTGACGTCTTCGTCGCGCTGGTTCTCGATGGCGATGGCAAGGATGGTATTGTCCTTGTTATGGGTGATCGAGTCGGGCTGGCCGCCCAGGTCGAACTCGCCGTCGATCGCCTTGGTGGCAATATCGACCACGACCAGCTTGCCCGACGGTGCGGTCAGGTCTTCCGTGGTGTTGACGGCCACATAGGCCTTGCCGCCGATGACGGTGACCGAGGTTGGCTCGCCAGCCATATCCATGAAGCCGCCCCGCTTGGGCGCATGAGCGTCGCTGATGTCGATAAAGCCAATGCCGCCAGCCGGGCTGTCGGAGTATATCAGCGTCATGCCGTCATCGGTCGCGGTGATGATTTCCGACGAGGTCGCTTCGGCCTCGGGGTTGTTCAGGGCAACCGGAAAGCTCGAAATGCGGTTGAAATACTCAGCGGCATTGACCGAAACGGTCGTGGCCAGCAGGGCTGCGGTCAACGCAGTCAGCAATTTTGGCGAGTTCATCTGGAGTGCCCCATTAAAACGATGGGTCCCGCTTAGGGCCAAGCCAAGACTCTCCAGTGACAGCCATGTGACGGATCGGTGACAGGCCACCGTCCTATACATCGCGCACCCGCGACCCTATATTGCTGATGAGAACAAAGTAAGATTCGTCAATGCCCGCGCAGAGCGTCCCTGCCCCGGACGCCGCGATGGAAAGGCCCTTTATGCCCGGTGAAGCCCACCCACTCGACCGCCCCACCGCAGGCGCAATTACCGGCCAGTTCAAGCGGAACACGCAGGCGCCTGATTACCTAGAGGGTCTGAACGAGGAACAGCGCGATGCCGTGCTGACCATCGATGGGCCACTGCTGGTGCTGGCCGGCGCCGGCACCGGCAAGACCCGCGTGCTGACGACCCGCATTGCCCACATTATCAATACCAATCGCGCCTGGCCCTCCCAAATTCTCTCCGTAACCTTCACTAACAAGGCCGCACGCGAGATGAAGGAGCGCATCGAAAAGCTGGTGCCGCGCCTCGACGGCATGCCCTGGATGGGAACTTTTCACTCCATCGGCGCCCGTATTCTGCGAGCTAACGCCGGGCTGGTCGACCTGACCAGCTCCTTCACCATCCTCGATACCGACGATCAGATCAGGCTGATCAAGCAACTGCTCGATGCCGCCGATATCGATGAGAAGCGTTGGCCCGCCAAGCTGTTCGCTTCAATGATGGATGGATGGAAGAACAAGGGCCTTTTGCCCAAAGATGTGTCGCCGGCCGACAGCGGCAGTTATGCCAATGGCCATGGCTCCAAGCTCTACGCGGCCTATCAGGCCCGCCTCAAAGCCCTCAACGCGGCCGACTTCGGCGACCTGCTGCTCGAGTGTATCCGGCTGTTCAAGGAACATCCGGACGTGCTTGCGGAATACCACCGCAAGTTTAAATACATGCTGGTTGATGAATATCAGGACAGCAATGTCGCCCAGTACCTCTGGCTAAGGCTTCTTGCGCAAGGCAAGCCCGCGAGCGAAGCCAATATCTGCGTCGTGGGTGATGACGACCAATCCATCTATGGCTGGCGCGGCGCCGAGGTCGACAACATCCTGCGCTTCGAGAAGGACTTTCCCGGCGCCAAGGTAATCAAGCTAGAACGCAACTATCGCTCGACCTCAAACATCCTCAAAGCTGCTTCCAACATCATCGCCTTCAACGAAAACCGCCTCGGCAAGACGCTGCAAACCGATGTCGGCGAGACGGGCGAGTTGGTCTCTGTCACACAGGTGTGGGACAGCGAGGAAGAGGCGCGCACGGTCGGCGAGCAGATCGAACAATATCAGCGTGCCGGCGAACCACTCAATTCCATTGCCATCCTGGTCCGCGCCTCGTTTCAAATGCGCGAATTCGAAGAGCGCTTCATAACCTTGGGCCTCAACTACCGCGTCATCGGCGGCCCGCGCTTTTACGAGCGCAAGGAAATCCGCGACGCTATCGCTTATCTACGACTAGTTGCCCAGCCAGCCGACGATCTTGCCCTCGACCGCATCATCAATGTGCCCAAGCGCGGCATCGGCGACTCGACGGTCCAGATACTCCACAGCGCCGCCCGCGCCGCCAATGTCCCTCTGCTCTCGGCTATCCGTATGCTGGTGGAAACCGAGGAACTCAAGCCCAAGCAGCGCAGCACCTTGCTGAACCTGGTGTCGCAGTTCGATGACTGGGCCTTCCACGCCCAGACCATGAAGCCCTTCGAGCTAGTGGAACGGATCCTTGAAGAGAGCGGCTATACCGACACGCTCAGTGCCGACAAGTCGGTTGAGTCGGAAGGCCGCAAGGAAAACCTCAAGGAACTAAGCCGCGCCATGGGGGACTTCGACACCCTCGGCGGCTTCCTCGAACATATTTCGCTCGTCATGGACCGCGACAATACAGATGCTGCTGATGCCGTCACCATCATGACGCTGCACGGCTCCAAGGGATTGGAATTCAACACTGTATTTTTGCCCGGCTGGGAGGAAGGCACCTTCCCTAGCCAGCGCTCGATGGATGAAAGCGGCCGTGCGGGCCTAGAAGAGGAACGTCGCCTCGCCTATGTCGGCATCACCCGCGGCCGCAAGCGCGTACGAATTTCTGCCGCCCAGAACCGCCGCATCCATGGTCTCTGGCAGTCGGCCATGCCCTCGCGCTTCCTCGACGAACTGCCCGCCGACGCCGTCGAGGTCACCGACACCGGCTCCTCCTACGGCGGCTACGGCTATGGCGGCGGGGCATCATCGCGCTTCAATAAGGCCGACCCGTTCGAGAGCGTCTATGAAACCCCCGGCTGGCAGCGCGCCCGCGCCCAGCAGGCCACCCGCAAAAGCGGCGGCGGAGGGCCTATGACCATCGAAGGCGACCTCGTCGCCCGCTCCGTCGATCTCGGCAACGACCGCTCGGCCTTCGCCTCGGGCGAACGGGTGTTCCACCTCAAGTTCGGCAATGGCACCGTCACCAATATCGAAGGCAACAAACTTACCATCGATTTCGAAAAGGCTGGCCAGAAAAAGGTGATCGAGAGTTTCGTGAAGAAGGCCTGATGGCGCGATTGACCTCGCGCCCCCGTTGGCGCAACTAGGCGGCACACAAGGGAATTCTGCCATGGCCGTCGATCAGCTCACCTCCAGCCCGCTCACCAAGGACCAGGCCTATGCGCTGGTCGATGCTGTCATGGAGCGGGACAATCTGGCGCTGACCGCCTCGGCGCACGAAAATGAAGAGACCGGCGAATGGTTCTTCGAGGCCGGCTGCGAAAGCCCGCCAAACGTCGGCGCTTTCGTGCAGTTGGCTCAGCAAACCTTTGGCATGAAAGTGGAATTCTCCGTCGCGCCGATAGATCCCGATTTCAACTGGGTAGCCAAGTCGCTTGAGGGCCTGGCCCCCGTGACCGCCGGCGGCTTCTATGTCTATGGCAGCCACGAGATTGGCCCGGTTCCGGGTGGCCTGACGGCAATGAAAATCGATGCGGCTCAGGCCTTTGGCACCGGTCACCACGAGACCACGACCGGTTGCCTAGAGGCCATCAACATCACCCTCAAGCGCAAGAAGCCACGGCGCATGATCGACGTCGGGACCGGCACCGGCGTGCTGGCGATCGCCCTGGCCAAGCGCACCAACAAGACGGTGATAGCCAGCGATATCGACCCGATTTCAGTGACCACGACGGTAGACAATGCCGCCCAGAACGGCGTCGGCAAGCAGATCATCGCGCTTGAGGCGACCGGCGTAAACCACCCTGCCATCAAGCAAAATGCGCCCTACGACCTGATCGTCGCCAACATCCTGGCCGGTCCGCTGATGGCGCTGGCACCATCGATCTGCCAGATTGCCGGCAAGGGCGCCACGGTGATCCTGTCGGGGATTCTGCAGCATCAGGCGCGTGGCGTCATCAATGCCTATGCCCGCCAAGGCATGGTGCTGAGCCAGAAATTGCAACGCAAGGACTGGACCACGCTCATCCTCGAAATGCCGTGACACAGGCGCGAATACGCTAGCGGACTGTTAGCATTGACTGGTGCCGATGGTGAATCGTGACCATCACACATATGCCCCACCCACGATGTCATCCCGGCCTTGAGCCGGGATCCATCTTGAGATCCAATCACGGCCGAAAGGTCGTTCGATCTGGCGGCGTAGCCATCCATCTCAGGATGGGCCCCGGCTCAAGAGCCTGCCCTCCGGCGCGACGCGACCCGGGGTCTGGGGTGACGCCGAGTGTGTTGAAGCATCACTTCAAGACCAGAAAAGCAAAATCCCCGAAGCATGCTCCGGGGATCGATCAGATCGTCAGCTATAAACTACAGCGGCCTTATGGGCGCTTGGTAAACGCGCCGATCAGCTGGTGCTGCATGCGATAGCTGACTTGGCGGCTCGATTCACGGCCACGGGCGTCTATGACGGATCCCAGGGCCTTGCGGAAATCGTTCTTGCTCTCGGTCATTTTCAGTCTCCATGCACTTTGACTTTGGTCTATTGCCTCCGTCGCAATCTAGATAGTCTCATATCGGGACTTCGGTTAGACCAGATTGCTCAGACCAGCCCTGCAAGACTCGCAAGTCCCCTTACCGCTTTGTTAATTTGCGGTTCAGCTTGCCGTAGTCGCGCTCGAACCGCTCGACGTAAAGCTGTGCCTGGCGCTCGCGGCCAGCCATCAGCGCGTCGAAAGCCCGGCTAATGAAATTCTTGTCCTGTGCCATCTTCGCTCTCCTTGTGTATGTCACTAAGCTAGTGCGCGGCTGGCAATTTGCCATGCCAATCGCGACACGCCAGCCATGACCGGGGCGCACTCCGGCAAAGGAATTCCGCCCATGACCGCCCAGAGCTTTCCGCCCACAGTATTCCAGAGCTTTGAGGAAAAGGCCGACAAAACCAATGTTGCCCCCCGCCTCGCCGCACTCCGCGAAGCGATGGCAACCGCTGGTGTCGATGGCTTCCTGATTCCGCGCGCCGACGCCCATCGTGGCGAGTCGGTGCCGCTGGGCGAAGCGCGCTTGGCCTATGTCACGGGCTTTACCGGCTCGGCCGGGCTGGTGCTGGTCGGCAACGACAAGGCCGGCCTGTTCGTCGACAGCCGCTACACGCTGCAGGCGCCAGCCCAGACCGACACCGATCTCGTCACCGTATTCCAGACTGATCGTGGCGGGCTCAACGATGAGGCCAAGACGCTGGTGCCAGCGGACGGCAGGATTGCCTATGACCCATGGCTGCATACTCCCGGCGAAGTGCGAGAAACGGCCAAGCTGCTTGAGGGTCACGCGACGCTGGTCTCCAGCGATAACCTGGTCGATTCCATCTGGACCGACCGCCCGGGCGCGCCGGTGTCGAGCATCGAGTTCCTCGGCCATAACCGAGCTGGGCAAACCTCCGCCGACAAGATTGCCGAAATCCAGGCCTCGCTGGCCGCCGACCATGCCGATGCGGCGGTGCTGACACTACCCGAATCGATCTGTTGGCTGTTCAACATGCGCGGCCGCGACGTTCCCAACACGCCCTTCGTGCTGGGCTTCGCCATTGTGCCACAGTCGGGCGAGCCAACGCTTTATCTCGATCCGGCGAAGATCACCGATGAGATCAGGCAATCGCTGTCAGGGGTTGCCGGCGTCGAAAGCAGCACTGATTTTGCGGCAGCGCTCAAGGTCTTGGGCGGAAGCGGCAAGGCCGTGCTGATCGACCCGGCATCGGCGCCGGAAGCTGTTGCAGTGTCGCTTAAGGACGCCGGCGCCAAGCTGATCGAAAAGCGCGATCCGGTGCTGCTGCCGAAGTCGCGAAAAAATGCTGCCGAGTTGGCGGGCATGCATGAGGCACACACGCTGGACGGTGTAGCGCTGGCCAAATTCCTCGCCTGGTTCGATGATGAAGCCCCTAGGGGCAAGCTCACCGAAATCGGCATTGTCACGGCGCTGGAAGCCTTCCGCCGCGAAGACGAGAGCTGCGTTGATGCCAGCTTCGACACCATCTCCGGCTCTGGACCCAATGGCGCCATCGTGCACTACCGCGTAAGCGACAAGACCGACCGCAAACTCAATGCTGGAGAGATCATGCTGGTCGATTCAGGTGCGCAATACTTGTCCGGCACCACCGACATCACCCGCACACTATCGACCGGCAAGCCGAGTGACGAACAGCGCGACCGCTACACCCGCGTGCTCAAGGGCATGATCGCCATTTCCATGGCGCGCTTCCCTAAGGGAACCAGCGGGGCCCAACTTGATGTGCTGGCGCGGCAATTCCTCTGGCAGGACGGCATTACCTACAATCACGGCACGGGCCACGGCGTCGGCGCCTATCTGGGGGTGCATGAGGGCCCAGTGGGCATTTCCCCGCGCGCCACGCTGCCGCTGGAAGCCGGCAATGTCGTCTCGAACGAGCCCGGCTACTACAAGACCGGCGAATACGGCATCCGCATCGAAAACCTGATCACCGTGGTCGAGAGCGTGAAATTCCCCGGCTATCTGGAATTTGAAACGCTGACCCTGGCCCCGATCGACAAGCGCCTGATCCGCAAGTCGCTGCTCGGCGGGGCCGAACGGGCCTGGCTGGACGACTACCATCAGATGGTGTGGCAGGCGATCGGCGGGAAGGTGAAGGGTAAGGTGCGCGACTGGCTGAAGGATGCGACTGGCGAATTGTAGGGCTGAGGCTAGGAAAGTCCTGTTGGGTACCCCCACCTTGCCCTCATTCTGCGGTGAGGAACTGATCCAGTATCGGGCGCTATTGTGCCAAAATCACCGGCAGAATTCCTCCCCCTATCGGGGGGAGGCGAGGTGGGGATACCCTCTAGAATAATCTCCCCTTGGCCGCTTAAAATCCCAGCGGGTCATACGTCAGCGCCCAGCTCAGCAGCCAGTGGTCCTCATTGCCCATCGAGCTGACATCATCGACCTTCCAGCCGTCGTCCTGCTTGATCATCGCGATGCTGAGCAGGCGGGGCTGGTCGAAGTTGTGGTAGTTTACCGTTACGATGGCTCTATCGGCCACCAAGGCGGGCTCGCTGATAACGACGTCGAATAGCAAAGCATTGAGGTCGGGCAGGAACGGGTTGAACACCGCGTCCACCGTGAACTCGGAGCCGCTCATGGCTGCATCGCTGGCGAACACGTCGTTCTCGATCGCCTGGTCAAAAATCGCCTTCAACCGCGTCGAGTAATACACCGACGGATCGGCAACGGTACGGCCGAGCTGGTAGTTGTCGTAGATGGCGCTCACCAGCGCCTTGGGATCGTCATAGCTCTCGGCCGCCTGTACGGCAGGAGACAGCAGTGCCAGCGCAGTTATCGCCAGACTCAATCGCATCGTGTTGCCCTCGGATCACGTTGGCTCATGGCTAGCGATGGCTCGCGGCGCGATCGTGGTTGGCCAGTGTCGGATTTGCGGCGGGCAGATGAAGAGTTGGAAAGGTTGGGGTGTAGCCGAGAAGAGTCTTTGTTGCGGTACCCCCTCCTCGCCTCCCCCTGATAGGGCGAGGAATTCCGCCGGTGATTGACAAAGATGGTGCCAAAAGCTGGATAGATTCCTCCCCCTTTTCAGGGGGAGGTTAGGTGGGGGTATTCTTCCTACTCTGCTACTCTGCTATTCCACTTCCCCGGCAGCCTCGGCGAATATCTCGCTCAGCCGATAGGGATTGTCCGGGTTGTTCGACACCACGTCGTCGATCTTCCAGCCGCCGTCTTCGCGGACCATTTCGAACATCAGGCTGCGGGACTCACCGAAATTCTTGAAGGTGACGTCGGCGGAGGAATAGTCGCCTGCGATGCCGGCTGCGCCGATTTCAAAATCGGTGATTTCAAAATCCTGCCCATCGACATAGGGGTCGAAGCTGAGGGCGCCCATTTCCCCTTCCGGCGTGGTTTCGGCATCATTGTCATACAGCGCCTGCAGTTCGGTCGAGCGAAACTGGCTCTCGTCGTCAGGAAAACTGCCGTCGAAATAGGGTTTGTAGAAGGCTTCGAGCAGGTCGGCGGGCTCGGTAAAGGACTGGGCAAAAGCCGAGCCGGCGAAGGCCAGGAACAGGCCGGCGGCAAGGGGAGCAAGGCGCATGGAAGTCTCCACGAAAGGACGGATCAGTTGAACCAGAAGGCATAGTTGAGCCAGTCGGCACCGAATGCCTCATTGGCTTCGGCGAAGCTTTGGGCGTCGGCGATGGGGCCGGGCTTTATGTAGGGCAGCGCGGCTGAACCGGAGATCAGCAGGACGAGGTCGGTTTCACTGGCGGTTTCGAAATAGGCCTTAAGATCGAAACCTTGATCGAAGCGCCAATGAGGCACCAGCAATTTTCCGTCGAGTATCTGGTCGAACGTATCGAGCGTCGTCATCCATGCGGCGACGGTTTTCTCGGTCACCGCCATGTCGGGCACTATCGAGGTCTGTCTGGGCGATGGCACCAGTTCGCGGTTATCGTCGGTCTCGGCCAGGATGGATTTCCAGTTCTGCCGCGACAATGCGGTGATGGATTTGAGGCGATCGCGCACCCCGGCGAGGCGCGCTGCGTCGATGACAGGGAAATCTACGGTGTGAATGGCTGCGATGAGGTCGGCGATATAGGAGTCGCTGTCGGCGTCCATGAACAGCGTGCCGCCCGTCGAATATTCCTGCATCGGCAGCCCCGCCTTGGGAAATACCCGATGCAGAAAGGTGCTGAAGAAGTCCGAGAAATCATGCGCCAGCAGCAGATCGATCGGCGCGGCGACGACCTGGGTGTAACCGGCAAACCAGATCGCATCGGCATTATCAAACCCTATGGTGGTGTCGGTCGGTTCGCTGTCCGGCGTCTTGTCCTTGCCACCTGCCTGTGAAGCGTCGGGCGCTGCCATGCCACCGAATGCATTGACCGATCCAAGCAGTGCACCCAGCGTCTCGACTGCCTCGGCCGTGCCATCCCCGTCAAGGTCGACGCGTACCTTGAGCGGGTCGATGGTGATGACATAGCCGGTGCCGATATCGGCCATCTCGAAGTGGGCACGCGCCGTATCGAGCGCGAAAACAAAGTCACCCAGAATAGTCCGCAGCTGCGCGTAGCTGAGCGGTTCCGGACTGGAATTGCCGGGCACACCGGTTTCGCCCATCATGTCCATGCCCAGCAACAGCGCCGCTACTGGCGTGCTCGGGGTCGTCGCGCCATGGCGATACATGGCCCGCGACAGTGCCTCGATCCCACCCAGAAACTCGCTCAGTCCGGCCGCGAAGCAGGCATCGGAGTTGTATTCATCGCACAGCCTGATCGTATCGTCATAGCCCTCGGCGAGCGTGCCGTCATAGAGGCGCTGGGCAAGCATGTCCCCAGCTTCGCTTGCAGCGGCCGGCAGCGCCATGGCCAAAAGGATTGCAGTCGCTATCGGCCATTGACGCATTCTGTCCTCCCCGGACTGGATCAGTCTATGCTCTGACGCGTTTCGGACGCAAATCCTGCGTCCACTTTCCCTCAAGACACGCTATTTCCCGACACGCTCAAACCACTGATCCTCGGTAATCACCTCGACGCCCAGCGCCTCGGCCGATTTGAGCTTGGAGCCAGCGCCCGGCCCGGCGATCAGGATATCAGTTTTCGCCGAAACCGAACCAGCCACCTTGGCCCCCAGCCGCTCCGCCATAGCCTTGGCCTCGGATCGTGACATTTTTTCGAGCGAGCCGGTGAACACCACGGTTTTTCCCGCTACGACGCTGTCGGCCGAAACATTGACGAGATAGGGCTTGGGACGAACCTGCTCCAGTAGGCGATCCAGCACGTCGTCATTGCGCTCATTGCCGAAGAAATCGACCAGCGCCTCGATCACCGTGCCGCCAATGCCGTCGACTGACGGGAACACGGTCTTGGGGTCTTCGGCCGCGGCGGTTTCCTTGCCGACGCGGATCAGCTCTTCCATAGTCGAGAAAGTGCGGGCCAGCGTGGCCGCAGTGGTTTCGCCGATGTGGCGGATGCCGAGAGCAAAGATGAAGCGGTCGAGTTCGGGCTCGCGGCGCGCATCAATCGCGGTGAACAGCTTGTCGAGGCCCTCGTAGTTGCGGTCCTCGACGCCGCGAACGTTTTTCCGCGCCTTGCCCGAGGCGGCCTCGCGCACCTTGGCCTGCACCTCGCGGCGCTCGGCCAGCGCTTTGGTGACGGCGGGGCGGCGATCCTTGAGGGTAAAGATGTCGGCGGCGGTCTTGATCAGCCCAGCATTGAAGAACAGGTCGATATTCTCGGCGCCGAGCCCCTCGATATCCAGCGCGCCGCGCGATACGAAATGGCGCAAGCCTTCGACGGCCTGGGCCGGGCAGATCAACTCGCCAGTGCAGCGGCGGCGAGAATCTTCCTTGCCGGTCTTCTCGTTGATCTCACGCGTGGCGGGAGAGCCGCAGCGCGGGCATTCATGCGGGAATTGATACGGCACAGCATGGGCAGGTCGCTTTTCCAGCACCACGCGAACGATCTGCGGGATGACATCCCCTGCCCTCTGGATCACCACCGTGTCGCCGATGCGGATATCGATCGGCTCGTCGCCGCGGATCGGCAGGCCGTTGCTGTCGATTCCGGAGATATAGTCCTCGTTGTGCAGCGTGACGTTTTCGACCACGACACCACCAACGGTGACGGGTTCCAGCCTGGCGACGGGCGCCAGCGTGCCGGTGCGGCCGACCTGGATGTCGATCTTCTTGACGACTGTGGTCGCCTGCTCGGCGGGAAATTTGTGCGCCACGGCCCAGCGCGGTTCACTGCTGACGAAGCCCCAGCGACGCTGCAGCTCGAGCTGGTCGACCTTGTAGACCACGCCATCGATGTCATAGCCGAGCGAGGAGCGCTGCTCCTCGATCAACCGGTATTGCGCGATTAGTTCTTCGACCGATTTGGCGCGCACCATCAGTGGACTGACCTTGAATCCCCAATCGGCGAATTTTTGCACCGCCTCGAATTGCGTCGGTGCCGGGTCTTCGCTCGTAGTGCCCCAGGCATAAGCAAAGAACTTGAGGTTGCGGCTGGCGGTGACCGCGGCATCCTTCTGGCGCAGCGAGCCGGCGGCGGTGTTGCGCGGATTGACGTAATCCTGCCCGCCGGCAGCGGTCGAGCGTGCCTTCAGCGCCTGGAATTCCGCATAGGTCATGTAGACCTCGCCGCGAACCTCGATGCTGGCAGGCCAGCCATTGCCGCTCAGCTTGTGCGGAATATCGGCGATGGTCCGCAAATTTGCTGTGATGTCCTCACCAACCGTGCCATCGCCCCGTGTCGCACCGCGCACGAAGACGCCATTTTCATATAGCAGCGAGGCGGACAGGCCATCGATCTTGGGCTCGGCGGTGAAGGCGATCTCGAGGTCCTTGTCGCGCTCGAAGAAGCGTTTGCCACGTTGGAGGAAGTCGACCACGTCTTCGTCGGTATAGGCCTTGGCGAGGCTGAGCATCGGCACTGCGTGGCGGATCTTGGCAAAGCCTTCGGCAGGCGGCGCGCCAACGGCATTGTTGGGACTGTCAGGCCGCACCAGCGCCGGGAAGGCCTCCTCAATGGCGTCGTTGCGGCGACGCATCGCGTCATAGTCCGCGTCGGTGAGTTTAGGCGCGTCGTTCTGGTGATAGGCGATATCGGCTGCGGCAATGGCTGTCGCGAGACGTGCGAGTTCGCCTTCAGCTTCATCCGGAGTCAGGTCATCGACGGGTTTTTTGAACAGGTCGGTCATGGGATACTCCAGCCTACCCCACTTCGCTGAGCAACTTGCTCGCCGCGGCCCTCGCCTCATCCGTTACCTTGGCCCCGGCCAGCATGCGCGCCACCTCTTCCTGGCGGGCGGCGACGTCGAGCGGCTTAACGTGGGTGCGCATGAAGGCGCCTTCCTTGACGGCCTGCTTTTCGATGAGCAGGTGGCGCTGGGCGCGGGCGGCGACCTGGGGCGCGTGGGTGACTGCGAGCACCTGGACCTTGCCCGCGAGCCTCGCCAGGCGCCTGCCGATGGCATCGGCGACGGCACCACCGACGCCGGTGTCGATTTCGTCAAAGATCAGCACGGGCGCCGAGCCTCGGTCGGCCAATACCACCTTGAGTGCTAGCAGAAACCGGCTGAGCTCGCCGCCGGAGGCGACTTTGAGCAATGGACCGGGCGTGGTGCCAGGATTGGTCTGCACGTGGAACTGGATCTGGTCGAAGCCGGAGGCGGCAATGCGGGACCTGTCGACCTGGTGATCGACGATGAACTTGGCCGCGCCCAGCTTGAGGTCGGGCAGTTCCGCGCCGACGGCTTTGCTCAGCGCGCCTGCGGCCTTGGCGCGGCCCGCGCTCAGCGCCTCGGCCAGCTTGCGATAAGTCTCTGAGGCCTTTGCCTCGGCGGCAACCAGCGCTACCAGACGCGTCTCCCCGCCTTGCAGCGTATCCAGATCGGCGCTGTATTTCGCTAAAACCTCGACCAAGCCATCACATGATGTCTGGTGCTTGCGGGCGGCGGCGCGCATGGCAAACAGCCGTTCCTCGACGCTTTCCAGCTCGGACGGATCATATGCCATTTCGCGCTTCAGCTCTTCGAGCGCGTCACTGGTGCGGTCCAGCGAGACGAGCGATGCGTCGAGCGTATCGACGATGGGCTGGAACAGTGTCGAGCCGCCGTCGATCTTGCGCATCAGGCGGCGCATCAGGCTGGCCAAGGCCGGCGCCGGCGCCGAGGGTCCATTGAGCATGTCGTCGATTTCGGTGACGTCTGAAGCCGAGCGCTCGACCTGTTGCAGGTGCTGGCGGCGTTCGGCGAGTTCGGCCTCCTCGCCGACCACCGGTTTGAGCTTGGACAGTTCCTCGACGGTGTGCCGGGCATAGTCCTCGGCGGCGAGAGCCTGCGCGACCAGCCCCTTCTGCGCCACGACCGCGTCCTGCGCGTCGCTCAGCTCCTGCCAGGCGTCGCGGACCTTCTCGACCTGCTTTTCCAGCTCACCAAAGGCATCGAGTGCCGAGCGGTGTGTGGCGACATCAACCAGCGCGCGGTCATCGTGCTGGCCATGGATTTCGACAATCTGGCTGCCGACTTTTTGCAGCAGCGCCGCCGAGACAGGCTGGTCGTTGATAAACGCGCGGGTGCGGCCATCGGCAAACTGCACGCGGCGCAAGATGACGTCTTCATCGTCTGGAATGGCATTGTCACGCAAGGCAGCGCGGGCCGGGTGATCCTTGGCCAGCTGCAGCACGGCGACCACCTGCCCGCTCTCCTGCCCGCTGCGAACGAGGGATGCATCGCCCCTGCCCCCAAGCGCCAGTGTCAGCGCGTCAAGCAGGATGGATTTGCCGGCGCCGGTCTCGCCAGTCAGCACGGTCATACCGCCGTCGAGCGCCAGATCGAGCTGGTCGATCAGGACAATGTTGCGAACCGAAAGCGCGTTCAGCATGCGCGTATTCCCAAACTTCGTGCCGCAAGGCGCGGATACTGCACGTGTCTTACCATTGCCGAGTGATTTCCGCGAAAGCGGGATTCGCCATTACGCACAGGACTGGTCGTACAAACGAACCGGGACGCATTGTAGCGCCCCGGAACAAACTAGCAACATATTAGTTGGAAGTCCTTACTTCTTCAGGCCGGCCATCCAGCTGCCGCTGTTGACGGTTGGGGCCAGCCCCTGCTTGCCCAATAGTTCGAAGGCTTCCTTATACCAGCTGCTGGACGGGTAGTTGTGTCCCAGAACGGCAGCGGCGGTGCTGGCTTCATTGGTCAGGCCAAGCAGCAGATAGGCTTCGGTCAGGCGATAGAGGGCTTCTTCGATCTGGGTCGAGGTCTGCCAGGTTTCCACGACGACGCGGAAGCGATTGATGGCGGCGGTATACTGGCCCTGGCCGAGATAGTAGCGGCCAACCGACATTTCCTTGCCGGCGAGCTGGTCATAGGCCACCAGCAGCTTTTCCTTGGCGTCGGTTGCATATTCGGACTTGGGATAGGTCGAAATCACCAGGCTGTAGGTTTCGATGGCGTCAGCCGAAAGCTGCTGGTCGCGCGTAATGTCCTTGATCTGGGCAAAGTAGGCATTGCCCTTGAGATAGAGAACGTAAGCGGCGTCCTGGCCATTAGGATAGAGCGCCATGAAACGGTCGGCGGCGAGGATCGCCTCCGGCAACTTGCCGCTGCGATAGCTGGCATAGACCTGCATCAACTTGGATTTCTCGACCATCGGGTCGCCCGGATGCTGCCGGTCCAGCTGTTCGAGCGACTTGATGGCCGTCGCGAAATACTGGCGATCCATGTCGTCCAGCGCCCGCTGATACAGAGCGGCAGCCGGAATTATCGGCTCGTCCTTGACCTTGGGCGCACCAAACATGCTGCAGCCGGCGAGAATGGCTGCCATCAGGGCAACGGCAAGGAACCGGGATGCCCGGCCGGTGAAAGCACCAATAGCGTCAACTGTCACGAAGTGCCCCGTCCTTATACGAAACTGCCTGCAGGCGGCGTAGTTAGTAAATTGATCAAAACTGTGGCGCGACGCCATCCAGATCAGGACCGGCGCACGGACCGCAGGAAATGATTGACCTCTAGCCCCTTGGGCTGGTCTTCGAAAGCCTCGTATTCGAGCGGCAGGTCTTCGGCGCCAACTATCTCATAGTTGGCTTCACTGGAAAAGAGACCGGTCAGCACATGGGCGTTGAGCGCGTGGCCGCCCTTGTAGGAGCGGAAACGCCCCCAAATCGGCAGCCCGCCCAGCGATAGATCGCCGATCGCGTCGAGCAATTTATGGCGCACGAATTCGTCCTCGTAGCGAAGGCCGCCCGGATTGAGAATGCGGTCTTCGTGCACCGTGATGGAATTGTCGAGGCTGGAGCCCAGGGCATAGCCGGCCTGGCGGAGAATCTTGGCATCGCGCACGAAGCCGAAGGTGCGCGCACGGGACACATCTTCGTAGTAGCGGCGCGGCGTCCAGTCAAAGATCATGCGCTGGCGGCCGATGACCTTGCTGTCGAAGTCGATCTCGAGATCGAGCGCTCTACCATTGTAGGGCTCGAGGGCCGCGAAAGCGTCATTGTTGCGCACGGTAACGGCTCGCAGCACCTTGAGGAACTTGCGCTGCGCCGGCTGGATGTCGAGGCCGACGGCCAGTATGGCGTCGGCGAAGGGCCGCGCGCTGCCGTCAAGAATCGGGCATTCGCCGCCATCGAGCGTGATCAGCGCGTTGTCGACGCCCATGCCGCTGAGGGCCGAGGTGACATGTTCGATGGTCGCGACGCTGAAGCTGTCGCCAAGGTCGAGCGTGGTGCAAAGCGTGGTGCGCGTAACGCGGGAAAAATGCACCGGGACGGGGCCGGTAATGGTGCCATCGCCGCGCACGCGACAGATGGTCAAGCCGCTATCGGGAGCGCCGGGACTGATGGTCAGCGTCACCGGCTGGCCGCTGTGAACACCATAGCCGGCGAAATTGATCGCAGCCGCAAGGGTACGCTGACGCGTGGACAGTTTATACATACTCGAATGACTCCGACCACAAGCCCAACACGTCCTGGATGGTGTTAGCCAAAAAAAACTCGGTGCGAAAGTCGCACCGAGCAATCTTCTTCGAAATTACACTTAAGATATTAACCGTGCTTGCGCAGGAAAGCCGGTATTTCGAGACTATCTTTCTGTGGTGCCGGGGTCGGCTGGCGACCGTGGGCATCAAGATTGCCACGCGCACCGTCGACGGCCGGAGCAACGCGGGAACCCCTTGCGCCGCCTGCCTCAATTGCACTTCGAGCAGCTGCGTCGTCGGCTACCGAATAGGCGGTTTCATCCTTGGCGGCAGGCGCCTGCTGGCCCAGGTTGAGGCCAACATTGGACGCCAGTTTTTTGAACAGCGCACGCGCATTGCGCGGCTCGGCCTCATGCCGTTCCTGCGGCCCCTGTGACCGCCTCGCAACAACTGGAAGCTCTTCCGTGCGCGGCATGCGGCGCTGACCCTCGGGGCGAGCGGCGTGGGACGGCACATAGACGCTTGGAACCGGCGAATCATCCATGGCAGGGGAGTCTTCGGTCTCGTGCATGCTTTCGGCAGCCGGAATGTAAGGCTCGACGAACACGCCATCGTCTTCGCGGGCATCATAGGCCTGCGGCTGCGACGAAGCATGCGTTGCCATATTGAATGCCTGGACCATGGCGGCTTCGACATCATGCTCGATCATCTGCGGCACCGGCGCGGCAGTCGCGACAGCAGCACGTTCGATCTGGGCGCGGGTCGGCTCGACCGGCACGTGGCGGCGCACTTCCAGCGGCGTGCGCGAAGCATGCGGCTTTGCCGGCTCAAGCGCCTGCACCATGGTTGCGTCGGTGCCAGTGGCCACGACGGAGACCCGGATCGTGCCGCTAAGGGTCGGATCGTAGGTGGCGCCGAGGATGATGTTGCAATCGGGATCGACTTCTTCACGAATACGGCTTGCCGCCTCGTCGACTTCATAAAGGGTCAGGTCCGGGCCGCCGGTGATCGAGATCAGCAGGCCGCGCGCACCGTGCATCGACACATCGTCAAGCAGCGGGTTGGCAATGGCAGCCTCCGCAGCGTGGCGGGCACGATCTTCGCCCGATGCTTCGCCGGTACCCATCATTGCCTTGCCCATGCCGCGCATCACGGCGCGCACGTCGGCAAAGTCGAGGTTGATCAGGCCTTCCTTGACCATCAGGTCGGTGATGCAGGCGACGCCGGAGAACAGCACCTGGTCGGCCATCGCGAATGCGTCGGCAAAGGTGGTCTTCTCGTTGGCAACGCGGAACAGGTTCTGGTTCGGAATGACGATCAGCGTATCGACATGGCGATGCAGCTCATCGATGCCATCTTCAGCCAGGCGGGCGCGGCGATTGCCTTCGAAGTTGAAGGGCTTGGTGACTACGCCGACGGTCAGGATGCCCTGTTCGCGGGCTGCGCGGGCGATAACTGGTGCTGCGCCGGTGCCGGTGCCGCCGCCCATGCCGGCGGTGATGAACACCATATGCGAGCCGGACAGATGATCATTGATCTCGTCCCAGCTCTCTTCGGCAGCCGCGCGGCCCACTTCAGGGTGCGAACCGGCGCCGAGGCCTTCGGTTACATTGACGCCAAGCTGGATGATACGCTGGGCCTTGGACAGCGCCAGTGCCTGCGCGTCGGTGTTGGCGACGACGAAGTCGACCCCATCCAGCCCGGACTCGATCATGTTGTTGACGGCGTTACCGCCAGCGCCGCCGCAACCGAAGACGGTGATGCGTGGCTTCAGTTCCTGAATATCGGGGATGGTGAGGTTGATGGTCATGAGTGGCCTCGCAGTGGCGTTGTTGGTAAAGATTTACCCTGCCAAACGTTAACCGGCTCCTAACAATTGTCTCGCCGGTGTTAACGTGATCGCAATTTGCGACGCTCGGCGGTTACCTGTTCAGCTTTCATAAACCAAGAAAGTCGCTTTTCATGTCGAAGTGAGCCTGACCCGTTCGTCGCTTGAGCGCCGACCCAACGAGGAAAAACGACTATGACCAGCATTATGCCCTGCCTGTGGTTTGACGACCGCATCGACGATGCCGTCAAATTTTACGCCGAGACCTTCAAGGACGCGAGGGTGATACAGCTGAACCGCCAGGATCCCAACGGAGCCGCATTCACCGCCGTCATCGAACTGGCAGGCCAGAAATTCTTCCTGCTCAACGGCAGCGGCGGTGAGCCGAGCAAGTTTCCCTTTTCCTGGGCCGTCAGCTTCATGATCGAATGCGCCGACCAGGCCGAGGTCGACCACTTCTGGAACGGCTTCGTCGACAATGGCGGCAAGGCCAGCATGTGCGGCTGGTGCGCGGACCGGTTCGGCCTGTCATGGCAAGTCGTGCCCAAGCAAATCTACAGCACCGTTATGGGAGACGACAAAGCTGGTTCCCAGCGCGCCACTCAGGCTATGCTGAAAATGGGCAAGCTGATCGTAGCCGACCTGGAAAGCGCCTATGCGGGTGGGTAAGATCACTGCCTGCTAGCCAGAAAAAAGTGGCAGGCTACAATGGGATGTGGCTTATGATCATCCCAATCCCTGTTTCCGGGCGTGCCGCTTGCGCTTGCCTCGGCGGCGCGGTTCGGACTGTCCGCGCCTTGGCGAAGGCGCTATCGGCTCGGTCGATCCATGGCTGCTGGCGGGTATCCGCTATCTAGGCGCGGGCCCGGGGCTTGCCATCGTCCATCTGGCGCGCAGCGCGATCCGGCTGGTGAAAGCGAAGCCAGGTTGCGGCGCGGCGACCTGCCCCGGCTGGCCGGAGTCATCCTGTTCGGTAGCTTGCTGGAGCCGCTGTTGCTGATGTTCGGCCTGTCGCTAACCACTGCGTCTAGCGGGTCGCTGCTGCTCAACCTAGAGGGTATTGCCACCATGGCGGTCGCCTGGCTGGTGTTCCGCGAGAATGTCGATCGCCGGCTGCTGCTGGGCGCCGTTGCCATAGTGCTCGGCGCGGCCGTGCTGTCCTCGACCGGCACGGGCCTGTCGCTTACCGCGGGCGGCCTGCTGATTGCCGGCGCCTGCCTGTGCTGGGGCATCGACAACAACCTGTCGCGCAAGCTGTCGTCGGCCAACCCGGTGCAAATCGCCATGATAAAGGGACTGGTCGCCGGTACCAACAATATGGTGCTGGCTTTTCGCTCCCGCAAATGGGGCGTGCTGGAACGCACGGCGCCGACACCCGCCATCCCGGCCGACACCCTGGCCTAGAAGCTGGTCTTGAGCCAATTGCCGACGCGGTGGAAATAGCCGTCCGTGCCGGTCAACTTGCGGGAACCGCGGGGCTCCTGATATTCCTGAGAACACACCTGCGGATAGATCAGCATGCCGGCAACGGTGGCGAAGGCGGCGCCTTTGGCCATTTCGGGCAGGCCTGCAATGCCCATCGGGCGGCCGGTGCGGACGTTGCGGGCCAGTGTGCGGCGCGCAACTTCGGGCAGGCCGGTCATTTCGCTGGCGCCACCAGTCAGTACAAAGCGGCGGCAGCACACATCCATCATACCGGTTGCCTGCATGCGGTCGCGGATGGCGGTGAGGATTTCTTCGATGCGCGGCCGCATGATGCGGGTCAGCACCGAACGGGCCACCTGCCCTGGGGCTTCGTCATGCGATGCACCGACCGGCTGGATGGCGATGAGGTCACGCTCGTCGGCCTGGCCGGGTAGCACTGAGCCGTAGAAGGTCTTGAGTCGCTCGGCGTCGGCGACGCTGACCGAGAGCTGGCGGGCGATATCGAGGGTCAGGTGATGGCCGCCGATGGCGATGGCATCGGCGTAGACCAGGTGGCCGTCGTTGAACACCGAGACGGTGGTGGTCGCGCCACCAAAGTCGATACAGGCCACGCCAAGCTGGGCTTCGTCATCGACAAGGGTCGCAAGGCCTGAAGCATAGGGCGTGGCGATCAACGCCTCGATCTGCAGGTGACAGCGATGCAGCACCAGCTCCAGATTGCGCATGGCGAGGGTTTCCGAGCTGACCACGGCGACATCGACGCCAAGCTTGTCGCCGACCATGCCCTTGGGGTCACGAATGCCCTTCTGCCCATCGATCGCGTAACCGATCGGCAGCGCGTGTATGATCGAACGCTCTGGTCGTACGCTACGCTCGTTGACGGCGCGCAGCACGCGATGCAGGTCGGCCTTTTCGACTTCCTGACCGTCGAGCGACACCGCCGCCGAGAAGGTCTCCGAGCCAAGCCGGCCCGCGGTGACATTGACGATGACGGATTCCAGCGTCAGCCCGGCAGCGCGCTCGGCCATGCCGACGACCGAACGGATGGCATGCTCAGCCTTTTCGATATCGGTAACGACGCCGCTCTTGACGCCCGCGGACGGGCCGTAGCCAAAGCCGATCACCTCGGCCTGATGCGAACGGCTCCTGAGCGCCCTGCCCTCGGCCCGCGGGGTGAGACGGGCGATGACGCAGCAAATCTTGGTCGAACCGATATCAAGCACCGCTACCAGCGTGGTCTTGCCGGGCTGGACGGGGCGGAGCCGGGAGGTCATGGCATCGGTCATCATTGCGGGAGCATCGGTTCGGAAAAAGTTTGGGAGGGAAGGTTGCGCGGCGGCATGGGATAGGGCTGGCCCGACTTGGCGCGCTCGATGATGGTCGCCTTGCGGGCCTCCTCGGCTGCTGCCAGTTCTTCTTCGGTCTTGGTCGGGCGGACGGCGACGAGGCTGGCAACGCGCAGGTCGATCACCGTGAGATCGCGGTCGAGCAGTTCATACTCCGCCTGATAGGCCTCGAGATTGCGCAGAGCGCGAGCCACGCCGAGTTCGGGCAGCTGGATGCGCAGGCCGGTATCATAGATCAGGTCCCAGCGACGATCGGCGATACGCGACAGGGCCATCAACCCATCCTGCAGCAAGGGATGCTGGTCGAGCGCCCGGATCATCACCATGGCATCGTCATTTGCGCCGTCGCCAACCACCAGCGGCAGCTCGCCATAGGCGCCGCGATCTTCGCCGATCTGCTCGCCGGCGCCATCCACCACGAAGGTGATGCCATCGACACGCCACCGGGCAACCGGGGTTTTCTCGGTGATCTCGACGATAACGTCGCCCGGATAGGTCTTGCGGACGCTGACCGTCTCGACTGCTGGTAGTTCCGCAATTCGCTGGCGTGCGGCTTCGGCGTCGAAGGAAACGGTGGAGGTATGCGGCTCGATGCCCAGCGCGTCGAATACCGACTGTTCGCTGGTCAGCGTCTGGCCGGTGATGGAAATCTCGCCGATGGCAAAACCGGCATCGACAAAGCGGCCCTGCGCTACTTCAGCCAGCACAGTGGCTCCAAAAGCGATGGGCTCGCGAACCTGATAGATGACGGCGGCGGTCACCAGAAGTGCCGCAGCGACCGCGCTGCGCAGCATGCCTCTGCGGTGCAATACCCAGGCGCGGCCAAGGTTATTGCGCAGCTTGCGCCGTGGGGAGCGGACAGGAACAGGCAATGCGCGAGGATCGACGATCCTTGCGCCAGCGAGAAAAGTCTCGCTTTTTACCTGTTGCAACTCGCGTCCTCCACCATCCAGGCGACCAGTTCTTCGAAGGAGTGCCCTGCGTGCAGCGCCTGTTCAGGCGCCAAGGAGGTGGGGGTCATGCCCGGCTGGGTGTTGATTTCCAGACAGACAAGCTCACCATCTTCTCCCGCCGCGTCGTTGAAGCGGAAGTCAGTTCGAGTGATGCCGCGGCAACCAAGCGCGGCATGCGCCTTCAGGCTCATCTTTTGGACTTTGTCGTAAATTTTCGGTGAAATTTGAGCCGGGATTACATGTTGTGATCCGCCAGCGGAGTATTTCGCCTCGTAATTGTAAAATGCCAGGTCGGTGACGATTTCGGTCACTGCCAGGGCCACGTCGCCCATCACGGCGCAAGTCAGCTCGCGGCCCGGAATGTAGCGCTCGACCATCAGTTCTTCGCCGCCCCTCCAGTCCTCGCCGAGGATTTCCTGCGGCGGGTGCGACTGGTCCGACTTGACGATCATGATGCCAAAGCTCGATCCGTCGGCCACCGGCTTGACCACATACGGCGTGGCCATCACGTGCGACCGACCGACCTCGGCGCGGCTGGCGATCACGTGGTCAGTCACCGGCACACCGGCCGCCTTGAGCATGATCTTGGCCTGGTGCTTGTCCATCGCCAGCGCCGAGGCCAATACACCAGAATGGGTATAGGGAATGCGCAGGAATTCCAGCACGCCCTGGATCGTGCCGTCTTCGCCAAAGCGCCCATGCAGCGCATTGAAGGCGACGTCGGGCGCCAACTCGCGCAGCCGCTCCGCAATGTCATAGCCGACATCGACTTCGGTCACCCGATAGCCGGCATTGCGCAACGCCTCGGCGCAACCAGCGCCGGAACTCAGCGACACCGGGCGCTCATTGGACAGCCCCCCCATCAGGACGGCGACGTGCTTGGTCATGATTATTCCGGCTCCTTGCCAATCAGCGCGCCGAGCTCTGCCGGCAGTGCTGCGGCCCATTGGGTGATGTTGCCGGCGCCAAGGCACACGACATAGTCGCCATCGGCGGCGCGGCTGGCGATCAGTGGCGCCAGAGCTTCGGGGCGGTCGATGACGCGGGCGTCGCGATGGCCGCGGGCGCGGATGCGGTTGACCAGCTCTTCGTGGGTGACGCCGGGGATCGGCTGTTCGCCCGCCGCATAGACCGGCGCGACGATAACGGTATCCGCGTCGTTGAAGCAGGCAGCGAAATCGTCGAACAGATCGTTGAGTCGGCTATAGCGATGCGGCTGCACCACGGCGATGACGTCGTTCTTGGTCGAGGAGCGCGCGGCCTTGAGCACCGCAGCAATTTCCACCGGGTGATGGCCGTAGTCGTCGATCACCGTGATGCCGCCAACCACGCCGGTCTTGGTGAAGCGGCGCTTGACGCCGGTAAAGCCCTTGAGCCCCTTGCGGATGGCTTCGGCCGGCACATGCAACTGGTCGGCCACGGCGATGGCGGCAGTCGCATTGAGCGCATTGTGCACGCCGGGCATCGGCAGTTCGAGCCCATCGATACGCAGCTGGGTCTGGCGGATACGGTCGCGGATCTCGACCGCAAAATGGCTGACGCCATCGATGGTTTCGAGGTCCACCAGCCGCACGTCGGCCTGCGGGTTCTGGCCGTAGGTGATGACGCGGCGGTCCTTGATCTGGCCGACCAGCGCCTGCACCTCTGGATGATCGAGGCACATTACGGCAAAGCCATAGAAAGGCACGTTCTCGACGAACTGGCGGAACGCCTTCTTGACCCCCTCGAAGTCGCCATAGTGGTCGAGATGCTCCGGATCGATATTAGTGACGATGGCAACGTCGGCCGGCAGCTTGGTGAAGGTGCCGTCGCTTTCGTCGGCCTCGACCACCATCCACTCGCCGGCGCCCAGCCGCGCGTTGGTGCCATAGGCATTGATGATGCCGCCATTGATCACGGTCGGATCGAGATTGCCGGCATCGAGCAGGGTCGCCACCAGTGTCGTCGTCGTCGTCTTGCCATGCGTGCCGCCAATCGCGATGGCGGTCTTGAAGCGCATGATCTCGGCCAGCATTTCGGCGCGGCGCACGATCGGCAACGCCCTGGCGCGGGCCGCGACCAGCTCGGGATTGTCCCGTCTGATGGCCGAGGACACCACCACCACTTCGGCCTGGCCGAGATTATCGCCGCTTTGGCCGATCGCTACCTTGATGCCCATGTCGAGCAAGCGCTGCACGTTGGGATTAAGCGCGGCGTCGGAGCCTTGCACCGTATAGCCCTGGTTGTGCAGGATTTCGGCAATACCGCTCATGCCGATGCCGCCGATGCCGATGAAGTGGACGGGGCCAATATCGCGCGGCATTTTCATGAACGAGTATCCACTTCGAGGTTCCTGCCGGAGAGCATTTCGGCGATATCGGCCAGCTTCTCGACGGCGCGCGGCTGGCCCAGCGAGCGGGCGGCGGCAGCAGCTTTGATGAGGGTTGATGGGTCTGATAACAGGGTCGTGAGGCGAGTGCCTAGCGATTGCGGCGACAGCGTGGCCTGTTCGGCGACCCAGCCCGCCCCGGCATTTTCCATCACCAGCGCATTGTTCTTCTGGTCGGCATCGAGCGCACCGGGCAGCGGCACGAGGATTGCCGGCCGCCCAAGGACCGTCAGCTCCGCAATGGTTGAGGCGCCGGAGCGGCCAATGACCAGATGGCTACGCGAAATGCGCTCCGGCAGGTCGCTAAAAAAGGTGGCCAGCTCGACATTGACCTTGGCCTGCCTGTAGCTCTCGGTGACACGGTCTAGATCGTCGGCCCGGCATTGCTGCACGATCTGCACACGATGGCGCAGCGCTTCGGGCAGGTTGCCGATGGCAGCGGGCACCACATCGGACAGTGCCTTGGCACCCTGGCTGCCGCCGAAGATGACGAAGCGGATCGGACCAATTTCGGTCAGTTCCGGATAGGGTGTGCTCGCAACGGCCCGTACCCGATCGCGCACCGGATTGCCGGTGATGACCTTTTCGAGGCCCAGCCTGTCCGCGAACTTGGTGTCGCCAAAGCTCAGGGCCAGTATGTCCGCAAACCGGCCCAGGGCGCGGTTGGCGCGCCCCATCACGGCATTCTGCTCATGCAGGATACCGGGAATGCCCAGCAGGTTCGCCGCCATGAAGGGCGGGAACGTCGGGTAGCCGCCAAAGCCGATGACGCAGTCCGGGCGGTTGGCGCGCAGCATGCCAAAGGCCACCGCAATGCCGCGCAGGATCGTGAAGCCGGCGGTCACGAACTTGATCGGATTGCGCAAGGACGGCGTGGCCGAAGGCACGATATGAATCTGCGCCGCCGGGAAGTCGCTGCCATAGCTTTCTACCCGATGATCGGTCATCAACTCGACGCGGTGGCCCCGACGGACCAGTTCCTGCGCCAGCGCCATGGCCGGGAACAGATGTCCGCCCGTGCCGCCTGCCATCAACATGAAAGTCTTCATTCGGCGGGCGCCAGCGGCGCGACCGCGCTGCGATAGCTCGGGATACCAGTTGCCATGCGCTCTTCGGGCTTGGTTCGGGTAAAGGCCAGCATCAGGCCCATGCCGAAGGCGATGGCGATCATCGACGTGCCGCCATAGGACACGAATGGCAGCGTCATGCCCTTGGGGGGAATGAGGTTGAGGTTCACGGCCAGATTGATCCCCGACTGCATGGCGAACTGGATGGCCAGCGTCGAGGCGGCCAGACGCGCAAACAGGCTGCTCTGCCTTTGCGCTCCCATCATGGCGCGAATGACGATGAAGGCGATCAGCGTCACCAGCACCATGCAGAACAGGATGCCGAACTCGCCGGCCGCTGCCGAAAACACATAGTCAGCATGGGCGTCGGGGATCAGCTTCTTGGCGATGGATTCACCCGGGCCGCGACCGAACCAGCCGCCTTCGAGCAGCGACTGGAGGGCGCGGTCGATCTGGTAGGTATTGCCGCCACCTTCCGGGTTGAGGAATGTATCGATACGACGCGATACGTGCGGGAAAAACATGTAGGCGCCAAACAGCAGGCCGACGCCCGCAGCGCCGAGCCCAAAAATCAGGAACCACGAGATACCCGACAGGAACAGCAGCGCCGCATAGGTGCCGATCACCAGCGCCGTTTGGCCGATATCGGGCTGCAGCAACAACGCGCCGACGATGGCGCCGAGCAGCAGCGTTGCCAGGATTTTGCCCGGCACGTTTTTGTGGATCATCGATTCCGAAAACAGCCACGCGCCCAGCACGGCAAAGCCCGGTTTGACGAATTCCGAGGGCTGCACCGATTGCCCCGCGAAGGAAATCCAGCGCCGCGCGCCCTTGACCTCGGTGCCGAACCGCAGCGTAGCCCAGAGCAGCAGCAGGCTCACCACCAGCGTGACCAGTGTCGCAAGACGCGCCTGCCGGTGATTGAGCAGCGACGTCACCAGCATCACCGGCAATGCCGCCAGGCAGAACAGCGCATGGCGAATGACGAAAAACCATGGCGACAGGCCGATACGCTCGGCCACTGGAGGGCTGGCCGCAAAGCTCAGCACCATCCCGCAGGTCATCAGGAGGATCAGTGCGCCGAGCAGTTCCCGGTCAATCGACCACCACCACTCCGCCAGAGGCGTTTTTTCGGCACGGGAGAACATCATGGGGGAACAGCCGGATACTCGGTACAAACTGTCTGCAATTGTAGCAGCCCGTTGGTTACCGATTTGCCAACCACAGTTGCGTTTTGCGAGTCTGTATCGAAATCATTGATGCTAGCCCGCGCACCAAGCGGCATCTGGCCATCCCGCAAGGGGACAGTTTACACCGTGCGTAAACCTACCCCACCCGACCCCTTCGGGGCCACCTCCCCACAGGGGGGAGGGATTAGGAAAAGCCGTGATCAGTGTTCTGGCGCCGCCCTCCCCTGAATGGGGAGGGATTGAGGG
>NZ_LAPV01000238.1 GCF_000971275.1 Devosia psychrophila | reverse complement strand
TCGTCGAGCACGGTGGACAGATACATCCAGCCCCAGCCGATGATCTTGAAGTCAAGTGAAGTCGGTCTGCCACATCTGGTTGGGCCGCACCGTCCTGGTGTGGAACTGGTTTGCCGCCTTGATCACCACATAGGCCGGGCTGGTGATGAGGTCGTGGGCCTTGAGAAGCCGGTAAACGCTGGCCTCGGAGACGAAGTAGCTCTTCTCGTCGGTGAACTGTACCGCCAGTTCCCGAGGCGAGAGTTCGGACTGCTCCAGCGCCAACTCGATGATCTGGTCATGGATGGCAGCCGGAATCCGGTTCCACACCGGTTCGGCGCCGATGGCCGATCTTGCAGTGCCTCGGGCCACCACCGAGATAACGGTCATACCAGCGATAAAAGGTCCGGCGTGGGATTCCCACGCCGGTCCAGCGTTTTACGGGTTGGCAGGTGGGACGGCTCGACCATTCTGATGATCTCGAGCTTTTCGGATGCGGGATATCTCATTCTGGCTCGTCCCCATCCGCGATCATGCTTTTTTTTGAGCAGACGGTTTTCCAGGGTCAGATCAGCCACGCATTCCTTGAGCGCACCAGCCTCACTGCGCAGATCCTTGACTTCATCACTGGTAGCAGCGCGCGCCGTATCACCCGCCAGGCGGCGCTTGCTGGCCTCCATGAACTCCTTGGACCAAGTGTAATACACGCTCTGCGCGATGCCTTCCTTGCGGCACAGCTCGGCAATGCTGTCTTCGCCACGCAAGCCGTCCAGCACGATCCGGATCTTGTCTTCGGCTGAAAAGTGCCGTCGGGTCGCCCGGCGAATGTCCTTCACCACCTGCTCGGCAGGCTTCTTGGTGTTCGAGGATTTGGCAGTCATCTTGGTTCCTTCGTCATGCAACGAGACCAAAACACTCCTTAAAGCTCAACCCTGAATCTGTGCCATGGGTGCTGACGGGGAACAATGGCCACCTCGATCGTGGCATGCACATGATGAGCAAGCCGTTCCAGATGGATGCGTTCGCAAGCAAGGTGGCTGACTTGGTAGCTACGGCTAAAGGCGATTAACGATCTCCCGATGTTCGCTGTTGAACGTTCTGTAGATCCAGTAGGGCCCTATATGCCTGGCCCCAGTCATTCGCGCACAGTGCCAGCGCATTAAGAGCTGAGGGGCAAACGCTATGGTCGCTGTTGCATCGGCGCGTCCAGGCTTTGGGCTGAGTGACCTGATGTCTTGCGACCAGATATGTACCCGATCGTGGGCTATCCGCCATGGCATCGCCCGCGGTCATCCAGTCGAACGAGCCGCGGTCTAATCCGAAAAAATCGTGGCTTAGACCTATGGTTTGCGGAAGAGCTCCTGAGCATCCGTTCAGACGCCTAAAGTGGTTCGTGCAAGTAGAGCAGCTCGCCTCGAGGCGCTCAGCTTGTTTGGCCTTGGCTCTAGGCGGCCTGAATGGTTGATACCTCAAAGCCCAGTGCTTGCGGCGTAGAGGGACGGCCGAAGAGATATCCTTGTCCGACTTCGCAACCAAGGCCCGCCAGATAGGCGCTTTGGTGGGCGGTTTCGATGCCCTCGGCAACGACGGCCATGCCCAGTCTTTTGGCCATGAGTATAATGGTTTCCACCAGCGCCTCGTGATGGGGATCCGGCAGTGACCGAACGAATGCCTGATCGATCTTGAGTTTGTCGACCGGCAAGCGCGCCAGATAACTCAGCGAGGAATAGCCAGTGCCGAAATCGTCCAGTGCAATATGGACACCGAGGCTGCGGAGCTGCTGGAGTTCTGAAATTATCCTGGTGTCGTCGCGTACGAACAGGCTTTCTGTGATTTCGAGGTCTAGCCGATGGGCCGGGAAGCCGGACTTCGACAGCGCCTGGGTGACGCTGCCGACAACGTCGCTCAGCATGAACTGGGCCGACGAAACATTGACCGACAAGCGTCCACCCCAGGCCCATTGCGCGGCCTGCCTGCAGGCCTCTTCGAGCACCCACTGGCCCAGTCTGACAATCATTCCGGTCTCCTCGGCCAGGGGAATGAAGTGAACCGGTGACACGTGACCGAGGGTCGGGCTGTTCCAGCGGATCAGGGCTTCGACCCCCGTCATGGCATTGCTGGCCAAGTCGATCTGGGGCTGAAACAGCAGGTAGAACTCGCCGTTCTGCAAGGCTTGTCGAAGGGCGATGTCCCGCAGACGGCGCTGGTTGATCAGCTCGCCCTGCTGTGCGTCAAAGGGTGCAGACTTCAGTCCGTGAGTCTGCGCATGGCCGAGCGCAACGTCTGCCTGTCGGAGTAGCTCGGCGGCGGATGCCAAACCATCGCTGGCGGTCGCTGTGCCAAAACACGTGTCGAGGATAACTTGATGCCCCCCGATCACGTAAGGCTCATCCAGCACCAGCCCGATAGAGTGGCAGACCTCGGCCTGCTGCGCGGCATTTAATGGTGCAAGCTGCGCCCATGCAAAGCTATCGGAACCGATCCGGGCGGGAACCATACCCAAATGCCTTGAAATCCGCTGCACGACTTCGCTAGCCGCTCGCTCGCCGACATCGTGGCCCAGGCTGACAATTGCCTGGTTCAGCCGGCCGAGATGCACCAGCGTGAGGCCGAAGTGCTCGCCGCTTGCAAGGTGGTTGTCCAACTCGTCAAGCAGCACCTGCCGAGATCTGGCGCCTGAATCGGGGTCATGGGACGCCAGGTAGGCGAGCCGTGCCTGCTGCTGTAGAGAGGTCCGCCAGCGACTGGTTCGCTCGATGAGCAGGGCGACGATAACCAGGATCACCACCGTGCAGTGATAGATCGCGGTATCGAGAGTCACGGCGTAGAGGCGCTGCGCCATCCAGGCGCTGGTTTCAACTAAAAGGGCGCTTGCAAGACCGATCAAGCAAAGCTGCGTTAGGCCGACTTGTCTCAGCCGCGATAGCAGGAATGCACCAACCACCAACAATGATAACAGAAGGGCCGGAAGCGTGCCCCAGTCAGTCAACTGCCGGCCGGCCTTGAGCGTTTCGGTGGCCGCCAGTTGCACCAGCGGGCCGGGAACAACGCCAAAGCGTGGCACGCGAAAGAAATCCCGCAACTCGATGGCACTGGAGCCTACGACGACCTGCTTGTTGGCAAACAGTGCGGGGTCCGGGTTTCCGTACAGCAGCTCCTGCGCGCTGATCCTCGTGATTGCGGTTAGGTCTATGCCGAAATCGATGCCTATCTTCGGCGCGGTCAAACGGGCTTGCGGCGCGAGAGCTTTCGCCACGGAAACAATGCTGAACTCTGGCAACGCCGCAGGGACGGAATGCACCAACCCGGTGCCGTCGCCATCCACGTTGACGAGAACAGCGTCGGCCTGCGCCGCAAATGGCGCAATCGGAAGATTGACCACCGCGGTGCCGTCTGCGGCCTGTTGCTGGAAAGCAGCGAGAAAGGCATAGCCGCCCGCCCGTTCGAGCGCCGCTGCAAAAACCGCATCGCCTTCGGGCGTTGATGCGCTGCTGAAGTCGATATCGAAAACGACTTCAGCACTGCCCAGTGTCAGAAGCGTGTCGAGGACGTTGGCGTGAATCTGGCGGGGCCACGGCCACACGCCGACCGTCGCAAGGCTGGCCGAGTCGATATCGAGGAAAATCGTCTCGCCCGAGGGCTGCCGGTCGGAAGCGTGAAACCGCGCTTCTCTCAGGGCCTGGTCGATCGGTGCCAGAAGGCCCGACCAAGGCAAAAAGACGAGCAGGATGCCGACCGCCAGTGCTGCGAACGAGGCAATCCTGCTACCGGGCCAAAGCGTACCGGTGAGCATCAATCGCTCTTACCGTTTTTGCCGTTGCCATTGCCGCCACCGCCACCGTTGCCGTTGTTGCTATTCGCTTGCCCGCTGCTGTCATCGCCTGCGCTGTTTCCATTGCCATTGCCATTGCCATTGCCGTTGTTCCCGTTGCTATTCCCGTTCCCGTTATTGCCGCTGTTTCCGTTGCCTTGGGCACCACCGCTGCCGCCATGGCTATTGCCATTGTTGACGTCACTCTGGCCGCCGTTTCCGTTATTGCCCTGGCCGTTTTTGCCGTTGCCGTTGCCGTTGCCGTTGCCGGAGGTCTGTCCGTTGACACCGCCAGCGCCAATACTTTCACTCTGTCCAGCCTCAACGGCCCGACCCTTGTAATCGGCAGGGGTGTCTGTGGTTCCATTGACCACGCGCTGTCCCTCGAACGTGAAAACGGCGACCGATCCGCCGCCGGTGACTGTCAGGGGATCGGCCTGTGAGACCTCTGCTTCCTGCCCGCGCACCACATCGACGACCAGATCGTTCAAGGTATCCTGAACTTGCACCACACCCCGGTCCACCGTGACGTGGGACGCGTTCCGGCCCACCGAGACCGTAAATTTGGTTCCTTTGACCACGGCGGCCAAGAAGGGTGTCTGCACCGAGAAATGTTGCACGTTGCGCCGCTCAACATCGACGCTCACCAAGCCGGACGCCTGCTCGATATTGGTCATTTTACCGGCGCCTTCGTGCAGCCGAATTTGTGTACCGGGTTCCAGCTCGACAGTTTCCGAGCCGCGGATCAGGCCCACCCGACCGTCCGCCCCGGTCTTAAGGCTTTGACCATCATCGATCACCGCCCCTCGCTCGAGTGGCACCCACATTGAGCCAGCCAGGTGTTCGGCGGTGCCCCGCACCCGGTTGACCACCCAACCCTCAGCATGACTTGGCAACACCAGCATGGCGAACAACGCTACTTGAGCAACGATCTTGAACATGAACTTCCCATCCGCATTCTTGCGTCTGGAAATCATCGCTCGGACCGCTTGCCAAATTCCTACTGGGATATGGCAATCCACCAGCCTCCCCATCACCTTTGTCATCGCGGTGAACAGAGTCTTAGCGCAAGCTTACGGGAGCATTACAACGAGATAGGGCATTTTTTAATTATATATATCAGTGGTATACCGAAACTAACTGCATGCCGTCTCGTTGTTAAATTAGTACAACTTGGGAGGCTGTTATGCCAATCGAACGAGAGACCATCGTAGAGCGCAGTCCGAGCGAAACGGTGGTGGTGGAAAGCGGCAGTCCGTTCCGCATTGTCGGTATCATTCTTGCGGTCGTGGTGGCGGCCCTGCTTCTGCTTTGGCTGATCAATGGTGGTATTTCGAGCAATGGCGACGCGATTAACGTCGATCTGCCCAATGTTACCGTAACGCAGTAATGGCCATGACGATGAACCCCATGATGCGGCGAAGGCAGGCGATAGCTGTAAGGGCCGTCGCTTTGATGACCCTCGCAATCATTCTGTTTACGCCGAAGATTGAGCTGGCCGCATTTAACGCGCCAGCCATCATGAGTTTGTCGCTGCTCCAATCCAGCCTGAGGCTGTCGATTGAACGTTAGGCGCGCTGCAAATTAATGGAGATAGAGAATGGTCACGCTGTTAATTGTATCGGCTTTCATGCTTGTCCTCTGCACCGCGGCGGCAGGCCTCATAGCCAGCGCACAAAATGGCGCCGACGCAAACGAGGCCATATTGGCTGACACTCTAGGCGCAGACCTGCAGGCTTAGTCGGATAGCGACGCCGAAGCTTGTGCCAATGGCAAGATGATCGTCACAACCAGCCCACCAATCCGGGCGCGACCGTAGGTAATCGTGCCGTTGTTGATTTCGAGGATTTCGGCAGCGATTGCCAGTCCAAGCCCAGATCCAGGCAGGGTCTGGTCAAGCCGCAAGCCCCTCGTACCCAAGGACTTAAGCTGATCGTCGGGGATGCCCGGTCCATCGTCCGAGATTTCCAGAACCGCCTTGTCGTCCTCGCGTCTGGTTCTGATGATGACCCGGCTCACTGCCCACTTCGACGCATTTTCCAGCGTCATTCCGACTAGTTCCATCAGGTCCTGTCGGTGCAGGTCGACCCAGCAGTCATCGCTTAATTCGGCCGCCCAGTGCAGGGTTTCGCCGCGACCGGTCTTCTTGAGCACCGTCAGCGTACGGATCACCGTGGTGTTAAGGGATGATCGCGATGAGTGGGCCGTAGTCCGTACCCGTAGGGCAGCCAACCGCATTTGATAGTCGACGCGTTCGGACACTTCGAAGCTGAGTTGTTGCAGCAGTTCGGCTTCTTGCTTGCTGCCCTTTTCTGCCAGCCGCTCGGCAATGCCATGCAATACCGCAAGGGGCGTTTTAAGCCCATGCGCCAGGTCGGCGGCGCGGGACCGCGCCCGGTCCATCATTACCTCGCGGGCATCGAGCAGTTCGTTGACCTCATTGACCAACGGGCCGAGCTCGGTGGGGAATGGACCTTCGAGACGGCCCGCCTCGCCGCGCCGGACCGCCTCAAGGGCAATCTTGACGCGGCTGATCGGTGATAGCCCCAGCTTAATCTGCAGCCAGGCGGCGAGAATGATCAATGCGCCCAACAGCAGCAAGACCTGGGTGGCTTCGTGGCCAAACCGCTGCGTGGCCTCAAGGATCGGGCCGTGATCCTGGGCTACGGTAACGCGATAGATCCTCGATCCCGAAGGACCGTCTATTTCCAGGCTGCGAGTGAGTATGATCAGCCGCCGGCCGTCCGGGCCCATGCCGCGATAGACGGCTTCCCCAGTGTCCGGCGCTTCGATGACGAAATCCCACAGCGACCTGGACCGCGCGATCTGGCCGTTGTCTACCGCCTCCACTTGCCAATACCTTCCCCCGAACGGCGTGACATATCGGGGATCGGGCAGAGGCGCGCTGAGAACGGGCATGTCGCTCGACGGTGTGATCAGCGCGGCAAGCCGGCCGATGGCGGCATCAAGATCCTGCCGCGTCGATCGCTCGATATTGGCGCTGAACAGATATTGCAAGGCAAACCCCGCGACCACCAGGGATGCCAGTACCCAAATGATGGCCAGTCCCATCATGCGCAGCCGTAATGAGTGAAGGCTCAATATCCGTCACCCAATGCGTAACCAAAGCCGCGTCGCGTCTTAATGACGTCAGCGCCGAGGCGTTTTCGCACCCGGGCAACCAGCACCTCCACAGCGTTGGAGTCGCGTTCGAAGTCCTGGTTGTAGATGTGCTCGGTAATCTCGAGCTGGGAGATGACCCGTCCGCGCCGGTGCACCAGATAGGAGACGAGCTTGAACTCCTGCGGCGTGAGCTCCATGGGCATGCCGTCGCTCGTGACCTCCATGGTGCGCAGATCAAGCAGGTATTTGCCAAAAGCTATCCGGGAGGACGCGAGCCCGTTGGCGCGGCGAACCAGCGCACGCAGGCGAGCAACGATCTCCTGCACGTGAAACGGCTTGACCACATAGTCATCGGCACCAGCCTCGATGCCGTCGACGCGTTCCTCCCATTGTCCCCGTGCTGTCAGGATCAGCACGGGGGTCAAGCGGCCTGCTGCTCGCCACCGCTTGAGAATTGTGAGGCCGTCGATCTGCGGAAGTCCCAAGTCGAGGATAATGGCGTCATAGACTTCGGTGTCGCCACGAAACCACGCGACCTCGCCGTCACTTTCTCGCTCCACGCCGAAGCCCGCCTTTTTCAGCGACGTCGTCAGCGTCTCAGCAATCCTGTCATCGTCCTCGGCGACCAGGATGCGCATCTATGGCTCCACATGCTGGCCCGAGCGGGCGTAATAATATTCCGTGGTAACCTTGCCCCCCGGCGTCAGCACCGTCACGGCATAGAGTAGAAAGCCGCGTACCTGCTGCAGTTGGGCGTTGATCACTTCGCCGCCAGTTCGACTTCTGACATCGGGCAGAATGGTGGACAGGGCCACCGCCCTACCGGACTCCACCGCCGCGAGAACATCCCTTTCGGATAGTTCGGTACTGGCTGCGGGAGCGCTGTGCGCGGCGCCGGAAGGTGAACTTGATGGCGTGACTGTCACCGAGCCTGCGCCGGCTGTGACATCGCTTCCGCTCTGTTGAGCCGGGTTGCTGGTTGCAGGGGCGCTATCACCATTGCCGTTGCCCCCGCCGTTCCCGTTCCCATTTCCGCCCGCGTTTCCATTCTCATTGCCACCAGCGTTGTTATTTCCGGCGCTATTGCCATTGCCGCCTGACGCACCGTTTCCGTTGCCGTTCTCACTGCCCTGCCCATTTCCATTGCCCTGGGCCCAGATGGGATCAGGGCCGGCAAGTGCAAGCAAAGCGAGGAGTGCAACGATTGATCTGCGGTTCATCACACCTACTCAATAGCCCTCGGACGCTTACAGAACGCTGACAGCCAGCGTCACGGTTGCATCAGCGCCCGTGTGCTAGTTTTCGGTCATTGACGTCCGAGATCCCATGCTCGTTTCCCGTTCGTCATTTCAGTCGTCGGCATCGACAAGTAACGCCCCCGTGTTGTCGATGCCGACATCTGCCCCAATCAACATTTTGGAATGGTCGCATGGTCCGTGAGGATGCCGAAGCCTACCTTGCCCGCTATCGGGCGCTCCTTCAGGCATGAACAATGGCCGTGGCCGGTTTCGCTGACGGCGACAGCGATATTATGTTCCATCAGCTCGAAACGGGTCAGAAAGAACTCGCTCGCATAGCCTTGGCGTTCCCTGAAAAAGCTACGACATCGACATGTTGATCAACTCGCGCAGCAGAAGCTGTGCCGATTATGCCGCAGATCGTTTGCCGCGCCCGGCGCATCGACGGATGCTGACCGATGCATTCCAGCCAGCCTCCAGTCCGAAAAGGGGCAGTAATCATCGCGATTGTATGGATCGCAGTCGTGGTTTGTGTGTTGGCTTGGGCCGCCAACCTCGCTATCTCCCATATTATGATTACCCTGAGCTAGTCTTCGTTGCGCTTGAGCGAACGCACTGGTGGTGAAATGCGCAGATCATAATCGCGGGAATTCTGGCTTGGAGCTTTGCCTCTGCCGCTCAGGCACAGGAATTTACCTCACCCATCGATTTGGTTGAAACCCTCTACAGCAGCTACTTCGGCGCCTTGGTTATAGATGATTTCGATCCCTATCTATCTGACGGTTTGACCAACCTGATGAATGGCAAAGTCGGCGTCTCAGAGTTCCAGGTCTTGGGCTTTGATCCCATCGTGGGCGATGCCAACTGGGAACCGCGCAACTTCAAGGCGGAGCTTGTGGAGCAGGACGGTGACGAGGCCCGAGTCCATGTTAGTTTCATCAGTCATACTGTGCCGATATCGGTAACCCTGACCCTTACCCTCGAGCCGCTGCATGGCTGGCAGATCGATCACATAGCCGGCGTGGCAGGCGATAAGAAATGGTGCACCAATGACATCCTCGCCTTGAAGCCCCTGGACCAATAGTACGGCGAGGAAATCATCGTTGAGCTGTGGAACTAACAGGTACGATGAAGGGCAGCTGTGGGCGCTACATGGTCGCTGGCAATGACCGGGACGGGGTCGGCTCCTGCCCCAGCGAGGGCTAAGCGGACGACGGCTTGATCGGAGGAAGTGCAGGCCGGCAGGTTACGATGACGGCGGTATAGCGCCCCTACAGCCAAATCAGAAGCCGTTCTTTGCCTTGCCATTTACGAGAACTGCTTGTTGCCATGGGCTCGGCGCCTTGTCAGTTCGGTGAATGCAGCCCACCCAGCAGCAGGGTCGCTTCATCCCTTCAAGAAGCTCCTAACAGGTTCGCACAATGCGGCGTTGCCTGTTTTGCGCTTTGGACCCAACAAATGAACTCATTTCGACCGAGGGGCGTCAGACTTCCCCATAAGCCCGGGACGATCGGATCCATGCGCACGGCTGCTTCAAGATCCTCACCGGCCTGGTGAACCGAGCCTTGGGGAAAGTCGTTCATGATACCTCCAGGCAATGCCATCCAATGCCCAGGTCCAATCGGCGACGGATCGGGCGGGTCTTTCGACGCTGGCCGCTTTTTTAAGGATTGTCCACCAATGGGCCAATTTTCGCTACTCGACGACAGAAACCGCCCGGCACGAAGGGGGTGGGGGGAGCAGATAGGCATCTCCAGCAATGCAGAAGAGCAAAGCTGCCATCACGGCATGGCCACGGCGTTAGGCAGACCCTGTGAGAGACTGGACTACCGGCCTGCCAACCATCGCGCTAAGCTACCGATATCAGGGAGGAGCTCATGGCTGATGCGATGAGGTTTAGCGACGGCGAAGGCTACGAGGCCATGATGGGCGTGTGGAGCGCGCTGATCGGAGCGGACTTCCTTGATTGGCTGGATGTCCCGGACGGTTCCAGGTGGGCGGACGTCGGATGCGGAAACGGTGCCTCCACCGAGTTAATTGTTCGGCGGACGAAGCCGACTTCAGTCGAAGCGATAGATCCATCACCGGCGCAGCTGGAGTTTGCCCGAAACCGCCACCACTCGGGTGTGGCCAACTTCACCTTGGGTTCCGCGATGCAACTCCCGTATCCCGCCGCCGCCTTCGACGCGGCCATTATGGCGCTTGTCATTTTCTTCGTTCTAGACCCTGCCAAAGGGGTCGCGGAACTGCGGCGAGTCGTTCGCCCAGGAGGCACCGTCGCCGCATATGCATGGGATATTGAGAAAGGCGGTTTCCCGTATGAGGATGTCCATGTTGTCATGCGCAGCGTGGGGGCAGAGCCCATCTTGCCGCCTCACTCCGAAGTTGCGCGCCTCGAGGCACTTGACCGCCTTTGGACCGATGCGGGTTTGATTGCCGTCGAAACCCGTGAAATCGTAGCGCACCGCATCTTCCCAAGTTTCGATGACTATTGGGCCATGGCCGTTTCGGCACCAGGCATCGGGCAGGTTCTTGCCAAGCTCAGTGCCCAGCAACTGGATCACATTCACAGTTCTGTCCGCGGCTCTCGCGGTCCGGGCGGGTTTATCGTCCAGGGTCGTGCTCACGCTGTTCGGGGACGCGTGGCTACCTAGGTAATTGACTGCAGCAAACGGCAGTCAACCAACAAAGAGCACTGCGCACCGGGCGCAGCAAACTACATGTCAAACGGCAGCTTTCGGGAATTCTCCTGACCTGTATCGATGGCCGATTTGGGATCGGTTTCCGACCGGCAGGATTGGGGTGGGAAGTTGTCGGTCCGTTTTTGACAGTCCCACAGGAATAGCAGACGTTGTTGGACTCACACTCACTACCGCTGTTTGGCTGCGCACGTCACCGCGCAGGACTGCTGGGCCCTGTCTCAAACAACCCCACCACGACCCTGGCCAGCCTCTGGGAACTTAGGGTTGATCTAGGCCCCCAATGATTTCTATTGCTGACCCGGTCTCAGCCAGGAGAGGATAAATGTTAGCCTGCGAACAAGATTTTGCGGCCGGATTGAAATCCGAGACAGCATCGAGCGCGATGGTGACATTTAGGCCCAGATCGTAGGCCTGACGCGCCGTCGACTCGACACCCACGCTTGCAGCCGTGCCGCAAAGCACGACCTGGGTAACGCCTTTGCCGAGCAACAGCGTTTGTAAATCTGACCCGCTGAAAGCTCCCCAAGCTCCACGCCGGATTACTATGTCTGAGTCGGCCTGTTCGATTTCGGGAACCGGCTGCTGGGCCTCTGGAGGAAACACGAAGTCGCTGCCTTCAGGCGAGCTGTCGGTGCGACCCATTCTACCGCCTTCTGTTATGATCAGCACGACCGGTAGGCCACGCTTACGAAAGGCCCGCGCGAGTAAAGCTGCCGCGCTGTACACCTGCGGCCCGACCATGCCAACGAAGCGTCGTGTTCCCTCCTGGAAGTCGATCACGAGTAGCGCCGTGGCAGGGTCAATTTTACGGATAGGCATGTGAACTTACCTGAAGGGATTACTGTAGACCATGTATCCCGTCGGAGCGGGGCCAGTCCATTGCGGCACATCAAGTTAGAATGATGAACTTGCTGACCTGTTATGTCATTCAGTACGGCAGCTGGTACGCGCGCCTCTCGCCATTGATGAGATACAACGTGCTTTGGAGTAACAATAAATGATCAATGCATAGCCACGCCTTGACCTGATCGAACAGCCAGTCCCTGGCGGCTTTGATGTAGAAAAATTTTCGTGCCGAACCCATGTGGTCGACGCCGTCAAAGGTCAGGAAGGTGATGTGGCTGCCCTCGGCAAGATAGCCATTCACCTGTTCGGTCAGCTGCTGCTGATCGCTGATCGGGAATATGAGATCAGGGTCCAAAAACTCAGCGGGACGGGTTACCGTGCCCCCCGCTTGCCCAGGGGCTCCTGGCCACGGGATCCATGCTCGATCGACATTGTCCGCCGTCAGCACCCATGGCACAGATTCAGGGTTGAGCTTTAAGGAGTGTTTTGGTCTCGTCGGATGACGAAGGAACCAGGATGACTGCCAAATCCTCGAACACCAAAAAGCCCGCCGAGCAGGTGGTGAAGGACATTCGCCGGGCGACCCGGCGGCACTTTTCAGCCGAAGACAAGATCCGGATCATGCTGGACGGCCTGCGTGGCGAAGATAGCATTGCCGAGCTGTGCCGCGAGGAAGGTATCGCGCAGAGCCTGTATTACACCTGGTCCAAGGAGTTCATGGAGGCCAGCAAGCGCCGCCTGGCGGGTGATACGGCGCGCGCTGCTACCAGTGATGAAGTCAAGGATCTGCGCCGTGAGGCTGGTGCGCTCAAGGAATGCGTCGCCGACCTGACGCTAGAAAACCGTCTGCTTAAAAAAAAGCATGATCGCGGATGGGGACGACCAGCAATGAGATATCCCGCATCCGAAAAGCTCGAGATCATCAGAATGGTCGAGCAGTCGCACCTGCCAACCCGCAAAACGCTGGACCGGCGTGGGAATCCCACGCCGGACCTTTTATCGCTGGTATGACCGTTATCTCGGTGGTGGTCCTGAGGCACTGCAAGATCGGCCATCGGCGCCGAACCGGGTGTGGAACCGGATCCCGGCTGCCATCCATGACCAGATCATCGAGTTGGCACTGGAGCAGTCCGAACGCTCGCCTCGGGAACTGGCGGTACAGTTCACCGACGAGAAGAGCTACTTCGTCTCCGAGGCCAGCGTTTACCGGCTTCTCAAAGCCCACGACCTCATCACCAGCCCGGCCTATGTGGTGATCAAGGCGGTAAACCAGTTCCACACGAGGACGGCGCGGCCGAACCAGATGTGGCAGACCGACTTCACTTGACTTCAAGATCATCGGCTGGGGCTGGATCTATCTGTCCACCGAAGCTCGCCGCATAACATCAACCCCAAGACCAGGCCGACACTCCGCTAATCGGCGACCCAAGCTGAGCCAAATGATCTGACGACGGGACACTGGATATCCTCAACCGGCCGTTTGGCAGCGACTGGGACTTTGAAGAGGGTCTTGTTGCTGAGGAGATCGAGACATCAGATACGCCAAGCTTTATGTAACGGCCCATTTGCCAAGGCCCTGAGACATCCAATCTAAGCCGCCTGAACAGTTTCGGTATCACTCAGCGACTGATGCCACAGGTTCCCTCTGATCAAACATCGGCGCCAACTCGACGACTATCAGCACAGCCATGGCATCTCAAGTTTTACAGTTCGAAGGCCAAGAACTCATTCCTTGCTGCGACCTCTGCATAGGATTGAGCAAAACACGGCGCGATGAGGTCGACCTGTTCTTTAGGCAACCCAACCTTCCTCATCTGGCTAACCCAGGCAAATGGCGAATGGCCATGTTTGGACCAGCAGAAAATTATGAGTTGGTCAGAACAGGTTTTATGGCCATCTTCTGAAAAAATGTCCGTTAGATATCAGCGCGTCTGAAGAAAATTATGTTAGCCGAACCACAAGATGTTGGCCCCGCCTGCATGGCGAGGCCGGGTGCGTCATAGCGGCATGACGTCGTTGATGAAGGTGACGATGCGAGCCTGCACCGCCGGTCCTTCCTTGCGGGCGAACATAGACATGGCGTGGGCGCTGCCAGGATATACCTCCAGCGTCTTCGGCTCGGATGCGACATCGAACATGTGCTGGGTGTCGGGCAGGTATTGATCGCCTTCGCTGTTGATGAACAGCTTGGCAGCGGGCGAGGTCAGCAGCGATGCGTCGTCCGCAGCAAGACCGGCAAAGCCAAGGGGGGCCGAAAGGGTAATATAGCCCACGGGCTTGGCAGTGACGGCGGCGGGTACGGTGACGATTCCGCCCATGCTGGCGCCCGCAAGGATCAACTGCGTGGCGCCCTGTGCTTGCGCAAAGGCGATGGCGCCCGCCAGGTCATGGCCGATCTCGCCAATGTCGTGCTTGCCGCCCGAGGGCGGATAGCCGCGGAAATTATAGGTCAAGACACCATAGCCCTGCCCGGCCAGCGTATCGGCCACCTTGGCCCAGGCCGACTGATCGAGATCATATTGGTGCGACAGGATCACCACCTCATCGCCCTCGCCATACCAGAGGCCTGACAGGGCAACGCCGTCGTCGCTGTTGAAGCTGACGATCCTGGCTTCGGCGGCACCGGCGGGCAGCGTCAGCAGCGCCACGCCGATAGCGGTCGCCAGGGTCATGATTTGCTTGTTCATCGTATCCTCCATGGCGACCATTATCGCCAGACCCAAATTCGCTGACGCTAGGCTTCGCAACCATGCCGGGATGGCGTAGAGATCATGCGTAATGGAAATCATGTCAGCTTTGGCGCAGGCTCCGATCCGTTCGAATTTTATTGGACGGCAGTTCTTTGCCGGCTATCAATTGCCTATCGTCATGCTGCGCTTCGACAGCGCAGGCCCGATCCGCGGTCCGGACGGCTATTTCGGCCTGTTGCATGTGACCATGGGCACGGCTTTGCTCGACGGTGCTGCCGGCCCGATCATGGTGTCGGCGCCCAGCGTTATCTTGCTCGATGAGAACAGCGCACCAACGATCCTGCGCACCCAAAATCTTTGCATCGAATCTGTGTATTTTGATCCAATCATGATCAACTCGGTTTTCACCCCGGCGCTGTTGCGCGCTGTGCCAGTGCTTGAGGGAACCGTCGAGCAGGATGCTTACCTGTTGCGCCGCTTCATCGACCTAGGCGTAACCGCACAACCGCTGCTGATCTCTGCGACGATGCATCGGCGCATCGGCGAGGCGATACAGCGGGTGCGCGACGAGGCCAGCGTGCAAGGTGACGAACACTGGCCCTGCCGCACCCGGTCATGGCTGATCGAAATGCTGTTTCAACTGCGCGTCGCCAACCCGCAAGTCGAGCATCTGGCAGCGCCTGAAACGGCGCTGGATCGGCTCGATCAAGTGCTGCTTTACGTGCACGAGCGGTTCAATACGGAATTCACTCTCGACGACGTCGCGCGCTGGTGCGCCAGCAATCGAACACAGGTCAATCGCCGGTTTCGGGAGCTGACCGGACAAAGCCTGCGCCAATATGTGATCAACCTGCGCATGCGCGTGGCCTCGTCGCTACTCCGCGATACGGGGCTGCCGATCACGGAAATCATGACGCGAGTGGGCTATGAGAATGGCTCCAACTTCACCCGCACCTTCCGCGCTGCCTTTGCGCAGACGCCACGCGAACATCGGCGCGGCATCTAGCTGATCTGGCCGCCCAGTTCATCCTCGATATAGATGCGAATGATCTCATCGAAACTGCTCTCACCGACAAAACCCAGCGACTTGGCCAGGGTTGCTTCGAAGGCCTGTGGCCAGCCGGCGACAATTCCCGCGATGGTCTCGTCGGGATGGCGGCGGATCAAGGCGACGGCTTTTGGCCCTGCCACCCGCTCCAGCGCTGCGATCTGCTCGCCCACGGTGGCGGCCAGCCCCGGCATGGTGAGGTTGCGCTGATTGCCCAACTGGCCCGTGTCCAGTGCCGCTGCATGCAGCAGGAAGCCGACGGCGGCGCGGGGGCTGGCGAACCAGTGGCGGACGGCGTCCGCAACCGGCAGCAGGGCTTCCTGTCCGGCCAGCGGTTCGCGGATAATGCCGGAGAAAAAACCCGACGCGGCCTTGTTCGGCCCGCCCGGCCGTACGGCAATAGTGGGCAGACGAATACCGATGCCATCGACGAAACCTCGGCGTGAATAGTCGGCCAGCAGCAGTTCGCAGATCGCCTTCTGCGTGCCGTAGCTGGTCAGCGGCGTATGTTCATGCGTATCGCCAATCACCGCCGGCAGCGGCTCGCCGAACACCGCGATGGACGAGGTGAAGACCAGCCTCGGGCAATAGGACGAGGCTCGCCCGGCCAGGCGACATGCCTCCAGCAGGTGTCGGGTGCCGTCGAGATTGATGGAATAGCCCTTCTCGAAATCGGCTTCGGCCTCTCCGGAAACGATGGCGGCCAAATGGAAGATGAGATCGGGCCGATCCGCCACTAATTGCGCCGCCACTTCGGGCACTGACAGATCCACGGCGAGGCTGGCGACGGGAATCGATGTCTCCGGCGCGACGGGAATAACCACATCGGCAAGTGCCAGGCTGGTTATCGTCTGTTCGCCGACCCGTCCCGTCGCCAACAGCTCCGCGACGAGTTTGCGGCCCACCATCCCGGCTGCGCCGATCACCAGAACCTTCATCCGAACTTTCCTCCACACTTTTCGATCAGCTTAGCGGGAATGAAGAGCGGGGAAATAGAAATCGGCGCCCTTTTCGGAGCGCCGATGAAATTGAGGGTCGCGGCAGGCATGACCCGCTGGCCGCAGATTAGTTGAAGCGGTAGCGCAGGCTGCCGCGCACTTCATGCAGGAAGGCGTGATCGGCATAGATCAATTCAGTGCCGGGCTGGCTGTTGCTCAGCTTGTTGATGTAGACGCCGCGATAGCCGACATCGGCAACAACTGCACCGAAGTCATAGCCAACACCGACCATGCCGGCAGCGGCGAAGCTGGTGTTATTGCCCGACAGCGCAGGAGCCGTGCTACCGACTGGCGATGTGATATCGGAGCGGTTGAAAGCCGCACCCGCACCGGCGCCGACATAGGCGAACGCGCCGCCAGCAGCACCGTATTGCTGGTTGCCGAACGAGAAGTCATAATAGACGTTGGCGAGCGCCAGGGTCGAACGTAGACGAGTGGTGTAAGTGCCGGCGCGGGTGCCGAAGGTCGATCCCTTGACCAGGGCAAGGCCGTCGTTGTCGATATAATCGAGGGTGGCATCGAAGCGCAGGCCGGTGCCCGTTTCGTAGCCGAAGCCGGCGCCGACGCTATAGCCGTAACCCATTGCAGTGAACGGGAAGGCAGTCAAAACTGGCGGCGCGCCACAAGCGGGAGGGCACTCGTAAGCGTAAGCTTCCTTGCTCCACAGCGCGTTACCTGCAGCGCTGCCGCGCAGGTAGAACGAGCCTTGCACGCCGTAATCGACGTCCGGAATTTCGATAACTGGAGGATAGTAGGGAAAATCAGCGGCTAGTGCCGAGCCGGCGACCAGCGTGGCTCCTGCCACCATAATCGCTGCGATGAGCTTGCGCATGAAAAAAGTCCTTGGGATTGCCACGACACTAGTCGATTGAGCCCAATATCGAACATTTTCCTTAAATCTCACTTAACCTAACGACTTAACCCTATCAATATCTCGAAGCCGCTTGATCAGTTAATACTTGGTAAACCCCAAGCTGACACCAGTGTACCTAGGCGACGTCTCGAATGGCAGCTTCGACTTGCGATACAACTGTGGCGACCAGCGCTGCATCGTCGGCTTCGCCCATGACGCGGATCACCGGCTCGGTGCCCGAAGCGCGCACCACAAGCCGTCCGCCAATGCCCAGCATTGCCTCGCCATCGGCAATTGCCTGGATGACCTGCTTGTGTTCCAGCGGCTTGCCCGACTTGAACTTGACGCTGCGCAACAGCTGAGGAACCTTTGTGAAACGCGCGCAGATTTCAGAGACGGTGCGCTCTTCATTCTTCAGCACGGCCAGCAATTGCAGGGCGGCCACCAGGCCATCGCCCGTAGTCGTGAAATCCGAGAGAATGATGTGGCCCGACTGCTCGCCGCCAACGTTGAAGCCCTTGGCGCGCATCGCCTCGAGCACATAGCGATCGCCTACCTTGGTCCGCTCAAGCGTCAGCCCAAGCGATGCCAGATAGCGCTCAAGTCCGAGATTGGACATGACGGTCGCGACGATACCGCCGCCCAGCAGCATCTCGCGTTTGAGCCAGCTCTGGGCGATGACCGCCATGAACTGATCCCCATCGATCACTTCGCCCTTTTCATCGACGATGATCACGCGGTCGGCGTCGCCATCCAGGGCAATGCCGATATCGGCGCGCACTTCCTTGACCTTTGCCGACACGGCTTCCGGCGCCGTGGAGCCGACTTTGTCGTTGATATTGAAGCCGTCCGGCTTGTCGCCGATGGTGAACACCTCGGCGCCGAGTTCCCACAGCGCAATCGGGGCGACCTTGTAGGCCGCGCCATTGGCGCAATCGAGCACAACGCGCAGGCCAGCTAAATCCGTGCCGCGCGGCAGCGTGCGCTTGGCATATTCGATATAGCGCGTGCGGGCTTCCTCGTCGCGATAGGCACGGCCAATCTCGCGACCATGCGCCAGCGAGCTGGACATATCGCTGTCGATCAGCGCCTCGATCTCCTTTTCCAACTCGTCGCTGAGCTTGTAGCCATCAGGGCGGAACAGCTTGATGCCATTGTCCTCGAAGGGATTGTGCGACGCCGATATCATAACGCCCAGATCAGCCCGCAGTGAGCGGGTCAGCATGGCAACGGCGGGCGTGGGCATCGGGCCGAGGAAATATACGTCCATGCCAACCGCGGTGAAGCCGGCGCCCAGCGCGCTCTCGATCATGTAGCCGGAGCGTCGGGTATCCTTGCCGATCACCACGCGATTGCGATGGTCGCCGCGCACGAACTTTTGTCCGGCAGCCATGCCGATCTTGAGCGCCAGTTCGGGGGTCAGCTTGTCGCCATTGGCGAGACCACGAATACCATCCGTGCCGAAATACTTGCGTACCATTTGGTCCCGTCCCTCGCCGTGCCGGCTTTGCCGGATAATACCACTTCTGCGCGGCATAACGGAAATTACCGATAGGCAAAAGGGCCGCCTCGCGGCGGCCCTTCAATTCTTGTGCCGGCTTCAGCTATTGGGCTGCGGCTCGAGGCCAGCCTCGGGCGGCGCATCGGGCCGTTTCTTGCCGGATTTGCCGGCAGAGGGCACACCGGTCGCCTTGTTGGACGGCCCGCTCTCATCGGGACGGGTCGGCTGGATACCATCCATCAAGGCGCGAAGTTCATCGCCGGTCAGCGTCTCGAATTCGAGCAGTGCCTGGGCAATCGACTCCCACTGGTCGTGGTAGGTGGTGAGGATTTCCTTGGCCGAAGCCTCGCCATCCTCGATCAGCTTGCGCACTTCCTGGTCGATTATACGGGCCGTATCATCGCTCATATTGGTCGACTGCGTCACCGAATGACCGAGGAACACTTCCTGGTCGCTCGACTTGTAGCGAACCCGACCCAGCTTTTCGCTCATGCCCCATTCCATCACCATCGAGCGGGCAAGGCTGGTTGCCATCTGAATGTCGCCGGAAGCACCGCTCGTTACCTTTTCAGGGCCGAACTTGATGATCTCGGCTTCGCGACCACCGAACAGCATGGTCAGGCGAGCAAGTGCCTTCTCACGGCTGAACGAATAGGTGTCGTTTTCAGGCAGGGTCATCACCATGCCCAGGGCACGGCCGCGCGGAATGATCGTCGCCTTGTGGATCGGGTCGATACCGGCAACCTTGAGCGCGATGATGGCATGGCCAGCTTCGTGATAGGCGGTCAGCTTCTTTTCGTCTTGCGACATGGCCATGGTGCGGCGCTCGGCGCCCATCATGATCTTGTCCTTGGCGTCTTCGAACTCGGCATGAGTGACGAAACGCTTGTTGCGTCGTGCCGCCATCAGGGCCGCTTCGTTGACGAGGTTCATCAAGTCGGCGCCGGAGAAACCGGGCGTACCGCGAGCCAGAACCTTCAAATCCACATCAGGTGCCAAAGGCACCTTGCGAACGTGAACCTTGAGAACCTTCTCGCGGCCCGAAACGTCGGGGTTGGGCACCACGACCTGGCGGTCAAAACGGCCAGGACGCAGCAGCGCAGGATCGAGAACGTCAGGACGGTTGGTCGCGGCTATCAGAATGATGCCTTCATTGGCTTCAAAGCCATCCATCTCGACGAGGAGCTGGTTAAGGGTCTGTTCGCGCTCGTCGTTACCGCCGCCCAGACCGGCGCCACGCTGGCGACCGACGGCGTCGATTTCGTCGATGAAGATAATGCAGGGCGCGTTCTTCTTGGCCTGCTCGAACATGTCGCGAACGCGCGATGCGCCCACGCCGACGAACATTTCAACGAAGTCCGAACCCGAAATGGTGAAGAACGGCACACTGGCTTCGCCGGCAACCGAACGGGCGAGCAGCGTCTTACCGGTGCCCGGAGGACCGACGAGCAGAACGCCGCGCGGGATACGACCGCCGAGGCGCTGGAACTTTCCCGGGTCGCGCAGGAATTCGACGATTTCCTCGAGATCCTGCTTGGCTTCATCCACGCCGGCCACGTCCTCGAACGTTACCTTGCCATGCGACTCGGTCAGCAGCTTGGCTCGCGATTTGCCAAAGCCCATTGCGCCGCCACGGCCGCCGCCCTGCATCTGGCGGATGAAGAAGAACCATACGCCGATGATGACGATGAAGGGCAGCCAGGAGCTCAGCAGCACCGACCAGAACGGGCTGGTTTCCGGCGCCTGGGCCGTGATCGACACGCCCTTGTCTTCAAGGCGCGAAATGATATCGGCATTGGCTGGCAGCACGGTTTCAAACCGAGTGCTGTCGCGCATCGTGCCCGAAACGACATCGTCGGTAATGATCACGCTGGTGACACTGCCGGCTTCGACATCACTGACGAACTGGCTGTAGCTCTTTTCGGCTACTGAAATCGAACGGGTCGATGACTGGAAGACCTGGAACAGGCCCATCAGCATAAATAGTATGACCAGCCAAATGGCGAAGTTGCGGAAATTTCCGTTCATCAATCCTGTCCCGGAGAAGGCGGCGCAAGCAGGCGCGGCGCGTGTGCCGAATGTATGTCCGGCATTGGGGCGTTACAAGGGCATGACCTGCGGTGGTTCGGCCGCCCCGTAAAGTCATATTGTCGCGATTGGGTTAATACGCCGTAGCGAGTCGGAAGGTTCCGTGCCCACTCAATCGATCAGCAATTGCACCGTGATGCGTTCGTCGAACGACCAGCCGCCGAGCGACAGCACACCGCCCGCCGCGTCGCGGACGATGGGGGCTGTGCGGATGGCTTCGGCCGGTGCGGTGACCTTGAAGCCGAGGAATTCTTCGAGCCGGTGGCGCGGCAGATAGTCAGCGACGCTGGCGGTCAGGTCGGCCTGGTCCGAGCCATTGACGATGCGGAAGCGCTCGTCCCAGACCAGTTCGCCATGCGGCAGCAGCATCGCATCGGGCGGCAGGGCCCTACCCGGCTCCCGCGCTACGGCCACGGCGCCATCCTTGAGACGGATGACGCAGCCCAGCACGGTCGTCGCCTTGGCGAGAGAATTATCGGCGATGGACTGGCGCAGTCGCTCGACCTGACCCAGCGCACGCGGCTTTTGTCGTCCGCCCACAATTTTGAGCACCCGCCCCAGCACTCGCGTAGAAATGGCGGGACTGAGCCCGACGAAGGGCACCAGCTCGATCCGCGCCGCACCAAAGCCATCGAGCCGTACGATCTCGGCAAAACAACCGTCGGCCATCTGCGCAATGGCGGCATCGGCATCGGCCGCGCGCTCGGCAAATTGCGCAATTGCCGCAGCATCGAGACCCAACACCGCCAGCATTGGCATAGTTTGACGCCAGCGCACGCGCTCGTAATGGGTATCGTGGTTGGAAGGGTCTTCGGCCGGGACAAGACCTGCGGCCAGTACGAACTCGCGCAGGGTTGCCGGATCGGTACCAAGTAGCGGGCGGTGCACCATTGCCCCCTCGATTTCCGTCATTGCCGTCATTCCCTTGAGGCCTTCCAGGCCGCTGCCATGCGCCATGCGCATCAGCACAGTCTCGGCCTGATCTTGCCGGTGGTGCGCCGTCAGCAAAACGCTGGCTCCGTCATCGCCCATGGCGGCTGCCATCAGACGATAGCGGGCAATTCGCGCCGCCTCCTGAAGACCGCTGACGGGCTTTGGTCCGCTCCAGGCAAGGCCGCGCGCCGGCAGGCCTAGTGCGGCTGCGGCCTCAAGCACCATTGCAACCTCGTCGGCAGCCTCAGGCCGCAACCCGTGATCGACCGAATAGACGTGGATTGTGGGAGGATTGGCGAGGCCGGCCGCCCAGCGCTGCGCCAACAGCATTAGCGCCAGGCTATCTGCGCCACCGGAGATGGCGAGGGCGATGGCGGGTTGATCCGCCACCGCGGCGAACAGAGCTTGCAGCTCTGCCGGCGTTTCAAGACCAGGCGTCATGCCGGCGGGCACTCGGCCTTGATCTTTTCGGCCGCCAGACGCGCCGCCACTTCCGGAGTAAGGTTAGGATAGTTGGTCGCGACCTGATCGAAGGTGCGACAAGCCACTTCCCGCTCGCCGGCACCGGAAATCGACGCCCCGAGCTTGACCAGGAATTCTGGCGCACGTGGCCCCTGCGGTGCCTTCTGATAGGCATCCAGCAAAACATCCGCCGCCTCGTTATAGGCGCCGCGCTGCAACAGCGCATCGCCGAGGAAATTGGCAGCGTCGGTCGCCTGCGGATTGTCGGGGTAAAGCTCGATGAACTGGCTGAACTGATCTTCGGCAAAGCCGTAGTCGCCCGAAGCCAAGGCATCGTAGCCCGCCTTGAACTGCGCGTCGGCATCCGGATTGCCGGTATCGGCATTCGCGGGATCATAGGCGAGGTTGAGCGGCTGGCCGGTGGTGAGATCGACGCCACCAGTCGCGCCGGTGCCCAATAGCGGATCGGCAGAACTGCCCACACCTTCCATCGGCCCGGCACTACCGTCATCGAAGGTTGGATCGAACTCCACCTCGCCGGGCAAAGGCTGCACGCCCTGCGCGGGAATATCGGTCATCGGGGCCGCGCCGGCACTGGGGTCCTGCGGCAACGCCTCGGGCTGCGTCACGCCGCCAGGTTGGGTTGCCGCATCAGTTTTTCCCGCGGCACCGCCTTCGAGCGCCTTGAACCGAAGCTCATTGTCTTCGGTCAATCGAGTGAGGATTTCCTGCATCTGGGTGAGCTGGAACACTAGGCCTTCGATCTGGCCATTCTGCGAGCGCAGCTGTTCCTCGAGCTGCTGGATGCGAACCATCAGCTGGGCCGAATCCTGCGCCTGGGCGACATGGATACGCACAGGCTGAGTATTGGTGAAGGTCAGCCCGCCAAGCTCGGCGGGCGGCAGCACGCTCTGGGCCGCCATGCTTGGAACAGTGATCCCGAGTGCAACGGCAAAAGTGCATAAAGCAACCCTTCCCCCTCGTGCAATGGACGATAGTTTCAAAACCCGGCCTCCGGTGCGCATGCCTGCATCGCCCCAACATGGTGCCGATAACGCTGCCGATAAAGGGCAATTCAGTCAAAAAGAAAGCGCCCGGGCCAAATAATGGCTCCGGGCGCTCTTGCCTCCAGTTTGCACTGGATCGCTTCGGTGCCGCCGCCAGGGCGAAACCGGTTTTTCTTTACTGAACGACCGTGACAGCGCGGCGGTTCTGGCTCCAGCAGGAAATGTCGTTGCAGATCGCCACCGGGCGTTCCTTGCCGAACGACTGGCTGGTGATGCGCTGCTGGTTGACGCCCTTGGAGACGAGGTAGTTGACCACGATCGAGGAGCGCCGTGCGCCCAGCGCGATATTATATTCGCGGGTACCGCGCTCGTCAGCATGGCCTTCGACCATGATGCGATAGTTCTGGTACTGGTTCAGCCATGCGGCCTGCTTATCGAGAGTAGCCGAGGCTTCGGAGGTTAGCGAGCTGGAGTCGGTCTCAAAGAACACACGGTCACCGACCGAAACCAGGAATTCCTGCTGGCTGCCCGGCGAGCCGCCACCAGGGCCGACATTGCCAACGCCGGTCAGGCCGACATTGTCATTTGGGTTGCGAGCACAGGCCGCAATGACCACGACGAAGAACAGCATGGCAGCAGCGCGCAATGCGGTGTTGAGGGGTGCGGTAATGACCACGGGGAGCTCCTGAAAGGCATCAATCTTAAGCACGGCATTTACCGCGCTTAGTCTTAAGGCCGGGTTTGCCAGGATGGTTAATGTTGTTCTATCACGGCGCCAATGTGGCGGAAATCCGGGCTTTTTCATGATGATGCAGATTGGCCACAGAATGCGCTGCGATCACGTTAAGGTTAAGTGCGGTCGCCCGGAAAGTGGAATTTGCCACACCCACCGCTTTTCCCTCGGGCTTGACCCGAGGGTCACTCACCATACGGCACAGGCGGCCTGAGGCCCTCGGGTCAAGCCCGAGGGAAACAAGTATAGGTGTGGATGCGCGACGGTGAAATGCCCGAGCTGATTACGCCCGCAGGCCCGACCAGGCCGGATCGGACGCATAGCTCTCGGTCGGGATGGTCAGCAGGTTGCGGCCCCAGATATCGACGCTCATCAGCTTGGGACCGTCATTGCCGCCGGGATCCTGGAAGAACATGATGACACGGCCATTCGGCGCCCAGGTCGGGCCCTCGGCGTGGAAGCTGGTGTAGAGCATGCGCTCGCCGGTGCCGTCGGGGTTCATGATGCCGATGTTGAACTGGCCGCCAGACGCGCGCGTGAAGGCGATGAGGTCGCCCTTGGGTGACCAGACCGGCGTTGAATAGCTACCCTGGCCGAAGCTGATGCGCTGGGCGTTGCCGCCGCCTGAACCCATCATATAGATCTGCGGCGAGCCGCCACGATCGCTTTCGAACACGATGCGGCTGCCATCGGGCGAGAAGGACGGGCCGGTGTCGATGGCCGCGCCAGAGGTCAGTTGGGCCGGGGTGCCGCCATTGGTGCCCACCGAATAGATATTGGTCGCGCCGCTCTGCTCGACCGAGAACACCACCGTGCCGCCATCCGGCGAGAACCGCGGGGCGAAGGTCATGGCGCCCACATTGGCCAGGCGTTGCTGCTGACCGGTCGAGAGCTGCAGCAGGTAAACCTGTGGATTGCCGTCGGCAAAGTTCATGTAGACCACCATGTCGCCGTTGGGCGAGAATCGCGGCGTCAACGCCATGGTCGAACCATCGGTCAGGTACTGCGCATTGGCGCCGTCCTGGTCCATGATGGCGAGACGGCGCACGCGGTTGGCCTTGGGACCGCTTTCGGCGGTGTAGATGACACGGGTATCGAAATAACCCGTGCCGCCGGCCAGTGACGCATAAATGGCGTCCGAAATGATGTGGCCAACGCGGCGCGAAGAGCCTGGATCGGTGTTATAGCTCTGCCCGACCACCTGCGCTGCCTGGCGGGTATCCCAGACGCGGACCGACGAAGAAATGGTGCCGCCGCGCTCGACGCCGCCCATCACCAGCGCATCGACATTAGCGGTGCGCCAGACGTTGAAATCGGGCGTATTGTTGACGTCACCGACCTGGATCGGCAGCGACGCAGGATCGAGCGGCAGGAACAGACCAGACCGGCGCAGGTTGTTGCGCACGATATCGGCGATTTCCTTTCCGAAAGCCGGATCGGACGAGGCAAAATCTGGAATGGCGATCGGCAATGGCTGGAAGTTGGCGCCTTCCACCGTGATATTGAGCTGGGCGCTGGCCCGCGATGCGGCGGCAAGGGCCAGCCCACCGGCAAGGCCGAGCTTGAGGGCGTTGCGCCGGGTGACAAAAGTCATTTCAATCTCCATTCTGCCATTCGCTCGCCATTCTGGCTGAGGAAGGCGCTTTCAATAAGTCACGGACGCAACGTGACGTTGATATTTTGCCATTGATCATAGCTGGCCGCCGACAACATACTATAGGGACCACAGCCCGCGACGGCGCTGACCGCCTTTTGGGCCACAGTGATAGCTTCAACTTGCTGGCTGACCGAAACGATCCGTGGCACGTCGGCCAAACTGCCATCCTGGTTGAGACGCATGTTGACGACCACCTCTACGCCGCTGGTCTGCTCGTTGGGCAGCAGGTTCCAGCATTGCTTTATCTTGGCTACCAGAGCGCCGATTTCCGTCGTGCTGAGGGTAGCCGAGGTGCCGGCAGTGTCACCCAATGTGGGGGAGCCGCCCTGCCCTGTCGTCGCGCCCGTAGTGCTGTCGCGGTTGATGATCGCATTGATATCGTCAGCCAGCGACGCATCGAGTTGCGGCGTTGGCTGGGGCCGCGTCGTGGGCGTCGGTGTCGGCGTTGTCTGCTGGGCGGCAGCCGCCTGACGCTCGCGCTCTTCTTCCTCACGCTTCTTGCGCTCGGCTTCCGCAGCGGCGAACTGCTGTCGCAGCTGTGTCAGATTGCTCGGACGAGACGCCGGCACTGGCGCTGCGACCGTGGGTTCAGCCGGCTCTGGCGTCGGCGTTGGAGTTGGCACAGGCGGAGGTGTCGGCGTGGGCTCGGGGACCGGCTCAGGTTCGGGGGCAGGTTCAGGCTCGGGTGTCGGAACAAGCGTCGGGCGAGCAACGGGCGTCGGGGCGACAACGGGCTCTGGCGCTGGGGCCGGCTCGGGTGCAGGCTCGGGTTCCGGCTCTACCACCGGCTCGGGCTGCGGCTCTGGAATGGCTTCCGGCTCAGGCGCCGCATTGGTGACCGGCGCTGGCGTTACAATATCGGCCGGCGACGGTGTCGGCTGATCCGTTTCGGTATTGCCGGTCGGCTGCGCGATCTCGGCAGGCTGTTCGTCCTCGACGATCGAGGGCGTTTCGGTCTCCACAATCTCACTGTCAAGCTGGCCGGCCCGCAAGCTGGCAAGGTCACTGATGGGCACGAGATCAACCGAGATGGACTCAACGACAGGCGCCAGCGGCTCGGCAAACCCCAGATTAATGAGGCCGATGGTCAAAATCGCGATGTGGGCAACGATCGAGACGGCTAAGCCGGTACGCATCGGTTTGGACTACTGTTCCGGCTGCGTTATGAGGCCGATCTTGGTATAGCCTCCGGCCGACAGCAGCCCCATGACGCGCATCACCGCACCGTAATTGGCGCTGGTATCGCCGCGCAGGAAAATGCGGTCTTCGGCACCATTGACGCCGCGTGCGGTCAATTCAGCAGTTAGTTGGGCCTCGGTCACCGGGTCTTCATCAATAAAGATCGCGCCGTCAGGCGTGACACCAACGGTGATAGGATCAGCCTGGTTGGGCAACGCCGCAGCTGCCGAGCTTGGCAGATCGAGCGGTATGCCGGCCGTCATCATCGGCGCGGCGACCATGAAAATGATCAGCAGCACCAGCATCACGTCCACCATCGGCGTGATGTTGATTTCGCTCATCACCGCTTTCTTGCGGCCACGGCGGCGACGTCCGCCGCCGCCGCCCGATGCGACACCCATGCCCATATCAGTGGCTCCGGGCTTCGAGCTGGCGGCTCAAGATGGTCGAAAACTCGTCGGCAAAGCCTTCGAGACGCCCGGTTAGCTTGCCAGCATCGGCGCTCAGCTTGTTATAGGCGATAACCGCCGGAATAGCGGCCACAAGGCCAATAGCCGTAGCAAACAGCGCCTCGGCGATTGGGCCGGCCACCACCGCAAGGCTGGTATTGGACGAGGCGGCAATGGCGGTAAAGGCGTTCATGATGCCCCACACCGTACCAAACAACCCGATGAACGGACCCGCTGAGCCGACGGTGGCCAGGAAGCCCAGTCGCTTTTCAAGCTGTTCGCTTTCGCGCGAAATCGCCACATCCAGCACCTTGTCGAGGCGTTGCTGCATGCCGGCAAAGCTGGAGGCGTTCTGCTCGTGGCTGCGCTTCCATTCCTTCATGGCGGCGACGAACACGGCGCCGAGGCCACCCGACGGTTTTTCCGCCTGCTGCTGATACAGCTCTTCCAGCGACTGACCGGACCAGAAGGTGCGCTCGAACTTGTTCATCTCGCTGGTGGCCCGGCGATAGGTGATGGACTTGTCGATGATGATGGCCCAGCACCAGATCGAGGCGCCCAACAGGCCCAGCATGACCGTCTTGACGATCCAGTCGGCGGCCCAGAACAGGCCCCAGATGGACAAGTCGGCATGAGGGGCGGCTGCCACCGCAGCATCCATGGCTTCCATGTAATGATCCTTTTCGGCCCGGTTCCTGTACCCGACCCCAAGATCAGGCGATGGGGTCGAAATCTGTCAAAATTAAGAGAAATGCCCGGCTTACCGGCCCATTGAGGACTGACTGACAGACACGTGTTCGCTTTGCCGCAATTATGGTCAAGGAGAGGTTAACAAAGAGAGTCGGCGGCGAGAGGCGAGTGAGAACCAGCCATGCGTCGCAGGGACTATTTCACACGCACTGGCGTTGGGCGGACAGCACCGTGGTCAATCCAGCTTGAACCGATCCACGATAGTCTTGGGCATCCGCGCAGGCCCGCCGCTGGTCTTGATCGCTACCACGATAACCGTTGCACGCGTCAGCACGGCTTCGCCACGCAGTATGGTCTGATCCAGCGTCAGCCGGGCGCCACTTATCGCTGCAACGACCGTCCTGACAGTCAGCAGATCGTCGATATGCGCCGCTCTGTCGTAAGCAATTTCCATTGAGCGTACGGCGAAGGCAATGCCCTGTTCGGCCAGCTCGGAATGATGGATGCCCTCTTCGCGCAGGAATTCGGTACGGCCACGCTCGAAGAATTTCAGATAGGCCGCGTGATAGACGTTCCCCGAAAAATCGGTGTCCTCGTAATAGATACGGATAGGGAAATGGTGCCCGGTCATGCCCGGCCTCCAAGCTCGAGCAAAACGATCTCGGGTTTCGTGGCAAACCGGATCGGCAGGCCGGAATACCCCAGGCCCGCGCTGACCAGCAGGTGACGGCCATCCTCGACGATGTGGCCGTAGACATAGCGGCTGCGGAATTTTGACGGCACCACAGGCGTCCGGCCGAATAGTTTGATCTGCCCACCATGAGTATGGCCAGACAGCGTCAGCGCCACCCGCGCCGGCACGTCCGGAAAGATATCGGGTTCATGCGCCATCAACAGGATCGGCTCATCGTTGGTCACCTGCCCAAGCGTCGCGGCAATATCCTCAAGGCCCAGATCGGGCTCGTCATAGGACTGACCATGGTGGAAAGCCCGCTGCGAACCGAGGCCCGCCAGCCAGAAACCCCGGCCTTCAAAAGTTATCCGCACGGCGCTGTTGATATAGACGGCAACGCCCGCGTCGCGCAGTGCACGTTCGGCCGGAACAGCCCCCCGGCTCACATCAGCGCGAGAATAATTGTCATAATCGTGATTGCCGAGCACGGCATGGACCCCCAGCGGCGCGGAAAGGGTGGCAAGGGCGCCGGCCCATTCAGCCGGTGCCAGTTCGCGGCTGAAGCGCGGCCCGCTGGCGTAGTCGCCGAGCAGCAGCACGATATCGGGCTGCAGCGCATTGGCCCGGGCGCAGATGGCGCGGATGGCCGCCGCGTCCATGAACGGGTGGCAGGCGTGGAAATCGCTGAGCACGACGACGCGCAAAACCATATCGCCGGGCCATCCCGGCAGCTCTGGCGCGTAGCGCGTGAAAGCGATCATGGATTGCGGCCCAAGCGATCCTCACGGAAGATCACATGGGCCGAAATACCGGAAAGCGTCCGCAAGCGATCGGGGAGCCAGGGCGGCAGCAGACGCGCCTTGGTCAACGCCGATCCTTCGACCGGCAGCCAGGAGAACTGCAACAGGTGCCCCTCATCCTCGCGCACGAGAAATGGCTGGGTGCCGCCGGGTCGCACATTTTCCGGCAGTTCGATGGCGTAAATGAACCCCATCTCGTGAAAGCGGTCACCTGCGCGGCCATAAAAGCTTTCCGAAGTGAAAAGCAGCGGCCCGACCGCCACATCCATCACCAGTTCTTCGGCCATTTCGCGGACCAGCGCCACATCGCTGGGCTCGCCCATCTCGACGCGTCCGCCCGGCAGCATGCAATAATCGTCGTCGTCCTCGCGGCAGACCAGCAAATTCCCGTCGCGAATAGCCGCGCCGGCAACGCGATAGTTGAAGCGGGTGCCACCAACGGGAAAGCTCAGGATGATGCGCTCAGTCACTCTCGGGCTCCTCGAACAGGCTGGCCTGCAAGCCAACAAACCCCTGCGGCACGACGCGGCCCAGATGCTGGAAGGCTCCGCCGGTCAGCATGCGCCCGCGCGGCGTCCTTTGGATAAAGCCCTGCTGGATAAGATACGGCTCGACGATTTCCTCGATGGCGTCGCGTGGCTCGCTCAGCGCTGCGGCAATAGTTTCGATGCCCACCGGTCCGCCATTGTAGAAATCGGCAATCGTGGTGAGATAGCGCCGATCCAGTTGATCGAGCCCGCGCGCATCGACATCGAGCCGTAGCAGGGCTTTATCGGCGATGGCGCGAGTGATCTCGCCTGCGTTTTCCACCAGCGCAAAATCGGTGACCCGGCGCAATAGCCGTCCCGCAATACGCGGCGTGCCGCGTGAACGACGAGCAATCTCCATTGCCCCATCGGGTGCCATCGGCATGCCCAGCAGCCGCGCGCCGCGCTGCACGATCAGCACCAGCTCTTCAGGAGTATAGAAATTGAGCCGCACCGGAATGCCGAAACGATCGCGCAATGGCGTGGTTAGCAGGCCCGCGCGCGTGGTGGCACCAACCAGCGTGAACCGCGCCAGGTCGATCCGCACCGAACGCGCGGCCGGGCCTTCGCCGATGATCAGGTCGAGCTGGAAATCCTCCATCGCAGGATAGAGCACTTCTTCGATCGCCGGATTGAGTCGATGAATTTCGTCGATGAACAGCACGTCGCGGTCTTCGAGATTGGTCAGCAGCGCGGCCAGATCGCCCGCCTTGGCGATCACCGGGCCGGATGTTGCCCGAAAGCCGACCCCCAGCTCGCGCGAAATGATCTGCGCCAAGGTGGTCTTGCCCAAACCCGGCGGGCCGACGAACAGCACGTGGTCGAGCGCCGCGCCACGCTGCTTGGCGGCCTTGATGAAGACTTCAAGATTGGCGCGCGCTGCAGCCTGCCCGACGAATTCTGAGAACCCGGAAGGCCGCATCGAAACATCAAGCGGCTCATTGCGTCCGGCAACGGGGGATGTCAGGTCAGTCACGCGAAACTCTCCGCCGCGGTCATGTAGCTCAGCTTCTGCGCTTCACGGTCAAAAGTTACGGTCGTTGTGCAGCCAGCACGGGCGTTCATAACCCCGATCAGTGCATCTGCTAAGTCGCAGCCAGCAAGTTGTGCATCGCTTAAACACTCTTCGACCGTTTCTCCTTGTTCCACGAAAAAATCGCTGCTTCGAAGCAGCCCGCGACAGGCTTCAAAAACATCTTTTGACGGCCAGCGCTTCACCTTCGTCAGAACCCAGACAAGTTCAACAAGGACTACCAGGGACACGCGAATGGGCTGGTTCTGCGGGGTAGTGATGATCCGAAGAGCGTGTTCCGCTTGCGTTTCATCGTCCCGCGTCAGAAAGCGGACGAGCACATTGGTATCAACCCCCAGCACGAATGCGCTCATCATCAGCAGCTAATGTCGCGGCAAAAGCGTCTGCTTCTTCTTCCGCCGTCAACTTGCGGTCATCGGCCCGGTGCAGGATTCCATACAAAGCACCTGCCCGTATATTGCGCGGTCGCAGCACGTATCGATCGCCTTCCTTTAAAATGTCGATTTTGTCGCCCGGCTTAAGACCGAGCTCATCTCGGATATCCTTCGGCAAGGTCATCTGGCCCTTGCTAGTCAACGTCGCTGTCGACATTTCAAATCCTCTTTCCTTACCCGATGAACATAGTAAGGAAGAGCAGAAAAACAAGGAGTTCTTTACTGACTCAACTCACGCAGTCCCAACCGGATCAGTTTCTCCGTCGGCACGCCGTCACCTTCCCGCGCGACGATGCGGGCCAGGGCAGACGAAGCCTGGACGCTGGAATAGCCGAGATTGGTGAGAGCGGAGACGGCGTCGGTAATAGCGGTTGGGGCGAGGCCGTCGCCCAATGCCGCTTGTAGGCCTAACGCGCCAGCGTCGATGCCCGGGCCAGCCGGCACCTTGCCCTTGAGTTCGGTAACGAGGCGAACCGCCAGCTTGGGTCCGACGCCGTTGGCGCGACCGAGCATCGCCTTGTCTTGCAGCGCAATGGCGCTCGAAAGTTCGGCTGGCGACAGCACCGACAGGATCGACAGTGCCACACGCGCCCCGACGCCCTGCACGGTCGACAGCAGGTTGAACCAACCCTTTTCGCCCTCGTTGGAAAAGCCGTACAGCCGGATCATGTCCTCGCGAACGATGGTCTCGATGAATACGACCGCTGACTCTCCGACGCGCGGCAAGGCCTGCAGCGTACGACTGGAGCAAAACGCCTCGTAGCAGACGCCACCGCAGTCGATCAGCACGAAATCGTCGCCGAAGCTGTCCACCAGCCCCCTGAGTTTGCCGATCATGCCAAGGCTTTCAAACGTTGACTAGCGACTCGGTGGTGGGCGTGGCAAATGGCGATAGCCAGCGCATCGGCCGCATCTGGACCCTTGAAATCGGCTGCCGGCATCAATGTCTTGACCATCAAGGCGACCTGTCCCTTATCTGCGTGGCCGGTTCCGACCAAGGATTTCTTGACCAGATTGGCCGCGTATTCCGCCACCGGCAAGCCACGTGCCGCCGGGGTTAGCAACGCGACACCGCGCGCCTGCCCCAGGATCAGCGCTGAGCGCACGCCGGCATTGACGAAAGTTTCCTCCACCGCCGCCTCATGCGGCGCAAAGCGATCGAGCACTTCGCCGAGCCCTGCGAACAGGATCGCCAGCCGTTCAGCCAGCGAGCCGTCGGTTGACGGTGTCACGGTCCCGGACGCCACGAATGTCAGCCGACTGCCCTGGGTCTCGATAACGCCCCAGCCGCAGCGACGCAGGCCTGGATCGATGCCAATGATTCTCGTTGCAGCATTCATGGGATCATCCTTACCGAATCGCGGCCACACTACCAAGTCCGATGTGAACAAACAGGCAACAACGACCTAGGATAAACGCCTGTCGATAAATTTTTAGCCGCTCCGGAAACACCTTCTTCAGGCCCTGACCCCTACGTTGAGCGCCGGGAATGCAGGGGCGATCATGACATCTAAATGCCGGGAATCTGGGTTTGCCGCTGCTGGTTCCTGCGTCGGCGAAAGGCCTGCATGGCCACCGCTATCTCGTTCGTATCGATCAATAAACCATAGTTTGGCGCGACCCGCTCGCCGACCGCAACTGCACCACGCCCCTACGGGTTTATCCATGGTCTGCAGCGCCGCGGGCCGGAAAAGTCGCGTCGTGCCAGCAGCATGGTTGCGACTGACAGGACCAGCCACGCGGCATGTTCGATCCGAACCGCGCGTTTCCTGCACTTGGGATACGCAAGACATGCCACGCGTGAGAACCGCCCGATGATGCCGTCCAAGACGATGACCGCCCTGCAAAGCTGGTCCAGCGTTGGTCGCTGGACAGTGTTCGGGACCTTGGCCTGTGTCCTCGTGTCAGTGGCGTTCAATGCGGTGTTCTTTGGCGATCTTGGAGGCCAGCCTCTGCGACGTTCCCTGATTAGCGCCACTGTGCTGCCTATTCTGCTGGGCGTGCCCTTCTTTGTGTATACCGGCCTGCGGGTGCGTGGCCTGACCATCACCAACCTGCGCCTCGGCCTCGTGGCTCGCACCGACAGCCTGACCGCCTGCCTCAACCGCGGCGCTTTTACCGCCAGGGTGACGACCCAACTGGCTCGTCGCCCGCGCGGTGCCCTGCTCATGATCGACGCCGACAATTTCAAGTCGATCAACGACGTCTATGGCCATGATGCCGGCGACGAGGCGCTGACCATCATTGCCCGCGCTATTCGAACCATCCTGCGGGCCGGCGATCTGGTCGGTCGCATGGGCGGCGAGGAATTCGGTGTTTATCTACCCGAGGTGGATCAGAAATCCGCCGAAGCCATAGCCGAACGCATCCGCCGTTCGGTCAACCTTGCTGGCTTCTCGCCCGATGGTGTGCTGCGTCCCCTGGCTGTGAGCATTGGCGGCGTCGCCTTCGATAGTCCCGCCAGCTTTTCCGAACTGTTCCGCATTGCCGACCAGCGCCTCTATGGCGCCAAGCAAAACGGCCGCAATCGCGTCACCGTCGTGCATCGCGACGATCACCCCAACCTGGCGTTGAAACGCAGCGCATAAAAAAAGGCGGTGCCGCAGCACCGCCCTGATCAATTCGGTTCGCTTGACCTCAGGCGTCGAGCTTGGCCGCGTCTTCGTCGCTCATCTCGAAGTTCGTATAAACGTTCTGCACGTCATCATCTTCTTCGAGCGTCGCGATCAGCTTCATCAGCGAAGCGCCCTTCTCGGCGTCGATCGGCGTATTGGTCTGCGGCCGCCAAATTGCCTTGACCGATTCGGCTTCGCCCAGCACCTTTTCTAGCGCCGCTGCGACCTCAACCATCGCCTCGAAGCTGGTGGTTATGTAGTGACCTTCTTCGTCGCTCTCAACGTCGTCGGCACCAGCTTCGATCGCTGCTTCCATCACCTTGTCTTCGGTGCCGGCCTTGGCCGGATAGGTAATCTCGCCGACCTTGTCGAACATGAAGCCGACCGAGTTGGTTTCGCCCATGGCGCCACCGCTCTTGGAGAAATGCGACCGCACGTTGGACGCAGTGCGATTGCGATTGTCGGTCAGCGTCTCGACGATGATGGCGACGCCGCCCGGGCCGTAGCCTTCGTAACGGATTTCGTCATAATTCTCGCCGTCAGAGCCCATGGCCTTCTTGATAGCGCGCTCGATATTGTCGCGCGGCATCGAAAGTGCACGGGCGTTGGTCACCGCGAGGCGCAGCCGCGAGTTGAATGCCGGATCGGGCATCCCGAGCTTGGCAGCGACGGTAATTTCGCGCGCCAGCTTGGAGAAAACCTTGGAACGCACCGCGTCGGACTTACCCTTGCGGTGCATGATGTTTTTGGCATGTGAATGGCCGGCCATTGGTCACTCCCCCTGATCTAAGAACGCTGCTTTGGTGGCGCGTTATAGGCAAGCCCGCGGCAATTGTGAAGCGGGACTGGTGAGCCAGTCGTCACCATGCCACAACGGCGTCATTATCGGAGGCTGCCGTGCTCGAACTCAGACCCAATTGCGAATGCTGTGACATGGACTTGGGCCCGGCCGCCACCAATACCCGCATCTGTAGCTATGAATGCACCTTCTGCGCCGATTGCGTGGACAATGTGCTGCACAATGTCTGCCCCAATTGCGGCGGCGGCTTCGTGCCGCGCCCGGTTCGTCCCGTTGGTGAATATCGCCCAGGCGACAGCCTGGCCATCAGCCCGGCCAGCACCAGGCGGCGCCACCTCCGCTTCACCCTCGACGAGGTCGCAGCCTTTAGCGCCACGCTATGCAATACGCTGCCGGAAAACCGCTAGTCGAAAATCGGCTCGGCCTGGGCCAGCGAACCACCGATGCGCAGCGGCAGCACCCTGACCGCGAGCCCCGTGCGCGGATCTGTTTCGACCGCAACGCCGCATAGCGTCGCTTCGCCTTCGGCCGGGGTGAAGCGGCCAATGGGGATGCCGGTAAGAAAGCGGTTCAACGGCTCGTCGCTTTCGGTGCCAATAATCGATTCGAAATCGCCGCACATGCCAGCATCCGCCATCAAGGCCGTGCCGCCGCGCAGCACGCGATGATCGGCGGTCGGTATATGGGTATGGGTACCGACGACGAGGCTCACCTTGCCATCGAGAAAAACGCCCATGGCCTGGATTTCAGACGTCGCCTCGGTATGAAAATCCACGATGATGGCATCGGCCTGCTCGCCCAGCGGACAGGCCGCCACCGCCGCCTCGACCGCACGGAACGGATCGTCGATCGGCGGCATGAACACGCGGCCCTGCGCGTTGATCACCAGCACGCGATGGCCATTGCGGCCCTCGACGAACATGGCGCCGCGCCCCGGCGTGCCGGGTGCCATGTTGATGGGGCGGATCAGCGTGGTTTCGCGCTCGATATAGCTCAGGGCCTCGCGCTGGTCGAAAGCATGGTCGCCCAGCGTCACGATATCGGCGCCGGCATTGCGAATGGCGTTGAAATGGGCCTCCGTCAGGCCCTTGCCATGGCTGGCATTCTCGCCGTTGACCACGACGAAATCGAACTTGTAGCGCTCGATGATGCCCGGCAGGCGCTCGTTGATCGCGTCACGGCCGGAGCGGCCCATGACGTCGCCCAGAAACAGAAACCTCATGCAGCAGCGCCGAAATGCACGATACCGGCTTCGGTGACCACGGCGTCGAGCGGCACGTCATGAGCGTCACGCGGAAGCCGCTCAAATTCCTGCGCCGAATAGGCAAGCCCGATCAATTTTGGTCTTTTCTTCATGCTGGCAAGGGTCCGGTCATAATAGCCGCCGCCATAACCCAGCCGTGTCCCGCGATTGTCAAAGGCTAATAGTGGCATCAGGACAATGTCGGGCTCGGCCCTGGGCGCAAGATCGGAGGGAGCAAGCGTGCCGAAGCCCGCCTCATAAAGAGAAGCACCCTGCTCCCAGACGCGCAGATCGAGCGGCTCATCGGGACCGAGTACCACCGGCAGCACGACGGTCTGGTTGCTGTCCATCAGCTTGATCAGGATCGGCTGGCAATCCAGCTCGTCGCGGATCCGCCAGTAGGCAGCAACGACGTCTGACTTTTGCAGCGCGATTGACTCGAAGAAATGGCGGGCTGCGGCCTCTGCCGCCTCGGCGCGTTCGCCGCAATCGAGCGCTGCGCGAGCTGCGCGGGCCGTGACGCGCAATGTCGCCTTGGCCGCCTCGATCGTCTCGTCAACCATGCGCGCCGCTTGCCTGCTCAAAAATTAGGGCCACCCTGGCCGTGGGATATGCGATCCCGGGAACCTACTTTACGTAGGTGGGCGCCGTATGTCTGAACCCACGGGTCCAGTCAGGGACAGCTCCCTAGAGATCGTTAAGGCCCCGGGGATATTGTTATCCTCACGCGCCGGGCAGCCAGCAATATATAGGCGCTTTGATCGGCTCTGCAAAGGGGCTCTCAAAACAGTTCGAACCAGTTTTGTAACCCGTGCAAAACCCGCAGCACCACGAGGTCCTCGTTGTCGACGATGTAGAGAATATTATGGCCCCATAGGGCATCAGGCGTACCACCTGCTGGGACGCTTGGCGTTCGGCAGCAAGATAGCGCATGGCCGCCAGAGTATCGAGCATCGCCACCAATTCTTGCTCATAGATTTCCGATTGCGCAAATCCGAATTGCCGCGCCCCTTCCGCCGCTACGTGATCAGGGTCCAAAATCGCCGTAGAGGTAAGAAGCCGTGCCAACGTCAGGCGCGCTTTTTTTGCTCGACGGCTTCTTTTGCCTTGAGACGCATGCGAGCCAGCAATTCATCCCGGCTCATTTCCACGATGCCGCTGGCCAATGCCTCATCCACCATCTGCTGCAGCTTTTCGCGCGCCTCCGCCCGTTTCTGGTCCTTGCGTACCAGGTCGCGCACATAGTCGCTGCTGTTGCCATAGCGCCCCGTCTGCACCTGGTCTTCCACCCACTGCTTCATCGCATCGGGCAGCGAAATATTCATCGTGGCCATGGCGGATCCCCTTGGGCGCCAATCTAGCCTCATTGGCAAACTTTGCCAATGAGGCCGAAATATCACCTGTGCTGCACCATATAGCGCAGGTGGATGACATCGCCATCGAGCCGATCCATCCCTTGCAGCACCAGAGCCGCGGCCGGAAGTCCCTCCTTGCGATCGAACACGCTCGGTCCTGCGATGCCGTCGGCCACCGGGCAGATCAGCAGGCTGATTTCATCGACCAGTCCCGCAGCCAGGAAACTGCCATTGATGCCGCCGCCACCCTCGAGCAGCAGGCGCTCGATGCCGAATTCGGCATTCAACACCTCCAGCGCCTGCGCCAGGTCGACATCGTCCCTGCCGGCAAAAATGTAGGAAATACCATCGCGGTGCAGCTCCGCCAGATGGTCATCGCTGACCGCCTCGGTCAGCACGACGACGATAGGGTCGTCATTGGCCCGGCTGATGTTGAGATGCAGCTTGCCGCTTCGATCCACAGCCACGGCAAACGGCCCGTGCTCGCTACCCGGCGCACGCCAGGTCTGGCGTGGCAGCGGTTCAGGCGCCGTCGCGAGCACAGGCTCGCCCTTGCCGAATTCGGCCATGGTCACCCGGCCAACGATCCAGGCATCGCCCTTTAGTTCGCGATGGATACGTTCATAGGTGTCATCGAGAACGTTGGCAGCGCTCTCCGGCCAGTTGCTGGACAGGATACGCCCGTCAATGCTGCTGGCCATATGCAGGATTACATGCGGCTTCATTGCAAATCTCCAATTGCTGTTCGTGCAGGAACTACCGGCGCGATCTCTTAGTTGCCGGGCAGGCCAAACAACTTCCGTCCGATCGGTACGGGATGGATCGGCATAAAGCCGCGTTGCGCCAGATCGAGAGTGCGGCGGTTAGCCTTGCGGCATCGGTGCGGCTTCGTCCAAGGCGTTGGCAACGCCTTCCAGCGCCTTGGCGGCGTCGCGGAGCTTGGCGGCGAATTTTTCTTCCAACGTTTCGATCTCGGCCGCCACTTCCTGGCCAGCTCTGGTCAGCACGACAATCTCGGTCTGCAACTCTTTGATGCGGCGTTCGGCTTCGGCCAATTCGTCCACCACGGCAATCCCGGCCATCACCGTCAGTCTTGTGTCGCCGATTTCGCCGACGGCGCCCTTGAGGTTCTCGACCTGCGCGTTGAAGCGCTCGGCCAGGCCGATCAGATGCTTCTGCTGGCCTTCTTCGCAGGCCATACGATACTTGCGGCCATTGATCTCGACATTGACTTCGGGCACTGCGCTACTCCGCCTTGGCCAGGACGGAACGGACGGTTTCCATCGCCTCGACAAGCCGGCGCGATACGTCATGCGCGCTGTCGTCGAGCCGCTTGGCGCGCGCCGCGGTCTTGTCCAGCTCGGTTGCCAGCCGCGAGCGCTCATGCACCAGCCGCTGGGTGTCGACCTCGATGCGATTGTGCTGGCGCAGGCGCGTGCCCAAATTCTTCGCGCTCTGGTCAAGCCGCAGCAGGGCACGATCAAATCGCGCGTTGGCCGCGCCCAGTCCGTCCTGAAGTTCCGTCTCACTCATAGCTACTACGGTCCTCAATCTGCGGCGATTCCGCCTTTCTCAGGGTGCCCCACAGCCACGCAGTTTGCAACCGGCCGTCCAACCGCCAACCGGGCCACTGTCCGGCCGCGAAGCGGGGGCACCGTCATTGACACGTTAGGCGAACCTGTTATGCCTCGAACCCGCCTTTGGGAGGAGGCTTGTGGCGCCTCTTCTCCCCAGATTTCAGCCCTGATGAAAGCGCGAAACCAATGACGAACACCGCCCAGCAGAACGATTTGGCCAATGCGATCCGCTCCCTCTCCATGGACGCAGTCGAAAAAGCCAACTCCGGTCATCCCGGTCTGCCCATGGGCTGCGCCGATATTGCGACGGTGCTGTTCACCAAGGTGATGAAGTTCGATCCCGCAGACAGCAAATGGGCTGACCGCGACCGTTTCATTCTGTCGGCCGGCCATGGCTCGATGCTGCTTTACTCCTCGCTTTATCTGCTGGGCTATGAGGACATGACCATCGAGCAGGTCAAGAATTTCCGCCAGCTCGGCTCCAAGACCGCCGGCCATCCCGAATATCACTTCGCCCAGGGCATCGAGACCACCACCGGCCCGCTCGGCCAGGGCCTTGGCAATTCGGTCGGCTTTGCCGTCGCTGAAGCCAAGCTCGCCGCCGAGTTCGGCGCTGACATCGTCGATCACCACACCTGGGTGCTGGCCGGTGACGGCTGCCTGATGGAAGGCATCTCCCAGGAAGCCATTGCGCTGGCCGGCCACCTCAAGCTCAACAAGCTGACTGTGATCTGGGACAATAACTCGATCACCATCGACGGCGCCGTGTCCAACTCGGACTCGACCGACCAGATTGCCCGCTTCCACGCGGTGCAGTGGAACACTATCGAGATCGACGGCCACGATCAGGACGCCATCGAAAAGGCACTGCTCGACGCCAAGAAGTCCGACAAGCCGACGCTCATCGCTGCCAAGACCACCATCGGTTTCGGCGCTCCCAAGAAGGCCGGTACCGAGAAGGTGCACGGCGCCCCGCTCGGCGCCGAAGAACTGGCCGGCGCCAAGGCAGCACTCGGCATCACCTATCCCGCCTTTGAAATCCCCTCGGAAATCCTCGCCACCTGGCGTGCCGCCGGCACCCGCAGCCAGAACATTCGTGGCGAATGGCAGTCGCGTCTGGCCGCTCATGCCGACAAGGCCGAGTTCGAGCGCCGCATGAAGGGCGACCTTCCTGCCGCTTTTGCGCCCGCCATGGACGCCTTCAAAAAGAAGCTGATCGAGGACAAGCCCAAGGTCGCGACCCGCAAGTCCAGCCAGATGGCATTGGACATCATCAATGCGGTTTTGCCCGAAACTCAGGGCGGCTCGGCCGACCTGACGCATTCGAACCTGACCAACACCAAGGAAATGATACCGTTCCAGGCCGATAATCATGCTGGCCGCTACATGATGTACGGCATCCGCGAGCACGAAATGGCTTCGGCCATGAACGGCATCGCGCTGCACGGCGGCCTGATCCCTTATAGCGGCACCTTCATGGTTTTCACCGACTATGCCCGCCCAGCCATCCGCCTCGCTGCCTTGATGGAGCTGCGCTCGATCTACGTCATGACCCATGACTCGATCGGCCTCGGCGAAGACGGCCCGACCCACCAGCCCGTGGAACACCTGACTGCCCTGCGCGCCATTCCAAACCTTCTGGTGTTCCGCCCGGCCGATGCCGTCGAAACCCTCGAATGCTGGCAACTGGCGCTTGAATCGACGTCGGCACCATCGATCCTGGCTCTCTCGCGCCAGAACCTGCCGACGGTGCGCACCGAATATACCGCCGAGAACAAGTCGGCCAAGGGCGCCTACATCCTGTCCGGCGATCGTGACTCCGATGCCGTGATCTTCGCCACCGGCTCGGAAGTCGCCATCGCGCTCGAAGCCCAGACGATGCTGGACGAATTGCACATCAAGTCGCGTGTGGTGTCAGTGCCATCGATGGAACTGTTCGCCCAGCAGAGCCAGGAATATCAGGACGAGATCATCGGCAAGGGCCACGCCCGTGTCGCCATCGAAGCCGGCATCAAGATGAGCTGGGATCATATCTTGGGCCGCAAGGGCCGTTTCGTCGGCATGCACTCGTTTGGCGCCTCCGGTCCGATCGACGCGCTCTATGAACACTTTGGTATTACGGCCAAGGCCGTTGTTGAAGCCGTCACCGCACAGCTGTAAGAGGGCGCTGCCCTCCCTTTCCTAACTCCCTCCCTCCCTAGGAGCGTCTACTATGGCAATCCGCGTCGCCATCAACGGCTTTGGCCGCATCGGCCGCAACGTCCTGCGCGCCATCATCGAATCCGGTCGCACCGATATCGAAGTCGTGGCTATCAACGATCTCGGCCCGGTCGAGACCAATGCCCACCTGTTCCGCTTCGACAGCGTGCACGGCCGCTTCGCCGGCACCGTGACTGTCGATGGCGACACCATCGATGTGGGCCGCGGCCCGATCAAGGTGACCGCCGTACGCGATCCGGCCGAGCTGCCGCATGCCGCCATGAACATCGACATCGCGCTCGAATGCACCGGCATTTTCACCAGCAAGGAAAAGGCCTCGGCCCATCTCAAGGCTGGTGCCAAGAAGGTGCTGATCTCGGCTCCCGGCGATGGCGCCGACCTGACGGTCGTCTATGGCATCAACCATGCCCTGCTGAACAAGGACCACGTCGTGGTCTCCAACGCCTCGTGCACCACCAACTGCCTGGCCCCGCTGGCCTATGTGCTGCACAAGGAATTCGGCATCGAGAAAGGAATGATGACCACCATCCATTCCTACACCGGTGACCAGCCGACGCTCGACACTATGCACAAGGATCTCTATCGCGGCCGCGCTGCAGCCCTGAGCCAGATCCCGACCTCGACCGGCGCTGCCAAGGCCATTGGCCTCGTGCTGCCCGAGCTCAAGGGCAAGCTGGACGGCATCTCGATCCGCGTCCCGACCCCCAACGTTTCCTGCGTCGATTTCAAGTTCATCGCCAAGCGCGACGTAACCGCCGACGAGATCAACCTGGCCGTCCGCAAATACGCCGATGGAGAACTCAAGGGCATCCTGGGCTACACCACCCAGCCAAACGTCTCGATCGACTTCAACCACGACGCCCACTCCTCCACCATGGCTCTCGATCAGACCAAGGTACTCGGCGGCAATTTCGTCTCGGTCCTGGCCTGGTACGACAACGAATGGGGCTTCTCCAACCGCATGGCCGACACCGCCGTCGCCCTGGGCAAGACGCTCTAGTTCACCGACTTTGAAGACTGCCGAATAAGCAGTCGACACCCTCCCACTCGCGTGGAGGGTCAGGGAGGGGGACGTTTGGCCCGGATACCGGGCCAACCGCACCCCCTCCTAGCCTCCCCCGTAAAGGAGGAGGTGCCACCCGGTGGATGTGGGCATGTCATTGAACAAATCAATCTGCTGGCGTGGCCTCGACCCCATCACCCTCGAACATTGCCACGTCGTATCGACCGACCGCGACACCCGCATCCGCGGCACCATAATCACCCCCGATTACGGCCTGTTCTACCGCATCAAGCTGGACGACACCGAGCGCGTCCGCACGGTAAAGCTCGAACGCACCGATGGCATGGTGCTTGAGCTGTTTTGCGATGGTGCGGGCAATTGGTCGGACGACCGGGCAGACCCTCTTTCCGCGCTCGAGGGCTGCATGGACATCGACATCTGGCCCACCCCGCTGACCAATTCCCTGCCGCTCTGGCGCTGCCAGTGGGCTATCGGTGAGCCGCAGCGTTTTGCGGTGGCCTGGATCGACGCCGACAAAATGACCGTCAAGCGCAGCGAACAGCTCTATACCAAGCTCGACGCCATCCATTTCCGCTTCCAGTCCGCCGATTTCGAACGCGTGCTGGAGGTCGATGGCGACAATCTGGTGGTAAGCTACCCAGGTTTGTTCGAGCGCAGCTGAGCTGTCACCTGTGAGTCACCAAATCAGTCTAGCTTCAGACGTGTTCATGCCGTCGGAAACCAATCATGTTCCACATCATGCGCCGTATCTTCGCGGGACTGCCAGTGGCGTCCGTCCTGATCGGCTTTGCCGGTCAACCCGCAGTGCTGGTCATTCCGCCCGCACTTACCGCCGCCTACGTCCTGCTGCGCGACCGGGTAATACGCCGCCGGGTCGGCCTCGCGGCCTGGCCCAGCGATGGCTTCGCATGCCACGTCCTCGTTGACGACATGGCGCGGCTGCTGTGTCTCACCATGCTCGGCCTGCCGCTGTTCTTTGCCGGCTATGCCCTGCGTGCCTTGCTGCCCGCAGCCTAGCCCACCAGCTTTTGTCGCTTCCCCCCTCTGCGTGGCTCTGCTACGCCACGGGCCAAGATTTTTGCCTTGGGAGCCCCGCCATGTCCGCAACCTTCAAGACCCTCGACGAGCTCGACCTCAACAACAAGCGCGTGCTGCTGCGGGCCGATCTCAACGTACCGGTCGCCGATGGCAAGGTCAGTGACGCCACCCGCATCGAGCGGCTGGTCCCGACCATCCGCGAGATCGTCAAGCACGACGGCAAGGCCATCCTGCTCAGCCATTTCGGCCGTCCCAAGGGCAAGGTCGATCCCGAGTTTTCGCTCGAACAGGTCTGCGAAGCTGTCGCCAATGAAACCGGTCACCCGGTCGGCTTCGTCTTCACCGACTGGAACGACGTTTCCGACGCCCAGAAGGCCATCGACTCGGCGCCCGCCGGCTCGGTGCTGATCCTCGAAAATACCCGCTTCCATCCCGGCGAAGAGGCCAACGATATCGATCTGGCCAAGCGCATGGCCAGCCTTGGCGACGTTTATGTCAACGACGCTTTCTCGGCCGCCCATCGCGCCCATGCCTCGACAGACGCCCTGGCGCGACTATTGCCGGCGGCTGCCGGCCTTGCCATGCAGGCTGAACTCGAAGCGCTCGAAGCCGGCCTCGGCAAACCCAAGAAGCCGGTCGTCGCCATCGTCGGCGGCGCTAAGGTTTCCTCCAAGATCGACCTGCTGGAAAACCTTGTGGCCAAGGTCGATGGGCTGGTCATCGGTGGCGGCATGGCCAATACTTTCCTCCACGCCCAAGGTTATGCCGTTGGTAAGTCGCTCTGCGAAAAGGACCTGGCCGAAACCGCGCTGCGCATCATGGACAAGGCCGACAAATCCGGCTGCGCCATCATCCTGCCGATCGACGCAGTCGTCGCATGGCACTTCAAGGCTAATACCCCCACCCGCCTCTATGGCGTCGATGCCATCGACAACGACGGCATGATCCTCGATATTGGCCCCTCCTCGATCGAGCGTATCCTGGGCGCCATCGACGACGCCCACACCGTGGTCTGGAACGGCCCGATGGGCGCCTTCGAGATGAACCCCTTTGACGCCGCAACGGTAGCGATCGCCAAGCATGTCGCCAAGCGCACCCACGACGGCAAGCTTGTCTCGGTAGCCGGCGGCGGCGACACCGTCGCAGCTCTCGCCCATGCCGGCGTCAAAGACGCTTTCACCTACGTCTCCACCGCCGGCGGCGCCTTCCTCGAATGGATGGAAGGCAAGCCCCTGCCCGGCGTCGAGGCACTGAAGAAGTAGCCGCAGCGCGGTTCAGGCTGCAGTAACATTGCTTTGCTAGAATTGCCGCACACGCATCGCAGTTCGAGGTTGCCAATGGACACTGTTGCCCAGACCCAAGATGCGCAGGGGGCCTCCCTCAGTTCCTGGCGGCAATACTGGCCCGAGCTGGTCGCCGCTCTGGTCTGGCTCGTCGCCTTTGCCCTGCTGAACGGCATGCCGGTCTGGCACGACGTAACCTGGCAACTCTGGGTTGCGCGGCATCTCAACGCCGGTGTGCCGCTCTACGACTACATCATGGAGACCAATCCGCCGCTCTGGTTCTGGATGGCGCAACCGTTGGATCTGCTGTCGGCGGCCACTGGGTTGCAGCCGGAACAGGTTCTGGTATCGGCCATTTTCCTGCTGATCGGGATAAGTCTGGCACTATCGGCAGCACTGGCCTCGCGCTGGAGCCAACGGGAACGCGCCCTCACCTATGCCGGCATCCTGGTTGCGACCATCCTCATCTGCATCGGCGACTTCGCCCAACGCGAACCGCTGGTTCTGATTGGCACAATTCCCTATGCCCTGATTATCGCCCGCCGTGTGGAAGGCGAGGTAACACCGTGGCCGCTGACGCTGGCTATCGCCTTGCTGGCAACGCCCTTGCTGGCCCTCAAGCACTACTTCGTGCTGATCCCCATCCTGCTCGAAGCCTGGTTGATCTGGGAGCGGCGGCGCAAGTGGCGGCCGCTGCGGATCGAGACCGTCGTCCTGATCGCCGGTGCCCTCGGCTACGCTTTGGCAATACTGGTATTTACCCCGCACTACCTGACCAGAATGGTGCCAGCGCTGTCGATCGCTTTTGGCGGCCTGCGTGCGCCGCTCCGGGCAATCCTGATCAACCAGATGAACCTGATGTTGATCACCAGCGCTTTCTATTTCTGGCATTTCCGCCGTGAACTGAGGCCGCAGGCCAAGGCCATGCTGCTGCTCGCATCGGCCTTTGCGCTGTCATACTACATGCAGTTCCGAGGCTGGGGCTATCACGCCAGCCCCGTCGTCGCCTGCCTGTTGCTGGCTATTCTCATGCACCTCGCATTTCGCCCCGCAATTCCGCGTCTGCGCTGGTCGGAGTATCTGTTTGCGACCTTGATGATCGTCTTGGCCACCCTGCCCCAGGTGTTGGGAGGTCCATACCGCAACGACTTCACTGCCGCTGCCGAAAGGCTGTTGCAGCGAACGCAACCCGGTCAAAACTTCGCGATGCTAACCACAAGAGCCGTTCGCCCTTGGCCGGCTGTGGAAGACAAACGGCTGAACTGGTCCCTTCGCTACTTCCAATACTGGATGCTGCCCAGCGTCGCTAATCTCGAAGCAGCCGGCATTCCAATCGATTCCGAATTCGAAGCCTATCTATCCACTGTGCGTCTCGAAACGGTCCAAGACTTCAAATGCAACCCGCCCGACACGCTGATCATCGACTACGAGGGCATCGAGCCAACCGTCGGCTTTGACCAGGCCCGGTTCGACATCCTTGGCTTCTTTGAAAAAGAACCGCAATTCGCAGCCCTGATGGAGTCGTATGAATTGATCGAACAATTGGGGCCATTCGCCATCTATGAGCCGGCTAGCGAACTGCCGCCACCGACCGGGACCTGCCACACGCTCGTGCCACGGAGGGACTAGTTCCTTCAGTCTTTCGTCGTATAACCACAGGTCTAATCGCGGTGGAAAAAACGAAAGTCTAATCTCGCGCGAATTCCATTGCGAGGTTGGCCGATGACGAAGTCGCTGAATGCTGTTGCCCAGAAACTGATGGAGCCCGGCAAGGGCATTCTGGCCGCCGACGAGTCCGAAGGCACCATCGCCAAGCGCTTTGCCAAGATCAACCTGCCCAATTCGCTCGACCTGCGTCGCGACTATCGCGAGATGCTGTTCCGTTCGACCGATGCGATGATCAACTGTATCTCGGGCGTCATCCTTACCGAAGAGACGCTGGAACAGTCTGCGGCAGACGGAACCGCTTTCCGCTCGATCCTGGCTGACGCCGATGTCATCCCCGGCATCAAGGTTGACCGCGGCGCGTTCCCCATGCCGGGCGACAATGGCGAAAAAATCACCGAGGGTCTCGATGGCCTGCGCCAGCGGCTAGAGCGCTATGCGGCACTTGGCGCCGGTTTCGCCAAGTGGCGCGCCGTCATCACCATCAATGACGTGGCGCCCACCCGTAACAATATCCGCGCCAATGCCCATGCTCTGGCTCGCTATGCCATTCTCTGCCAGGAAGCCGGCATCGTCCCCGTGGTCGAGCCCGAAGTCGTCGGCGACGGCGATCCGGGCAATCACTCGATGGAGCGTTGCGCGCAGGTCACCGGCGACGTGCTGGAAAACACCTTCAAGGAATTGCGCCTTGCCGGTGTCGATCTGGCAGGCATGCTGCTGAAACCAAACATGATCATGCCCGGCATCAATTCGCGCGACCGCCCCACCTTCGAGGAGGTTGCCAAGCGCACCGTTGCCGTATTGCGCGAGCATGTTCCGGCCGCCGTACCCGGCATTGCCTTCCTGTCCGGTGGGCAGACCGACGAGGAAGCTACCGCGCACCTCTCGGCCATGAACCTGATTGGCGGCAAGCCCTGGCCGATGACCTTCTCCTATGGCCGCGCCTTGCAGAACGTTGCCCTGCGCACCTGGGCTGGCCGACGCGAGAACTTCCCGCAGGCGCAGGCCGCCTTCAGCCATCGTGCCCACATGAACTCGCTGGCCGCTCTTGGCACCTGGACCGGCGAAGTCGATCGCGCCGCCTGATCTGCCGACGCCGAACGTTCTTCCGATGCGCATCCTCCTCGCGAGGGTGCGCATTTTCTTTGCGCCGGTCCCACCCATCGCTTATTGGAAAAGGCCACCTCTTTGTCGCCAAAATGCGCAGACAGAAGGGGCATGTTGCTTTGAGTACCCGGACGCCATGGCCCCCCAGCTTTATTTGATCACTCCCGCCACTGCCGACCCGGAGGGCTTTCCCGACACCTTGATGTCCGTGCTGAGCGAGGCCGAGTTTTCGGCCCTGCTGGTCAGCCGTGGCTCGATGGATGCCGCAACCTATGCCGAGCTGGCAACCAAGATCGTCAATATCGGCCAGGGCGCCGGCTGCGCCGTGTTGCTCGAAGACGATGTGGCCCTGGTCAAGAAGATCGGCGCAGATGGCGTCCATATCACCACGGGACCCGAAGACCTCGCCGACGCCGTTGCAGCGCTTAAGCCCTCGATGATCGTTGGTGCTGGCAATATCGCTTCCCGGCACGACGCTATGACGGCGGGCGAAATGGATGTCGACTATGTGTTTTTCGGTCCCCTTGACGGCTCCGATGACACCCAGGCGACCGATCTCGCCCAGTGGTGGTCGGAGACCTTTGAAGTCCCCGGCGTGTTGAGCCTGCCTGATGCCGCCCCCCGCAGCGATGCCAGGGGTTCCGAATTTCTCGCTCTCTCGACCAGCATCTGGTCGGCCGCATCGCCTGCCGCCGCCATGCGCGAAATCGTCGCCGCGCTGGAGGAAACCGCATGATGCGGCGCCTGCTGCTTGCGGCCCTCATCGCCACGGCGCCTCTCGTTGCGACAGCGCAGGACACCGCGCCCGAGGCACCTGCCAATCCGGCCGATACGATCTCGGATCAGATTTTCGGGCCGCGCGTGCCGACGGATTACGCTTTTGGCGCTTTCCAGCGCGGCTATTTCCTGACCGCGCTAGAGCTGGCTTTGCCGCGCGCCGAGCAGGGCGATGCGGCTGCACAAACGCTGATCGCCGAGCTTTATGCAAAGGGTCTGGGCGTGGCGCAGAACGACCAGCGAGCCGCCGGCTGGTATCAACTGGCAGCAGATAATGGTGATCGCCTCGCCCTGTTCGAACTGGCGCTGTTTTACCAGGACGGCATCGGCGTGCCGCGCAATCGGGCCCGCGCCGCCGACCTGTTCCGCCAGTCAGCCGAGGCTGGCTATATTCCGGCCAAGTACAACATGGCCCTGCTGCATGTCGAAGGCACCTATGCCTCGCCCAGCCTTGTCACCGCTGCCGGGCTGATGAAGGAGGCGGCCGATGCCGAGCTTCCGGAGGCGCAATATGACTATGGCAGCATGCTCATCGAAGGCGCCGGCATGGCACCGGATGCAAAGGAGGGCGCGCGCTATCTCGCGCTGGCCGCCGAGCAGAACCTGATCGCCGCCCAGATCGACTATGCCACCATGCTCTATCTCGGTCAGGGGGTGGAAAAGAACGCCACCGAAGCGGCACGCTGGTATGGCATAGCTGCCGAGTCCGGCAATGCCGTGGCCCAGAACCGTTATGCCAAGCTGCTCGCTGTCGGCGAAGGCATAGCCATCAACCTTGAAGAAGCCGCCATGTGGCGGGCACTGTCGCGTCGCCAGGGACTCTCCGATCCGTCGCTCGACCGCCTGCTGGTCTCTATTCCCGAGGGCGAACTGGCGAGCGCCGAGGAGCGCGCCCGCTTCTGGCCATCGACGCCGCCGCGAATCGAAACCGTGCTGGAAATCCCCAGCACCACGACCCCGCCGGCCGACGGAGCACTCCTGCCTGCACCGACAGACGCGAGCGAAGCCCCGGCGTCCGCGCCTGCCCAACCGCAAGACCCTTGAACCCAAGGGCGTTCTGGGGCAATAAGCCCGCCACGCCCATAAAGCCCCATCAACCTTCGGCCAGCCGCATCCGGCGCGCGTGGCCTTAGCAGATAATTTGCGCAAAGAGCACTCATGGCCAAGATCAACGGCAACGAAATCCGCCCCGGCAATGTCGTCAATCATCAGGACCGCCTCTGGGTCGCGGTCAAGGTCGACCACGTCAAGCCCGGCAAGGGCGGCGCCTATGCCCAGGTCGAGCTCAAGGCCATCCTCGGCGGCACCAAGCTCAACGAACGTTTCCGCTCGGCAGAAACCGTCGAAATCGTCTCGCTCGAATTCCGCGATTTCACCTTTCTCTATGAGCAGGGCGATAGCCTGGTGTTCATGAACCAGGAAAACTACGAGCAAGTCGAACTGCCCAAGGACTTCGTTGGCGAGCGCGCCGCGTTCCTGCAGGACGGCATGAAGATCACCCTCGAAATGCACGAAGACACCCCGCTGGGCATCAAGTTCCCGGCCAACGTCATCCTCGAAGTCATGGAAGTCGATCCGGTGCAGAAGGGCCAGAGCGTTTCCAGCCAGTTCAAGCCGGCGATCATGTCCAATGGCCTCAAGGTCATGGTGCCGCCCTTTATCGCTGTCGGCGAGCGCATCGTGGTCGATACCACCGAAGCCACCTACATGCGCCGGGCTGACTGACCCATGGCACGCTCAGCAATCCTCAATGTCATGGTCTCCGCCGCCATCAAGGCCGGCAAGTCGCTGACCAAGGACTTCAACGAGGTCGAAAACCTGCAGGTCTCCCGCAAGGGACCAGCCGATTTCGTCTCGAAGGCCGATCTTCGCGCCGAGCAGATCGTCTATGACGAACTGCTCAAGGCCCGCCCGACCTATGCCTTCCTGATGGAAGAGGGCGGCGAGGTGAAGGGCACCGACGGACAGCACCGCTGGCTGGTCGATCCGCTCGATGGCACCACCAATTTCCTGCACTCGATCCCGCTGTTTGCTGTGGCGATTGCCCTTGAGCGCGCCAATGAAATTGTCGCCTCGGTGATCTACAATCCGATCCTCGACGAACTCTACACCGCCGAAAAGGGCGGCGGCGCCTGGCTCAATGATCGCAAGCGCCTGCGTGTCGCCGGTCGTCGCTCGCTGGCCGACGCCGTGATCTGCACCGGCATCAAGACCCAGGGCACAGCCAACGACAGCCTGCAGTTGCGCCAGCTGGCCCATATCAATCCCGCCGTTGCCGGCATCCGCCGCTCGGGCTCGATTTCCATGGATATGGCATGGCTGGCAAGTGGCCGCTATGACGCCATCTGGGAAGCCGGCCTATCCCCTTGGGACGTTGCCCCGGGCCTGTTGATGGTCAAGGAAGCCGGCGGCGTGGTCACCGACTTTGCCGGCACCGTCGGCTCGATCTGGAACGGCCAGATCATCGCCGGCAACGAACAGATCCAGGCCGCCATGTTCAAGGAACTCAAGGGCATCCAGTAGGCCCGGCCGGCGGCAATCAGTCGCCGCCAAAGACCATCCGCTCTTCGAACCAGTTCATGTCGGCAAAGCTGCAGAACGCCGGCGCTCGCAATTCCGGCACCGGGACCGCAGCGCGAATCTCGGCAGCGACGTCGTTGAGCATCGCCGTCCAGGCCGGGATCGCCGCGTCTTCGAGCCAGTCGATCATATAGGCCATGGTGATGTGGAATTCGTAGCTGTCGTGGTCTGGATGGCGGTAGCCGAACGCGTCGGCGAAACGGTTGCGCCACTCGCCCATCTCATGCCGATCGGCCGCCGTTGCTCCGGCGACAATGAGCCCGGTCGGCAAGGCTTCGATCAATTCAACTGCAAACGGCGCAGCCGGCTTGAACCCGGACAGCCTCTTGAGATCCGGACAGCCTCTTGAGATAATGCGCGGTCATCGCCTCGATCGGCGCATCCGGCGCCATGTCGCTCGGCCAATAAGGCAGCTTGCGGCGCCCCTCGATGATGCCCTGGAACAGCGTCATGTGATAACTATTCACCGGCGTGAAGGCGAGCTTGCCCGCATCCGGCATGGCCTGGTATCGCGCCCGCGCACTGGCCAAAGCCCGCTCGGTGGCCGAGCCGGATACCAGGTGGCACACAACGGTATTGCCGGGCTCCGGCAGGAAATTACCCGCCGCGTCATAACGCGTGCCCAGATGCCATGGCAGCGTATTTTTGTGGCTAAGGCCGTAATGGGCTGCAAGCTTGGCGGGATCGACGGACATGGCAGGCCTCCGGTAGGTTAGATGCGACTGCCCTTACTGCCTTCGCGCGAAAGTTCCGTGACGGGCGCCCCATCACACCTGCTCTAGTCATTAACCTTTCCGATTGCCCCGCCCGCTCGCGCTGACTAGTCTGGCATTTGGTGATTTGCGCGTAAGGGGCAAGGTTCAGGCAGATGACGCAAGGCTACGATCCCTACCACCTCGCCAGTCCGACTGTTTACCTCATCAAGATTGTGATTTTTCTGGTTCTGGTCGCCCTCGTCGGCGCGATCCTGGCCGGTCAGATCGTCACTTTCTTCTGGGCAAACCCCTTCATTAATTCGCTGATCTTCTTCTCGCTGGCAGTTGGTATTTTTCTGAGCTTCCGCCAAGTCATTCGCCTGTTCCCCGAGGTCAAGTGGGTCAACTCGCTGCAGGACGGCACCACCACAAACGTGCGCCCGCCCATCCTGCTGGCGCCGGTTGCCGGCATCCTGCGCGAACGCATCGGCGAGGCAGTCATTACCCCATCCTCGATGCGCTCTATCCTCGACTCGGTGGGCAACCGCCTCGACGAGGCCAAGGATACCTCGCGCTACCTGACTGGCCTGCTGGTCTTCCTCGGCCTGATGGGTACCTTTTACGGCCTGCTCGAAACCGTTAGTTCGGTGGCTGGCGTCATCAATGCGCTCGACGTCAGCGCGGGTGACTCGGCCTCCCAGTTCGCCACCCTGCGTGAAGGCCTTGCGGCGCCACTGGGCGGCATGGGCACGGCTTTCTCGTCCTCGCTGTTCGGCCTTGCCGGCTCACTTGTGCTGGGCTTTCTCGATCTCCAGACCAGCCAGGCGCAGAACGCCTTCTATACCGACCTAGAGGACTGGATGACCTCGATGACCGAGCTGGATCATCCGGTCAGCGCCATGCAGGCCAATGCCGGCGGCCCGGAAATGCAGGCCATGTTCGACAAGCTGGGCGACAGCATGCAGAACCAGAATTCTTCCCAGAATGCCATTCGAGCCATGGCCGAACTGGCGCGCGGCATCGACGGGCTGGTCAAGCATATCCGCGTCGAGCAGGACGACCTGCGCAAGCATATCAACGAGCAGGGCGAGACCAACAAGAAGCTGCGCGAACTGATCGACGCCGTGCTGACGCAGGCCGATACTGAGCGGCGGAACTGAGACATGCCGGGAGCTCGTTCCCGTCGCAGGCAGGAGGCCAATTATTGGCCCGGCTTCGTCGATGCCCTGTCGAGCCTGCTGCTCGTCATCATTTTCATGCTCAGCTTGTTCATGCTGACCCAGTTTTTCCTAGGGCAGGAACTGCAAGGCCGTGACACTGCGCTTGCCCGCCTCAATAGCCAGATCGCCGAACTGACCGACCTGCTGCAGCTCGAGCGCGCCGACTCCGACGACCTCGGCAGCCAGATCGCCACGCTGACCGCGACGCTTGGCAGCGCCCAAGCCGACAACGCCAGCCTCACCAGTCAACTCGCGGGCATCGGCACCGGGCTGGGCGACAAGGACGCCACCATTGCCGCCATCCAGGATGACTTGCTGAATGCTCAGGAGCTGTCCGACGAGGCCAATGCGCAAGTCGCCCTGCTCAACCAGCAACTGGCTGCCCTTCGCGTCCAGGTCGGCGCGCTGGAAGCCGCGCTCAACGCCTCGGAGAGCCGCGACACCGAGAGCCGAACCCAGATCGCCGATCTTGGCCGTCGCCTCAATGTGGCCCTCGCCCAGCGCGTTCAGGATCTCGCCAGGTATCGCTCGGATTTCTTCGGCCGCCTGCGCCAGATCCTAGAAGGCCGCGCCGATGTCCGCGTGGTCGGCGATCGTTTCGTGTTCCAGTCCGAAGTGCTGTTCGCTCCGGGCCAGGCCGACATTTCGACCGCAGGCACGCCCGATCTCGACGCGCTTGCCGATGCCATACTGCAGCTGGAACAAGAAATCCCGCCCGATATCAACTGGGTCATGCGCATCGACGGCCACACCGATAGCCGCCCTATTTCCAATGCCCGCTTCCCCTCGAACTGGGAGCTTTCGGCAGCCCGCGCCATTTCGGTCGCGCGCTATCTGGTCACCAAGGGCGTCTCGCCCAACCGCCTGGTAGCAGCCGGTTTCGGCGAATTCACACCGCTGGACCCCGCGGAAAACGATGACGCCTACCGCCGGAACAGGCGCATAGAGTTCAAGCTGACAGAGGGGTGATCGGCGACGGCGCGTCGCGTCGTCAAATCGCTCCAGTGGAGCGATTTGAGCCGATCACGGGTCGAGCCTCGCGAGACCCCGGGGAGTTTTTCCCACCCGCCGCCTTCTCCCTCGGGCTTGACCCGAGGGCCACTCACAACACGGCAACACAGTTCGAATAGTCCTCGGCTAAGCTTAACTACGAAAAAACCCGACCAAGGTCACGGCACCCGACCTCGTCCTTCGACAAGCTCAGGATGAGGTCTACTGCCGAGCTGGTTCAGAACTAGTCGTCATTGCGAGCCCCCTGGCGTGGCACTCAATGCACAGCATCATCCATGCGGAACTGCAATTTCGCCAGATCCGCATAGCGGCCGCCCTTGACCACCAGCTCGTCATGCGTGCCCTGGTCTATGATCTGCCCGCCATCAAGCACCAGGATTTTGTCGGCATCGCGGATGGTGGCGAGGCGATGGGCGATGACCAGCGTGGTACGGCCTTCCATCAGATGCGCCAGCGCCACCTGCACCAGCCGCTCGCTCTGCGCGTCAAGCGCCGAAGTGGCCTCGTCGAGCAGCAGGATTGGCGCGTTCTTGAGTATGGCGCGGGCAATGGCGAGGCGCTGCTTCTGGCCGCCGGACAAGGTAACGCCCCGCTCGCCGACCAGCGTGTCGTATCCCAGCGGCATCTCAGCGACAAAGCTATGCACCAATGCCGCCGTGGCCGCAGCCTCGACTTCCTGCTGGCTCGCACCGGGTTTCCCAAACCGGATATTGTCGCCAATGGTCCCGGCAAAAATCGTCGGTTCCTGCTCGACGTAGGCAAAACGTTGCCGAAGTTGGATCAAGCCGACTTCGCGGATATCAACGCCATCGACACGGATCGACCCGCTGGTCACGTCATAGAAGCGCTGCAACAGCGACAGCATGGTTGACTTGCCTGAGCCCGAAGGCCCCACCAGAGCCACGGTCTCGCCATGCGCCACCGAGAAGCTCACGTTGTTGAGCACGCTCTCAAGCCCAGCGCGATCATAGCTGAAGGCGACCTTGTCAAACTGCACTGTGCCAAGCGGCGGGGTGGGTAGCAGTTTGGGAACGACGGGATCGGTAATTGTTGCTTCCGTATCCAATATCTCGGTCAGACGCTCGGTAGCACCGGACACCTGATGCAGCGTGCCCAGCACATCGCTGATATTGGTCAGGGCGCCCGAGGCCATCAGCGCATAGATCATGAACTGGGCCAGCTCGCCGGCACTGACCGTGCCATCGAACACGGCGCGAGCGCCCCACCAGACCAGCGCAACAATGGCCGTCGTACCGAGGAAAATAGCCATGCCGACCAGCACCGCACGCGCGCCAAGCCGATGCACTTCGGCCCGGTAGCTATCGCGGCTGTGGCTGTTGTAGATGCCGGATTGGGTGACTTCCTGGGTAAACGCCTTGACCGTCCGCGTCGCCCCAAGCATTTCGGTCGCCATCGCGGATAGGTCGGCCAATGCGTCCTGTGTCTTGCGGGACATGCCACGCAACCGGCGGGAATAGATGATCAGCGGGAAAAGGATACAGGGCACCAGCACCACGACGGCAATCGTCATCACCGGGCTGGTCAACATCATCATCACCAGCGCACCGATGATCGTGACGAGCGAGCGCAGCGCCAGCGAGAAGCTCGATCCAACCGCAAAGCGGATCACGCCGACATCGCCATTGAGACGGCTGGTGAGCTCGCCGACGCGGTTGGTATCGAAATACCGGCTGTCGAGCCTCAGCAGATGGCCGAATACAGCCTCGCGCAGATCAGCGAGCACTTTTTCGCCCAGGCTGGAAATGAAGTAGAACCGGGCGCCGCTTGCCAGGCCCATGACCGCGGCAATACCGACAATCAGCCAGCCATAGCGCGTCACATTATCGAGGTTCTGGGCGAGGAAGCCCTCATCGATGGCGCCGCCCATCACATAGGGAATAGACAGCGAGGAGAGTGCCGATACCAGCAGGAACAGCACGGTCAACACCAGCCGCACCGGATAGCGCAGCATAAAGGGCAGCAGCTTACGCAGCGGTTGCAGCTTGCGCGGATTCACAATGGGGTTAGCTGCGAGCTTTTCAGGGTCAGCCTGAACCGGGAGGGCCTGATCTGTCATCGCAGGATACGCCATGTGCTTTGAGGGCCGCAGAAGAGCTGGACCGCAGTGAGGCTTCGATATAGGCACTCGCTGCCAGAGCGGCAACCGCTTTGTCCGGTGCGAAATTGCCGCGCCCATGCCCTTGCGGATTAGGCGCGCCTTCTGTATGAAGCCGCGAACACCAGTTTTAGATGCTCTCCGGGCGCTGCGGCGCCCGTTTGATTTGAGGCGATACCGATGAAGGCTGATACCCATCCGGACTACCACCTGATTAACGTGGTAATGACCGACGGCACCAAGTACGAGACGCGTTCGACCTACGGCAAGGCCGGCGATACGCTGCAGCTCGATATCGACTCCAAGACCCACCCGGCCTGGACCGGCGGCACCGGCCAGCTGCTCGACCGCGGCGGCCGTGTCTCGCGCTTCAAGGAGCGCTTCAAGGGCCTCGGCCTCTAGGGCTAGTCTCCCCAAGAATTCGAAAAATCCGGCCCCGTGCCGGGTTTTTTGTTTTGTGGCGGGCGGTAGTGAGCTGATTACCATCTGCGCAGCAAGGATACCCCCACCCAACCTCCCCCTGCAAAGGGGGAGGAGTAGAACGTGCTTGCGGCACCATCGAGCCGAACTCACCAGCCAGATTCCTCCCCCTTTGCAGGGGGAAGTTAGGTGGGGTATTCTTTCTTGCTGTCTAGAAACTACCGCCCAAACGCCGCCTTCAGCCGCGCCAACTGATCCGCAATGCCATTAGCGGTCCCCGGATCAAGCTCCGGCATCTTGCCGCGTTCGAGCGTATCGAACTGCATCACCCGGTCAAACAGGCGGTCACCCTTGTCGACATAGTCGCGCAGGGCATGGGGAAGCTGGTCAAAGCCAGGCCCGCCCCGTTCCGACGGCGTCGCCGAGAATTTCACCTTCTCCTTTTCGGAGCGGGCATTTTCCTTGGTGATTTCGCCTTCATTGACCGCACGCTGCAGCAGCAGCCATGAGGCCAGCTGCATCAGCCGCGTCGTCAAGCGCATCGATTCCGTGGCGTAGAGGAAGGATGCTTCCCGGCTGAGGATCCGGCTGTCACCGCGCCCGTCGCCGTCGAGATATGTGGCAACGTCTTCGATCAGCCCCATGCCTTCGCGATAAAGCATGTCAAAACCACCGGCGGCCACGATACGGGGACCGAGTGCGATAGCCGGTGCTGTCTCGTTCAAGTCGCTCAAGCGGTCCCTCCTCTTGCCGCGCCAATCCTAGGCACAAACCGGCGAGCCGTCATCCCCGGCTCTCAAGCTATCTGAAAGAGCTTTAAGATCAGGGCCATACGAAGGCAATGCAAACGCCTGAAGAAAAAAAAGAGCGGTAAAGAACCGCTCTCGAAGTCAACAGGGAGGCGTCAAACAGAGGGAGAAACCACTTCGAAAAATTCAGAACAACTGAATAATCAAAGACTACCGCGCAAAGATTAATTGCACGTTAACAGGAGTCGAATTTTTAACCTTGCTGGTTCTCGATCTGTTGACTGTGTCTGTCGGCACGCGACCCAAGCCCCGCGCGCGCGATGGCGCTAAAGCTTGAACGCCGACTCGGCGGCCTTGCGCGTGGCATTGCGCGCTTTGATCGCAGTCTTGAGGCGGATGATTTCCCCCTCAAGCAGGCCAATACGATGCGTCAATTCCTCCACCGACATGGCGTCGATGGGCATGCCGGTCTCATGGCCCCTGGGCTCTTTGATTTCCTCGTCAAACATCAAGAGCCTCCTTTGCCAGCTGGAGCGAGCAGTCTAGCCCCATGGGCTTGCAGAGCAAGTGCGCATCGGCCAGCATGTGGCCATGACTTTCCCCACGCAGATGAACGTCGTTGCCATAGCCCGTCCCGGTGGTCCGGAAGGGCTTGAACTGCAAAGCTGGCCAATGCCGGTCCTCGCACCAGGCGAGGTGTTGATCCGCGTCGCTGCCGCCGGCGTCAACGGGCCCGATCTGGCACAGCGCCGCGGTCATTACGACCCGCCAGCCGGCGCCTCCCCCCTGCCCGGCCTGGAAGTTGCCGGCGAAATCGCCGCTGTCGGTTCGGGCGTAACGCAATGGCACGTCGGCGACCGCGTCATGGCGCTGGCCAATGGCGGCGGCTATGGCGAATACGTGGCGATCGCGGCCGGTCAGGTGCTCCCCGTGCCGGACGGCTGGTCACTGACCGAAGCCGCCGCCCTGCCCGAGACCTGGTTCACCATTACCCAAACCCTGGTCATGCGCGCTGGGCTCGAAGCGGGCATGACCGTGCTGGTGCATGGCGCATCCGGCGGCATTGGCGGCGCGGCGATCCAGATCGCGGGCGTTCTTGGCGCCCGCTCCATCGCAGTGGTCTCCTCAGCCGCCAAGGCAGACTATGCCGCAAGCCTCGGCGCCTTTGCCTGTATCGATCACACAAAGGAGGACGTCGCGGCCCGCGCGCTTGAGCTGACCGACGGCAAGGGCGTGGACCGCGTCATGGACATCATCGGTGGCGCCATGACCGAAAAGAACATCGCAGCCAGCGCCCGCGGCGGCCATATCGTTCAGGTCTCCACCCTCGATGGCACGAGCGCCAATATCTCGCTGCGCACCATCATGGCCAAGCAATTGACGCTGTCCGGTTCGACCCTCCGCCCGCAGAGCCCTCAGACCAAGGCCTCTATCGCCACCCGCATCCGCACCGACCTGCTGCCGGCATTATCCAAGCCCGGCTTCATCAAGCCGAGAGTCACCACCTTTTCCCTCGCCCAGGGGGCCGATGCCCATCGCGCCATGGAAGCGCGGGGCCATTTGGGCAAGATCGTGCTGCTGACGGCCTTCGGCTCGGAAGCCTGACCGGCTCACATCTCCGCGTTTGCGGTGAGTGTGACCCACATTGTCATTGCGGATCAGCCTCCAAACCCATATATTGCGGTCAGTTCCCCCTCAGCATGAAGCAAAGAGGCGGAGCGGTTCGGCAGAAAGCCGGCCGCGCCTGCAGGAGAGATTTATCATGAGCCAGCCCTTGTTGATGCCCAAGGCAACCGCCGTCTGGCTTGTCGACAACACTGCGCTGTCGTTCGAGCAGATCGCTGCCTTCTGCACGCTGCATCCGCTTGAGGTTCAGGGTATTGCCGATGGCGACGTCGCTGGCGGCATCATGGGTGCCAGCCCGATCCAGAACGGTCAGCTGACCAAGGAAGAGATCGAAAAGGCCGAGGCCGATCCAAGCTATCGCCTGAAGCTGAGCGATCCCAAGGTCCACGTGCCCGCCAGCAAGCGCAAGGGTCCGCGCTACACCCCGATTTCGCGCCGCAACGAGCGTCCCAACGCCATCAAGTGGCTGGTTCGCAACCATCCCGAACTCAAGGACGCCCAGATCATGCGTCTCGTCGGCACCACCAAGTCGACCATCGATTCGGTGCGTGAATCGACCCACTGGAACGCTGCCAACCTGGCCGCGATGGACCCGGTGACGCTGGGCCTCTGCAGCCAGATTGACCTCGATATGGAAGTGAAGCGCGCTTCCAAGGGCTCAACTGGTCCGGATGAGGCCGAAGAAGGCACAATGCTGATGACCGCCGAGGAAGCGCTGGCCCGTTCCGGCTCGCGCGGCCACGTCCAAGGCGAAGACAACGAGTTTGCCGCCAACGATCATCGTCCTGAGCATGCGCAGGATGACTTCAACGCTGACTCGGTGTTTGCCAAGCTCAAGTCGCCCAAGAACGATAGCGACAACTAGGGCTTTGGCCGGCAGGAGCGTTCGTTGGAAAACAACATCCTGCTGGCCATTTTCGTTCTGCTGGCAGCCAGCGTCGCGCTGGTGCCGCTTGCCAAAGCCGCTGGCCTGGGCACCGTTCTCGGCTATCTGGCCGCGGGCATCCTGATTGGCCCCTTCGGCCTGGGCTTGGTCTCCGATACAGAACTGATCCACCAGATCGCTGATTTCGGCATCGTCATGATGCTGTTCCTGATCGGGCTCGACCTGCAGCCCTCCGAACTCTGGCGCATGCGCCACAAAGTACTCGGCTTGGGCGTTACCCAGATGGTGCTCAGCTCAGGCATCATCGCTTTTGTCCTGCTGGTTTCCGGTTTTGCGCCCGGCATTTCCGTCATCATCGGCCTCGCCCTTTCGATGTCGTCCACCGCCATTGCCATGCAATCGGCTCAGCAACGCGATATCACCCGGACCGACGCTGGTCGTGCGAGCCTCGCCGTTCTGCTGGTGCAGGACGTTTCGGTCATTCCCATTCTCGCCGCCGTGCCGCTGCTCGCTATTTCCTCCGGCGCACTTGATGTCGATGTGACCGAGGCGGTCGAAGCCATCGCCAATCCGCGCGACTGGATCACCCCGCTGATCCTGATCGGTGCGTTCATTGTCGCCATCCTCGCCGGTCGCTACCTGGTGCGTCCGCTGCTGGGTTACATCGCCCGCACCGGCGTCCGCGAAGCCTTCACCGCACTGGGCCTCGCCATGGTGTTCGGCGCAGCCCTCCTGGCCCAGGCACAGGGGTTCTCGCCCGCACTGGGCGCCTTCATTGGTGGCGTACTACTCGCCGACAGCGAGTACCGGCACGAGCTCGAAAGCAACCTCGAACCCTTCAAGGGGCTGCTGCTCGGGCTGTTTTTTATCTCCGTCGGCATGTCCATCGCCTTCGACGTGCTGTGGTCCGAACCGTTGCAGCTGGCGACCCTGGTGCTCGGCTTCGTCGGCATCAAGATCGCGGTGCTATTCGCCCTCACCAGCATGTTCCGCATGCATCTGGCCGACCGCCTCCTGATCGCCATCCTGCTCAGCCAGGCGGGCGAGTTTGCCTTCGTCATTTTCCAGTTCGCCCACGACGCCGGGGCCATGAGCAGCGCGGATCACGCTATGCTGGCCGTTGCGGTGGCGCTGTCGATGGCGACGACGCCACTATTGCTACTGGCCTTCGACCGGCTGGTAGCGCCACGTCTTGATGCCCGCAAGCAGAAGCGCTCGCACGACCCAATCGACGAGCAGCGCAATATCGTCGTGCTCGGCTATGGCCGCTTCGGGCAGATCATCACCCGCATGCTGCGCGCCCAGGGCTTCGAGATGACGCTGATCGATGACGATCCGGCCCAGATCGACCTCGTGCGCAAGTTTGGCGTGAAGGTGTTCTACGGCGATGCATCGCGCCTCGGCCTGCTCCATGCGGCGGGCGTCGAACGCGCCGACCTGGTGGTCATCGCCGTCGGTGGAGCCACCCGTATTCTGGACGTCGCCCGTACCGTTCGAAAACACTTCCCCGATGTGCCGATCGCCTCGCGCGCCATCGACCGCGGCCATGCGCACGAGCTGATGGCGATGGGCGTCGAGATTTTCGAGCGCGAAACCTTCCTCTCGGCGGTAAACCTCGGCGCCAAGGTGCTCACCGAGCTCGGCATTGCGCCCATTGACGCCATGCACATGGCCCAAGCCTTCGAGCGGCACGACAACGAACTGCTCGAAAACAGCTTTGCCGTTCGCCACGACGAGGAAGCCTATCTCGGCATGGTGCGCAGTTCCATCAGCCTGCTAGACCACGCCATGAGCAGCGACACGCCATCTGCCATTCCAGTTGACAAGTCCGCGCCAAAGCGTACCGAGTAGTTCTCCCGTTAGACCTCATGGTGAGCTTGTCGAAGTTCGAACCGGCCGTTACCGCAAAATCGATCCACTGGATCGATTTTAGGCAAGAATTGATCCGCTTTGCGGTCAGGCTTCGGGGGCGGGCACGCAGCCCGTGTCACGACCTTGTCCTTCGAAAGGCTCAGGATGAGGTCCGTTAAAAGCTCCCGCCACCTGAACCACCCATGCCCATTTTCGATCCCTATTTCGTCACCATCGCCGTGATCGCGGTGCTCATCGTCGGCCTGTCCAAGGCCGGCCTGCTGGGTAGTCTGGGCATGGTCGGCGTGCCGCTGCTCAGTCTCGTCATGCCCGCCCGCGACGCCGCCGGCATGATGTTGCCAGTGCTCCTGGCCATGGATGCCTTCGCCGTCTGGACCTACCGCAAGGAAGTCGACTGGCGCATTCTGCGGATCATGCTGCCGGGCGCCGCCGTCGGCACAATCATCGGATGGGTGCTCTGGGCCTTCGTGTCCGACGATGCCGTGCTGCTGTTTGTCGGCGTGGTGACGCTGCTGTTCATCCTCGACGCCATCCTGCCCCTGCGCAAGAAGCTCGAAGGCCTGCCACCGTCCAAACTCTGGGGCACATTCTGGGGTGGCTTTGCCGGCTTCACCAGCTTCATCAGCCATACCGGCGGCCCGCCATTCCAGATTTACGTCCTGCCGCAACGCCTGCCGCCCGCTGTCTATGCCGGCACCACGGCGGTGTTCTTTGCCATCGTCAACACCGCCAAGCTGGTGCCCTATTTCTTCCTGGGCCAGCTCAACGTCCACAATCTGCAACTCTCGGCATCGCTGATCCCGGTCGGCATCGTCGGCGTGCTCGGCGGCATTTTCCTCGTCCGCCGCATCTCGATGAAATGGTTCTACCACATCGCCTATTGGCTGGTTTTCATCCTGTCGCTCTACCTGATCTACAAAGGCTCGAGCGGACTGTTCTTTGGATAGCGTCAATATTGCAGTCGACACCCTCCCCCTTGGGGGCTTGAGAGCGACCCGAAGGGGCAAACCGCTCTGGTGGAGCGATTTGAGCGAACAAGGCCGCGAGAGCTACGCTAGAGTGGCTGGTCAGGGAGGGGGGCGGCGGCTAGCCCCAATATTAGGGCTAAACGAACGCCCCTCCTAGCCTCCCCCGTCAAGGGGGAGGTACAGCCCGGTGGATGGGTAGCATTAGCGCCCAAGACAACAAAAAAGGGCCGCAGCGCTTGCTGTGACCCTTCACTCCGCTTGGAGTACTACGCCGCTTACTGGGTGGTTGCGTTGAACCGGTAGATTTCGTCCTTCACTTCGAGTTTTTTCCGCTTGAGTGCAGCGACCGTAAGATTATCGAACCGAGTGCTTTGCATTTCGGTCTGGATCTTGCGGTCCAACTCCTGGTGGCGCCGTTCGAGCGCCGCGATATGCCCTTCAGTCGTCATAACAACTCCTTGAAGCCTATGTGGACGAATCCATCGTCACAAATAATTCACGTGATGTCGACCGCCTTTTGCCCACCACTGGAAATCTGGTGCAAAAGTCCGCGTGATCGGTTAATCAAAGCTGACGGTTGAGGCGTGAGGTTAGGTCAGATTCTATGCTTTCGCTCAACAGGGAACACGAAGCCGCTCTCGGGCTCGAACTGGCAACAAAACGCCAGGAACACAGCGATCTCAACGCTGCCATCGATACTCTGACCGAGAGCAAGGTCGCCGATCCCATGCTGCTGCAGCGTCTCAAGAAACGGAAGCTGGGGCTCAAGGACCGCATCGTCCAGCTCGAGAATATTTTGCTGCCCGATATCATCGCCTGAGGCCTCCGAGGGCTTGAGATGTGGCGAAATCTGGGCTAATTCCGCGTTTTGTGGAGCTTGAGGATGCAGACCGGTCGCCCTTCAACTCAGGATGAGCCGAAAATGTCGGTTTTTGAGAACCGGACCGGAACGTACATTCTGGTACGTGAAGACCGGAAGCGCAGGAAACTGGCATTTGCACGCCAGCATCAGTTGAATGGCGATCGGTCTGGGGCTCTATGTTGATCAAACCACCCGTCGCCATCGTCATGGGTAGCCAGTCTGATTGGCCGACCATGCGCCTCGCCGCCGAAACGCTCGAAGTGCTCGAGGTGGAGTATGAGGCCCGTATCGTCTCGGCCCATCGTACGCCCGAGCGCCTAGTCGAATTCGCCACCAATGCCCGCGCCGATGGCTTCAAGGTCATCATCGCCGGGGCTGGCGGCGCAGCACACCTGCCCGGCATGATTGCCGCGATGACCCCCCTCCCGGTGTTTGGCGTGCCGGTAAAATCCAAGGCACTCAACGGCCAGGACAGTCTCCTCTCCATCGTCCAGATGCCCGGGGGCATTCCGGTCGGCACGCTGGCTATCGGCGAACCCGGCGCCATCAATGCCGCACTGATCGCCGCAGCCGTCCTCGCGCTGTCCGACGATGAACTGGCTGACCGCCTCGATGCCTACCGCGCCCGCCAGACCGCCTCCGTCCCGCTTTTCCCCGCAGATACCGAGTAAGCCTTGACGCAAGACCTCCCTGCGCTGCCGCCCGGCAGCATGATCGGCATTCTGGGGGGTGGCCAGCTCGGCCGCATGCTGTCGCTCGCCGCCAGCAAACTCGGCATGCGGACCCATATCTTCTGCCCCGATCCCAACAGTCCGGCTTTCGAGGTCACCCCGCACAGAACCGTCGCCGCCTATGATGACGAGGCAGCGCTCGCGGCCTTCGCCGACGCCGTCGACGTCATCACCTACGAATTCGAGAACGTCCCTTCGGCAACCGCCGAATTCCTCGCCGCCCGCAAGCCGCTGCGCCCCGGCGCCAACGCGCTGGCGGTGTCACAGGACCGCCTCGCCGAAAAGGGTTTCCTCGCCTCCAAGAACATCCCCGTCGCGCCGCACCGCACCGTCGAGACCTTGGCCGGCCTTGAAGCTGCCATCGACGCGCTGGGCCTGCCCGCCGTGCTCAAGACCACGCGGCTCGGCTACGACGGCAAGGGCCAACGCGTTCTACGCGACCGCGCCGATGCCGCTGCGGCATTCGCCGAGCTGGAACCCAAGCCGTTGGTGCTTGAAGCCTTCGTGCCCTTTGACAAGGAAATCTCGGTCGTCGTGGCCCGCAACCTGTCCGGCGAAGTGCGTGCCTTCGACGCCGCCGAAAATGTTCACCGCCACCACATCCTGTTCACCAGCACCGTGCCCGCCGACATCCCTCCCGGCGTCGAAAAGCACGCCGCCATGCTGGCAAAGGTCATCGTCGTGGCGCTCGATTATGTCGGCGTGCTCGGCGTCGAATTCTTCGTCATCCCCGGCGATCGCCCGTCATTGATGGTCAACGAGATCGCGCCGCGCGTGCACAATTCCGGCCACTGGACCGAGGCCGTCTGCCTCACCGACCAGTTCGAACAACACATCCGCGCCGTCCTCGGCTGGCCCCTCGGCGACCCCACCCGCATGGCCGACGTCGTCATGGAAAACCTCGTCGGCGACGAAGTGCTCATCGTGCCCGGCGAGCTCGACGGCAACACCCAGCCCCACCTCTACGGCAAAACCGAAATCCGCCCCGGCCGCAAGATGGGCCACATCAACCGCATCACGCGGCGGTAAGACAAAGTCTATCCCCATCCACCGCGCCGAACCTCCCCCTCGACGGGGGAGGCTGGGTGGGGGTGGAGTTTAGTCCCAATATTTGGGCCAAACGTCCCCTTCCTTTGATCCCTCCCCGCAAGGGGGAGGGTATCCACTGAAACATCTACCTCCCCAAC
>NZ_LAPV01000237.1 GCF_000971275.1 Devosia psychrophila | reverse complement strand
CTCTTTTACTCCGTCTTCTATTTCTTCCCTTCTATCTTTTCTTTTTCCTTTTTCTTCTCTTCTTTCCTACCCTTCCTTCTCACTTCCTTTTCTCTTTCCCTCCTCTCCTTACTTCTTCTTGCCTTTCTTTCCTTTCCTCTTTTTTCTCTCTACTCCCCTCTCCTACTCTTCTCCCTCTTTCTCTTGTTGCATGCCAGCCTTTCTCCTTCTTTCCATTCCCATGCCCATCCTTTCCCCCCTTCCCTTCTCTCTTTTCTCTTTGCCCCTTTTCTTTTTCCTCTCCTTCCCCTCCGTCTTCTTCCTCACCGTTTCTTACCTCCTCCTCTTCGGCTCTATCTTCCTCTCGCTTCTACCCCACTACCGTTCTGCTTCCTGCCTCTTCCTGCCGTTCCTTTACCCGTTTGCCATCCCCGTCTTCTCCTCCATCTCCTTCCTCACTCCCTCCATGAACTCCCAGCTCCAGTCGCGCTGCGCGTCTCTACTTCTTACTCCCGCCTTCATGCG
>NZ_LAPV01000236.1 GCF_000971275.1 Devosia psychrophila | reverse complement strand
TAGCAGACGGTGTCGTCGCCGGCGATGCGCTCCAACATGCTTCCTGCATGCACCCATGTGCGATGCTTTGCAGCAAAATCGGCTATTGCGCGATAGGCTTCGCCGTCAGGCAAGTTATCGGCGGCGAGAAGCTTTTGTTGGGCGGTACCACCTGACCAGTCGAAATGTTCCGGCAGGACAAGAATATCCGGCTGGGAAGCATCGACGGCCTGTTTCATGAGGTCGGTTGCCTGGCGCAAATTGTGGGCGCGATCAGGCTGGGAATTCATCTGGATCATTGCCAGTTTCATTGGCTGTTCTCGCGATCGAAGTCGAAAATGGAGTGGCCGGTTAGGAGATGTTGCCGTACGGCCAGCGATCGCTGCTGGCGCGATTTCGCAACAACGGCGACTTCGCGCATGCGAGCGGGATCGGCGACGTAGATGCCACTGTCATCTGCGAGAACGCAGTACCCTGGCATGACGACAGTTCCACCGCAGGAGATCGGGAAATTAACCTCACCCCCAAGTTTGGTGTGTCGCGACGTCGTTTTTGCAGCGACGCCACGGCACCAGACGGGCAGGCCATTGCTGGCGATTTCCGTCGGATCTGTGCAGGGA
>NZ_LAPV01000235.1 GCF_000971275.1 Devosia psychrophila | reverse complement strand
GACGCGTCTGCTCAGGGACGAGCTCGCTTGGCTCTAAGGGGACACACGCTATCTGACCCGGAGCATCGCAAAACACGATGCCCCAAGGCCGATCATCGTCAATCACAGCCTCAAAGCAAACATACAATGGGGAGGGACCGAGGGTGGGGTGATCGGAGCCGCAGAGGCCGAGTCCTCTCGGGTCTCTGCGATTCAACGACGTTTCTGCTTCGTTCTCGGTCAATCCCCGATATCCGACCTTTGCCCGTAATGCACATCCATTAAGACTCTTTTAGCTGATTCACCGTGCCGCTATGGTCAGGGTGATTCGGTTGTCAGGGGACGCGCAACTGTTTCGGAGATGGCAGGATTCCCAGCGGACTCCGCGTTCAGCCACTTCTGTTCGTGCACCGCGTATCGGTTCTTTGGGGAACCGGGCTGGCAACCAGATTTTTGACCTAGAGGGCAGCGCATGGCGCCGGATCACTTCCGGAAGCATTGGGGATTCGCGGTACTTGCTGCATCCCCTCTTACCCTGATGACGGCGGCTCCCGCCGTTGCACAGGGTGTGACTTCGGCAAGCTTCGCCGGCTCGGCCCCGTTGGCCGTTGCAGTCGGCGCCGGTGCCTTTGCGCTGCTGGCCATGGGCGTGGTGCGCACCATGCTGGTCGATGGCAAGGCCGCCCGCCGCAGAGCCGGCGAGCAGATTGCCGGGTTGCGTGCCCTGGTCGATGAATATGAAGCCCTGCTGTCGGGCTCTCGCGAAGTCACCGTGCTGTGGACCGAAAATACCGATGGCGCGCCCAAGCTGCTCGGCCAGTCCGCTGCCGTGTTGCCGATTGGCCGTCATCCCGAAAGCGTGCTGAGCTTCACGTCCTGGCTCAATGCCAATGACGCCGAGCGGCTGGCGCGCCTCTTGGAAGACCTGCGCGTGCATGGCCATGCCTTTGCCGTCAGCCTCACCACCCTGGATGGCCGCCTGATCCGTGCCAATGGCTGGGTGCTGGGAGGCGGCGCGGCGATGCGCCTGCGTCCCGCCTTCCTGCAGCCCGGCTCCGAGCCGACCCTGGTGGCCGCCGCGGCAACCGGCGATGTCGGGAGCGTGCGCGCCGTGCTCGCTGCCCTTACCCAGCCGGCCTTTGCCCGCGACAAGGCCGAACGGCTAGTTTATGCCAACGCCGCCTATCTGCAGCTGGCCAAGGCTGTCGGCAAAAATGGCAGCGAAGGCGCGCCGCCAGAACTGCTCGATACGCCGCAGCTCAAGCGACATCTGCTGGACTGCGCTGCGGGCAATCAGCCCGGCACCACCGCCTTGGCCTGGCCCGGCCAGGGTGCCTATGAGCTGGTTGAATTTCCCATCAACGGCGGCCGCGCCGGCTACCTGCGCCCGGTGGAAGACGAAACCACACGTCCGGCCGCTACCGGCCTCGCCCATGTCGGCGGTATCATCGGCGCGCTGACCACGCCCATCGCCATCTTCAACGCCAAGCGCGAGCTGGTGCAGTTTAACGAAGCCTATGCGACGCTGTGGGGCCTGAGCCGAACCTTCCTCGTGCCCGGCCTCGACGAGCGCGCCATTCTCGACAAGCTGCGCACCGAGGGCATGCTGCCCAACCAGGTCGACTATCAAACCTGGCGCACAAAACATCTTGAGTCCTATACCCGCAAGGCGCCGCACGAAAACGATCCTTGGCACCTGCCCGATGGCCGCAGCATCAAGGTTGTCTCGGCCCCGGCCGGCGCCCAGGGCGGCGTGATCTATGTCTTCGAAGACATCACCGAGCGCCTCAAGCTCGAGAGCACCAACAAGGCTTTCTCCAATGTGCAGCGCGAAACCATCAACGCGCTGTCCGAGGCCGTTGCGGTGTTCGGCACCAATGGCCGGCTGACGCTATCCAATCCACGGCTGTCGCAGCTGTGGAAGCTGCCGACCAACGAACTGGGCCGCAATCCCCATATCGACGAAATCGCCGAGGCCTCGGGCCGCGCTATTCCCGAGGATGGCGCCAGTATATGGCGGAACCTCAAGCGGGGGATAATCGATCTCAACCCGACCCGCTCGGACCAGACCGGGCGGCTGAACCGCTCGGACGGGCGCCTGCTCGATTATGCCATCACGCGGCTGCCCGATGGGCAGACCATGATGACCTTCCTCGATGTGACCGAGAGCGCCAGCTATTCCAAGGTGCTCAAGGAGCGCAACGACGCGCTGGTGGCGGCCGACTTGCTCAAGGACGCGTTCGTCGAGAATGTCTCCTATGAACTGCGCTCGCCCCTGACCAATATCATCGGCTTTTCAGACCTGCTGGCCGGCACCGAAGGCGGCTCGCTCAACGAACGGCAGCGCTCCTATATCGACTATATCCGCGCTTCATCGGTGACGCTGGGCGTGCTGATCGATAATATCCTCGATCTCGCCTCGGTCGACGCCGGCATCGCCGAGCTACGCCCCGAATTGCTCGACGTCTTCACGCTGGTCGACAAGGCCAAGGCGGGTCTTTCGGCGACCTTCCCGGAGATTTCAGGCGAAAAGCCGATCAACCTCGTGGTCGACATCGAGGACGGCATGCCGCCCTTCATCGCCGATGGTACGCGCATTGTGCAGGTGCTGTATAACCTGCTGTCCAATGCCGCCCGTTTCTCGCCGCCCGGTGGCGAAATCCGCCTTTCGGTCAGCCATCGCGCCGAACGCATGCTGTTCATCATCGAAGACGAAGGCCCCGGCATCACCGACGAAATGCGCGCCGCCATCCAGACCCGTATCGACACGCCCTCCGGCCGCCAGCGCGGGGCGGGCCTCGGCCTTGCCATCGTCAAGACCTTCGTCAACCTGCATGGCGGCACCATCATCGCCGAAAAGCGCGAGCCACGCGGCTCACGCATCGTCGTCAACCTGCCGCGCGACAGCGCCATGGCCGGTGTCGCCGAATAATGGAGCGCCTGCTGCCCGACGATGACGCCACCGCGGCCCTTGGGGCCGAACTGGCGGCGGAATTGTCGCCGGGCGATCTGGTGATCTTGCAGGGCGATCTGGGGGCGGGGAAAACCGCTTTGGCCCGGGCCATCATCCGGGCCTTGGCCAATGATCCAGAGCTCGAGGTGCCGTCGCCGACCTTTGCGCTGGTGCAGCCCTATGACACGCCCAAGGGCCCGGTGCTGCATGCCGATCTGTATCGGCTGGGCGATCCGCGCGAGGTCGATGAGCTGGGCCTGCTGGATAATCCCGCTGCGATCGTATTGGTCGAATGGGCCGAGCGTTCGCCCGAGATCGTCGCGGACGCAACGCTGACCATTGCGCTGGAAATTCCGCCCGGTGGCGAGGGGCGGCTGGTCAGCATCACGCGCCAATAGCTGCAGCGTCGCCTGATCCTCCTTGTTGCCAGAGACGTCGCGCAACGGCTGTGCCTTGCCTGCGGCTGCGATTTTGGCCGGCTCCATGCGGACAAGCCAAGGCACCCCCTGCCTCGGCGGTTATGAACGAGTGGCGTCCCGAGACGGTCCCGTCTCTTGGAATTGTAATAATAGTGAGGCGAAACCGTCTCGGGACGCCGGGACTTTGTCGGAAGGCAGATCGTAGCCCCAGCGTTTGCCGTAGCGCCCGCCCGAATGCTCCGTCTGCGCAGCCCGGGACGAGGCGCGACCCCCATCCCCCCGGCGGTCTCTCCGGCTACTGGTCGCTGCAGTACCACCCGCGTCCCGGAGAGATAGGCAGAGTATGCGGCCATTCCGCCGGGAGGGGGATAAATTCGACGGATTTAACTTTTTGCCACGGCGCGACGCCTGCTGCGCCCCTTAACCAGCGGTTAACCATGCCAGCGGATCGAGGGATCGGAAGCGCGCCCGATGCATTGCTTTTGTATCAAATGCGAGGCAACGCCATGTCCATCACCGCTACCATGCCCGACGCCTATGTAGCCGAATTCATCGACCTGGCCCGCTCGGCAAACATCCACTTCGACATCGTCAACGACCGGCTCACCATGCGGATGGTCAATCCCAACTGGGAGATGTGGAAGCCCTGCCGGCATCTGCTGGACGAGATCGGGCAGGCGCGGATCGAGGCCTATGTGCGGGGGAAGGCGGCGCAGGATAGTGCCGTTACGCGGTGGACGCATGTGAGTGCGGAGCGGCTGCATATGGCGGCGGAGGCTATGCGGTAGGGCTAAATATACCGACGTCCTTCGAGTCTGCGGCACTCCATCCTTGATGTCGGAGCCCACTGGCAGGATTCATGCCTGAGCCGCAACGAATAAAGATAATAATGCGGGCATGCCAGTTACGGAAATACATCGTAGTACACATCAAGAACGATCGTCGCCATGCATCGACATATCGCTACCCAGTCATACTTTTGAAGGTCATGGTCATATTGAGATGGACGGTAGTGTACGATGGAGTTTCGCAACTTATATATTCGACGGGCAGCGAGAGCAACGATGTCGCTCGCCTCAGGTATCGGACTCTTTGGGTCGATGGCCAGGGAAATTCTTCGGAGCTCTGGAGCGACCGTGGATTTCAAAAGCCGTTCCAAGCTTCGGTCTTCATGCGGAAACCAACCAAGCTTGTCCTCAAGGATTGATGCAACTTCAGACCAATCGTGACCGACCTTCATCGCCACGACCACATCTCTAGCGCTTGAATAGGCAAAGAGCGCCTCAAGACATCTATATAGCGCAAGGAAAAAACTTGATGGATCCACGTCAAAAATTGACCTGCAAAGAACGCGGTATGGTATTCGCGTTTGATCAAGGTCGGCAATAATATTTAGAAGCGTCAGCAGTTCTTTATCGAGCCAATGTCCTGTCCATCTGCATTCCATTAGGGCAATTCTAAAGAAAATATTCCAAGGGGGAGTGCTGCCTGCAGCGTTAAATAATCTAATCGTTGGAAATAGTATTTCAACTAGACTGCTATCGTGGCCTTGGTAATCTGAATCAGAGTTTTTGTCGCTTGCCTCGATAATGTTCTTGATCTGGAGGGCATCAGCTGTCGGGGCTGGTGTAAGCTCCGCTAACACTGTCGTTAGGTGCCCTCCGAGCAGCTCTAATTCTGTCAAACCTTCAGGGTCGCCGTCGAAACTGAAGCCAACCGAAATTAAGTAGTAACGCTCCGCGTGGACAACCCAAGCGGCCTTTCTCCTTGCAGAAAATGAGATCACTTCGAGAAATTGAGCGTGCATAAAGAAATCGCGATCCTCGTGTGAGGTCGCAATCCACCGGGGCTTTCCGGCGTTGTCGAGTGGCTGCCCCGCCAGCCTGCAGTGTTCGTCGATTGTACAAAACACTGCGGAATTGGCACCAACCATGTGCCGGGTCATCAGTTTGCTCGCCAGCAGGGCTCCATCGACGGAACCTCAAATCCCTCAGAGACCAATACATTGAAGGCTTCGAAGAACATGTTTCGTTCATACCGGCCAACTTGACCTACGCGTCGATCAAGCGTTTCGGTGAGCACTTCCAAGCGTAGAAAGTCTCCAAGTTCTTCCACATTCAGTTTGCCAACGCGGGTACACATCGCGCCGGCATTGGTCACTATCTCGTCCATCCGAGTAGCCCGCTCGCCAGACTGTCGATCTGCACCGGGGCGACCCAAAACATACTGAGCAATGGCGACAACAAGGCCGATACGCGCAGGCTGACCGTCAAAAATGTTACGGCCCTTTCCAAAACGTACTGGCGCACCTGAGTCGTACTTAGAGAACGCCTTGTCTAGCTGAACAAGGACACTCATTACAGAATAGAACTGTCCTTGAAATCGGTCGTCTGAGACGTTCTCCACGAAGTCCAGCCGAGAAAATTCATCCGACAGGGACTCTTTGGTATCGACGGTGACCTTCCGCAAATTAAACGCAATGTACAACTCCACGATTGCGTCACTCCCGAACTCTCCGGCAGTCACGCGCCGACCACCTTTGTCCGGTGTGAAGACTCTATTTAGCTCTGGCACACGATCAGTAATTTCTGCCAGCAACGGCGCGTACACAACTGAGAGCTGGCGCCCTAGAGTCCAAGGAACTTGCCCGGTATTCAATACAAGCATTCGGTACACCATGGCACGCACGCTGCGCGTAAGCCAAAATTCGACCCGCATGGCGCGATCTCGGACACCGATGTCCACCGAGGCAGCTTCCATTAGGGCTGTGGTTCGCTGCATGCCATCAATGATAGACAGCTTCCCCTTCACATCCTCAGGCAGGATCTCCTCAATCAGGATGGCGTCCGCTACTGGGTACTTTTGAAAGGTCTTTTCATCGACAACCACACCAATCACCACTGGAGGCAGCACTGCCCCTCGTCTGATGTCGCTGACCATTCGTTCTCTAATTCGCTTGCCCGTTGTGGTCTTCAGCGCATCGCGTTGCCCCGACAATGACCCCTTGGATTGATATGCGCTTTCCACCAGGTCGAGGTATTCGCCAACAGTCAGCGTTGTCTGGACCGAGTAACACTCGGTGCGTTCGTCAAATAGCCAGTTCATAACGCCCTCTCGTCAAACTAAGTGCACTCTGATCGCAGCCGATGCAATGTCAATGCACCCCATCCCAATTGAGCGCTTTGCGGGCCGGATCAAATAAGCACCGCCTCCAACACTCCCCTATTCCGTCCCATCCACGCCGCGCTCCTTGCCCGCCATGCCATGGCCCAAAGTGCCTCGACCGGCTCGGTGCTATCGGGCGTGAGGTTGGCTTCCGCCGCTTCATTCGCCGCGTCGGCTATGGCCAGTTCGATCATGGTGGGGACGAGCCTTGCGCGGTCTTTCGCGGCCAAGCCGTAGCCATCGACGATATAACGCAACTTCTTGGCGCGGGCGACGAGGGGTGGCAGGCCGATGCTGGCCTGCAGGTCGTCGTCGAACAGATGGGCGTTGAACCAGCAGAGTTGGGCGAGTTCGACGAGGGGGTCGACCGGGCCGGCCTGTTCCCAATCGATGAAGCCGACGGGCTGGTGGTTTTGGGCGATGATGTTCCAGTCGCCGAGATCGCAATGGCCTATGATGCGCGGTCCGTCGCCGAGGGTGCGGCCGAACCAGGGGCGCCAGATGGCATCCTCGGGTGGGGTGAAACTGGCGCTGGCGCGGTGGAAATCGGCGAGCAGCCTGCCGAGGTTGAACATGGCGTCGTCGGGCCAGGGGCCGGGATGTAGCGAGGCGCCGTGCATGAAGCTCAGGGTTTCGCGGCCGGTTGCGTCAAAGCCGGTGCCGATCACCCGGGGTGCGCCGGTAAAACCTTCATTTTCGAGATGGCGCAGCAGGGCGTGGACGGTTTTGGCCCATGGTCCTGTGTGGCGGTGGACGACGTCGCCGATGCGGGTGACAGAGGTGCGACCGCCGCCGGTGAGGATTTCTTCGGTCATTGAGGCTCCGGTTGCGAAGTCGACACCCTCCCCCTTGCGGGGAGGGGCAGGGAGGGGGACGCTTAGCCGAATATTCGGGCTAAACCCCACCCCCACCCAGCCTCCCCCGTCGAGGGGGAGGTGCAGATTGAGTGCTCGGCGCCTCAGTGCGCTTCATCCCAGTTGTGGGCCGCATGGGCGTCCACCTGGATCGGGACGGACAACCTCACGGCGGGTTCGGCGGCACCTTCCATGACCTGCTTGATGGCGACCATGGCTTCGGCCTCGGTGCCCAAGGGGACTTCGAAGATCAGTTCGTCATGGACTTGCAGCAGCATGTCGGCGTCAATTTTGGCGCGTTTGAGTTCGCCTTCCATGCGGATCATGGCGCGGCGGATGATGTCGGCGGCGGAGCCCTGGATCGGGGCGTTGATGGAAGCCCGCTCGACAAAGCTCCGCTCGGCGGCGTGGCTGGAGTTGGCATTGGGGAAGTTGATCTTGCGGCCGAAGATCGTGGTGACGAAACCGTCGGCTTTGACGCGTTTGCGCTGCTCTTCCATATAGTCCTTGATGCCGGGGAAGCGCTCGAAATAGGTCTTGATGTAGTCGCCGGCTTCGCCGCGCGGAATGGCCAGCTGGTTGGCGAGGCCGAAGGCGGAAATGCCGTAGATGATGCCGAAATTGATCGCCTTGGCGCGGCGGCGCACATCGGAGGGCATGCCTTCCACCGGCACGCCGAACATTTCGCTGGCCGTCATGGCGTGAATGTCGAGGCCTTCCTCGAAGGCGTCCTTGAGCGCCCCGATATCGGCGATATGGGCCAGCACGCGCAGCTCGATCTGGGAATAGTCGGCCGAGATCAGGATTTTGCCCGGCGCGGCGACGAACGCGGTGCGAATCTTGCGGCCATCGGCGGTGCGGACCGGGATGTTCTGCAGGTTCGGATCATTGGACGACAGGCGCCCGGTGAGTACCGAATGCTGGCTGTACGTCGTGTGGACGCGGCCGGTGCGCTGGTTGATATATTCGGGCAGGGCATTGGTATAGGTACCGATCAGCTTGTTGAGCTGGCGCCAGTCGACAATGGTGCGGGCGAGTGGAATGCCCTTGAGCGCCAGGTCTTCCAGCACATCGGCGCCGGTGGCCCAAGCGCCGGTCTTGGTCTTGGTGCCGCCTTCCAGCCCCATGCGGTCGAACAGGATTTCGCCGAGCTGCTTGGGCGAGCCGAGGTTGAAATTGGAGCCTGCCAGCTCATAGGCCTCGGCTTCGAGCGCCGCGGCGCGCTGCGCGAAATCGCCGGAGAGACGCGCCAGGATTTGCCTGTCGACATTGATGCCACGGCTCTCCATGCGGCCCAGCACGGGGGCGAGCGGACGCTCCAGCGTTTCGTAGACCGTGGTCATGTTTTCGGCGGCGAGGCGCGGCTTGAGGACATGCCAGAGGCGGATGGTCATGTCGCTGTCTTCGGCGGCGTAGCGCGCGGCCTTTTCGAGGTCGACCTGGGCAAAGGTAATCTGGGTCTTGCCGGTGCCGATCAGCTCCTTGATCGAGGTGCCGGGCACGCCGAGCCAATGATCGGCCAGCTCGCCCATGGTGTTATATTGCGGGCCATCCAGCGCATAGCTCAGCAGCAGCGTGTCATCGATGGAATTGACCGCAACATCGTAGCGGGCGAGCAGGCCAAGATCGTATTTGGCGTTGTGGAAGATCTTGAGGATGGAGCGGTCGGCGAACATCGGGCGGAGGATGCCGAGCGCTTCGCGGCTGTCCATCTGGCCCTCGGCCGCGCCGCCGCCAAAGATATCGCCCTGGCCGGTGGTGTGGCCCAGCGGCAGGTAGGCGCCGGTGCCGGGAGCGATGGAGAAGGAGATGCCGACCAGATCGGCGGTCTGGTTGTCGAGGCCTGTGGTTTCGGTATCGGTAGCGACATAGCCGGTCATGTAGATGGCATCGAGCCAGCGCTGCAGGTGGGCCGCGTCGCGGATGATCTCGTAGTGGTCGGGGCGGAACGGGATGGCCTTGATGCGGGCGTGTTCGGCTGCGGCATGCAGGATCAGCGGCGCTTCGGCCTTGCCGCTGGCGACGGCACGGGCGGCGCGGGCATCGGCGCGGGCCTCGTTGTTGAAGCCGATCGGGCCCGATTGTTTGACCGCCAGTTCGGGATCGGGTTCCCACGCTTCCGGGTCGGCACCCAACAGGCCGGCGAGGCGCTTGGTGATGGTGGCAAATTCCATCGCCTTGAGGAAGGGGAACAGCTTGCCCGGATCGACCGGCTGGCGGGCGAGGGCGTCGAGGTCGAGCTCGACCGGCACGTCCTGCGACAGGGTTACCAGGCGCTTTGAGATACGGGCGAGCTCGGCATTGGCGATCAGCTTTTCGCGGCGGGCGTTCTGTTTGATCTCGGTGGCGCGCGACAGCAGGGTTTCAAGGTCGCCATAGGTATTGATCAGCTCGGCCGCGGTCTTGATGCCGATGCCGGGCACGCCGGGAACGTTGTCGACGGCGTCGCCGCACAGCGCCTGCACGTCGATCACCTTGTCGGGCGTGACGCCGAACTTGTTGAACACCTCATCCATGCCGATCCAGCGCAGCGGGGGCTGGCCGGGGCGCGGAATGGTGTCGAGCAGGCGGATCGAGCCATCGGGCTCGACCAGTTGCATCAGGTCCTTGTCGGAGGACACAACGGTGACCTTGTAGCCGGCATCGCGCGCCTTGCAGGCATAGGTAGCGATGATGTCGTCGGCCTCCCAGCCCTCCATTTCGATGGACGGGATGTTGAAGGCGCGCGTCGCGGAACGGGTCAGCGGAAACTGTGGCACCAGTTCTTCAGGCGCAGGCGGGCGCTGGGCTTTATAATCTGGATAGAAATCATCGCGAAAAGTCTTGCCCTTGGCGTCGAAGATGACGGCCATGTGGGTGGGCTCGTCGTCTCCCTTGAGGTCCTCCATCAGCTTCCACAGCATGTTGCAGAAACCCTGCACGCAGCCGACCGGCAGTCCATCGGACTTGCGGTTGAGCGGGGGAAGGGCGTGAAAGGCGCGGAAAATATAGCCCGAGCCGTCGACAAGCAGCAGATGCATGAAACCGATTCCGTAGAGGAGCGTCGCGCGACTTTAAGGCAGTTTGTCCAACGTCAAAAGGGCTGTGCGTGGTGGAACTGTTTGCGAGCGCCAACGTTCTCGATTACCGGGGCTAAAACTGCCCAGCATCACATCTCAACGGACTAGCGTCATGCCCCAATCTGCAAGAAGCGACAAGGCAGCGCTTGGCGTTGCGGGCCTCGACGATGTCCTTGTAGGCGGCCTGACCCGCGGCCATCTCTATTTGCTCGAGGGCAGCCCGGGCACCGGAAAAACCACCATCGCGCTGCAATTTCTGGTCGAAGGCCACAAGCGCGGCGAGAAGGGACTGTATGTCACTCTCTCGGAAACCGACGACGAACTTCGCCTGACCGCCAAGTCGCATGGCTGGGAAATCGGCGAGACGTTCGACATTTTCGAACAGGCGCCACCCGAAAGCCTGCTCGACAGCGACCAGGAGCAGACGCTGCTCTATTCCTCCGATCTCGAGTTGGGCGAAGCGACCAAGACCATTTTCGCGGCTGTGGAGCGGGCAAAGCCGGACCGCATCGTGCTCGACAGCCTCTCCGAAATCCGGCTGCTGGCGCAGAGTTCGCTCAGATATCGCCGACAAATCCTGCTGCTCAAGCATTATTTTTCCCGCAATGGCGCGACCGTGCTGATGCTGGATGATCTGACCAGCGACGCCAATGACAAAACGGTGCATTCCCTGGCTCATGGGGTGATCCGGCTCGATGAACTGGCGCCAACCTACGGCGCTGAACGCCGCCGACTACGCGTCACCAAGTATCGCGGCCAGGCCTATCGCGGTGGCTATCACGACTTTGCCATCAAACATGGCGGCGTCGAGGTGTTTCCGCGCCTGATTGCCGCCGAACATCGGACCAGCTTCGATCGCTCGCCGCTCACCAGCAACATCGGCGAGCTCGACGATTTGCTGGGTGGGGGGCTTGATGCTGGGTCCAGTGCGCTGGTGCTGGGGCCGGCAGGCGCCGGCAAATCGCTTCTGACGTTGCACTTCGCAAGGGCCGCTGTCGAGCGCGGCGAAAAGGCCGCACTGTTCATCTTCGACGAGGAACTGGGGCTGCTGTTCAAGCGCGCCAAGTCCATGGGTATCGATCTGGAAGAGCTTACGGCCAGCGGCAACCTGTTCATCGAACAGGTCGATGCCGCAGAGCTGTCACCCGGAGAATTTGCCCATCTTGTGCGCAAGTGCGTCGACACCCAGCAGGTCAAGACCGTAGTGATCGACAGCCTCAACGGCTATCAGGCAGCGATGCCGGAGGAAAACTCGTTGCTGCTGCACATGCATGAACTGCTGCAATATCTCAACCGGCAGGGCGCCAGCACGTTTGTAACGGTTGCTCAGCACGGCCTGGTTGGCGAGACGAAGTCGCCGGTCGATATGACCTATCTCGCAGACAGCGTAATTCTGTTGCGCTATTTCGAGGCGGCAGGCCGCGTACGACGGGCTATCTCGATCATCAAGAAGCGAACCGGCCCCCACGAAGATACCATTCGCGAGTATCGGATCGGCAGCACAGGTTTTTCCATTGGTGAGCCGCTCGAGGATTTTCAGGGCGTGCTGCGGGGGATTCCGACCTATACCGGATCCAGTAATCCACTGTTGGGGACCGGTCCCGATGGGCGCTTCGGTCCATCGAGCGTCGAGCGTGTAGAGTGATCAGTTCGGAACGTGCACTGATCCTCGCCCCAAGCGGTCGCGACGGCATGGTTGCTGCCAAATTGTTGGGAGAAGCCAACAAGGCAGCCACGACCTGCGCGTCAATAGGTGAACTTGTGGCCGGGATGGAGGAGGGGGCTGGCTGTGCCATGATAGCGGGCGAGGCTTTGCAGTATACCGATGTCACGCCGATCCGGCACTGGATAGAACAGCAGCCGACATGGTCCGATTTTCCGATCGTCATTCTGAGCCAGCGGGCCGGCAAGCCCGAGGCTATGCCGATCCTGGCACAGTTGCAGGCCACGCTGGGCAATGTGACCGTACTTGAACGACCATTCCATCCGACCGCCTTGATCAATGCGGTGGAAACCGCATTACGCGGCCGCCGCAGGCAATATCAGTCTCGGCGCTATATCGAAGAGTCGCGCGAGGCCGAGCAGCGCTTGCAGACGGCCCTGCTTGCCGGGCGCATGGGCTCATGGGAGCTTGATGTCGTCGAGATGGGCCTGACAGGGTCCGACCAGTTCAAGGCCTGTTTCGGCAGCGAGCCAAAAGCATCCTTTGTGTTCGCCGACTTGATCGAGGCGGTGGCATTGACCGACCAGCGCCGGGTGCAGCGCGCCTTCGACGACGGCATGGCCGGCGCCGATCTGGTTCTGGAATTCCAGGTCCGTTGGCCCGATGCCACCGAACACTGGATCGATGCGCGGGCGCGCATCCTCAACGACCGCGACGGGCGTCCGCGGACTCTGGTCGGGGTGATGTCAGACATTACGGACCGTAGGGCCGCTGAAGCCGAGCGTGAAAGGCTGATGGCGGCCGTGGCCGCCGAGCGCGAGCGCACGCAGCAGGCTTTGCGAGGCGAACGGGCGCTATCGGGTCTATTGCTCACCAGCGTGCCGGCGGGAATTGTCGCCTATGACACCGATTTGCGGGTGACCATCTGGAATCCGGTGATGGAACGCATGTTCGGCCTGCCGGCGCCCGCTGTCCTCGGTCGCTCCCTGGCACAGGTGATCGGCGACGGGCAGCGGGAGACGATCGAACACCGCTTGCGTGATGCCCTGGCCGGTGTGTCCGGGCCGATCGAAGAAATTGAGCTGACCACCACCACGGGCGCTAATGTCGTGCTGGAAAGTCAGCACGCGCCGCTGCGGGGCGGCGATGGCCATATCGTGGGTGGGGCTGCCTTCTTCCGTGAAATGACCGAGCGCCGCCGTGCCGAAGAACAGTTGCGCCAGGCTCAGAAAATGGAAACCATCGGCCAGTTGACCGGCGGCGTGGCGCATGACTTCAACAACCTGCTGGCGGCCATCCAAGGGAATCTGGAACTGCTTCGCAAGCGCCTGCCGGATGATCCGCAAATCCAGCGCTTCATCGATGGCGCGCTCAAGGGCGCCCAGCGCGGCGCTTCACTGACCTCGCGGCTGCTGGCCTTCGCCCGCAAGCAGGACCTCAAGCCGGAGCCGACCGATCTTAACAATCTGCTCGATGGCGTGCGGAGCCTGATGGAGCGCTCGATTGGGCCGCTGATCACCGTGGAATACGCGGTGACGCCCGATCTGCCGCCGGCCAAGGTCGATACCAACCAGCTCGAACTGGCCATCCTGAACCTTGCCGTGAATGCACGCGACGCCATGCCTGAAGGCGGCCAATTGACAATTTCGCTGGACCAGTGCGACGAGGATGCCGAGTTGCCGGGACGCTATCTTCGGCTCTCGGTCAGCGACACTGGAACCGGCATGGATGCCGCTACGCTCAAGAGCGCAATTGAGCCATTTTTCTCCACTAAGGAGCTTGGCAAAGGCACGGGCCTCGGCCTGTCCATGGTGCACGGCCTGGCTGTGCAATTGGGTGGTGCCTTGCGGCTCCACAGCGAAGCAGGACGGGGTACGACGGCAGAATTATGGTTGCCGGTATCGTCTGCACCGGTCAAGGAGGTCGTAGAAATGGCTGCTGAAACGATCGCCACCCCGGTGGCCTCCACAATCCTCGTGGTCGATGACGACGCGCTCATCAACATGAACACCGTCGACATGATCGAAGATCTTGGCCATACCGCGATCGAAGCCTATTCGGGCAAGCAGGCGCTGGAAATATTGGCCAGCGGCCGCCAAATCGACGCCCTGATCACCGACTATGCCATGCCCGGCATGACCGGCGTGGAACTGGCGGACCGGGCGCGCGCGATGCGTCCCGGCCTGCCCATATTGCTGGCCACCGGGTATGCCGACCTGCCCTCCGGCACGACTACCGACCTGCCACGCCTTGCCAAGCCCTACCAGCAGTCCGAACTGGCGACGCAGGTATCACGGCTGCTGGTGGCACGAGTAGAAGTGCCGAGCTGATCTGCCAAAATCTCGGGCGGTTCTAGTCCGACGCCGTCTGTGCTAGACAGGCCGCTCCCGCGTCAACTGATTGCCCGTTCTGATGGATCTCCTTGTCGGCGTAACGCTGCTTCTTCTGCTGATCGGGATCAGCATAATCATCGCCCTGTCGGAAATCGCCTTTGCGGCGGCGCGGGAATTGCGCATCCGCTCGCTAGCCGAGGCCGGCAACAAGAAGGCGCTGCGCTTCATGGCGCTGCGGGCCAAGTCTGGCGAGGTCATCACCGCGCTGCAGATTGCCACCAATGCCGTTTCGATCCTCGCCGGTACGCTGGGCGAAGATACGCTGGGTCCGGTATTTGGCGGCGGGCTGTTGGCCCTCGGCGTCGAGCCGGGCGCGGCACGCATTGCCGGCTCGGTGCTGGCCTTCGTGCTGGTGACCAGCGCCTTCGTGCTGTTTGCCGACCTGACGCCAAAGCGCATCGCCATGCTGGTGCCCGAGGACGTCGCCTTGGGCGTCGTGTGGTTTCCCGAATTGGCGGTGAAACTGCTCAAGCCCCTGGTCTGGCTGTTCAGCCGAATGTCCGACGGGCTGATCGGGCTATTGCAGCTTGAACCCAAGGTGCCGGGCGACGCGGTGACGGCCGAAGATTTTCGCATGATCCTGGCCGGTGGCGCCGCTTCCGGCGTGCTGATGAAGAACGAGCATCGACTTATCGAGAACGTGTTGGCGCTGGAACTGCGCAGTGTCACCTCGGTGATGACGATCCGCGACGACATCGTCTATCTCGATATTTCCGACCCGCATGACGTGCAGGAAGACAAGGTTCGTCGCCGCCCGTTCTCGCACTATCCGATCTGCGACGGCGGCATCGATTCAGTGATCGGCTGCGTGCGCGCCGAGGACGTGCTGGCCACCGCCATCGACCGGCCGGCCGAGGTCGATTTCGCCAAGGCGAAACGGGATGTGCTGTCGGTGCCGGACACGCTCAACGTCTGGGAAGTGCTGGCGGAATTCCAGGCGCAGAGCACCGGTTTTGCGGTGGTGGTCAGCGAGTATGCGCTGGTCGTCGGCGTCGTGACCTTCAAGGACTTGATGGGCGCACTGATGCAGGGCTTGGCCAATCCCTTCGAGGAGCAGGCCATTCTCAAACGCGACGATAACAGCTGGCTGATCGATGGCATGGCGCCGTTTGTCGATGTGATGCGGGCGCTGGGCATTCGCCATCTGGAAGCCGAGGCAGCCTATGAAACCATCGGCGGTTTCATCGTGCACCGCATGCGTCGCGCGGCCCGCAGGGGCGACAAGGTCGAAGCGGCAGGCTTCGTGTTCGAAGTGGTAGACGCCGACAAGATGCGGCTCAATCAGCTATTGGTCAGCAAATCCGGCAAGGCCAGCAAGCAGGCCGTCTGATCGGATACTGTTGCTGCTAGGCCTGGCCCGGGCGGCTCAACGCAGACCCGCTTCTTTCAGCAGGCCGGCCCGCTTGGCGTCGTAGTAGAAGCCTCGGGCATAGAAGCGAACCGCCTGGTCGGGATTGCGGCGGGCGGTCACATAGGCGCCGGCAAGATAGCGCACGGCATAGCGAAGGTTGGTCTCGGCATCGAGCAGGCCAGACGGCGAACCGCGATAGCCCATGCCGGTGGCGGTGGCGTGGCTGATCTGCATCAAGCCATAATAAGGCCCGTTGCGTGCCGCCGGATTATAGCCGCTCTCGCGTACGATGATGCGGCGTACCAGGGCTTCGGGCACATCATATTGCTGGGCATAATGGGCGATCAGCGGATCGAGCGAGCTATCGGCATAGCCCAATGCGCTGGGTGCGGCAGGAACGGCCGCCGCGGCCGGCACATGACCGGCGGGTGTCGATGGGGCTGCGAAGGTGGCGAGTGCCGCTGTTGCGCCGCCACCCGGCGCCGGCTTAAACCCGCTCATCGAGCACCCCGAGACCGCAAGCGCCACAACTGTCAGTGCGCCAAGGAGCCGGGCATTGCCGAAAAACGTATTTGTCTGAGCCATGTCACTACTCTAGCGCATTTCACCGCATGGCGCGATAGGCGCCAAAAAAGGCAGACTGATGGCAATTGCATGACGGAGCCTGTGCAAGGCGGCGATTGGCAATTGTCATGGCCGGGGGCTAGGCTAAGAGTTTCCGGGCGGTGCCGCATGGGCGCACGGGGGATTTTAAATGGACAGGCGCAATTCAGTGGCAGCTCGGCTGCGCTATGGCTTTGATACCTCGATGTCGGCCGGACCGATTGCGCTGATTGGCTGGCTGGCCCTGCTGTCACTGGTGGTCATCGTTATCGCAGCGGTCTTGTTGACTGGGTTCCAGCTGGCACCCGAAGGGCAGCCGGCCGTCGATTTTCCCGAAGCCATGTGGGAAAGCCTGATGCGCTCGATGGATGCCGGCACCGTGGGGGGCGACACCGGCTGGGGTTTCCGCGCCATAGGCCTACTGGTCACCATTGCCGGTATTTTCATTTTCTCGACCCTGATCGGCGTGCTGTCCTCAGGCATCGAGGGCAAACTCGACCAGCTGCGCAAGGGCCGCAGCACCGTACTGGAGCAGGACCATACCGTGATCCTCAACTGGAGCCCGTCGATCTTTGACGTCATCTCCGAACTCGCGGTGGCCAATCGCAGCCGCAAGAAACCGCGCATCGTCATCATGGCCGAGCGTGACAAGGTCGAAATGGAAGACGAGATCGCCGCCAAGGTGCCGAACCTCGGCCGCACCCGCGTCATCTGCCGCCACGGCGCGCCCACCGATATCCACGACCTGGCGATCGTCTCGCCGCAGCAGGCCCGGTCCATCATCGTGCTATCGCCCGAGGGCGAGGACGCCTTCGACGCCGACAGCCAGGTGATCAAGACGCTGCTTGCCCTGGTCAACGACCCGCGCCGGGCGGCCAAGCGCTATCGCATCGCCGCCGAAATCCGCGACAATGCCAATGCCGAAGTCGCCCGCGTCGTCGGCGGCAGCGAGGCGCAACTGGTGCTGGCCGATGATCTCATCGCCCGCATCGTAGCCCATTCCAGCCGCCAGTCGGGCTTGTCTGCGGTCTATTCCGAACTGCTCGATTTCGATGGCTGCGAGATTTATACGATTGAGCAACCGGGGCTGACCGGCAACAGCTTCGGCGACGCACTGATGGCCTATGAAGCCTCGACGCTAATCGGGCTGGTGAGCCCTGACGGCCTGGTGCAGCTCAATCCGCCGATGGATAGCCTGATCCCGGCTGGCGCCCGCGCCATCATCATCGCCGAAGACGACGCGGCCATCGCCATTGCCACCGCGGCCATCAGCGTAGACCCCGTCGCCATCCGCCATGCCGTTCCCCATGCCGAACAGCCCGAACGCGTGCTGCTGCTGGGTTGGAACCGCCGTGCCCCGATCATCGTGCACGAACTCAGCCGCTATGTCGTGGAAGGCTCAGTGCTGACCATCGCCGCCGATACGCCTGACCTCGACGAGGCGGTGGCAGCAATTTCGGTGGCAAGCGGTAACCTCGCGGTTGAATACGGCCGCATCGATACCACCAGCCGTGCCGCGCTCGATGGCCTCGACATCGCGACCTACGACCACGTTTTGGTGCTGGGTTATTCCGATCTGCTGGCGCCGCAGCCGACCGACACCAGCACGCTGGTGACCCTGCTGCACCTGCGCAAGATCGCCGATACCGCTGGCGTGCATATCAACGTGGTTTCCGAAATGGTCGACGTGCGCAATCGCGAACTTGCCGAAGTGACTCGCGCCGATGATTTCGTGGTGTCCAACAAACTGGTCAGCCTGATGCTGGCGCAAGCCTCGGAAAACGACAGGCTTGGCGCCATCTTCGACGACCTGCTCGACGAGGAAGGCTCCGAAATCTACATGCGCCCCGCCGGGGATTACGTAGCGCTGGGGCAGGCGGTCAATTTCTACACCGTCACCCAGGCCGCCCGCGAACGCGGCGAAGTCGCCATCGGCTATCACCGCCCGCGTCCCAAAGCCAAAGCCAACGGCATCGTGGTCAATCCGGTGAAATCGGCTGCAGTCGATTATCAAGCAGGCGACCGGCTGATCGTGCTGGCACGGGATTAGCCCCCACTCACAATCACACGCGCGGCTTGTGTTTTGGTCTCGGAAGGGTCAGGTACTATTCTTTACAGAAAGAGGCATTCATGGCCCGTCAGCCCAACTATGATTTTGATCGACGCGAACGCGATCGGCTTAAGAAGCTGAAGAACGCTGAGCGCGCTGCGGCCAAGGCGAAGCCAGCCGAAGCCAAGACCGAAGACGAAGTTCCCGACCAGAGCACGGGCGAGGAATAGTTGTCATTGCGGGTGCCAATAGGCCGTCAGGTGCTGCTGTTGCGGGTCAAAGCGTGATGGCTGAGCACTCCGGTCTTTTGGGCCAACTCGGCTGGGACAGCTTTTTCGAGGACCAGCTTGCGGATGACGAAGCCAAGCTTTCGGCTTTGCGGATCGACGGGGTGCATCGCGCCCGACTGACTGGTCTTGTCGGCCCCGATCAGTTCGACATAGATCTGCCTGCGCGCACCGATACCGCTGAATTTGCGGTGGGTGACTGGGTGCTGGCTGATCCGCTGACCAGAATGCTGCATCGGCGCCTGGATCGCCGGACGCTTTTACAGCGTGCTGCAGAAGGCAAACGGCCGCCGCAACTGGTCGCGGCCAATGTCGATACGCTGTTCATCGTGGCCTCTTGCAATGGCGATTTCAATCTGGCGCGGCTCGAACGCTATCTGGCTTTTGCCAATGATGCGGGAACCAATCCCGTCGTGGTCTTGACCAAGGCGGACATGGCCGATGATGCGCAGGATTTCGAGCGCCAGGCATCTGGACTGCAGCGCGGCCTGGCTGTTATCCTGGTCAATGCCCGTTCGGACGAAGCTGCAGCGGCCTTGCAGCCCTGGTGTGGGCCTGGGGCGACGGTGGCAGTTATCGGCTCATCGGGAGTCGGCAAATCGACGCTGGTAAACACGCTGGTCGGCAATGGCTCACAGCAGACAGGCGGCGTTCGCGAAAGCGATTCCAAGGGCCGCCACACCACCACCGCGCGTTCGCTGCATGCGATGGCTGGCGGCGGTTGGGTGATCGATACGCCTGGCGTCAGAAGCCTCAACATGAAAGATCTCGGGCAGGGCCTCGATATCCTGTTCGCCGAGATCACCGAGCTGGCGCCGAACTGCAAGTTTCGCAACTGCACCCATGATCATGAGCCGGGCTGCGCCGTCCTTGCGGCCGTGGCGGCCGGTACGCTCGACCCCGACCGCCTTGTGCGCTGGCGCAAATTGCAGGCGGAAAGTCGGGGCTAATACCGACTTGGAGCCCTATTCCGCTGGTTTCCGACCTGCGGCCCAATCGGGAAAGCTGCTGGCGGGGCGGGCGCCGGTAATAACCTCGGCGAGGCCCGAAGCGATCAGCGGCCCCAGCTTGAAGCCATGGCCGGAACAGGCACTGAGCACCCAGCCAGCGCGGCCGATGGGCTCGACGACAAGGCCTTCATCATCGGTCACTGTGTAGTAGCAGACCTTGTGCTCGAGAACTTTGTAGTCCTCGAAGCGGGCAAAGATCGATGCGGCTGACGCCATGACGGGCGCGATGTCCGCTGCGGTGGCGATGCGGTCGTCGCTGCCCTTGCCGCGGCTGGTAAAGATATGGTCGCCGATCTTGAGGCGGGTGCCCCCGCGCGGTGGCAGGATGTAGGCGCCGTGGCCGCTACCGCTATCCACTAGAATCGGAGCTTCCGACCAAGCTTTGGCGAGGTCGGCGGGGGGCTCCAGATACAGCAGCAATTGACGAGACGGCACCATGCGGCCGGCCGTTTCGGACAGCAGTTCGGGCAACCAGGCTCCGGCTGCGACGACGACCAGATCGGCGTCATGGCGCGTACCAGCGGCGGTTAGCGATCCCTTGGTGGCGTCGATGTCTTCGACCCGGGTGTGCGGGTGTAGCGAGACGCCATGCTCGGCAACCCAGCGCGCGAGATCGCTGACGATACGGCTGGCAAACAACATCCCGGCGCCGCCTGCCTCGAATGCAGCGGTGACGCCATCGGCATGCAGCATGGGCAGGCGCAGTGCAACTTCCGCGGGCGAAACCAGACGGTGCGGGACGTTCACCCTGTCAAGTTCGGCTGCTGAGGCTGACCAGTCGGTTTCCTCGCGCGAGACGAAGACCATGTTGGTGGGCAGGTAATGGCTGGCGCCGATGTCGGTCCATAGCTGGTCATAGGTGGCGAAGGCCTGCGGCATCAGCGCGCCGTAGCCGGGCAGGCGGCCATAGGAGTGCCGGGTGATCCGGTGTTCGTCAAAAGACGACGAGACCGGGTTCGGAATCCGACCGGCATCAAACAGCGACACCTCGACGCCGCGCTTGCGTAGCGCCCAGGCCAGGGACAGTCCGGCAATGCCGGCGCCGACGATCGATACTCTCACGGCACGTTTCTCCATTTTGGCTCACCTCGCACAAAATCGGTTGCTTGTGCACGAGGCTTTAGGCGGGGCTTGCCGCGAAGCTGCGGAAACTGAAAAAGCCTACTGAAAGCGCGGTTTCGAGGCGACCTTCTGTTTATCTATCAAATTAGTAGACTTATAATTCCGGCACAAGAGACCGAACTGGCAGGAATGCAATGAGCTATGCTTTGAGTCTGTTGGACAAGAGCCCCATCGTCAGGGGGGGGACCTCGACGCAGGCCCTGGCCCGGACCGTGGCACTGGCGCGTCGCGCCGAGGCGCTAGGCTTTCACCGCTTCTGGGTGGCCGAGCATCACAACACGCCAGACCTCGCCAGTTCGTCGCCGGAAGTGTTGCTGGCCTATCTGGCAGCGCAAACCAAACACCTCCGCATCGGCTCCGGCGGAGTGATGCTGCAGCATTACAGCCCTTACAAGGTGGCGGAAAATTTCAATCTGCTGGCGGCTCTGGCGCCGGGGCGCATCGACATTGGCATCGGCAAGGCGCCCGGTGGGTTGCCGCTGTCGACGAGGGCGTTGCAGGCGGGTCGAGATCCGGACAAGCGGCCGGACTTTCGCACGCAACTCAAGGAGCTCGACAGCTTTCTCGATGCCGACGCAAGCCGGCGCCCCGAGGGATTGGACGCTACGCCCCGGCCGACTGATGCTAGCGAGCGGCATCTGCTGGGTGCCAGCGTCGAAAGCGCTGCCCTTGCTGCCGAGCTGGGCTGGAACTTCGTTTTCGCTCGCCATCTCAATGGCGACGATGCGACGCTTTCGGCGGCGATCACCACCTATCGCGATGTGACGGGGCGCAGCCCGATTGTGGCACTGGCGGCCATGGTCTCGTCGTCTGCGGCTGAAGCCAAGGCACAGGCCGAGAATTTCACGCCATATCGCGTGCATATTCCCGGCGCGCAGAGCGTTACCGTCGGCAGTGAGGCACAGGCGGCCGAATATGCCCGCCAGGCTGGCGTCACCGATTACACGGTCGAGCGACGCAAATCGACGGTTCTGGCAGGCAACGGCGAGGACATCGTCGAGGCCATCGACCAGCTCTCGATCGGTCATGGAATTTCGGAATTCATCATCGACCTGGCCAATACCGGCGACAGCCGCATCGAGGCGCTCGACCTGCTGGCGGCCGCCCATCGGCCTGCCCTTCCCACCGCCCTTTCCGCATAGAGGACCCTTCCAATGAGCCAGAAACGCATTCCCTTCGGCATCATGCTGCACGGCCCCGGCGGTCATATGAACGCCTGGAAGCATCCGAGTGTGCCGGCTGACGCCAGCGTCAATTTCGAGTACCTCCTCCAAACCACCAAGCGCGCCGAAGCGGCCGGCATTGCCTTCGCCTTCGTAGCGGATGGGCTCTACATCAACGAGCAATCCATCCCGCATTTCCTCAACCGTTTCGAGCCGATCGCGCTGCTGTCGGCACTGGCGGCCGTGACCAAGAAGATCGGTCTGGTGGGCACGCTATCCACCTCCTACAGCGATCCGTTTACCGTGGCCCGGCAGTTCGCCTCGATCGACCTGATCAGCAAGGGCCGGGCAGGCTGGAATGCGGTGACGTCGCCGCTGGAAGGCTCCGCCAAGAACTACGGCCGCGCCAATCACCCCGATCACGCGCTGCGCTATGAAATTGCCGGCGAGCACATCGAGATCGTCAAAGGCCTGTGGGATAGCTGGGACGACGACGCCTTCGTGCGCGACCCGGCTAGCGGGCAATTTGCCGACTTTTCCAAGCTGCACCGGCTCAATTTCAAAGGCAAGTTCCACTCGGCCGAGGGCCCCCTCAATATCCAGCGCTCGCAGCAGGGCCAGACGGTGCTGTTCCAGGCGGGCGGGTCCGATGCCGGTATCGAGTTGGCCGGGCGCCATGCCGATGCTGTGTTTGCCGGTTCGACCTCGATTGCCGAGAACCGCGAGCTGACTCAAAAGCTCAGGCAGAGCGCCATTGCGCACGGCCGCGGTGCCGATGCCTTGAAGGTGCTGCCCGGCATCGGTCCGATTGTCGGCTCGACCGAGGAGGAGGCTAGCCGCAAGTACCAGGAAATCCGCGATCTGGTGAATGTGAGCGAGGCGCTGGCCTATCTGGGCCGCTTCTTCGACCATCACGATTTCGCGCAATATGACGTTGATGCGCCATTCCCCGAGCTGGGCGATCTCGGTTCCAACAACTTCAAGTCGGGTACCGACCGCATCAAGCGGGTCGCCAAGGAGAAGGGCCAGACGCTGCGCGAAGTGGCGCTGGAATCAACGACGCCGCGCAGCGAATTCGTCGGTACGCCCGAGCAGATCGCCAGCAAGATCGAGGAATGGGTCGATACCGGCGCCTCCGACGGCTTCGTGCTGGGCTTTCCGGTACAGGGCATTGGCCTCGACGATTTCGACACCCAGGTGCTGCCGATCCTCGAACAGCGTGGGCGACACTCGCGCGATCAGGTCGGTGGCACCCTGCGCGACCATCTCGGCCTGCCATTCCGCGAGAGCCGTTATGCCCTCGCCGATGCCAAGGCGGCTGGCTGATGGGTGACAGCTTTCTCTATACTACATCAACGGCCGAGATTTCTCGGCCGTTGATCGAGCAATTGACCGTCGAATATCGCGCTCGCTACGGCGATCATTTCGGTGACGCCTCGGTGGAAATGAACCGTTATCCGCCCGAACGTTTTGCCGCGCCTGATGGGGCCTTCGTGCTGCTGCTGCGCGACGGCAAGCCGATCGCAGGGGGCGCATTCATGCGCTACGACGAGACCACGGCCGAGTTCAAACGGATGTGGACCGATACCGACCACCGCAGGCAGGGCCTCGCCCAGCGCGTGCTGGCCGAACTGGAAAGCCATGCCACTGCACTGGGCTACACGAGAGTCTACCTGACCACCGGCTTCCGCCAGCCTGAGGCTTCGGCGCTCTACCTCAAGACCGGTTATTCCGCTCTGTTCGACGTAACGGCCGACCCCGCGACTATCGAGAAACTGCCGTTCGAGAAGGCGTTGGTGCCGGGCGAAGCCGAACGCAACGAACGCCTGACCGCATAGCCTGCTCGGGACAAAATTGTCCCCGAAGTCCCCAAACTCAGAATGGCAGCACATTGAAGTGCGGGGTCGTTCGAAACTAATGTCTATAAATATTGTAGACTATGAGGTTAGCGACATGGCGTCGGCAACAGAAGTCGGGACGGAAACTCAGACTTTCAAACGCGATTCAGCGCGTGACCATGCTGGCCTGCGGATTGTCCCGGCGCGGCATCCCTGGCGCATCGTCGGCAGCGTGGTGGCGGCTTTCGTCATCGCGGTGACACTGCATTCAGTGTTCACCAACGAGCGCTGGGGCTGGGCGGTGTTTGCACAGTACTTCTTCTCGGAGCCGGTGCTGATCGGGCTTGGCCGGACCTTGCTGCTGACCGCATTGGCATCGGTCATCGGTTTCCTGCTTGGTGGTCTGCTAGCCTTTGCCCGCGTCTCCAAGTCGCCGCTGCTGTCGGGTCTGTCCTGGGGCTATATCTGGCTGCTGCGCTCGATCCCGCTGATCGTGCTGCTGCTGGTGCTCAATAATCTGGGCTACCTGTATGCCACCATCAACATCGGCGTACCCTTCACCAAAATCCTGTTTGCTCAATTCGACACGGTGCAGACGCTGAGCCCGTTCTCGGTGGCGCTGATCGGGCTGAGCCTGAACCAGGCGGCGTTCTCGTCCGAGATCATCCGTGGCGGCATCCTGTCGGTCGATCAGGGCCAGCATGAAGCGGCCGCGGCGCTCGGGCTGACCTCGTGGCGCCAGGGCATCCATATCGTGCTGCCGCAGGCGATGCGGGCCATCCTGCCGAGCGGCTTCAACGAAATCATCGGTCTCGCCAAGGCAACGTCCATTGTCTACGTGCTGGCGCTGCCCGAGCTGTTCTACACCGTGCAGGTGATCTATCGCCGCAATCTCGAGGTCATTCCGCTGCTGATGGTGGCAACCGTCTGGTACCTGATCATCATGATCGTGCTGTCCAGCGTTCAGTATTTCGTCGAGCAGCATTTCGCCAAGGGTGCACGCCGCGATGCAGGTCCCACTGCGATCGACAAGGCGCTGCGTTTCTTCGCTAGCCGCCCCGTCGAGAGCAACATCGCACCAATCGTCGCCCGCAAGCCGCTGAGCGCCGCCTTGCGCACCACAGGCGATGGCCATGTGGAAGTGCATGGCGTCAACAAGAGCTTCGGAACCAACAAGGTGCTCGACGATGTCAGCCTCACCATCGCGCCCGGCGAAGTCGTCGCCATCATCGGCCCGTCCGGCGCCGGCAAGTCGACGCTGCTGCGCACCATCAACCATCTCGAACGCGCCGATGCCGGCGTGGTCAGCATCGATGGCGAGTTGATCGGTTACGAGCGCCGCGGCGATGTGCTCTATGAGCTCAAAGAACCCGCCATCCGCCGTCGGCGTTCGGCAGTCGGCATGGTGTTCCAGAGCTTCAACCTGTTCCCGCACCTGACCGCTTTGCAAAACATAATCGAAGCCCCCGTTTCGGTAGGCGGCGTGCCGCGCGACGAGGCGATTGCCGACGCACGCGACCTGCTGGCGCGCGTCGGGCTGGGCGACAAGGCCGATGCCTATCCGCGCCATCTCTCCGGTGGCCAGCAGCAGCGTGTCGCCATCGCCCGCACTTTGGCGCTGCGGCCCAAGGTTCTGCTGTTCGATGAACCGACGTCGGCGCTTGACCCAGAACTGGTCGGCGAAGTGCTCGACGTCATCAAGGAGCTTGCCAAGTCCGGCACCACGCTGATCATCGTCACCCACGAAATCGGTTTTGCCCGTGAAGTGGCCGACCGCGTGGTGTTCATGGAAGGCGGCAAGGTGCTCGAAGTCGGGCCACCCGAGCGCCTGTTCAACGAGCCGTCGCATCCGCGGACCCGCGAGTTCATCGCCAAGGTTCTCTAGGTCATGTGCTCAGTTGGCCGGACTGGTCTGCAAATGGCGGTATTCTCCGCTTCCGGTGCTCACGTACCCAAAAGTACGCTCCGCTCCGGTTCTCGAAAACCGCCATTTTCGCCGCATTCCGACTCAACTGCCCACACGACCTAGCCAACAAACCCAATCGCCTGCGCCAGCCTGACCATGCCGTTCGCGCGGCAGGATGGCGCACGCCTCGACCAACCCAACAAGGTAGTTCTCAAATGCTCTCGCGAAAGTCTTTCATCCTCGGCACCTTTGCCTTGGCCCTCGCTGCATCGACGTCAAGCCTCGCACTGGCCCAGACCAGTTTCAGCCTCGAACCCAATCCGGCGAACCGGCTGCATGCCGACAAGGTCGACGCCATCGCGGCACTGGTTCCGGCAGACTATGATTTTGCAAGGGACGGCGCTCTGAGCATCGCCATTGCCGCCGGCGCACCGCCAATCGCCACTTACGCCACTGATGGCGCGACAGTCGTCAGTTTCGATCCCGATATCGGACGCCTGGTTGGTGAAGTGCTCGGCATTCCGGTCGAGATCGTGCCGATCTCCTGGATCGACTGGCCGCTCGGCCTCACCGCCGGCAAGTATGACGCGGTAATTTCCAATGTCGGGGTGACCGAGGAGCGCAAGGAGAAGTACGATTTCTCCACCTACCGCATCGGGGTGCATGGCTTTTACGTCAGGGCCGAAAGCCCGATCACCTCGATCAAGGAGCCCAAGGACATTGCCGGGCTCAAGATCATTACCGGCTCGGGCACCAATCAGGAGCGCATCGCGCTCGAATGGAATCGCCAGAACCAGGAAGCCGGCTTGGCGCCGATAGAGCTGCAATATTACGACGACGATGCGGCGGCCTCGCTGGCGATCAGCTCGGGCCGCGCCGACGTGCAGCTCAATCCCAATGCTCCACAGGCCTATCACGCAGCACTGACAGGTGACACGAGGCTTGTCGGCACCATCAGCTCGGGTTGGCCGAACCCCGCCGACGTGGGCATCACCACGCGCAAGGATGCGGGCCTCGCCGCGCCGTTCACCGCCGCGATCAACCATCTGATCGAGACCGGCACCTATGCCGAACTGCTGACGCAGTGGAACGTAACGCCCGAGGCCGTGCCGGAATCGCGCACCAATCCGCCCGGCCTGCCCAAGCCGAAGGCCTGAGGCAATCATGTCGCTCAGCATCCGCCATCTCGGCTTCCTCACGCCAGGCAGTTTCAGCAACGATAGCCCGTTCGAGGGCATCGACGCGACGCTGAACCTGATCGCTTTTGGCGAACGGCTAGGCTTCGACAGCGCCTGGGTGCGGCAGCGGCATCTGGAGCCCGGCATCGGCACGGCGGCGGTGTTTTTGGCCGCCGCCAGCCAGCGCACCAGCACGATCCAGCTCGGCTCGGCGGTAATCCAGATCGGCTACGAAAGCCCCTTCCACCTGGCCGAAGACCTCTCGATGGTCGATGTGCTGTCGCGGGGTCGGCTCAATGTCGGCCTCAGCGCCGGCTTGCCGCCCCATGCCGCGATCCTCGCGCCGCTCGTGCACGACGGCGACTGGCAGAGCCACGATCTGAGCCACGCGCGCATCGCCCGTTTCGCGGTCAATCTGCGTGGGAACTATCTGGGTGATGACGAGACCACAATTGCAACGCCATTCGGTCCGCAACGGCCGCGGCTGCAGCCGCACGCAACAGGTCTCGCCAACCGGCTCTGGTATGGCGGCGGCTCGCTGAAATCGGCCCATTGGGCGGGCGAGAACGGCTTTAACCTGCTCACCGGCAATGTCATTTCGGGCGAAGACACCGATGACTTCCACACCGCCCAGCGTAACCTGATCCTTGCCTATCGAGAGGCGCTGGATGGCAAGCCGGGCAGGGTGGCCGTGGGCCGGGTGATGTGCCGACCGACACTGCCCCCGCATCGCGGATCGCACGCTACGAGGCATTCGGAGCAGGTCGCTACGAGCGGACGCTCAGCCCGCAGGGCGAACGGAGAACGCTGTTCCCGCGCGACTTGGTCGGCACCGCCGAGCAGATCGTCGAATGGCTGCTCAACGATCCGGTGTTGCCGCTGGTCGACGAACTGCGGCTGGAACTGCCCTACGAATTCACCCTGCCCGAATACGAGCAGATTCTAACCGACACGATTCAGCGCATCGCGCCTGCCTTGGGCTGGTCGGCAACCCCCTCATTCCCGGCTGGGCGTAATCGCGCCACGGCCTGACCAAACGGCCCGGCGCTACGCAAGCCGGGACTTGATCCTGCGCATTCTTACCAAGAGAAAGACTAAAATGACCGCGTCAAAATCTCTCAAACTGCTGCTGGCGGGCCTAGCGCTTGCAGCCTTCTCGACCACCGCCTTCGCCCAAAGCGCCTTCGACCTCAGCCCGGAACAGCCGGGACGCATTCACGCCCAGCCCAATCCAGAGGCCATCGCGGCCCTGCCGGCAGATTTCAAATTTGCCACTGCTGGCGAGTTCACGGTTGCCCTGGCGCTGGGCGACGCGCCGCTCGGCACCTACGCCACCGATTCCAAGACGCCGGTCGGCTCCGAGCCGGACTTCGCCTGGCTTATCGGTGAAGCGCTTGGCCTCAAGCCGAACCTGGTGCCAGTCGCCTGGGCCGACTGGCCGCTTGGCGTTACCTCGGGCAAGTATGATGCGGTGATCTCCAACGTCACCGTGACGGAAGAGCGCAAGGAAAAGCTGGATTTCTCGACCTATCGCCAGGACGTGCTGGGCTTTTACGTCCGCAATGACAGCCCGATTCAGGCGATCACCGAGCCCAGGGATATTGCCGGTCTCAAGGTAATCACCGCCTCCGGCACCAACCAGGAAACGATCATCCTGGAATGGGATCGGTTGAATGTCGAAGCCGGGCTCGCCCCCCTAGAAATCCATTATTACGACGACTCGGCGGCCAGCCAGCTGGCGATCCAGTCTGGCCGCGCCGACGTCAATTTCAACCCGAACCCGACGCTGTCCTATTCGGCCGCTGTCACCGGAGCTACCCGGCTCGTCGGGGTGCAGAACGGCGGCTGGCCACAGACGGCCGAAATTGCCGTTGCCCTGCGCAAGGACACCGGCCTCGTCAAAGCCGTGACCATCGCCATCAATGGCCTGATCAAGAGCGGCGACTATGCCAAGCTGTTGGAACGCTGGAACCTAGCGGCCGAGTCGGTGCCGGAGTCGCGGACCAATCCCCCCGGCCTGCCCAAAACCTGATCGATCTCGATCCATACCCACTACAGCCGCCCGGACCGGGGCGGCTGTTCCCATTTTCGACACTGCAAGGATGCGCCATGGCCAAGGACAAGCTCTACCTGATCAAACCCGGTTTCACCGATGCCAATCGCGACGACGGTCCGTTCGTCTGTCCATTCTGCAACCAGATCGAAGGCCTGCTGGCGAGCTTCCCCGAGCTTGCCGCCAACATCGAGGTCGAACGCGTGGACTTCCCACGCCCGCGCGCCGCAGTGATTGCAGCGGTTGGTGAGGCCAATCAGGGACTGCCGCTGCTGGTATTCGGCGACGCGCCAGCGGAGGACGCCAAACGCCATGGCGAAACGGCCTACCTGCAGGACACCAATGGCATCCTGACGTGGCTGGCGGAGCGACATGGCTTTCCCAAGCCGCACAAGTTCCTGGGCTAATCGGCGAGGAATGGGTAGTCGGAGTAGCCCCGCTCGCCTTGCGTATAAAACGTCGCCTTATCGGCAGGGTTGAGCGGGGCGCCGCGCTTGAAGCGCTCGGGCAGGTCGGGATTGGCAAGGAAAGGCTCGCCAAAAGCCACCAGTTCAGCCCGGCCCTCGGCAATTGCTGCTTGCGCGGAATGCAGGTCATACTTGCCAGCGAGGATCAGTAGCCCGCTGAAGGCCTGGCGAATGACTGGCGCCACTTGCGGCAGGCTCTCGGGCTGGATCGCGGGCTCGACAACATGCAGATAAGCCAACCCTTCTAAGTCAAGCAAAGCGGCGATGAGGCCATAATGGCTGACGGGGTCGCTATCGGACATGCCCTGGAAATTGTTGGTCGGCGACACCCGGACGCCGATCCTCTGGCTTGGCCAATGCGTCTTTGCGGCAGCGATTACATCCAGCAGGAAGCGCGCACGCCGCTCAGCGCTGCCGCCATAGCGGTCGTCGCGCTGGTTGCTGGCGTCGCGCAGGAACTGGTCAATCAGATAGCCGTTGGCGCCATGCAGTTCAACGCCGTCAAAGCCTGCCTCGCGCGCCAGGCGCGCAGCCTCGCCATATTGCGCGACGACCGTGCCCATCTCGTCTTCGGTTAGAGCGTGCGGCACTTCATAGGGCAGCGGGCCGTTTGCCGTATAGATGCTCCCGGTGGCGGCAATCGGCGAGGGACCCACCACGCGCCCGCCGGCTTCGAGCTGGCTCGAATGCGCGCCCCGCCCCATATGGGAAAGCTGCGCGAAAATCCGTCCACCCGCCGCATGCACCGCGTCGGTGACTGCCCGCCAGCCCTGCTGTTGCGTGGCGTTGAACAGGCCGGGTCGTGTCGGCGCGGCAAGGCCGCTCAATGGATCGACCTCGATGGATTCGCTGATGATCAGCCCTGCGCTGGCGCGCTGCGCGTAATATTGCGCCATCAAAGCCGTCGCCAGCTTACCCGCCGCGGCGCGTCGCCGCGTCATTGGCGCCATCACGATGCGATTGGGCAGGTCGATCTCGCCCAAATGCAGCGGGGCGAAGAGAGCGTTGGTCAAGGTATCCATTCAGTCCAAACCAAAGAAGAAGTTGGTGGCCGCCGCAAGGCGTTGGGCAGGATCCTACCGCCCGGACGGTTTAAGTCTACAGAACTTGTAGATATAAATACTCCGCCCCGGCGGAACTTGAAAAAACTGTGCTCGCTGAGCCCCTCCCCTGATTGCCAACGGCAATCTAGGCTGATTCCAGTCGTGAAGCCCTGACAGTCGATCGTGACAGGAGGCCATACGTGTCTATCATCGATCTTGCGAATTACATGCCCAGCTACCACCCCAGCGTCGATGTTCCCGCCTTCAAGCATGCCATGGGGCGTCTGGCAGGCGCCGTCAGTGTCATTACCGTCGGCACCGGGCAGGCACGTACTGGCTTTACGGCCACGTCGGTCTCGTCTTTTTCAATCGATCCGCCCACCATTCTGGTCAGCCTCAACAAGGCCTCGTCGTCCTGGGCGGCGGTGCTCGATGCAGGCTCGTTTGCCGTCAATATTCTGGCCAATGGACAGTCAGATGTCGCCGACCGCTTTGCCGGTCGCGGTGGCATCAAGGGTAACGACCGCTATGTCGGCTGGGATTGGGATCGTCTCGGTAGCGGCACGCTGGGGCTTGCCGGTGCGGTCTCGGTTATCGATTGCGATCTGGACGAGGCCATCGAGCGGCATTCCCACGCCATCCTGCTCGGCCGGGTCCGTTCGGTCGAGACGTCTACCGATGTTTCCCCGCTGCTCTATTGGCACGGTAGCTATCAGAACCTGGCAGGCGTCTAGCCAGCAACAGAGGAGTTGAGAACTATGGTCGTTCCTTTCTTTGGAATTTTCACGCCTGATTTCGGCCAGCGCAAAATGACTGACGAGGCGCCCTACAAGGCAGGCTTCTTTGGTGGCTTGCCTGATGCGGCAGCCGGCGCGGTGCCGCTCAGCAAGGCTGAACAGGACGCCTGCTATCTCAATGGCAAGTCGTGGGAGCCCGACCCGGTCGAGAGGGCGGCGACGCGGCCCTATTCATTCGTGAGCCGATACACCCCCTAAGCACCATGAGCCGACCCACGCTTATCGTGCCGGGCCTGCATGGCTCCGGTGCCGGACACTGGCAACACTGGTGGCAGCAGGACCAGTCGCAAGCTGTTCTGGTCGAGCAGGCGGATTGGTCGAACCCTGACGAGACACGATGGACCCAGGCACTTGAGCGGGCCATCGTGGCGCGACCGGGCAGCCTGATCGTGGCTCACAGCCTTGGTGCCATACTGGTCGCCAAATTGGCCCGAAGCCGAGTCTCTTCCATGATCGCCGGGGCACTGCTGGTGGCGCCAGCCGACATAAGCCGAACTTCCGCCCGGCATCAGCGCACCTACGAATTTGGCACCATGCCGCAGGACGTCCTGCCGTTTCCCTCGATTGTGGTGGCCAGCCACAACGACCCCTATATGCCGTTCGCCAAAATCCAGATATTGGCTCATGCGTGGGGCAGCCGTCTGCATGACCTTGGCCATGTCGGCCATATCAACATCCAGAGCGGCTTCGGACGCTGGTCAAACGGCTATCTGCTGGCGTCTGGCGTCGGGCACCAGTTGCACTGACCGGGTGGGAGTTTCGTCACCATCATCGTCATTGGCAAAATCTGCTCTTGTTTAGAATTTTTCTAGACATTATTTGCATTCAGGAATTGTCTGCCTACAGTGGGCAGACAGCCAGGATTGCACGACGCCATGCTCACCAAAAAAGGCAAATACGGCCTGAAGGCGCTTTCGGCGTTGTCGGAGCTTGCGCCCGGCCAGCTCGCCTTCGTGGGTGAAGTTGCCAGCGCCAACAGGATTCCCAAGAAGTTTCTCGACGCCATCCTGGCCGAGTTGCGCAATGCCGGTTTCGTGCAAAGCCGCAAGGGCAAGACCGGTGGTTACTGTTTGGCGCGGCCTGCCGACGAGATCAAGATCGGCCATGTTGTGCGTGTGCTTGATGGTCCGCTGGCCCCGATCCCCTGTGCCAGCAAGACCCGCTACCAGCCCTGCACCGACTGCGACGAGGCGACCTGCCAAATCCGCCATCTGATGCTGGACGTGCGCAATGCCATCGCCGACGTGCTGGACAACACCAGCCTGTCGCAGATGCGCGCCATGGGCGGCGCCGACGCCATCGAACTGGGTGCCATGATCGCCTGACAGACTTGTGAATGAAGATGCGGCGCTATCTCCGATAGCGCTGGAAGAGTTGGGGAATGCCGACGTGCGGGACCCATGTCATAAAGTTCGGCGACACGGATGGCGCATTGCGACATCATCCGATCAGTTCACCGGCACGGAGGCGGAAGCTTGAAGGTCATCATTCTGGGCGGCGGCGTTATTGGGGTCACCTCGGCCTATTACCTGGCCAAGGCCGGCCATGAGGTTGAGGTCATCGAGCGGCAGCCGGGCGTGGGGCTCGAAACCAGCTTTGCCAATGCCGGTGAAATTTCGCCCGGCTACGCGTCGCCCTGGGCTGGGCCGGGCATTCCGCAAAAGGCCGTCAAATGGCTGATGATGCGGCATCCTCCCCTGATCGTTAAGCCGACGCTCGACCCCTACATGGTGCGCTGGGTGCTGCAGATGCTGACCAATTGCACCGTGTCGCGTTACGCCATCAACAAGGCCCGCATGGTGCGCGTGGCCGAGTATAGCCGGGACGTCATGGTCGCGCTGCGCGCCGATACCGGCATCAAATATGACGAGCGGACGCGGGGCACGCTGCAGCTGTTCCGCACCCAGAAGCAGGTCGATGGCGCGCATAAGGATATCGAGGTACTCGACGAATATGGCGTAGCCTATGAGGTGCTCGATCGTGCCGGCTGCATCGCTGCCGAACCGGGTCTGGGTAACTCTCCGGCCGATATTGCCGGCGGCCTGCGCTTGCCCGGCGACGAGACCGGCGATTGCCACATCTTCACCAAACGCCTCGCCGAAATGGCCGCCGAACTCGGCGTTGTTTTTCGCTATGGCGTGAACATCGACGGGCTTGACGTGACAGGCGGTGCCGTGACCGGCGTTCGCACCTCCGTAGGCACGGTAACGGGCGACCGCTATGTGCTGGCGCTGGGAAGCTATAGCCCCATACTGGCGCGACAGGTTGGCGTCGACCTGCCCATCTATCCGGTGAAGGGTTATTCCATTACCGCGCCGGTGACCGATGCCAGCGTGGCGCCGGTGTCGACCGTGCTCGACGAGACCTACAAGATCGCCGTAACCCGGCTGGGCGACCGCATCCGTATTGGCGGCATGGCCGAACTCTCGGGCTACACCAACCACCTGCCGCCACGCCGCCGTGAAACGCTGGCGCATTGCGTCAACGAACTGTTCCCCGGCGCGGGCGATACGGTGAGCGCCAGCTACTGGACCGGCCTGCGCCCCATGACGCCCGACGGCACGCCGATTATCGGCGCGTCAAAGCTGGGCAACCTGTTCATCAACAGCGGCCATGGCACGCTGGGATGGACCATGGCCTGCGGATCGGCGCGGGTCACAGCCGATCTCGTGGCCGGCAGCACGCCGGACATCGATATCTCCGACCTGGGACCTGGTCGCTACTAGCCGATCGTCACCGCTTCGCCATCACGCGAAGCAGAGAGCTTGATGGCGTCCCACAGCCGGGCAAAGCGCAGGCCATTGGCCACGGTGGATGGATTGGCCATGCGGCCGTCGCGCACCGCCTGGAACGTGTGCATCGGCGTATCGCGGATTTCGCTTTCTTCGCGCGGTTCGGCGACATCGCCGATCGTAACTTCGCGCCACTTGCCCCAGGCATCGATGCGCACGATGGCATTGGTGTAAAAGAAGGTGATGGCCGAGGCGCAGCCCGGTGGGCCTTCGCCGGCGGCATTGAAGGTGACGACGGCGCCGTTTGTCAGCCGCGCGGCGACGGCCGTCGCCAGGTCCACGGCAATGCCACGATTGTTGGCAAAGGCCGAAAGCCGGGCGAATTCGGCGTCGGCAAGCACGCAGACCGTGTTCATCATATGCGCGCCGGTATCGAACATGAAGCCGCCGCCCGAAATGGCCGGGTTTTGTTTCCACTGGCCGGCATAGCTGGCTTTCCAGCCTTCCCAGATCGACGCATTGACGCTGACCAACTCGCCGAAATCGCCACGCCGCGCTCGGTCGCGCGTGTCATGCACCAAGGGAGACAACCCGCCCTGAAAGGCGATCACCACGGTGCGGCCGCTTTGCTTTTCCGCCTCGACCAGTGCCAGGGCTTCCTCGACCGTGGTCACCATCGGCTTTTCCAGCAGCAGGTCATAACCTGCTTCGATCACTGCCAGCGCATTGGCGCCGTGAAACGCATGCGGGGTGGACACATAGACCGCATCCATCTGGCCCTGCATCGCAGCCAGCATGACCTCGGCATCTGGATACTCAGCAGGGCGCGGCGCACCGGCTGCCTCGCAGGTATCGGCAAAGCGCTTGCGCGACACCTCGCTGACCTCGGCGGTGGCAGCGATGCTGACGTCCTCCATGGCCGCCCAGCCGCGCGCATAATCCGCCGCCTTGAGCCCCGCCCCGATCACTCCAAGTCGCAATGCCATAGCTCTCTCTCCCGTTGCGACCAGCTCTGCACGGTGTGAAATATTCGCACAAGAGGCAGAATTAGGGACTAGCGAACAGCGCCTGGCGCAAGGGCGCAGCGAGGCGCATTCTCGTCCCAGACGATCTCGATGGTGGAGTGGCTGATGCCATAATCGGCCAGCAGCAGCGCCTTGACCGACCGCGTCACCAGTGGAGCATCGGCACCTGACGCCAGCACCACTTCCAAGGTCGCCACCGGCTTGCCCGAGGTGATCGACCAGACGTGGACGTGGCGAACCTCGCGAACCCCCGGCACCTTGCTGACCAGCGCCGTGCTGAGCTCCTCGATCACCACATTGCCCGGCGTGCCCTCCATCAGGATATGCAGCGAGTTGCGGAACAGGGCCCAGGCGCTGCGCAGCACCAGCAGCGACACCAGCACCGACAGGATTGGATCGATCGGCATCCACCCGGTCAGCCATATGGTGACGGCGGCAGCAATCGCCGCGACCGAGCCAAGCAGGTCGCCCAGCACATGCACCATGGCGCCGCGGATGTTGACGTGCTCCTTGTCGCCCCGTGACAGCACGAGGAATACCACCACATTGATGACGAGGCCGAGCACTGCGACGATGAACATCGGTCCCGCCAGCACTTCATGCGGCGTCATGAAGCGCTTGATCGCCTCGTAGATGATCCAGCCGACCAGCGCGAACAGCGTCACCGCGTTGATCAGGCCGGCTACCACTTCGAGCCGCATGTAGCCAAAGCTGCGCTGGTTGTCCGAGGCCCGGCGGCCAAAACGGAACGCCGCCCAGGCCAGCAGCAGTGCCGCGGCGTCGGTCAGCATATGTCCGGCGTCCGCAATCAGCGCCAGCGAGCCCGATAGGACGCCCGCGATGATCTCTGCAAACATGAAGACTGCGGTCAGCAGGAAGCCGATGAACACCACGCGCTCGTTGCTGGCGCTCACCGTCGGCGCGTGGTTGTGCCCGGCATGGTCGTGGTCCGAATGTTCGTGCCCGGCGTGGTCATCGGTGCCGTGAGTGTGTCCTGCGTGGTCATGATCTTGATCGGCGTGACCGTGGCCCGTCGCGCCACGCTCCTTGTGATCTGCCGCCATCGCCACGCTCCTCGAATGTCATTAACATGAATGCATGATCATATGTGCAGATAAAGGCAATTGTCGGGTGTTGCCTGCGCTCATGTGTCGCTGCTGTCGTCATGCTCTTCCATCGCATGCTCGATCATGTCGGTGAGCATGTGGGCGATGTGTTGGTCCGCCGTCTCGTAGAACACCTGCTTGTTGCGCCGCGTTCCCCGCACCAGCCGGGCGCTACGCAGCAGCCGCAGATGGTGGCTGACCGAGGACGGCGAAGCGTTGACCGCCTTGGCGATATCGCCGACTGCGATGGGTTGGGAGAGGCACGCTAGCAGCACGCGCAACCGGGTCGGATCGCCGAGCAGGCGGTAGGTTTCGGCGATGACGTTGATCTGGGCGTCGCTTGGCGTGGTCACTTCGGAAACTCTTGGGCTTGCTTGTTTAACAGGTAAGGCGCTTTGCCGCCTCGCGCCAGAGGGTGGTCCCTCGCGGCCCATCATGCCAAGTTGCGCCAAACATCAAGGGAGTCGAACCATGAGTTTCCGAGCATTGCTGACCGACAAGCATGCCGACGGCAAGGTAACGTCAGCCGTCCAGGAGCTGGATGAGGCCCGCCTGCCCAAGGGCAATGTCACGGTCGACATTGAATGGGCCGGCCTCAACTACAAGGATGGGATGGTGCTGACTGGCGCCGGCAACATGGTCCGCGACTATCCCCATGTTGCCGGGATCGACTTTTCCGGCACGGTCAGCGCCAGTGACGACTGGCGCTATCACAAGGGCGACAAGGTTCTACTAACCGGCTGGCGCGTCGGCGAAACCCAGTGGGGCGGCTATGCCGAAAAAGCGCGCGTCAATGGCGACTGGCTGGTGCCCATGCCCAAGGGCCTCTCGCCGCGCGATGCAATGGTGCTGGGCACGGCGGGCTTGACGGCTATGCTGGCGATAGATCGCCTGGAGGCGGCGGGCGTCAGCAAGACTATCGGCCCGATCCTGGTCACCGGCGCGGCAGGCGGGGTTGGTACCATCGCGATCTCGCTTCTGGCCAAGCTCGGCTACGAAGTCGCGGCTTTGTCTGGTCGACCACAACATGCAGAGGCATTGAAGGCACTTGGGGCAACGACTGCGGTTGACCGGCAGGATTTCATCAGCGGGCCGGACAAGCCGCTCGAAGCCGCCCGCTGGGCCGGCGCCATCGACAATGTCGGCGGCCCGCTGCTCGGCAAGGTTTTGAAGCAGGTACATTACGACGGCGTCGTCGCTAGCATCGGCATGGCCGGCGGTACCGACCTGCCCACGACGGTGCTGCCATTCATCCTCCGAGGCGTAACCCTGATCGGCATCGACAGCGTCATGCGCCCGATGGAGCCGCGCGTTGCCGCATGGAAGCGGCTGGGCGAACTGTTCGACGCCAAGGCTTATGCAGGGCTGGTCGAGGAGATCGGGTTGGAAGGACTGCCGGAGGCTGGGGGGCGGATATTGGCGGGTGAGGTGAAAGGACGCGTGCTGGTGAAGCTGCGGTAGAGCCCTCTTTGGGGTACCCCCACCCAACCTCCCCCTGAAAGGGGAGGAGCTCTATCGAGTATCTGGCGCAATCTTGTCTCACTCACCGGCCGGATTCCTCCCCCTTTTCAGGGGGAGGCTGGGTGGGGGTATTCTTGCTGCTTGTTACCGATACCCGGCCGCCTGCAGCTCGAACAGCTCCGCATACCGTCCGCGCAGGCCCAGCAGCTCCTCATGCGACCCTGACTCGAGGATCGCGCCATTCTCCAGCACCAGGATTCGATCCGCCATCCGCACCGTCGAGAACCGGTGCGAGATGATCACCGCCGTCTTGCCTGACGCCAGGCTCTTGAACCGCGAAAACACTTCGGATTCCGCTTTGGCGTCGAGCGCTGCAGTAGGCTCGTCGAGGATAATCAGGTCCGCGTCGCGCATATAGGCTCGGGCGATGGCGACCTTCTGCCATTCCCCGCCAGATAGGTCGCGGCCCTTCTTGAACAGGCGGCCAAGCTGCTGGTCGTATCCTTCCGGCAACTTGGCTATCACCGCATCGGCAAGGCTGCGCTCGGCTGCATCACCGATCCGCGCCATGTCGTCCTGGTCCTCGATGCGTCCGACGCCGATATTCTCGCGGGCCGACAGGCTGTAGCGGATAAAGTCCTGGAAGATCACGCCGATATGGGCGTGGATATCGCCGACGGCGAAGTCCTTGAGGTCGATCCCGTCAACGGTAATGCGCCCCTCGCCGGGGTCGTAAAGCCGCGTCAGCAGCTTGACGATGGTGGTCTTGCCGGCGCCGTTTTCCCCCACCAGTGCCAGCGTCTCGCCCGCCATCAGCGTGAAGCTCAGGTGCCGGATCGCCCAGCCTTCGGTATCGGGATAGCGGAAGCCGACATTCTCGAAGCTGATGCCCCGCCGGATCGGCTGGGGGAACGGCTTCGGACTTACCGGCGACAGAATGGTCGGTTCGATTTCAAAGAACGAAAACAGGTCGTCCAGATACATCGACTGCCCCGCAATGGCGGTAAACCCGAGCAGGATTTTTTGGAACAAGCCGTTGAGCCGCAGGAACGAGCCGGACAGGAATGCCAGGTCGCCGATGGAGAAATCGCCGGTCACGGTGCGCCAGACGATGAAGGCGTAGGCGCCATAATATGTCAGCGACGAGATCGACGAAAACAGCGCACCCCAGACGGCGCGCTGCGTCGAGAGGGATCGGTTCTCGACATAAATGGTCTGCGCCAGCTGCTTGAAGCGGGCGATCAGGAAATCGCCAAGCCCGAACAGCTTGAGCTCCTTGGCCGTCTCGGCGCTGGCCCCGATATAGCGGATATATTCCAGCTCGCGCCGCTCCGGCGTGCGCCAGCGGCTCATGAAATAGGCCAGCGTATTGAACCGCGTCTCACCCCAGATGGCGGGCACGAAACTCAGGGGCAGCAGCAGGACCAACCACGGTGCGTAAAAGAACAGGCCACCGGCCAGCGTGACCACGGTGATCATGTCCTGCGCCTGGCCGAACATCTGGCTCAGCAGCGCATTGCGTCCCGCCGCCTGCCGTCGCGCTCTCTCAAGCCGGTCCTGATATTCGGCGGACTCGAAATGCATCAGGTCGAGCCGGGCGGCATGCGCCATAAGCTCGACGCTGACCTGGTTGGAATGCAGTTCCGACAGGATCGAATCGACCAGCCCGGTGGCACGGGCAATCAGGTCATTGGCCAGCACCAGCGCAAATTCCAAAGCTAGCAGCAGGAACACGTGGTTCAACTCGCCGCTTTGCCACCAGTCCAGGAAACCGGGGCCGGGCGGTTGCACGCCGGTCAACCGCACCACCTCGTCGACGATCAGCTTGGCGGCATACAGCACGGCGACGGGCTGCAACGACGCGATCAGTCGCAGGCCAATGCTGGCTGACGTCATCGAGCGGCTGGTGCGCCAGATCTGCGCCACCAATCGGCCAAGATGGCGCAGGTTTTCAAGGCGTTCGCGGAATGTGGGAGCTTTGTCAGGCGTAGGCGGCGGGCGGCGCCCGGGGAGATCGGTCATGGGATGATTGTATCGGGGAGCGATGGAGCGTGGAAGTTACCGAGTGGTAAGGATTGGCAACAATCCACGCCCACCGATTTTCCCTCGGACTTGATCCGAGGGTCTTTCGCGGCTTGTGCCGTGCTGAGGGTGGCCCTCGGGTCGAGCCCGAGGGAAAAAAATTGTGGGCGGGATGTATCGTCGAGATCAATACCGCTCAAACGCCTTGGGCTTGTTGCCCATGATAGCTTCGATTTTTTCCGCCACGTCGGGGGTCAGCTTGGCCTTGGACTTCAACGCCGAGAGATTGTCCGCGAGCTGGGATTTTTTCGATGCGCCGAGAATGACCGTCGAGACGTGCGGGTTGGACAGGCACCACAGCAGTGCCAGGTGATGCACCGGCAGGCCGATTTCCTTGGCCAGCGCCGCCAGCTGCTTGATCTGTTCCAGCTTGGCCTTGCCCTCTTCGCTGGTCCATTCCGTCTTGAGCCATTCATAGCCCGGCAAGTTCATCCGGCTGTCTTCGGGGATGCCGTCATTGTATTTGCCGGTCAGCGCGCCCGAGGCGAGCGGCGACCAGATCGTGGTGCCGAGGCCCATCAGGTCATACAGCGGCAGGTAGTCATGCTCGACCTTCTCGCGGGTGAACAGGTTGTACTGCGGCTGCTCCATGGCTGGGCCGATCAGGCTGTTGGCGCGGGCAAAGGCCCATGCCTCGGTGAGCTGCTGGGCGTTCCATTCCGACGTGCCCCAATACAGCACCTTGCCTTGGGTGATCAGGTTATGCATCGCCCACACGGTTTCCTCGATCGGTGTATCGATGTCGGGGCGATGGCAGAAATAGAGGTCCAGATAGTCCACCTGCAGCCGCTTTAACGCCGCATGGGCGGCTTCGGTCACATGCTTGCGGCTGAGGCCCTTCTGCGTCGGCTTTTCGCCACCCCAGAATACCTTCGACGAAACCGAGTAGCTGTCACGGCTCCAGCCCAGCTTGCTGAGTGCGGCACCCATCAGCGCTTCGGATTCTCCGGCCTCATAGCCTTCGGCATTGTCGAAGAAGTTGACGCCTTCGTCATAGGCCAGGCTCATAAGCGACAGGGCTTCTTTTTCGTCCACCTGCTTCGAGAAAGTGACCCAGCTGCCCAGCGACAGTTCGCTGACCTTGAGGCCGGATTTGCCCAAGCGACGATATTCCATAGCAGTGTTCCTAATTTTGCATCGGTAGTTGCCGATGAAGTTAAAGTTGCGCCGGCTGTCTGTAAAGCCGCTTGCCATTCGTCATTGAACGAGGCGCCGCCCACGGCGTTGCATCAGGCACACAGGAAAGGATGCGAAATGCTCAAGCACCAGGATTCTGCCGCCATAGTCGCCGTCACCGACATGGCCCGCGCCAAGGACTTCTATGCCAACACGCTCGGCCTCGATCTGGTCGAAGGCAATGACAATGTGATGCAGTTCCAGACCGGTGCCACGACGCTCGTGGTCTATAAGTCAGACTTCGCCGGCACAAACATGGCCAATGCGGTGGTCTGGGGCGTCGGCGACGAAATCGAGACCATCGTCGCCGATCTGCGGGCGAAGGGCGTTCGCTTCGAGCACTATCCCGGCATGGACTACAAGGACGGTATCCACTCGGGCGGTGATTTCAAGATGGTCTGGTTCAAGGACCCGGACGGCAACATCCTGCACCTGAACAATATGTAGCTCAGGGCCGCTCGCGCAAAAACTTGGCTAGGTCATCGGTGACGTGATGCACATGCGGGCCGATGGCGCGGTCGAGTTCCCAGGCATCGACTTGCTCGTGCACGAAGTCGGGACCGGCCACCACCTGCACGGTGGACATGCCGACGTCATGCGGCACCACGAGGTTCTTTTCGAGATCGTCGAACATCACGGCGCGGGTTGGGTCGATATCGTGCAGCGCAAAGAACCCGTCATAGGCCGCCTTGTGCGGCTTGGGCACATAGGTCATGGCGCGGATGTCATGCACATGCTCGAACAGGTCATCGCCACCCAGGCGTTTCAGCACCGAACGGGCATGGCCGACGTCGCCATTGGTCAGGATGAACTTGCGCCCGGGCAAGGCGCGAATAGCCTCGACGAGGTCAGGATGGGCATCGACCGGTGCATAGTCGATGGCGTGGACGTTGTTGAGAAAGTGATCGGGATCGATAGTGTGGCGGGTCATCAGCCCGTTCAGCGTGGTGCCGAAGTCTCGGTAATAGCTCTTCTGCAGGCTCCGCGCCGCGTCGAAATCGAGCTGCGTAACATCCATCACATAGTTAGTGATGCGGATATCGATCTGCGCGAACAAGTTGCAGGTGCGCGGATAGAGGGTGTTGTCGAGATCGAACACCCAATCGGTAATGTGGCTGAGACTGCGAGGAGCGAGGGGCGACATGTCATTCATGGTCACGCCGATATAGTGCGGATTGGTGAAGTTTTCACGTCAAGAATTCCGGAGCGGGACAAATGCACCGCTCCGGAGGGTTTTATTCGTCGGCAGTGTTGGCTTCGACGGCAAGTCCGAGCGCGGTGATCAGGCCGGCCGGGTTGGCGGCAGCGGCCATCAGCACCAGCAGCGAGGTCGGCGACGGCGGCGCAACCTTGATTTCAAGGCTCTGCGGATCGTCGAGGAAGGCCTCGACTGGTGGGATAACCACATCGTTCAGCGCCGGAATGCCGGTACCAGCCAGCATCAGCGGCAGTTGCGCCTTGAGGCCCGTGACAAACGTGGCGCGATCAGTGCCGGACTGCTCGGCGAAATAGTCGAGCAGCTTGCCCGCCAGCGAAGCGTCGTCATAGCGCACCGAGGTGTTGACGATATTGACGCCCTGCATGATGGCCATGCCCTGCATCATCTGTGCCTGGGCCTGCTCGTCGGTCGGCGCTGCATCGCCAGTCGTCCCCATCGCGGCCTGCATGGCATAAAGCTGGTCGAGCACAGCCGGGGTCAGCCCGGTGAAATCGGCCGTCAGGTTGAGCGCGCCAACATCGGCGAAGTCGAACAGGAATTCGTTCAATGCCATATGGCCGTCAGCCATCGACCATTCCAAATCCTGGGTAATGTCGCCGGTTATGGACGTCAGGCCGAGCGCCTCGATGGTCGCCGCCGCCGACGGGTCTTCTTCGCCGACGGTCGACAGGTCGAGCGAAATGCCGGAGATGTTCAGCACGGACTTGAGATCCACGAGATCGGCAGTGCCCTGCGACGGAGTGAAGGTCGAGGTGGCGTCCATGCCTTCGACCGAGAACACTTCCTCGCCATCGCGCGTCACGACGACCGAGCCGCTGCTCAGCGATCCGACCAGTTGCAGTAACATCACGGCGGGCACGGTCTCGCCAGTGGGGATATAAAGGCTATCAGCGCGAATATCGCTGGCGGTGACGTGGCCAACTGGCTCGGGCGCGCTGGCAAATTCGGTATCGATATCGGGAATGGTCAGCGACTCGACGGTGTAGCTGCCATCGGTGCCTTCGGCGACGCCGGAAAAGGTCAGTTCGGTGTCAAAGGTCATCGGCTCCATCGTGTCGGCACTGGCGCCGACAAAGCCAACCGTCACGCCATCGACAGTGACGGTATCGCCATCCAGCGTCGCCGCGCCAAAGCTGAGATCATAGCCAATATGCTTGTAGACCTCGGCAACGCGATCAACGAACACCTGTGCGTCCAGCGCCATGGCTGGGCTCATCAGGGCGGCGGTCGCGACGCTGCTCAGCAGCAGCAGGCGGGCAGTCTGGTTGGTCCTCATCGTCTTCTCCGGCATTTGTTATAGTTGGTCGGGTGAGCGCCTATCGACAGTAGAGCCAACGCCCGTGGGCGGCAGATGGGTCCTTGGGCATTGAATTGCAATAGATTCTGGCCACAAAGCGACGTGTCGCCTCTATTGTCGATTTACTGCAGCATAGCGCCGACGACACGATTGTGACACTCCCGGTTTTAACCGCGATCGTGATCGAGAAACTGACGGTAGGCCGGGTTGTTGGTCTCGTCCCAATAGGGAAAGCCGATGGCTTCGATATGGGCGATAAAATCGGCGCGGGTGGCCGCCGGCACCTGGATGCCGACCAGTACGCGGCCATAATCGGCGCCGTGATTGCGATAGTGGAATAGCGAGATGTTCCACTCGTCGTTGAGCCCTTCGAGGAATTTCAGCAGGGCGCCGGGTCGCTCGGGAAACTGGAAGCGATAGACGACCTCATCGTTGAGATCGGCAACCCTGCCGCCAACCATATGGCGGACGTGTAGTTTTGCGACCTCGTTGTCGGTCAGGTCGAGCACGCCCAGGCCGTGGCCTTGCAGCAGGGCGATGATCTCCTGCTTTTCGACGTCGCCACCGCTGAGCTTGATGCCGACAAAAATGCGGGCCTTGGCGCCATGCGCGTAGCGATAGTTGAACTCGGTGATCGAGCGCTGGCCGAGCAAGCGAATAAAGGCGCGATAGCTGCCGGGCTGTTCCGGAATTTCGACGCTGAGCAGCGCCTCTGCCCGCTCGCCGATCTCGGCGCGTTCGGCCACATAGCGCAGCCGGTCGAAATTGACATTTGCGCCAGAATTGATGGCGATCAGCGCACCTTTCGGCGCCACGCCGGTTTCCACCTGACGCCGCAACCCGGCCAGCGCTAGCGCGCCAGCGGGTTCGGCAATGGCCCGCATGTCGTCGAAAATATCCTTGATCGCGGCACAGATTTCGTCGGCGGTCACGGTGACGATATCGTCGAGCAACTCGCGGCAAATCCGGAACGTCTCGTCGCCGACCTGGCGCACGGCGACGCCATCAGCGAACAGGCCGACCTGATCCAGCGCCACCGGATGACCTGCCGCAATGGCGGCCTTCATGCTGGCGGCCTCCTCCGGCTCGACCCCGATAACGCGAATTTCGGGGCGCAGAAATTTGACGAAAGCTGCAATGCCGGCCGCCAATCCGCCACCGCCTACGGGCACATAGATGGCGCCGATTTCACCCGGATGCTGGCGCAGCAATTCCATGCCGATTGTGCCTTGGCCAGCAATGACGTCGGGATCGTCAAACGGGTGCACGACCACATAACCATGCTTTTCGGCCAGGTCAGCCGCATGGCCGCGCGCCGCGTCGAAGCCGTCGCCAAACAGCACGACCTCCCCACCCAGCCGGCGCACCGCACCGACCTTGATGGTCGGCGTGGTGGTGGGCATGACGACAATGGCGCGAATGCCCAGCCGCGACGCCGACAAAGCCACGCCCTGCGCATGATTGCCGGCCGAGGCACAGATCACGCCACGCGCACGCTCTGCCTCGGTCAGTTGCGCAATCCGATTATGCGCACCACGGATCTTGAACGAGAACACCGGCTGCATATCCTCGCGCTTCAGCAGCACCTTGGCCCCAAGGCGCGCCGATAGCAGGTTCATGGTGTCGAGCGGCGTTTGCTCCGCGACTTCATAAACCGACGAAGTGAGAATACGGCGGACATAGTCCTGCATGCGGTAGCTCCGGTGTGGCCGTGATGGAGCGCCCGACTGAGAGTTTGTCAAGCCGCAGGCCGGGTCCAAGTCTGCGGAAATTGCATGGCAGGATTGTCTACTCAATCATTTGATTGATTGAGGTTTGGCGCTATAGCCTCCCGCCATGAAAGCTGACTCCACCCCATGTGCCTTCCCGGCCAGCAAGCGCGAGAGCGGCGATGAGCGTCGTATCGCGGTTGCCAGTGCAGCCCGGCAGATCATCGTCGAGAAGGGGCTCGAAGGCCTGCGCACGCGCGACATCGCGGCCCGCGTCGGCATCAATATTGCCACGCTGCATTATCATGTGCCGACCAAGGAAGCATTGGTCGCCCTCGTTGCTGAGAGCATCCGTCATGACTTCCGAACCCAGGCCATGCGCCACCCCCGTGTCGGCAAAACCGGCCTCGAACAACTCCACATGGAGTTTGACGATTTCCGAGAAACCACGCGCGAAATGCCCGAGCTCATCATCATACTGACAGAACTTGTCGAACGCGCGAGACGTGATGCGACAGTGGCAGAGATCGTGCTGCCGATGCACCGATTCTGGCGCGGTCAGTTCGTCGATATTTTCCGCCTCGGCGTCGCCGACGGCTCCTTCCGTCCCGACCTCGATCCCGAGGCGGGTGCAATGATTGCCACTGGCGCCCTGTCCGACTGCTGGCGTCGGCCCGACACTTCGCCTTCCATGATCGAGCAGGCTTTGGCCGAACTCGAACGCGCCTTTATCCGAAAATCGTAAGTCCAAGGAAAATCCGATGTCCACCGATACAATCAATCCTCGAGCGCCGGCCGCTCCCGATGAGCGCCGCTGGCTAGCGCTGTTCATCCTGCTGATCGCCAATTTCATGAACCTGATCGACGTGACCATCGTCAACGTCGCACTGCCGTCGATGCGCACCGACCTCGGCGCCACCGATAGCCAGATCGAATGGGTCATTGCCGCCTATATCCTGGCCTTTGCGCTGGGCCTGTTACCCTTTGGTCGCCTCGGCGATATCCTGGGCCGCACCAAGCTCTTCCTGTGGGGCGTTGCCGGCTTTACCGCCGCCTCGGCTCTGTGCGGTCTGGCGCCCAACATCGAATTCCTGATCGTCGCTCGCGTGATCCAGGGTCTCGCTGGCGCCATGATGACGCCGCAGGTGCTGGCCATCGCCACCGTCACCTTCCCGCCGCATGAACGCGGCCAGGCCTTCTCGCTGTTCGGTCTTTCGGCCGGTCTTGCCTCGGTTTGCGGTCCCATCCTCGGCGGCGTGCTGGTTTCGGCAAATCTGTTCGGCATGGAATGGCAGCCGATCTTCCTGGTCAACATCCCAATCGGCATCGCTGCCGTCATCGCCGGCTGGTTCCTTATTCCGCGCCTGCCGGGCCACGCTGCGCTCAAGAACGACTATGTCGGTATCGGTCTGTTCGGTCTTGGAATTCTCGCGGTGGTGTTCCCCATCGTCGAAGGCCGCACCTACGGATGGCCGCTGTGGGCCTTTGCCATGATCGCCGCCGGCGTCGTACTGCTGGTGCTGTTCGTGCTGTGGACCCGCTCGCGGGCCAAGATCGGCGCGCCACAACTGCTCAACTTCGATCTGATCACCAACCGGCAGTTCATGTTCGGCGCCTTTGTCACCACCGTGTTTGCCTCGGGCATTCCCGGCATGTTCATGGTGATTTCGCTGCTGCTGCAGGGTGGCTTCGCATTCACCCCGCTTGAATCCGGCCTGACCAACACGCCGTTCTCGGTCGGCGTGCTGATCGCCTCGGCTATTGCCGGTCGATTTGGCTCGCACTATCTGCGCGCCCGCCTTGCCTCGTCCGGTGCGCTGCTGGTTATCGGCATCGGCTGGATGCATTTCTACATCGCAGGCGTTGGCGACAGCATCGATCACTGGCAGCTACTGCCGCCGCTGCTGATCGCCGGTATAGGCCTCGGCCTTGGCTTCTCGGCGCTGTTCCAACTCGTGTTGTCCAATGTGCCACCGCGCGATGCGGGCGCAGGCTCGGGTGCCCTGCAGGCCTTCCAGCAGGTTGGTGGAGCGCTTGGTGTCGCCATCATCGGCCAGATATTTTTCACCAACCTGGGAAATTCAATGGCCGCAGGCTCCGCGCCGCATGCCGCCTTCGCCAATGCCTCGAGCCTGGCGCTCTGGTACGTGGTGGGCAGCTTCGCATTGGTGTTGCTGATGTCGCCGTTCTTCAAGCGACCCGCCGCCCCGGCCCACGGCCATGGCGCGCCGGCCCAGCAAGTTGCCATCGAAGTCTGACCCAACAAAAAGGCCGCCCCTCGGGGCGGCCTTTTAATTCATATTCGGTAGGTCCTAGAACTTCCAGGCAAGGCCCGCGCGGATAACCGCATTGCTCGGCTCGCTGGTGCGGCCCGCTGGGCCCGGCACGGTGTTGACGCCATAATGCGTCCATGTCGCGTTAAGGCGCGCCATGATATTCTGGGTGACCATCATGTCGACACCCAGCCCGAGCTGGAAGCCGCCGGCTGTGAACTCGGAACCGCCGCCCAGACCTGGCGACAGGTCAAACCGGCCCCACGAATAGCCCACGGTACCATAGGCCAGAACGTTGTTGGCGATGGGATAGCCCAGCGTCGCGCGGACTGCGGTGTCCCACTTGAGCGCGCCGTAGTTGAGGCCGTTATATTCGAACTGGGTCGCAACATTGTTCAGCTCGGCATCCACGCCCAGCACGAACCAGTCACTGAGCTGCATGCGATAACCGGCAAACACACCAGCGCTGCCGCCGATATCGCCTAGCAACTGTTCCTTTGCGGGAGGAGCAGCGACGACGGTATTTGTCTCGTGGCTCTTCATGCCGATCAGGCTGCCCTGCGCACCGATATAGAACCCGTCCCAGGCCGAATAGGCAGGCTGATAGGACTGGTTCGTAATCACCGGTGCAATCAGCTGCTGCGCGTTTGCGCCGACGACGGGCGCTCCGACAGCTACTGCGATCAGCGCTGCGGCCAGCTTGATCTTGAAACCCATGAAACTATCCCCAAAACTGAACTGGCTAAAATTTGCCACGTTTTGTTAAGGTGAGCCTATGACCAATGGGCCACACACCCGCCAAAACGTATTGCGAGCTCGCCATGGTTAGCGAACGATGAGCGTACCGGCGCCGAACTCTGTGAAAAGCTCGACCAAAACCACATGCGGCATCTTGCCGTTGAGGATCACCACGCCCTCGACGCCATTCTCCAGCGCCTCAAGGCAAGTCTCCACCTTGGGAATCATGCCGCCCGAAATCGTACCATCGGCGATCAGCTCCTTGGCTTCGCGCACGCTGAGCTCGGAGATCAGCTTGCCGTCGCGGTCAAGTACGCCCGGCACGTCGGTCAGGAACAGCAGGCGCTTGGCGCCCAGCGAGCCGGCAATCGCACCAGCAAAGGTATCGGCATTGATATTGTAGGTGTTGCCGTCGCGCCCGGGTGCCACCGGAGCGATGACGGGAATCATTTCCGAGCGCGCCAGCAGGTCGAGCAGCGTGCGATCGACTTCCACCGGCTCGCCGACAAAGCCCAAATCCAGCACCCGCTCGATATTGGAGGTCGGGTCCTTGACGGTCTTTACGGCCTTCTTGGCAAACACCATGTTGCCGTCCTTGCCGCACAATCCGATGGCCCATTCGCCTTCGGCATTGATCAGCGCGACGATTTCCTTGTTGATCGAGCCGGCCAGAACCATCTCGACCACTTCCATCGTACGCGCATCGGTGACGCGCAGCCCGCCCTCGAACTTGGATTCGATGCCCAGTTTGGCCAGCATCGAGGCAATCTGCGGCCCGCCGCCATGCACCACGATCGGGTTGACCTTGCTCTGCTTGAGCAAGGCGATATCCCGCGCAAAGGCCTGGCCGAGCTTGGCATCGCCCATGGCATGGCCGCCGTATTTCACCACGACGGTCTTGCCCTCATAGCGCTGCATGTAGGGCAGGGCCTGTGCGAGGATGCCGGCGTCATGACTGAAGCGGTCGTTCGAAGTCTGATCGGTCATGGACGGACCCATTCTGTTAGCAAGGCGGCATAAAAGATCGGAACGGGTCTAGAGCATCAATGCAGAAAGGAAAAGACAGTTCTGCCGCAAATGCCAATTGATCCAAAACCCTTTTTAGGGCGTTGTAGCCACGCCAGACATCGCGCCGGGCAAGGGCGAGACAGGCAATATGGGAGGCACGCTACCGATATGGCCACGCAGAACACCCCCACGCAGGATATTGCGGATCTGATCGCACGCTGTGCATTGCGAGATCGTGATGCATTCCGCACCCTATATGAGCGGACCAGCGCGAAACTCTTCGGGGTGACGCTGCGTATCTTGAAGGACCGATCAGAAGCCGAAGAGGCAGTTCAGGAAGTCTATGTGAAGGTTTGGCAGCGTGCCGACCGTTACGTCGCCGGCAATACCAGCCCAATAAGCTGGCTCGTTGCAGTCGCACGTAATCATTCACTCGATATTCTGAGGGCCCGACGTCCGCCTTCCGCCGATATCGATGTGGCTCTCGAAGTGCCTGACGCTGCTCCCTCTCCCGAGCGGGCAGCCCAGAACAACGAGGAAAGAGGCCAGATTGAGAAGTGCCTGGGCACGCTTGAAAGTGATCGTGCCGATGCGGTGCGCGGCGCCTACCTCGATGGCTATAGCTACGAGGAACTGGCTAGCCGCTACGCCGTGCCCCTCAACACGATGAGGACCTGGCTACGCCGGAGCCTCATCAAACTGAAAGAGTGTTTGACAGCATGACCACGAGCGATGACATCTCCGGAGATTTCGAGGGACGCAATGCCCTTGTGGCCGAGTATGTGCTCGGCCTGCTTTCATCCAGCCAACATGCCCGCATCGGCAATCTGATCGACAATGACCAGAACTTGCGCGCCGATCGCGACTTTTGGATTTCGCGTTTCGCTTCACTGAATGACGAATTTTCCGAAGCCCAGGTTCCTGGCCATATCTACCCGGCAGTTGCTGCGCGGGTCTTTGGCGAGCAAGGGCGCGCCTCTAAATCCTCGTCATTCTGGGAAAGCCTCATGGTCTGGCGCGGTATCGCTGCGGGAGCCGTGGCTATTGCAGTCGCGGCAGTTGGTTTCAACTTGGCTCAACCCGGCCCCGACATCGGCGCCCTGACTACGCAATTGGTTGCGGCTCTTGAAGAAGAGGGGAGCGACGTCAAGTTTGTCGCGCTGTACGACGGTAGCGGCAACGTTCGGTTGACCGCGCTGTCGGGGGCCGCTGTTCCGGATAAGGACTTCGAGCTTTGGGCGATCCAGGGTGGCAACAGCCCGATTTCGATGGGTGTCATTCCCGTTAACGAGCGCAGCTCAGTCGTTGTGTCGCCAGATGTGATGTCCGGTCTGGGCGATGGATCGGTGCTGGCAATCACCCTTGAGCCTAAGGGCGGCTCGCCGACCGGTAATCCCACTGGTCCCGTCGTGGCAAAGGGTGCCGTTACGGAAATATAGCGGTTTTGGATCACTGAATAAATTTGTGATTTCAGGTAGTAATAATGACATATCGCAGGCCATCACTGGTCTGCGATTTTTCGTTTAAGTCCTTGCATTGTAAGGTGAAAAGTAGCGTCGCCCACGGGCGAGAATTTTACTTTTGCTAAAATATCAAAAACTGAAACTTTGCCTGAAACCGCCCGTTCCTCTCCATGTCCCAGCCGAACAATGGGAACGAAACACAGGAAGGAACTACCATGAATTTCCGTACCCTCACGCTTGCTGCCATGCTTTCGGTTTCCGCTCTTTCGGGCGCTGCTTTCGCCCAGGAAAATCCGATGGTCGGTGGCGCTGCCATGTCCGCTGAAAAGAACATCATCGAGAACGCCGTGAACTCTGCTGACCACACCACCCTGGTCGCTGCAGTCAAGGCTGCCGGCCTTGTCGAGACCCTGTCCGGCCCTGGCCCGTTCACCGTTCTGGCCCCAACGAACGAGGCGTTCGACGCACTGCCCGCTGGCACCGTCGACACGCTGCTGAAGCCAGAAAACAAGGAAATGCTGTCGACCATCCTGGCTTGCCATGTGATTCCGGCCAAGGCCCTCTCCACCGACATCGTCGGCATGGTTGAAGCCGATGGCGGCGAGCATGTTGTTGACACCGTGGGCGGCTGCAAGCTGACCCTCAAGGCTGTTGACGGCAAGGTCACCGTGACCGACGAAAACGGCACCGTTGCCAATGTGACCATCGCCGACGTGATCCAGTCCAATGGCGTGATCCACGTCATCGACGCCGTCCTGACCCCCAAGTCGGCAATGTAATAAGACCGGTCCTTCGGGATCGGCGATGTAACCAAAGGCGATGCCACTTCGAATGGCGTCCATAGAGAGGGTGCCCGCCCCCGGCGCCCTCTCAAAACAACTCGACGAGCCAATACCTTGCCCTAGGATTTATATTGGCCGTCACTTCCCCCGCGCCGCCGCCCGCAACCTCCGCGGACCGGGGCGCGGGGTTACTTCTGGAAGGGAAGAGAAATGGCAATCGATCGTCGCAACGTGCTCCTAGGTGGTTCAGCCATCGCCGTGCTTTCCGCTTTTGCCCTGCTGCGCCCCATGAGCGGCCCGGCCGAGGCTGCCGAAGGCGATTTCCCCTTCAAGCTGACCGACGCCGAATGGAAAGCCAAGCTCTCGCCCGAGGCCTACGACGTGCTGCGCAACGAGGGCACCGAGCGCGCCTTCACCTCGCCGCTCAACGATGAGCATGCTGCTGGCACCTTCGTCTGCGCCGGCTGTGACCGGCCCCTGTTTGCCTCCGAGACCAAGTTCGACAGCGGCACCGGCTGGCCGAGCTTCTATACCTTCATCGAAGGCGGCATCGGCGATTCCGTCGACGATAGCCTCTTCATGAGCCGCACCGAAGTCCATTGCTCCAACTGCGGCGGTCATCAGGGCCACGTCTTCGAAGACGGCCCGCAGCCAACCGGCCTGCGCTACTGCATCAATGGCGTATCGCTGAAGTTCGTGGCGGCTTAGGCCCGTCGCGATAAATCTGGCCTTGGCGCGCTAACCGTCGCCAAGGCCTTGCTTTGTTCAGCGCTATATCAAATGCTGGATCGACCCGATCCAATTCGGCTACTGCGATATCGACTCCGTCGCCGCAGCGCGCCAGCCAGTTCCCATCCGGTCCTATAATCCCTGACGCAGGATCGGCGTGGTTGGATGCGGTAGCGACTGCCAGCCAAAAGCAGTTCGTTGCGGCATGACTGCGCAGCAGAACATCCCCTATCGCACCCATTCCATAAGTCGCGTGCAGCACGCAATCCACGTCCTGCGCTTCATAAGCAGCAAAGAGTTCGGGAAACGACGTCTCAATGCAAATGGTCATGCCGAAGCGATAATTGCCGAGCTCGAATTCCACCGGCTCGAACCCCGGCGAGTACCAGTCCGTGATTTCCGTATTTGACAGGAAGCGCTTGTGGTATCGAAGCCCTGTTGGGATCACCTCAAGACTGTTGTATGGCCGTTTACCCGGTAGTTCAGTTGCCGTGCCCACGTCGGCCACGATTCCAAGTTTTTTGGCTAGGGTAGCGATGTCGTGCCGCTGCTGCTTCAACTCCGCCCAATCGACCTGTGCCCAATCAGTAATCTGCGATTTAACGTAGCCGGAAAGCGCACCCTCACCGAACAAGGCCAGTTGCGCGCCCCGCGCCCCGGCCTGTTCCAGCAAGTCCCGGATATGCGAGCCATTGGCGGCAATATCCGGCTGTACGAGGCTCTGCACCACTGCAATGCGTATTGTGTTGGGCATCGTCCCTCCTGAAGCGGTTGATTCCATTGCCGACATTGTCGATATGTCTCGTCGTCCGTGTCCAGCCCGAATGATCCGCCGATGAAACTCACCATCATCCAGACCGGCGATGTGCCGGCACCGCTGCGGGGCCGATTTGGGCCATACCGCCGCATGTTCGAGACCATGTTCGATGCGACCGGGCAGGGCTTTACCTACGACATGATCCCGGTCTCCGATGGCGCGCCGCTGCCCGATCCGGCCAGCCTCGAGGGCATCGTCATCACAGGTTCGGCCGCCGGGGTTTACGACGACCATGCTTGGCTCAATCCCCTGCGCGCTTTCATCCGCGATGCCTATGGCAAGCGCACCCCGATGCTCGGCGTTTGTTTCGGCCATCAAATCATGGGCGATGCGCTGGGCGGCGATGTGCGCAAATCCGAAAAGGGCTGGGGCCTCGGGCGCCACAATTACAAAGTCAAATCGCGGCCCGATTTCATGCCCAGCGGTCCGCCTGCATTGGCGGTGGCCTGCTCGCACCAAGACCAGGTTATCACCCGGCCCAAGGACGCCGACGTGATCCTTGCCTCGGATTTTACGCCAAATGCAGGCCTCGTCTACCGCAATGGCGCGGCGCTGAGTTTCCAGCCGCATCCCGAATTTGCCGACGATTACACGCTGGCATTGGCCGAGTTGCGCCGCGGCTCGGCGCCGGATAATCTGGTGGATAGGGCCGTGGCCTCCGTTGCCACGCCTTCAAATAGCGGCGACGTTGCCGGATATATCGGGCAGTTCTTCAAGAGGCGCTGACATTGCTGTGGCGGAAAAGCTGGCTGCGGTCGACAGGATGACCTGCAGCACGGACGCAAAGCGGAGGTCGAGGCATTGCGCCGGCTGGTTCTCGATGCGGTCCCAGAACTGAACGAGCGCATCAAGTGGAATGCGCCGAGCTTCGGCAAGGGCGACGATGACCGCATCACCATGCGTCTGCATCCCGGAGACGGGCCGCAACTGATCCTGCATCGCGGCGCAAAGTCAGCTGCCGACGGCCTGTTCCGCTTCGAAGAGCCGGACCAGTTGATCACCTGGGCCGCGCCAGACCGTGGCGTCGTCACCTTTAAGGACGCGGATGACCTGTCGGCCAAGTCCGCCGCGCTACCTGACATCTTGCGCCGCTGGGTGGCCTGCACCACCCGCTAGTCCGGCAATCAGTCCTGCTTGGGTGTAACGCCTGCGCTCTCGAGCAGCATGGCGATCTCGGTCCGCAGTTCCTTGAGGCCTTCGCCCTTGACCGACGAGGTCAGGATGACATGCGGATGCGCGGCGGGGCGCTTAAGGATCGCCGCCTTTGTCGCCGCGATAACCTTGACCAGCTCTTCTGCACTCGGCTTGTCCGACTTGGTCAGCACCACTTGGTAGCTGACCGCAGCCTTGTCGAGCTCGTTCATCACCGTCAGGTCGTTGTCCTTGGGCCCATGGCGGCCATCGACAAGCACATAGACCCGGCGCAGCGTGGCGCGGCCGGTCAGATAGCGATGCACCAGCTTGGTCCACTGCCTAACCTTATCTTCGGGTGCGCGGGCATAGCCGTAGCCGGGCATATCGACGACGCGAAGCTGCTCGCTCTGGCTCTCGAAGATATTGAGCTCCTGCGTGCGTCCGGGCGTGTTCGACGTGCGGGCCAGCCCCGAGGTGCCGCACAGCGCATTGATCAGGCTCGACTTGCCAACATTGGAGCGCCCGGCGAACGAGATCTCGACTTTATCCATCGGTGGCAGGTCGGCAATGCTGACGCAGCCCTTGATGAACAGAAATGGCCGCGCGAACAGCAGCCGGCCACGCTCGATCATGTCGGTAGGATAGTCGATGTCGCTCATGGTCTGCTCACTTTAAACAAGAAGCCCGCCGGGGATCTCCGGCGGGCAGTATCATTTCTGATCGGGTCTGGCGATCAGGGCTTGGCCGGCTCGTCCGCCTTGGACTTGCGCTTGAAGGTGTCGAGGATATTGCCGAGCAGGTTCACTTCGGCGCCATGGCGCTTCATGATGAACCACTGCTGGGTGACCGACAGGGTATTGTTCCATGCCCAGTAGATCACGAGGCCCGCCGGGAATGTGCCCAGCATGAAGGTGAAGATGATCGGCATGTAGTTGAAGATCATCGCCTGGGTCGGATCCGGTGGCGGCGGATTGAGCTTCATCTGGACCCACATGGTGATGCCCATGATCACCGGCCAGATGCCGAGATGCAGGAACGAACCGAAGAACGGCACCATGGTCGGATCCCAAGGGATCAGGCCGAACAGCGTGAAGATATTGGTGGGATCGGGTGCAGCCAGATCCTGGATCCAGCCAAAGAACGGCGCATGGCGCATGTCGAGGCTGATGAAAATGACGGTGTAGAGCGAGAAGAACACCGGGATCTGGATCAGGACCGGCCAGCACCCGCTGAGCGGATTGATCTTTTCCCGCTTGTACAGCTCCATCATCGCCTGCTGCTGGGCAGGGCGATCTTCCTTCAGACGTTCCTGGATCGACTTCATCTCGGGCTGTACGCGACGCATCGCAGCCATCGAGGCATACGAGCGGCTGGCCAGCGGGAAGAAGATCGCCTTGACGATAACCGTCACGGCCAGCACGGCGACGCCGAAGTTGCCGATGATGCCGTTGAGGAAGGTCAACAGGTAATACATCGGCTTGGTGAGGAAGTGCAGCCAACCCCAGTCGATCAGCAGTTCGAGCCGGTCGAAGCCATATTCGGTCTGGTAGGCCGAGATGACGGCTTCTTCCTTGGCGCCGGCAAACAGGTAGCTCTCGCGCTCTGCGGTGGCGCCAGCGGCGATCACTACCGGCGTCGTTTCGACATAACTGGTCTGGTAGTCGTCATAACCGGCCGAATTGGACCAGTTGAAGCGCGCATTGAGCGTGGTGCCGGGCGGCGGCAGCACGGCAGTGGCCCAGTACTTGTCCGAGAAGCCGAGCCAGCCCGTGGTGTTCTCGTAATCGGCCCGCAGATCCTTCTGCAGGTCGGTATATTTCTTCGAGATCAGGTTGTTGCTGCCCAGCACGCCATGCGGGCCTTCATGCTGGATGAAGAAGTTGGCGACCTTGGGCGTATTATGACGGGTCACGCGCGCATAAGGATACAGCGCGACGTCGCCGCCAGACTGGTTGTCGATGCTCTGGCTGACGGTGAACAGGTAGTGCTCATCGACCGAAATGGTGCGGCGGAAAATCAGCCCGGCGCCATTGTCCCAAACCAGCGTCACCGGCGTCTCGGCGGTCAGCGTGGTGTTGGCGCCATCGACGGCCCAGACGGTCTGGGCGTTCGGCGTGACGATGGTATTGCCCGATACCGGCAGCCAGCCTTCTTCGGCGAAATAGGCATTGGGCAGGCCCGATGGAGTCAGCAGCGTAATGATCGGCGACGTGTCCGACGTGGTCTCGCGGTACTGCTTGAGGCGCAGGTCATCGAGCAGCGCGCCGGTCAGATTGATCGAACCCGACAGGTCTTCGGTGTCGATGCTGACGCGCTGGGTCGCGGCAAGCGCCGCATCACGGCTCTCGAACGTCGCAGTGCCGGTTGCAGCCACCGGCGCTCCCGCTACTGCTGCGCCGGGGGTGCCCGGCGTTGCGAGGCCCGGATTGGCGGCAACCTGCTGCTGGGCGGCAATCTCGGCCTGCTGCTGTGCCCGTTGCATCTGCGGCCCGGCAACGAAGAACTGCCAGCCGAACAGCACTGCCATGCTGAGCACGATGGCCAGGATTATGTTGCGATTGTTTTCCATTATCTCGGTTTCCGTGGGCCGCGGCCGGAAGATGAGCGCTCGTCGGGGGACCTGGGTTTGTGTACGCGCACGATCAGCGCGCCCAGATCGTCAACCAGCTTCGTAAAGGGTTCTGTCAGCGCTTCACGCCGACCGACCAGCACATAGTCATGGTGGGGCACAAAGTCACGCGCACATGCTGTCACAGCCGCGCGAAGACGACGTTTTATGCGATTGCGCTCGGGAGAATTGCCGGTCTTTTTGGTGACGGTGAAACCGACACCGGGTGGCGCTTCTTCAGCGGCAATCACCTGCAGCCCAAACGCAGAGCGCCCGGCGCGATTGCCCCGGGCAGCCCGTTGAAACTGGCTTCGTTTGATCAGCCGACGCAGCGCGTCAGGCGTCTGCTCTATGGCCGTCATCCGGCCACAGGGCCTTACGCCGTGAGCTTGTTGCGACCGTCGCGGCGACGCTTGTTGATGATCGCGCGGCCGTCCTTGGTGGCCATACGGGCACGGAAACCGTGGCGACGGGCACGCACGAGCTGGGACGGCTGATAAGTACGCTTCATGACATCAAACCGCGCCGGGCACGGTTCCTCTAGTTTGGCTCTGCACAAGCAGGAAATTTCAGACACACATGAAGCGGCTAGCGCCCACGGTGCGGGTTGGTGGCGTCTATAGGGAAAACTCGGGCTCAAGTCAACGCGGCAGCAGCCACTTCCTTGCCTGCTGTCCCCCGTTGTTTTCAAGGCCATATCCGCTCATAAGTCCAGCAGCATTCGAACTGGCCGTTGGCGGTAATGGCGGATTTATTGAAACCTGACCTTTGCGTCATCGGCGCCGGCGCTCTTGGCACGGCCCTCGCCACCATGGCCCGGCAACACGGCCTCAACGTCGTCCTGCTCCGGCGCCCCAATGATGAGGCTAACGATCCAACGGCTGGCAGCCTGCGCCGCGGGGCCTTCAGCGCCAGCGCCGAGCGGGCACAGGCGTTGCGCACCGCTGGCAGCCTTGGCCTCAACAATGCCGAACCCAAGCCCAATTTCCGCACCATCGGCGAACGCGCCGATGCCATCGCCGATGCCGTGGCACTGCGCGATACCGACGACCGTCTCACAGCGCTGGGGATCACGGTTCTCTCCGGCGATGCGGCCTTCCTCGACCGCAACACTTTGCGCTGCGGCGAGCAGACCATCCGTCCGCGCCAATTCGTGCTGGCCACCGGCTCCCGGCCGATGATTCCTGCGTTGCCAGGGCTCGATCATGTCAACTATTTTACGCCCGACAGTATCGGCGATAACCTGCGCAAGCTCAGCCATCTGGTGGTCATCGGTGGCGATCCGTCGGCGTTCGAGTTGGCCCAGGCCTATCGCCGGCTTGGCGCCATGGTCACGCTGGTGCCACAGGATGGGCTGCTGCCGGGGTTCGATGCCGAACTGGTTGCCGTCCTGCTGCGCGATCTGCGCGAAGAAGGGCTGGTCATTCTCGACGATGCCGAGGTGACCGCCATCCACAAGCGCAGCCAGGGCACCGGAATTATGCTCAGGCACGGCGACGGCGAAGACAATCTCGACGTCTCCCACATTCTCGTCGCCATGGGACGGCTGCCCGATTTCGACGGCGGGTGGCTCGACGCAGCCCAACTCCGACCCAACCGCCTCCGCGCCGACCAACTGCTACTCGGCCCCGACGGCCAGACCTCGAATGGCCGGATAACCGCCATTGGTGGTGCCGCCGGCACGGACGCGCCCCATGTTGCCCTGCGCCAGGCCAACCTGTTGCTCGACCGTCTGACCGGCCGCGGCAATGGCCGGCTCGATCCCGCCCTCGTGCCCCGCCTGGTCCAGACCCAGCCCCCTTTGGTCCAGCTTGGCCCGCTTTCAGCCGAACTCCGCCCTGGTCAGCTCGTGCTGCGCAGCAACCTCGCCGAGAACGACGCGGCGCGGGCTCACAGCCTGCCGCAAGGCGCCGCCAAGCTGGTCGTCGATAGCAAGGGAACCATTAGCGCAGCCGGCATTGTCGGTCATGGGGCCGGCGAGATTGCCGGCGTGCTGGCACTGGCTTTGTCGAATGGGCTCAGGCTCGGCGAGTTGGCACACCTGGCCCTGCCGCAACCGAGCGCCGCCGCCGCACTGATCGATCTGGCCGATCAGTTCCAGGTGCAGCACCAGCCGCCCGCCGGCTGGAAGGCGCGGCTGCCGCGCCTCTCGCGCTGATCTAGCGTCGAGGGGCTTCCGTGCGCGCCCGGTTTCCCTATAATGATTTGCAATGACAGCCGAACGCAGCGTACTGCCCGGCCGGTTTTCCGGCCTCTCGATCAAGCTCATCGCCACTATCATGGCGGTGATACTTCTGGTCGAGATTGTGGTCTATCTGCCCTCCCTCGCCAATTACCGTGCCAGCTGGCTCGATGACCGCCTGCGTGTCGGCGTGGTGGCGGCGCGCGTGCTCGACGCCGTCCCCGACGTCATGGCCCTGCCGCGTAACCTCACCGATCGCCTGCTGACCTCGGCCGGGGCCAATGCCATCGTCTATCGCCGCGAGGGCCAGAGCCAGCTGATCGAACTCGCCGATCCGGTCACGCCGGATGTCGTGGTCACCGCCGACATGCGGCAGCGCGATCTGATGACGCTGATCGCCGGGGCACTCGATACCCTGTTTGCCGGTCCCGGCCGCACCCTGCGCATCGTGGGGGAGGGGGATGTTGATCAAAGCCTCGTCGAGCTATTGATGCCCGAGCGGCCACTGCGTCAGGAAATGCTCTCCTATTCACGCCAGATCGGCTTTATTTCGCTGACCATTGCCGCTATCACCGCAGTGGCGCTGTATCTGCTGGCCAGCTACCTGTTCATCTATCCCGTCCGTCGCCTCACCCAGAACATCTTGGCCTTCCGTCAGGCGCCGGAAAACGCCAGCCTGGTCATTGTTCCCTCCAAGCGCCGCGACGAAATCGGTATCGTCGAGCGCGAGCTGGCCGCCATGGAATCCGACCTTTTCTCCATGCTGCGCCAGCGCCGCCATCTCGCCGACCTGGGCCTAGCCGTCGCCAAGATCAATCATGACCTGCGCAACACCCTGACCTCGGCGCAATTGCTGTCCGACCAGGTGGCGACGCTCGACGATCCCAAGGTGCAACGTCTCGCCCCGCGCCTAGTCACCACGCTCGACAAGGCCATCGGCTTTGCCCAGTCGGTGCTCGACTACGGCCGCGAGACCAGCGCCCTGCCGGTCCTGGCTCCGGTCGTGCTGCGCACTCTGATCGATGATGCGGCCTTCGATGCACGGCTGGTCGGTCACCCCAATGTGGTCTTCACCAATGGCGTACCCGAGAACCTTGTGCTGACGCTCGATGCCGGCCAACTCGGCCGGGTCTTCCTCAATCTGCTCAAGAACGCCCGCGAAGCCCTCGAGGCCTCCGGCGCAAATATCGAGCATCCCGAGGTTTCGGTCAGCGCCAGCGAAGATGCCGAAAACATCACCATCACCGTGTCCGACAACGGCCCCGGCCTGCCGCCCCGCGCGCGCGACAAACTTTTCGTCGCCTTCGAAGGCTCGGCGCGGGCAGGGGGCACTGGCCTGGGTCTGGCCATTGCCCGTGAAATTACCGAGGCCCACGGCGGCAAGCTGGTGTTCATCGACCAGCCCCACGGCACGCGTTTCGATCTCATCCTGCCCGTGAGCCTGCGCGTCACAAGCTAGCCGGTGCTGGTTTCTCCAACCCAATGCAGGCCCTAAGTCCTTGTTGGGCCGCGTCTCCCTGTGCAAAACCGGCAGCCGCCGAAAAACTGTCATCTGTCCGCTTGCCAAGCCCGGATCGCCCATGTATGGGTTGCGCCGCTTCAGGACGTTGAGCGTTTCGCCTCCGCCCTGAACCGCCGATCACATCGGCAGTGCGCGCCCTTAGCTCAGCTGGATAGAGCACCAGACTACGAATCTGGGGGTCAGGAGTTCGAATCTCTTAGGGCGCGCCATTTATTTAAACAACTTAGCTGTTGTCTTGCCTTCGCCGCGGTCCGTGGTTTGCAGCCGGTTTGCAAAATCTGTGCTGCTTGCGTTCTCGAACTTCTCGATAGCGGCTGTTGCCAGCGTCGCCGTGCGGGCCAGATAGCGTTCAATAATGCCGTGCACCGACTTTAACGTGTGGCCGGTGATCGAGGCAATCTCTGGAACGCTACAGCCGGCCTCGGCGAGCATTGTTACAGCCGTCCCCCGGAGATCATGAAAGTGCAATTCGGTGATGCCAGCGGCCTTGCTGGCTTCCTCCCACTGGCGCTTAAAATAACGTGCCGCCCACGGCCGGCCGGTCTTGGTGCTGAGGATGACCATAGCGGACCTTTCCATGCCGTCCAGCATGCGCGAAAGGGCCTGGGTGCAGGGCACGGTGACACGCTGCGCGCCCTTCCTCTGTCGCAAGCTGATCCTGCTGCCATCATAGTTGGTCCAGACCAGCTTCAGAAGGTCGCCCTGCCGCTGACCAGTGTGAAGGGCTAGGATGAGCGCCCTCTGCATCTCGCGTGGGGCAACCTTCATGAAGGCCTCGATGTGTTCCGGAAGCCAGAGCTTCTCGGACCGATCGACCTTGTGAAGACGCTTGAACCCCGACACTTGGTTGCTGAACACCTGTCCGTTGTCGATACCCCATGACAGCATCGCAGAGACCACGCTGAGCCGATTGTCCGCCTCGCGTTCGCCCGAACTTATTGCGATGTCCGCGCGCCACTTTAGAAAGTCGCTACGCACCCTCGGATCTTCTAGAACTGCCAGCGGCATGGTGCCGAACTGGATTTCTACCTTGGTTAGCATGCGCCGATATTCCTTCTGCGTGCTCTCAGCGCGCTTCGCGAACTCGGGCGACAGAGTATAGTCACGGATCAAGCCGACGATTGTCCCCTTGCGTTTTTGCACCTGTGTCTGTTCCGCGTCCGCGTAATCCCGCACGAACTCGGGCGACCCAAGCGAACCCTTAAGACGCCGGCCGGTAGCCCGATGATAGTAATAGAGGACCACCGTCCCGCCTGCGAGCGTCTTGCGGACGGTGTTGACGCCCTTGAGGTTAGCCCTGACCACGAGCGCTGCTCCAAGCTTCGTAGGCACTGGGCGCGACCTCGTTAGAATCAGCGGTGCCACTCATGTCGTCAAGGACCGTGTTGAGTGCTGCTTTGTCCCAGCGGCGGACACAACCTAGGTTCGCCAGCGGCATCGGCATATCGCCGTTGTCGACCAGTTTTTTGAAGTGTCCGGGACTGACGCCGACATAGCTGGCGGCTTCCTCGCGGTTGAAAACGCGACGCTCGTGGACGGGCAGCGCATGGATAAGGCCGGCAGTGAGGTGCATTTGGCAGATTTCTCCATCTTACACTTCATATTATAGCGGCGGGGTCGACGGAGTGCAGAAGATCGAGTTTTCGCTTGCTAGGCGTCAGAGCCTGTTCCACCTCCGCCCTTGAGATCGCCCAGCGTTCGTCGATTGTAGATGCGGCTATCAAAGCCAGGCTGATGCTCTGCAATTTATGCCCCCAAAGGTATGCCCAGAGCCACTCAATGTGACGGACCCACACTCATCACAGAGGGTCGCGAGAGCATGCATCACGACTTCGGCAGCGTCGCTGGGAAGAAGGCTCCAGAAGGGCGCTGGCGGCGCTTAGGGGTATTGATGTGACCCAAAAGCTGCCCGATATCATGAAGGCTGGTGGAGGCCCCTCGCAGGGACTCCGGAGGCGACTTGCCTCCACAGACCAGGACAAGCATGCCGCTCTCCCTGAGACGGCATGCTAGCGGGTCGAAGAGGCGTCGCTGTCTACGATGACGAAGGTGTCGACATCCAGGGTCAACAGCACTTCGATGGCATCAATAGCAAGTGCGATTTTGATCGCGTTCCTTCCCGGAATTAGGGACCGCATCTGGCGTGCGATGTTCCTCAAACTGCGAATGAGCTTCCCCAGGCTTTCATAGGCCCAGGCGGCGCGAGGGGTCTTAGCAGACCCCGCCATCACGTCGAAATCGCGTGCGACACCCTTCCATTCGCAAAAGCTGCTGCCTTGCACCGGGCGCAGTGTGGCGTGGATATCTTAGGGCGGCAGGGTAATAGGTTGGCGCGTGGTGGGTTTCCAACACCCGCAGGCCGCGGCTGGTGTCAGCCACGATCACACCACCAAGCCGGATGGTGATCCGTTGGGGCACCGGTTCCAACGCAAGGGGCGCGTGGGTAGGATTGCACGTTTTCGCGCGGCACGTCGGTCATGCAACGGACCCCGCGTCAACGGGCTTCCGCGCAATCCCCATGTAGAGGATGGAAGTCAGCGGCAGGGGGCCGAAGGTCAGGTCAAGGCGTCGGTTGATCCCGCGCGGGCCAAGGCCTGTCGTCGCACCCGGCACCAGCCCCGCGAGCTGCATCGCCGCGCGCAGTTCGGCGGGCTTGATGAACATGGCCGGATCATGCGTGCCGCGCGGAAGCAGGCGCAAAATATCTTCGGCGATGGTGATGGTGGCCAGCCGTGCCAGCGGATTGCGGTTGATTGTGTCGAACAGGAACATCCCGCCCGGCCGCAGGGTGCGTGCAACTTCGGACAGGACCTTGGGCAGGTCGGACACATGCTCCAGCACATCGACGCACACTACGGCATCGAAACTGGCGGAGTCGTAGGGCAGGGCCTCACCCACGCCCACGTCGTAGCCGATCCGCAGGCCACCCTCGCGGGCATGGGCGCGCGCGGCGTCTATCGCGTCGGTGGCCGGGTCGATCCCCGTCACCCGCGCGCCGCGCAACGCTAGCGCCTCGGCCATGAAGCCCCCGGCGCAGCCCAGATCCAGCACCGCCTTGCCCTGCCAGTCGATCTGGCCGTCGAACCACTTGAGGCGCCCCGGAACAAGGTTCTTCAGCGTGCGGACCCAGCGGATATCGTCCGACCACCAGCGGTCGGCCACCTTGTCATAGATTGTCAGGTCATTGCGCATCGGGGCGGTCCTTGGCTTGGGTCAGGCGGGGCAGGACGTAGGGTACGTCGGCGCGGTATCGATCAAACCGGTCGCCATAGCGGGCGGCAAAGCGGCGTTCCTTCAGGCGCGGCGCAAGCAGGCAATAGACGGTGAAGCTGACGGCCAGCGCCAACTGGTCCGGCGTCCAGACTGGCACGGTCCACAGCGTCAGCGCAAAGGCCACATAGATCGGCTGGCGGATCAGGCGAAACAGCCCCTGCGTCGGCATGTCGGGGAACACCGGGCGAACGCGCGCCAGAAGCGACATCCAGCCAAGCGCACCCGACTGCACCTCGGCCCCGGCGTCAAAGGTGGCTTTCAGCAGGATCAGCCAGCTTGTGGCGTAGGCAGCCGTAACCGCCCAGAACACCGCCCCGTCCGCTCGCCACCAAACGATGCCCGACGGTGTCCACAGCGCAAACAGTGCCAGAAGCTGGGCCGAGGCAATAATGGCATAGGTGGTGGTGGCCAGTGTCTGCCCATGCGGGCCGGGGATAAGCCGGGCCAGCAGTCTTCCGCCGGGGCCGGTCAGCAACAGCGAATGGGCCAGCGGGAACTGCAAGATCAGTGCGGCATTGGTCAAAGCCGCCCAAGGCCATGGCACATTGCCAAAACTTTCGCTCAGGCCAAAGAACATCGCCACGATCATTGCCAGCACGCCCGCCGCAAAGAGGATGTGGCACAGCGCCCCGAGGCCAAGCGCAAGGGCGATGCGCGCCGTCCCGGCAGGCGGGTGCAGGGCGATGCGGATCAGGGTGACCAGCCGGGCGATGCGCGGGTCCGTCAGCGTCATGCGGGCAGCACCTGATCAAGGATGTGGGGGATGTTCTGCTTTACCCTGAAAAAACCTGCAGTAGCGTGGGGCCAGATCGCCGTGTCCCAGTCCCGCCGCCATTCGCAGAAGGAAATCCCCGCTTTGGCAAGGGAAGGGGCCGCCTCATCCAGCCAGTCGTGCAGCGGGCCGCGCGTGATGTATGGCGTTGCAATCTGCATAGCCCCGGCGCCTGTGGCCCACTTGGCCAGAGCGGCCGGGTCACTGGCGCGCATGACGGTTAAGGTGAAGCCCGACCGCAAGGCGGCATCGGCGAGCGCGCCGTCTTCGAACCGCTGCACCAGATCCGACACGGGGAGGGGAGAGCGCAAGTGGCTAACCGACAGCGTAGCAGTCGTGCGGATATCGAGGGCTGCAAGATCGAAATCCTCGACCCGGCAATCCTCATCCGTGATCAGCAGCGCGGTCGGGCGGCCCGGTTGCGGTGGCTTGAACGCGCGCAACGGCAGCACGGTCGGCAGGCCGTCAGGCTCGGTCGCCTCCAGCCCCTGCGTCACGTCGGCCAGATCGCCGTGGCGCGGCGTGAAGCGTCCGGCGGTGAAGGTGGCGATGTTCTGCGCGTCGGCGAGATAGGGCTTGCCCCGCGTGTGCAACCCCGCCACCCATCGCCAACCCAGCGTGTTCGATGCCGCGTCGCCATCCAGCAGATGCCGGTAAAAGAAATCCGCCCCCAGCCGCCACGGCAGCCCCAGCGTGAAGATCCAGATCGAGGCGAACCACATCCGCGCGTGGTTGTGCAGATAGCCGGTGTCCATCAGTTCGGTAGCCCAGGCATCGAAACAGGCAAGCCCGGTCTGACCGTTCATCGCGCGGTCCACATCGCGGCGCAGACGGCGGTCGCGGTCAAGGGCGGACAGATCACCCTCCAGCCCGGTGCGATAGCTGGCCCAGACCTGCGGGCGGCGTTCCAGCCAGCCTTTAAAATAGCCGCGCCAGATCACCTCTTGCACGAATTTCTCGGCATCCTCCGGCCCGTGTTCGGCAAGAGCGGCAGCAACGGCATCGGATTCCAGCACCAGCCTGCGCCGGATATAGGGCGACAGCACCGACACCGCTTTGTGCGCGCCGGGGCCATGGTCGGTGTTCCGGCCATTGGCATAGCGCCGCCCCATGCGGCGGGTGAAGGCGGCCAGGAGTTTCTCACCTTCGGCGCGGGTCGGGGTCCAGTCGGTCATCGGGTCCATCTTGCTTTGGTTGTAACGAGACGTGGTGTCCGCGCCGGGAATGTCAACGCGGCGGGATGTCCGCGCGGTAATAGAAATCGACCATCGGGCGCAGGGCAATGCGCGCCCGAAGTCTCGCCTCCGTCAGATACATGCCGCGGATTTTGCGGTGCAGGAACAGCGTGGCGGCTGGCGGGACATGGGCAAGCTCTGCCCATATCGCGCAGGCGCCCCAGCAGATCGCTGCGGCCGAAATCGAACGGGGTATCCTGCCGCAAGGGGCGGTCGGTTGCGGTCGGGCGGTGAAGGTAGAGCGAGAAATCCTCGGGTAACCTTTCATTCCTGAAAATCTCGGCGAGCCAATTCGCGGTGGCCGGTGCCAAACCAGATGGTGTGGTGCGCCACATCCGCCCATTGCCGCTGCGCGCCGAAGTACATCACGTACAGCCCCATCGAGGATGTCGCATGTTTGGCGCGGAACCGGGCAAGCGGCGAAGCCGTCTTTTGCGGCAGCATGTTGCGGCAAAGGCGGACCGGGTCAACATCGGTGACCACAATGTCAGACCGGATCACTTTTCCACCGGCCAGCCACACACCACGGGCACCGCCATTTTCCAGTTCAATCTGATCTACCGTTTCCCCGGCTCTGATCTCGATCCCTTCCTCAGTCATCAACGTTGACAGTGCATCCACCAGTGCCCGTGTGCCGCCCATCGCAAACCAGATGCATCACGTTGTTCTACATAGGTGATCAGTCCGTAGATGCCGGTGTTGGCATAGGGATTGCCGCCGACCAACAGGGGCTGCACCGAAAATGCCTGACGCAAGCGGTCATCGGCCAAATGCCGGCCGACCATCTTCCAAACGCTTTGATAGCTTTTCAGCCGCAGCAGATCGGGGATTTGCCCAATCATAAACCACAGGCTGTGAAAGGGCCGGTCTGACAGTTTCGTAAAGCCCACGTCATAAATCGTCTTGGAATGTGCGATCAACCTGCGAAACCCTGCCACATCGGCATAGTTGAACCGGGCTATTTCGGCTTCGGTCCGTTCCTGGGTCGGGCCATAATCTAGCGTCGCACCATCGGGAAAGTGAAAGCGATACCAAAGGTCTGGCGTCACCAGCGTCACATAGTCTGACATTTTCTTGGCAAAAAGCGAGAACAGCTCTTCTAACAAAAAGGGGCCGTGATGACTGTCGGCCCGGCATCATGGCGAAACTCGTCACGTTCGAACACCTGCGCCCGCCCGCCAAGCCGCGCACAGCGGTCGATGATGGTCACGTGATAGCCGCGTGCGCGAGGTCGCAAGGCTGCAGCCAACCCACCAAAGCCGCCACCCACAACAATCGTGGTCGTTGCTGACTTGGTTCGAAAATCGCGTGGCATTATTGATATCCATGCAGTTTATAGGTGATGCGTTGGGCAAGCTCTGACAGGATCGCGTCTGTCTCGCTTGGCAGATCGGCCGCTATGGCAAGCGCCCTCTGCCAGCCTGATGCGCGCCATCTGATCGGCGGCCATCTTTGCAGTTGCGCGGTCGCGACCGCCCGAAGTTTCCAGAACAACCACGATGTTCGTTGCGGCGCCACGAGCAGTGCGCGTTTCGGCTTCAAGGTCGGCCAGATCATCGGCAATCTGATAGGCGATCGAGAATGCACGAACGGCACGGACCGAAGTCGCCGCGAGGTCGGGCCGGTTGCAGTAACTAAGGACCAAAGCGAATGGCAGGCTTAGAAGTGGTCCGGATTTTGCGCCTGCCATCACCTGATAGGCTGCAAGCCGGTGAAAATCGGCGTGCGGTGGCAAGGCAGGAGACGCTTGCCCGTGAATGATTTGTGCGACTGCCGCGTGTGTCGGCGCGACCAAGCGCGGGATTGCAGCATTGTCTGTCACATCTGACAGCGCCCAATAAGCTTCCAAAAACAAAAGATCGCCCGCACACAGGGCGACATCATCGCCAAACAGGCTCCACACCGCTTGCTTGCCCCGGCGCAGATAATCGCGGTCCTGCAGATCATCGTGGATCAAAGATGCGGTGTGCAAGAGCTCGCAGCAGGTGGCCATAGTTAGGGCGGACGGCGCATCAACGCATAGGCAATCGGCTGCATGCAGCGCAATCTGGCTGCGAACCCGCAATCGGGGGTGCCAAGGTGGTTGCTAACAGCGTGGAACACGGGTGACCGTGGATCGCCGGAACATCTTTTGGCTTACTTTCGCAAGCCGTACCGTCATGTCGGGTTTGATGGGGGCATAATGCATGTCTGGGGGGGCGCTCTGACTTGATGGGCTGTGCGAAGAGTTCCGGTGGCGACGAAGCCGTCACCGGTCAGGCTTTCCAACGATCAGGCTGTTTGAGCGCGACCCATGTCCGCTTCAGACTTCCGCACCGCGATCAAAAAGATCAGCACGCCAAAGCCCGCTTTTGCGACCAGATCGGCGATGGTGTAGCCGACCTGCACCACGGTCAGCGCCGTTGTGCCTTCAAGCCCGACAGCACCCGCAAAGAACACCACCGGATAGAACGACCACGACAGAACGGTCACCCAGATTGCCGCTTTGACAAGTCCGCGCGCACTTTCGGGTTGCTGTGCGACAGACCGGCTGAGGCCGACAAACAGTTCATAGACAATCCACAGGAACGGGATCATCGACAGCCCACCCCACAGCCAACGTCCAGACGCGGCATCGGCAATCTCGCCGGGGTAACCCAGACCGACCATCAGAGCTGCAAGCAGACCCAGACGAATGGCCTTAGATGAGGTTTCCTTGCGGCTCAGACCCATGACAAGGATAAGTTCAACAAGCAACAACGGTACCGTCAGAAACCAGTCGACATAGCGGTAGGCATCGTTGAAGCCGATGGGTGACGCAGTGACGACGCCGTTTGCTGCGGTGTAAGCCTCTGCCCAGCTTTGCGAGATTCGCAGGTAGTGGTAAGCCGCAACAAATGTGACCAAGCCGGTCACTGTCATTGCGGTTTTGTACGCGTCCGACACTTGCGAGCGGCCGAACCAGAAAAACAGCGTCGCCGCCATCATCGCTGCAAAAGTGAACGAGAACACGTTATAAATAAGGTCATATTGACCGATAGAGATGGTTTCCACAGAACTTTCCTCATGTTAAGCGATCGACTTAAAAGAGTTGAGCAGTTTCAGCAGGTTGTGATTCAGTTCGGTTGTGAGACTGAACGGAGACCACGATGGCATGGACCGAAGCTGCCCGGCGCGAGTATGCGCGACGTGGGCGGCGCTATTCAAGTGACCTGAGCGACGATGAGTGGACACTGGTCCATCCGTTTCTACCATCAGCCCGGCCGACTGGGCGCTCCAGAACGACAGATTTGCGGGCGGTGGTGGACGCGGTTCTCTACATGGCCTCGAGCGGCTGCCAATGGTCGCTACTGCCCCAGGATTTTCCACCGCCATCGACAGTGCAGCGCTACTTCTATGACTGGCGTGACAGTGGCCTGCTCGCCACCATCAACCACCACCTGGTGATGGCCGTCCGCGAACTCGAAGGTCGCGAGGCGTGCCCCTCGGCCGGGGTGATCGACAGCCAGAGTGTGAAACAGCGCAGGGTTTGGACGTCGATCAGCATGATAAAAGAGACGATTTACGAAAGAATTTGAAGCCGAAGCTGTTCGTCTGGTGCAGACCAGTGGGCGCACGCAGCGCGAGGTGGCCGACGATCTGGGGATCGGGCTTTCGACGCTGGTGCGCTGGGTTGGTCGCAGTCGGGACCGTTTGATCGACGAGCCTGCCAAGCCCGGTTCAGAAGATGTATTGGCCGAGTTGAAGCGGCTTCGCCGGGAGAACGAAATTCTTCGGCAAGAACGCGAGATTCTCAAGCGCGCCGCCGCTTTTTCGCCAAGGAGGGAAGTCGATGAAGTTCTCGTTCATCGATGCGAAGAAGGCAGAGTTCCCCATCAACCGCATGTGCAAAGTGCTTGGCGTCAGCCCGAGCGGCTTCCATGCCTGGAAGGATCGACGCCTGGAAGGATCGACGCCTGGAAGGATCGACCGGCCTGTTCCAGGCAGCGTCAGGACATGGTTCTACTCGCCCATGTTCGATCGGCGTTCAAACTCTCGAATGGCACTTATGGGAGCCCGCGCACGACGCGGGAGTTGCAGGATGAGGCGCATGCCGTCGGGCGTCGCCGCACCGCCAGACTGATGCACGAGAATGGCTTGGTGGCGCGCCAGAAGCGCCGCTTCAAGCGCACCACCGACAGCGAGCATTCC
>NZ_LAPV01000234.1 GCF_000971275.1 Devosia psychrophila | reverse complement strand
GCCCGAAACCGCGCTGACCCGCGCCCCCGATCGTAACCTCTTTTCTCTCCTTTCCTCCTCCTTCTTCTTTCCTCCCCTCTCCCCCTTTTTCCCTCTCACCTTTCTTTCCATTTTCGTTCTTCCGTTTCCCCCCCTCTCTCTCTCTCTCTCCGTCTCCCTTCATGTCGCGTTTCTCCTCTTCTTTCTTTATCTCTCCATCACCCTCCGCCTCGCTTTCCCTCTTCTTCTTTTCTCCTCCACCCCTTCTCCTCTTCTCTTTTTTCTCCTTCTCTCCCTCCTTCTCTAATCCCCCCCCCCTCGCATTTCTCTCCTTCTGATTTGTCCTCTTCTTCCATGCCTTCCTCGCCATCCTTTACTACTTCATCTTCTTCCTCTCCGCTCCCTAAGCCGTCACGGTCCTCGTTTTCTTCCGCGTCATTCCCTGCATCCCCGCCTCGCGTTCCGTCCTTGCTCCCACCCTCTTCTCTCATCCCCCTCTCTCCCTTCTCTTCGTCGCAACTCTCGCCCACCTGCTTCGGCCTTTGCCTCCCTCCCCGCCGCCCTCTTCCCTGGTCCTTCCCGTATCCCCGCCCCTTTCCCTTTTCCCTGCCTTCCCCTTTCGTTCCCC
>NZ_LAPV01000233.1 GCF_000971275.1 Devosia psychrophila | reverse complement strand
CCCGTCATACTATCGTCGATGTTGCCGACCTTCCCGGGGTGTCCAATAGCCGTGCGGCGCGGGCTTTGACAGAGTCTCTCAATATCACCGTCGAAACGCGGGAGCGTGGTGTGCGGGCGGCGTCGGCTGTCGGCTATGAGCGAAATCACCTGGCGGTGGGGATGCGGTCGTGGCTTAGTGGCATGCTTGGGCTTGTAATGCCGTATATTGCAAATCCGTTCTGGGCCGATGTGGCGCGTGGTGCACAGGACCGGGCTGCGCAGCCCGGTCCTGTGCACCACGCGCCACATCGGCCCAGAACGGATTTGCAATATACGGCATTACAAGCCCAAGCATGCCACTAAGCCACGACCGCATCCCCACCGCCAGGTGATTTCGCTCATAGCCGACAGCCGACGCCGCCCGCACACCACGCTCCCGCGTTTCGACGGTGATATTGAGAGACTCTGTCAAAGCCCGCGCCGCACGGCTATTGGACACCCCGGGAAGGTCGGCAACATCGACGATAGTATGACGGG
>NZ_LAPV01000232.1 GCF_000971275.1 Devosia psychrophila | reverse complement strand
CAAACCGGCATTTCGGCCTTGAGCGCTCATTCTCGACGATCCTGCTTTTAGATAAGTTCACCATGCGTCCAGTATGCATTCTCGAAGGCACGGATATCTCGGCAGCACGCACCGCAACCTATGCCAGCATGGTCGCCGAGTCTGTGCTCGCCGAACTCAAAACTATCAAAGTCTTTCTGTTTGGCGGGGGTCCGATTGCGCGCAGCATCGGTTTGGCACTTGGAGCCGTGCTCGGCGCCCGACTGGAAATATTGTGGGTCAGAACGCGATCTCGTCAGACCGCTGAAGCATTTGCTCATTCACTGCCGCAGATTACGGCTCCGATCGTCCCTGTGACCGATAACGCTAACCTGTTACAGGCCGACTTCATCATAACTGCCTCAAATGCAAAATCCCCGGTCTTTGCGGCGCACGAAGTGGCTTCAGAGGCGGTTGTCCTCCATCTCGGTGGTGACGAAACGCCCGCCGAGTATCTGACCCATGTCCTGCAAAATGGGATAGTCGTCTGTGACGACTTAGC
>NZ_LAPV01000231.1 GCF_000971275.1 Devosia psychrophila | reverse complement strand
TGCTGCGTGACCACCGCACCATAATCGGAGCCGACAACGGCTACCCATCGCACATCCTTTTCTTCATTTTCTCCTCCCTTCCCCTCCTCCTTTTTTCCCATCTTCCCTCCCTTCTCCTCCCCCATTCTTCCTTTCTCTTCCCCCCCCTCCTCCCCTCTTTCTTTATCTGCCCCTTCTCCCTTTCCTCCCCCCCTTTTCTTTCTTCTCATCGCCCTCGTCACCTCTCCTTATTCCTCTACCCTCTCCTTTTCCCCCTTTCCTCTTCTCTCTTTTCCCCCTCCTCCTCCCCCTCGCTCCCTCCCCTCGTCCCCGTCCTCTGCGCTGTCTCGTGCGTCCCGTCCCTTGTGGCCCCTTCCTGCTCCGTGCTGTCCCTCCGGCTGGCGCCGGCTCGCTGTCCCCTTCCGCTTCCGGCTTCTCGTCCTTCCCGTCCCCGTTCCCTCCCGTCGCTAGCGTCGTCAGTGCCCTCCCGGGCCTTTCCTGTTCGGTTCGACAGCGGGAATGCTTCGCGTTCGTGGGAGACCGCGGCCGC
>NZ_LAPV01000230.1 GCF_000971275.1 Devosia psychrophila | reverse complement strand
CACTGGCCTGGCGTTAGCCAGGGCGCATCCGGAACGGGTGGCTGGCGTTTTCTTTTTTGCGTGCAATGTAGATGCAAGTGGCGCCTGGCCGTTCGAAATGACCGAAGTGATCGGCAATTGCCTAAAACGCCACCGGAAGGATTATGCCATGCTCTCGCCCGCGCCTGAGCGTTTCGACATGATGAGCGCAGCGCTGCAGGAGATGCAGGGTAGCCAGCCAAATTATTCGCCAGCGGACCTGGGTGCTATTAGCGTGCCCGTCACTGTAGCATGGGCGGCAAGTGACGAGTTTATCCGCCCCCATCATGCGCGCTATATTGCAGAAGCCATTCCCGATGCACGGCTGGTGGAACTGCCGGGCGTCACCCATTTTGCGCCGGTGCAGCGGCCGGCGGATTTCAATGCAGCGGTGTTGGAATTTTTGGAGGCAAATAAACCTCGAGCATCGTCATGGCGGTCGCCCCCGACTGAAGTGTGCTGAGGTCCGCAGGAGTGACAGCTTTCGGGACAGCATCGAGGCTGCTTGAACGACC
>NZ_LAPV01000023.1 GCF_000971275.1 Devosia psychrophila | reverse complement strand
GAGGTTGGGTGGGGGTATGCTTTGGGCAGGGTTTCGGGCGTAGCCGCCCCCCTCCCCAACCCTCCCCGCAAGGGGGAGGGTGCCGATCCAGTTGGTGGAGCGCTTAGCGGATCAAACTACTGCGCGGCCTGGTAGTCGTAGAACCACTTTTGCTGCAGTGCCTCCATGGTGCCGTCGGACTTGATCTGGGCCAAAGCCGCGTTGATGGGGGCGATCAGGTCGGATTCCGGGGGCAGGATGAAGCCGAAGTCTTCGGAGCCGAGGGGGGTGCCGATGACTTTGAAGGCACCGGGCTTGGCGCCGATGTAGCCGTTGGCCGAGGTCTGGTCCATCAGCACGGTATCGACGTCGCCGGACTGCAGGGCCTGAACCGAGGCGCCGAAGGTGTCGAACAGCTTGATGCGCGGATTGGCCTCGTCGCCATCGAGCACGTTGTAGACCGCAACGTAGAAGTTGGTGGTGCCGGCCTGGGCGCCGATGAGGTAGCTGGCTTCGGCGCCGAAGGTGGTTGCGTCGGTAAAGCGGGCTTCGTCGGCGCGGACCAGCATCAGCTGTTCGGAGGTGAGGTAGCTGTCCGAGAAGGCGATTTGAGCCTTGCGCTCGTCATTGATGGTGATGCCGTCCATGCCGACATCGAACTGCCCGTCGCGCACCGCCTGGATCATCACGTCCCAGGAGGAAAGCTCCCATTTGACCTTGGCATTGAGGCGTTTGGCGACCTCGTTGAACAGGTCATATTCAAAGCCGACGCCCTCGCCGGTGGCTGGATCGGCGAAATTGAGCGGCACATAGGCGTTCTCGGTGACGGCGACGATTTCACGGCCGGCGAGGTCGGGCAAAGTGTCTTGGGCTGCGGCAGGGAGAGCGAGAGTTGTGACCACCGCGGCGGCGGCGGCGAGAAGCTTCGTTGGGTTCATGAGGCGGCAGTCTCCCGGGCAAGATTTTGCCGGGAGACTAGACCGAAGCGTGAGCGGTTGGGAATGGCTTTATGTGCGCAGCACGCCGCCAGATGTCTTGGTGACAGCCGCGATGATGCTGGCGGAGACTTTGTCGATGTCTTCGTCGGTGAGGGTTTTGTCCACCGGCTGCAGCGTCACCGCAATAGCGACGGATTTCTTGCCTTCGCCGACATGGCTGCCTTCGAAGACGTCGAACACGGTGACATCTCTGATCAGGGCCTTGTCGGCACCGCGAGCGGCCTTGATGATGGCACCGGCGGTGACGGATTTGTCGACGACGAAGGCGAAGTCGCGGCTCAGCGGCATCAGCGCCGACAGGTCGAGCGCCGGCTTGGTGCGAGTGGCTTTCTTGCGCGGTTCGGGCAAGGCATCGAGGTCGAGTTCGAAGGCCGAGACGTGGCCCTGGATATCGAGTTCGGCGGCCCAGGCGGGATGCAGCTCACCGAACCAGGCGAGGGTTTTCGGACCCTGGGCGATGCGGCCGCCGCGGCCGGGATGGCTCCATGGCGCGGGTTCGGCAAAAATCTGCACCTTGTCGATGTCAAAGCCGAGCGCATCGAGCACGGCGGCGAGGTCGGCCTTGGCATCGAAAACGCCGACGGCCTCGGCCTTGCCGGACCAGTGGCGGCCCGAGCCATCGAGCTTGGCGGTGCCGGTTCGAACGCCGGTAGCGTAGGTGTGCTGGCCATCGGGGCTATCGCTGAGGAAGACCTGGCCGACTTCGAACAGGGCCAGATCGGAGATGCCGCGATTGGCATTGCGGCGGACGGCGGCGAGCAGTCCCGGCAGCAGCGAGGGGCGCATGTCGGTCATGTCGGAGGCAATGGCATTGGCCAGCTGCAGGTTTTCGCCGCCGCCGCCGAAGCGGGTGGCCTCGTCATGGCTGATGAAGGACCAGGTGACAGCTTCGTCGAGACCGCGCGCGGCCAAGGCCCGGCGAGCGATGCGGCGGCGGTTCTGGATGGTGGTCAGCATGCGCGGGGCAACATGGTTGAGGCGCGGCAGCGGCTCGACCGGCACATTGTCGACGCCGACCATGCGCATGACTTCCTCGACGATATCGGCCTTCTGCGTCACGTCGGGGCGCCAGCTTGGGACTTTCACCGTGAAGGCATCGCCCTTGGCCGTCATTTCGAAACCGAGGCGGCGGAGGATGGCGGTGGCCACCATCGGCTCAACGGTGAGACCAGTGAGGCGCTTCACTTCGCCGAGCGGGAATTCGACCACGGTATTGGGGAAGACATCTTCGCCGGAAATGGCGGGCTGCATCGGCTCGCCGCCGCAGAGTTCCATGACGATGCGGGTGGCGAGTTCAAGGCCGGATTCGGTCAGCGCCGGATCGACATTGCGCTCAAGGCGATAGCGCGCGTCGGAGACGATGCCGGTCTTGCGGCCGGTGCGGGCGATCAGGTCGGGATCCCAAGAGGCGCATTCCATGAAGACGTTGGTTGTCGCTTCGGTGACGCCCGAGCGGATGCCGCCCATGACGCCGCCGAGGCAGAGCGGGCCAGTATCGTCGGCAATGACCGTCATGGTCTCGTCGAGGGTGTAGACCTTGTTGTCGAGCGCGTCGAAGGCCTCGTTGCGCGCGTTGCGCAGAACCGGTTGGCCGTCGAGCTTGTCGGCATCATAGGCATGCAGCGGACGACCCCAGCCGAGCGACACCAGATTGGTGATATCGACGATGGTGTTGATGGGGCGGAGACCGACGGCGCGCAGGCGCTGCTGCAGCCAGGCCGGGGACGGACCGTTCTTGATGCCCTTGATATAGCGGCCGGCGAACTTGCGGATCGCCTTGGGCTCATCGGCGGCGAAAAGCTGCGGCAGTGGCGCGATGGGGCTGAGACCGACGGAAGGGACCGGGGTCATATCGGTCTGCTTCAGCGTGCCGAGGCCAAAGGCTGCGAGATCGCGCGCCACGCCATAGACGCCGGTGGCGTCGCCGCGATTGGGGGTGATCGAGATGTCGAAGACCACGCCGTTGATCTGGGCATAGTCGACATATTTGACGCCGACAGGGGCGTCGGCAGGCAATTCGATGATGCCGTCGTGGTCGTTGGAGAGTTCGAGCTCGGCATTGGAGCAGAGCATGCCGTTGCTGACCTGGCCGCGAATATTGCCCTTGCCGATGGTCATGTCCTTGCCCGGGATGTAGGTGCCGGGGAAGGCGAACACGGTCTTGAGACCGGCGCGGGCATTGGGGGCGCCGCAGACCACGTCGATCAATTCGCCGGTGCCGGCGTCAACCTTGCAGACGCGCAGCTTGTCGGCATTGGGATGCTGTTCGGCTGAAACAATATGCGCGGTGACGAAGGCTGCGAGCGCCGCGCCCTGGTTTTCGACGCTTTCGACCTCAAGGCCGACCGTGGTGAGGGTCGTGGAAATCTCATCGACCGATGCATCGGTGTCGAGGTGGTCCTGGAGCCATTCGAGGGTGAATTTCATGGGTTTTGGCCTTTAACGGAAGTCGCTGGCGCTGCCGGTGATCGGCGCCAGGGAGCGGGAAATCTTGAGCAGTTCGACGAGCACATTGGCAAAGCCCATAGCGTCGTCGATGGCGAGGTGGGTGTGGGCGATGTGGCCGTAAAATTCGGCCGGCAGCTTGCTCATGCCCCAATCGAGATAGGGTGCGCCGCGCAGGGTGCCGGCCATGGTGTAGAGGCAAATGCCACCGCCACGGAAAATCTGGCGGCCCTTGAAGGGACCGCTGAGGGCACGGGTATCAGCGAATTCGTCGAGATAATGATCCATCCACAAGCCGTCGAAGATCATCGGCGCGGCGACGAAGACTTTTGGGCCAGGCAGCGATTCCACCCAGTCGGCAAAGCGCGGCATGACCACTTCGGCAGGCTCGGCATTGGCGGTTGTCGCTGCCCAGGCTTCGGGCTGCGTGGCCCACCAGGCCATGGTGGTTTCGTTGGTGGTGCGATCGGGGCGCTGCAGCAGCTGGGCCTCAAAGCTGCCATGGGGGGTGCCATCGGCCTCGATGGCGACCGAGGCGAAGCTCAGCATGGAATTGTGCAGCGGCGTCGGGCCGTCGCTCTCGATATCGGTGACGATGAAAATCGGCGAGGCGACCTGATTATAGACCGGGCGGCCGGCGGGCAGCACTTCGACGAGGCGGAAAGTCTCGCAGACCACGTCCATGTCGGGCGAGAAGCCGCCGTTGCGGGCGAAGTAGGCCTCATGGCCGGCGCGCCATTGGGCGTAATCGCCCTCGCCTTCGCGGGCGGTGAAAGCCGGGTCGATATCGTCGAAACGCTTGATCTCGACGGACTGGGTTTGGATGACGCAAGCTGGTTGGCCTTGGCCGTTGAGCACGACATCGCGGCGATGCACCTGCGGCAGCGGTTGCTTGCCGGGGCCATGATCACTCAGCGCGCCACAGGTCCCGGTCTTTTTCCCGGCGAGGAGCAGGGCCAGCAGTTCGTCGGCGAGCTCGGGGGAGTCGCCGAAGCTGAACTGGATGGAATTGGCGTATTGGGGTGGGAGGGTGGTCACGAATGCTTCTTTATGTGCTCGGCTAGAACGTCATTGATGCGACTCTGCCAGCCGGGACCGGTGGCGCGGAAGTGTTCCACAATGGTGTGGTCGAGACGCAGGCCGATGCGATCTTTCACCTCAGATTTTTGGGCGCCGCGCTGGCCGCGGGCGCGGGCATTGTTGAGGGCTTCCAGAAGGTCCGGAAAATCCGAGATCGGTCGGGCGCGGGCGAAATCTGCATCCGTCGCTTCGGGGATGTCGTCGCCGACTCGCTTTTCAAAATCGTCAAGCGACTCGCCTGGCAAACGCCCCTCAAGCGTGCCTGGGATCCTCGCCGGCTTGATATCTCGTGCACTCGCGCCCATTGGCTTTCCTCATTGAGATGATCCGGATTTTGGAGCCACCTTGCGTCCAACAAAACGCATGCAGCCTGTCGTCCAGATAGGCATAGGACATGAAGCGAGGCTCACCGTAGCTGTTGCGAAAGTCCTGCCAGGTTCGCAGCGTATCGGCTTCAATGCGCTCGAAATCGGCGAAGTCCAGACCTCGCTCGTTGAGCGCGTCCTGTCGCTTATCCTTGTCCCATTCCAGCTCCATCTACCACATCCATTTAATTGTGGCCACGATTAAATCAAGAGCTCAAGCCGCCAAACAGCGTCGGCAAATCGAGTGGCCGGAACCCGTAGTGATCCAGCCACCGCTGGTCGGCGTCGAAAAACGCGCGGAGGTCGGGCATGCCGTATTTGAGCATGGCGATGCGGTCGATGCCCATGCCCCAGGCGAAGCCTTGGTAGATGTCGGGGTCGAGGCCGGCGTTGCGGATGACGTTGGGGTGGACCATGCCGCAGCCGAGGATTTCGAGCCAGTCGCTGCCTTCGCCGATCTTGACCTCGTTACCCGAGCGATCGCATTGCACGTCGACTTCCATCGATGGCTCGGTGAAGGGGAAGAAGCTGGGGCGGAACCGCAGGGTGACGTTGGGCACTTCGAAGTAGGCCTTGAGGAATTCCTCGAGCACCCAGCGCAACTGGCCGATGTGGCTTTCCTTGTCGATGACGAGACCTTCGACCTGATGGAACATCGGGGTGTGGGTCTGATCACTGTCGTTGCGATAGGTGCGGCCGGGCATGACTACGCGGATCGGCGGATCCATGGCGGGGGTGAGATAGGCCGCGGCGGGCTTTTCGTTGCTCTTTTGCATAACGCGCATCTGTACCGGCGAGGTGTGGGTACGCAGAACCTTCTTCACGCCATCGGCGCCGGGCTTCATGAAGAAGGTGTCGTGCATTTCGCGGGCCGGGTGGCCTTCGGGGAAATTCAGCGCGGTGAAGTTGAAATAATCGGTCTCGATATCGGGACCTTCGGCGATCGAGAAACCCATGTCCGAAAAGATTGCGGTGATTTCGTCGATGGTCTGGGAGATGGGGTGAATGCGGCCGCGCGCGGTTGGCGCGGATTGCAAGGGCAGAGTTATATCGACGGTTTCAGCTTTGAGGCGAGCGTCGAGGGCAGCGGATTTCAGCTCTGTGCTCTTCGCCTCGATCAGGCCGGCGATCTCGATCTTGAGGCCGTTAATGGCGGGACCGGCGCTCTTGCGATCCTCGGGGGCCATGCTGCCGAGCGAGGCGAGGAGCGCCGAGACGCTACCCTTCTTGCCGAGGGCCGCGACACGCACGGCGTCGAGCGCCGCGTCATCGGTAGCGGCGGCAATGGCAGCCGAAAGCTTGGCGCGGAGGGTGTCGATCTGGCTTTGCAGGGACATCGGAAACTCTCAGTAGGCCTCATCCTGAGCCTGTCGAAGGACGAGGCCGTGGCAGGCTCGGTGTGACCGACCTCGTGGTTCGACAGGCTCACCATGAGGTCTTACGGAATATGGTGCGGCGGTTAGACCAAAACAAAACGCCCCGCGCCAGCCTTTACAGGCGGCGCAAGGCGTCAATTTGACCTCAGCAGAGCTGGGGAGATCAGGCGGCGAAGATGCGCTCGTGGGTCGTCTTGTCGACGCCTTCGAGATACTGCAGTGCTGCCTTGGCCTTTTCGACCAGCACGCCGAACGCTTCGGGCTGGGTGATCGCGAGATCGCTCAGCACCTTACGGTCAACGGCAACCTCAGCCTTGCTGAGGCCGTCGATAAATCGACCGTAGGTCAGTCCGTAGTCACGCACCGCTGCGTTGATACGCTGAATCCAGAGAGCGCGGAAATTGCGCTTTTTGTTGCGACGATCGCGGTAAGCATACTGGCCAGCCTTTTCGACGGCCTGCTTGGCGATACGGATCGTAGACTTGCGGCGGCCATAATAGCCTTCTGCAGCCTTGAGAACCTTCTTATGACGGGCGTGATTGGTAACGCCTCTTTTAACGCGTGACATGTGTCAGCTTCCTTTCAGCGTTAGCGGTTGTACGGCATGTACCACTTGACCAGACCCTCGTCGCCCTTGGACAGGATCTTGGTGCCGCGGTTGGTGCGGATGTACTTGGCGTTGTGGTTGATCAGGCGGTGGCGCTTGCCGGCGACGCCTGCCTTAACACGACCGGTCGCTGTGAAAGTGAAGCGCTTTTTAGCGCCTGACTTCGTCTTCATCTTGGGCATTTTGCGGGTCCTTAGACAGTTAGGATGGATTTGGGCCCATCGCATTCAGAGATCGCCACGGCATGCCTTTTGGCCGGGCGATCCGGAGAAGTCGGCTCTATAGGGGGAAACAGGTGAGGAGGCAAGCCCCAGCTGGCGGTTGTGGAGCGTTGCCTATGGGGGTGTTCGGAGTTTGGTAGCCGTGGCGATCGGTCGCTGATACTGACCACTCACTTTAGGGTGTTCGATAAATCGCAACAATGAGTGAAACCATTGCAGGGGCCAATGCGTATTTCCTACCGAGCTTGAGACGAACCAAGCAAGCGTTAACCAAAGGAAAACATTATGAAATTCGTTCAGATCATCGCTACCGCCGCTATCCTCGTTGCCGGTGCAACTGCTGCCAATGCCAGCGTGTTCAACATGCAGACGGGCGCCTTCAGCGACATTTCGCTGGCTACCAATGCGACTGTCCAGACCGTGACGACCAATGAAGCCAATCTGCTGTCGTATGACAATGACGTCCAGTCGGTCCGTGCTCGCGTTCAGGGCAATCAGTGGCTGGTTCAGAACATTGAACGCCAGGGCTTCAGCGTTGAACAGATCGTCGGCTTCTCCGGCGGCGAAAACGACCTGACGCTTTACGCACTGTAATTCGTCAGTCTCGCCTATCCAAGCGGCCGGCCCTAAGGGGTCGGCCGTTTCTGTTTGAGCATGGGTTCGAGATGGTCCTCGAACAGCAGGCTCGGCTTGCCGGCCAGGGCGGCGCCATAGAGCGCCTCCGCTTGCAGCGAGATGGTGAGGAAGGCGGTGAGGCCGTCAACGTCTTGGGCGGGCAGGGCATAGTGACCGGTCTGCAGGCGGCGCAGGATTTCGGTTTTCGATGCGATCATTCCGGCCGCGACGTCCTTGCCATTGCTCATTGAGCTGGCGCGCTTGATATAGTCATGCAACGGCGTGCCCAGATGCAGCGAGGCGGGCGCGGTACGGTAGAGTTGGGCGAGAAACTCGAGATCGGTCATGTTGCTCATGGTCGGGTCGAAGCGAGCATCGGCGCGGCGGCGATCCCAGACGAGCATCGAGTCCATCGAGAGGCTGACCCATTTGTGGGTGCCGGGGGTAAGGACGCGGTCGGCGCCCTGCCCGACGAAGCGCACATGAGCAAAATCATCTGTCATCACATCGAGAGCCGTGGTGACGATAGCGTGGTCCTCGAGCCCTTTGACCGCGAGTTCCAGTTTTTGCGGCTTGAGGCGGTCGTCGGCGTCGAGAATGGCGGCGTAGGCCGTGGAGATCTGGTCGAGGGCAACGTTGCGGGTAACTGAGGCGCCGCGGCCGATGCCACCGCTGGAGGAAAAGCGGATACGGGGGTCACGGATGCCGGCGTCCGCGAGGAACGCCTCGTAATCGACGCCGTCATCGGCGATCAACCAGAGTTGCCAGTCGGCATGGGTCTGGGCGAGGACGCTCTGTACGGTGGTGACAATGGTCGGCTGGGCATTCCAGGCCGGGGTTATGATGGCGACGGCGTGGTCCATGCGTCGATCCCGCTCTTGAATGGGACGGAGCTCGGTCCCATATGCTTGTCAAGGCGCGCGATGCCATTCTTACCGGGTCCGCGCCGATACGTTGCTTGATAATCAAGGACGGCGTGGATGTCGCGTATTTCGGTGTTTTCCGCCCCATTTCTCCTCGGCTTCGACAGTTTCGAGGAGCGAGTCGACCGGCTTACCAAGTCCGCCGACGGCTACCCGCCCTATAATATCGAGCGCATGACCGATGCCAACGGCACGGAACAGTTCCTGATCTCCATCGCCGTAGCCGGCTTTGGCGCTAGCGAACTCGATGTGATTGCCGAGGACGATACCATTCTGGTCCGCGGCAAGCAGAAGGATGAGCCGGGCAAGGAGTTCCTGCACCGCGGTATCGCGGCGCGGCAATTTCAGCGCAGTTTCCTTTTAGCCGATGGCATGATCGTGAAGGATGCAACTTTAGGGCATGGTATGCTCGTTGTTGCTGTGGAGCGTCCCCAGACGCCCAAGATCGCCCGACGTATCGATATTCGCTCAGTCTGAGAAAGGGCCGACAAAATGTATGAGAAACGCAACGAAGATGCCGCGGCCGAGGCGCTGAACCATCCGCTCAAATTGCTGACCACCGCGCAGTTTGCAGCGCTGGGTGGCGATGCCGTGGCCTATGTCCGCCCGGTGAGTGGGGCAATCCTTGCCACCATGATCCACGATGCCGAATTCGAGGCCGAGAGCGATTATCAGTTGGTGATGTCCGCCGACGGGACGCCCCTGCTGGTAACGGATACCGAAGACGGCGTGCTGGACTGGCTGGGCGACAAGAATCTCGGGTTGGCGACGCTGCACTAGCGCGCCGGTACCACCCAATAGCAAAAGACCCCGGACATCGCTGTCCGGGGTCTTTTTGTTTCATCAGCAGAATCAGGCCGCGTAGTTGGCTTCGAAGGGAGCCGTGAGGATGGCGCGGAGTTCGACAGGGTCGTCGGTCTGGCGCAGGTGGTCCACCACTGCCTCGGTGCGCAGCAGGCGCGCCACGCGGGAGAGGGCCTTGAGATGATCCGCACCAGCGCCCGCGGGCGCCAGCAGCATAACCACCAGATCGACCGGCTGGTCATCCACCGCATCGAATTCGATCGGCTTGTCGAGCCGGGCAAACAAAGCCACGACCTCCTTGAGACCGGCGATCTTGCCATGGGGAATGGCAATGCCATTGCCCAGTCCCGTCGAGCCAAGCTCTTCACGGCTGGTAATCGACGAAAGGATGTCAGCAGCACTCTGTCCGCTGATTTCTGACGCACGAGCGGCTAGCGCTTCAAACAACTGGCGTTTTGTGTTCACGCCAGCGCAACAAAGCACCGCGCGTTCAGCCAGGATATCGGCCAATTCCATAAAATCTGCCTTGGATCAACTTTGCTTACTGTGGCGTCGGGAAGAGATCAATTGGTCCCGAGGGCTGGATCGATCCAGCCAATATTGCCGTCGGAGCGGCGGTAAACCACATTCAGCCCGCCATGTCCAGCATGGCGGAACATCACAACCTGTCCACCAGTCAGATCTAGCTCCATAACGGCCTCCTCGACGGAGAGCTGACGCAGGTTCTTGGTGGTCTCGGCGATCACTGGAGGTGCGTAGTCCTCGGCCAAGTCCTCGACGTCGTCCGAGGTTCCGAAAACCGTGTATTGCGCGGTGAGGCTGTCCTCGGCGCCATTGATGCCGCGCGGGCGCTGCTTAAGGCGGCGATTGTATCGACGCAGGCGCTTTTCGATGTTGAGCGCCATCAATTCATAGGCGCTGGTGGCGTCGCCGCCCTGGGCATTGGCCTGTAGCGTGGCGCCGGAGTCGAGGTGGACTACGCAATCGGCGCGAAAGCCGATGCCGTCGGGGGTGAGAGTGAGATGTCCGTCATAGCCGCCATCAAAATACTTGCCGACAACCGCAGCGAAATGATCTTCCGCCTTGCCACGCAAGGCGTCGCCTACGTCCATGTTCTTTCCCGAAACGCGTAAAGTCATGGCTTCCTCTTCCTTTTGTCGTTGGAGAAGCCTTCCCGCTATGGGCAGGCTCCAGTGCTTCCGGTCACGTTTCCAAACCGCAAAAATGGCAAGCACTTTTGCTGGAAACGCGCCAGTCGACGCGAGGTCTCGAAAAGCCGGTTCCCGGGTTTTCGGGATCACGTCTGTCACACACTCGATCTGGGTATGTGACAGGCGCAATGCTAGACCCGCCTGCGCCAGTGACGCAATGCGCAAGTGCCCTTCGGGGTTCGTTTATCGCTTGGACTTCGCCTCACAATGGCCTTAGCCTTCGCGAGCGGTTAAGGCAGATCGGGTGATTTGTTGGGGGTGGGCAACGCCTCAATCCCGCGGTCGGTCACCATGCGGCATGGATTCGCGTTTAACCATCACCCCACCCTCATTCCCTCCCCATTCAGGGGAGGGAAGCGCCAGCGCTGAAGCCCGTGTTCATCGTCTCCCTCCCACCTGTGGGGAGGGATCAAGGGTGGGGGTCGTTTGGCCCCAATAGAGGTTCAATTCACCGCGCTGATTTTCCCTCGGGCTTGACCCGAGGGGCGTTCTCAATTCGGCGCAAGCGGTGAGTGGCCCTTGGATCGAGCCCGAGGGAGAAGGAAGGGGGGCGGAGCGTTCGTGCCATTCGGGCATAGCCCTCATGACCTTCTCAGCTACGTTCGCCGCACTGGGGCGAATTTGCCTTCGGCCGCTTCGAAGTTCTTCTTCTGTCGCCTTCTGATCACCGACGACGGGATGTTCATGCCTTCGCGGTATTTGGCGACGGTGCGGCGGGCGACGTCGATGCCTTGTTCTTTTTTGAGCATTTCGGCGATGGTGTCGTCGGAGAGGACATCGATCATAATTTCGGCATCGATCAGCTGGCGGATGCGATGGCGCACGGCTTCGGCGGAATGGTCGCTGCCGCCGTCGCTGGACGAGATGGCGGTGGTGAAGAAATATTTCATCTCGTAGAGGCCTCGCGGCGTCGCCATGTATTTGTTGGAGGTAACGCGGCTCACTGTCGATTCATGCATGTTGATGGTTTCGGCGACCATCTTGAGCGTCATCGGCCTGAGATGGGCGATGCCGTGGGTGAGAAAACCATCCTGCTGGCGGGTGATTTCGGCGGCAACCTTGAGGATGGTCTGGGCCCGCTGGTCCAGACTCTTGGTCAGCCAGTTTGCGGTGGCGAGGCAATCGCTGAGGAAGCTCTTTTCGCCGGGGCCGCGGGCCTTCTTGGTCACTGTGGCGTAATAGACCCGGTTGACCAGCACGCGCGGCAGGGTCTCGGAATTGAGCTCGATCTGCCAGGCACCATCATTGCCCCGGCGCACGAATACATCCGGCACCACCGATTCGACCGGGCCGGAATCAAAGGCCAGGCCCGGCTTGGGGTCGAGCTGGCGGATCTCGGCCAGCATGTCCTTGAGGTCTTCGCGGTCGCAGCCGACGGCGCGCATCAGGCCGGCCATATCGTGCTCGGCCAGCATGCCGATATTGTTCAGCAAATCCATCATCATCGGGTCGAGACGGTCACGATCGCGCAGTTGAATGGCGAGGCATTCGGGCACCGAACGGGCAAATACGCCGACCGGGTCGCAGCCCTGCAGCGCCTCCAGCACGGCGACGATATCGGCGAGTTCGGCGCCAAGCTGTTCGGCCAGCGCATCAAGGTCGGTGGTGAGATAGCCGGCTTCGTTCAGCCCATCGATCAGGTGGCGCGCGATCAGCCGGTCGGCCGCCGTACGCAGGATCATGTTGGACTGGTTTTCGAGATGCTCGCTGAGCAAGGGTTTTGAGGCAACGAACTGGTCGATGTCGGGCGCTTCGCCGCCTTCGCTACTGCCGTTACGGTCGAGCCGACTCTGCGGGTTGAGCTGGTCCTGCGCGGTCTGGTCAGGGAAGACGTTTTCGACGGCGGTATCATAGCCATCGGCGATGGAATCGGCGTCCTGGATGCGGTCGCCGCGATCGACGGTGTCTTCGTAGGCGTTGATTTCCTGGCTACGTTCGGGAATTTCGGCGGGCTCGGCATCGCCGGGTTCGGAGCCGTCTTCGCGCTCCAACAGCGGATTGCGCAACAGTTCGGCATCGACGAAATCATTGAGCTCAAGATGGCTCAACTGCAGCAGCCTAATCGACTGCATCAGTTGCGGCGTCAGTGTCAGGCTCTGGGCCTGACGGAATTCAAGACGCGGCGAAAGTGCCATTAAGTCCAGACCCTTAGTGCAAAACCATTGCCGCTTCCGGCGACTTCCCGGGCGGACCATGACTGATTTTTTGGCAGCGGGCAAGAGTGAGGGCAAGTTCTGTGCCAAGTGATTAACTCAGCGAAGAGTAGTCAGGAAGGAAGAATACCCCCACCTAGCCTCCCCCTGAAAAGGGGGAGGGACAGATCGCGTGTTTGGTACGGTCTGTGCCGGACACCGGACGCGACACCTCCCCCATCAGGGGGAGGTTGGGTGGGGGTACTGGGATGGTTCGGCTTTAAAGCTCGAATCCCTCGCCAAGATACACCCGGCGCGCGTCCGGGTCGGCGCTGATGGTTTCGGGTTTGCCCTGGATCATCACCTTGCCGCCGTGGATGACGTAGGCGCGATCGACCAGGCCCAGGGTTTCGCGCACGGCGTGGTCGGTGATCAGCACGCCGATGCCGCGGCGAGTGAGCTGGTGGACAAGGCCCTTGACCTCGATAACGGCGATGGGGTCGACGCCGGCGAACGGCTCGTCGAGCAGCATGAACACCGGATCGGCAGCGAGGGCGCGGGCGATCTCAACGCGGCGGCGTTCACCACCGGACAGGGCCAGCGCATTGGATTTGGCGAGGTGACGGATTGAGAATTCTTCCAGCAGGGCTTCGAGCCGAGCGTGGCGCTCGTCGCGATTTTTTACGTGGTTTTCGAGCACCGCCATGATGTTGCCGGCGACCGTGAGGCCGCGGAAAATCGAGGGCTCCTGCGGCAAATAGCCGATGCCGAGCCGGCCGCGCTGGAACAGCGGCAGCCGGGTGATGTCGCGGCCATCGAGGCTGATCAAGCCGCTGTCGGGCTTGAGCAGACCCATGATCATGGTGAAAACCGTGGTCTTGCCGGCGCCATTGGGGCCAAGCAGGCCCACCGCTTCGCCACGCCGCACGGCGATGGACACGTCACGCACGACGATGCGCTTGCCAAAACTCTTGGCGAGTCCATGGGCAACCAGCCAGCCGGTCTGGTCGACGCGCGGCTTGTCGGTTTGAGCGGTCATTGCGAGGTGAATACCCCGGTGACGCGGCCACCGCCGGTGCTGGTAAAGGTCGATACGTTGGTCTCGAGATTGACCACCAATTCATTGGCCGCAACGGTACCGCCACTGTTGACCACATTCACATTGCCGGTGAGGCGTAACATCTGGTCGCCGGGGGTGAAAACGGCCTTATCGCCGGTCGCGTCCTGCTCGGGGGTAACCAGGCGCACCGAGCCGGTAGCGACAAAGCTCTCGATATCGGTAGTGCCGCCTTCGCCATAAATGGCGACGACCTTTTCGGCCCAGACCTTTACCGATGGATGGACGACCACGACACTGCCGGTGAACACGGCTTCGCGGGTGGTCTCGTCGACGGTGAACAGATCCGCGGTGATTTTTACCGGTTGCTGGGCGGCAACGGGCAGCGCGAGCAGGGCCAGGGCAGCAATCAGCAACAAGCGCTTGATCATGGGACGGTCATCTCGGTTGTCTTTGCGGCTTCAGGATCGGCAGCTTCAGGATCGGCGCCTGGCGTATCGGGCAAGGTGACCGTGGAGCGGGTGAATGTCCAGATCATCGTGATCGCATTGTAGGTCAGGCCTTCGGCAACCAGATGGGTGCCATCGGCATAATCGATGGTGACCGGACCCTGGCCGACCAGCGACTGCGTTTTATAATCGAAGATGGAATCGGCGACGACGCCCTTGGTTCCCTCGGAGGTCGAGACATGGGCGATATCCTTGATCACCACCAGTTCACGGGTGGTATCCAGCAGGGCCGCCTCGGCCTCGACCGTGGTGGCAACGCCAGTGGGGCGGGTCATCACCAGCCGCGAATGAGTCAGCGCTATCTGGTCGGTCGCACCGGTTGCCGCCTGCGCCGATGTAGCCGAAACGCGATATGCGGTGCCATCATCGAGCAGGCCGGCATATTGGGGAGCATCGACGCTGACGCTCTCGCGGGTCACGGTGATCTTGCCGACGCCGAAGCGGCTGCCGAGGCTGGACAGATAAATCTGGCCGACCAGCAGCGCCAGCGCCACCGCACCCATGGCCGGCACGCCAAGGCGCAAAACGGCAACAACGCGATTGCGGGCCTGCAGACCCTGGTAGATTTTAAGGCGTTGAGCCGCGTCGGCGTGCAGATTCATTCATCCTCCGCCTTCAGCTGTGGGCGAAGATATCGGTTTCTTCCCAACCTAGCAGATCAAGCTCGCAGCGCGTTTTGAGGAAATCGAAACAGGCCTGTGCCAGTTCCATGCGGCCTTCGCGCTTCAGCATGCGATCGAGATGGCGCTTGAGATCGTGCAGGTAGAGCACATCGGAAGCGGCATAGTCGAGCTGCGCATCACTGAGCTTTTCGGCACCCCAGTCGGAGCTCTGCTGCTGCTTGGACAGGTCGACATTGAGCAATTCGCGCGCCAGATCCTTGAGGCCGTGGCGGTCGGTATAGGTGCGCACCAGCTTGCTGGCGATCTTGGTGCAATAGATCGGGCCGGTGACGACCCCAAAGCGGTTCTTGAGGGCCGCCACGTCGAAACGGGCATAATGGAAAATCTTGGTGACGGCCGGATCGCCGAGCAGCTTGACCAGGTTGGGGGCCTCGTTGACGCCCTGGGGAAGCTGGATCACGTCGGCACTGCCGTCGCCGGGCGACAGCTGGATAACGCAGAGGCGATCGCGATGCGGATCAAGCCCCATGGTCTCGGTATCGATCGCCACATCGCGGCCATAACGGGAAAGGTCCGGCAGGTCGCCGCGGTGGAGTCGGATGGCCATGGGATGCTCTCGAGAAATCAGTCGTATTCGTGATGACACAGCATCGGGGCAATGGAAAGGCAAGGGACGTGTTGCCGATGCTGCCTCAATAATCGATGTCATCCCGGCCTTTGAGCCAGGATCCATCCTGAGGTGGTTTATGCGCCACCTTGGGGCTGCCGCGCGGATCTGGGATGGGCCTCGGCTCAAGGCCGAAGTAACACCCTGGGTGGGTACGATCGTGAAAACGCAATAACAAGCCGAAAAAGCAAAACCCCGGCCGCGACTTGCGTCGAGACCGGGGTTTTGAAAATTGGTGCCCAGAAGAGGACTCGAACCTCCACACCTTGCGGTACACGGACCTGAACCGTGCGCGTCTACCAATTCCGCCATCTGGGCTAGCGGGGGTGTAACTAGGGGTGGCGCAGGCCCATGTCAATGCGCTTGTTGCGAGTTTGTCATTTTGCCAACATGGGCTTACCAGTTGGCGCCATCCCAGTGCTTGATCATGCTGCGATCGACCGCGATGGCGGGCTCGAGGCAGTTGACGTTGATCATAACCATGGCATTGCCCTTGCCGTCGCCACCGCGGGCAAAGCTCTCGATGCCGCAGGTCTTGCAGAACAGATGTTCGATATTTTCGGTGTTGAAGCGATAGCTGGTGAGGTTATCGGCGCCGCTGAGCAAAGTGAACTGACCGGCGGGGGCCGATTGCAGCACCCAGCCGACGCGGCGGCAGCGCGAACAATTGCAGTCGCCCATGCCATCGAGCGCCGTGCTGACATCATATTGTACGGCGCCGCAGTGACACTGGCCATGGTAGGTGTGGGCTTCGGACATGGCAAAACTCCTTCAATGCTCTCGAACAAATCAAGAACAAACTGCTGTCGGAGTCAAGCCGATTCCTGGCTGCGGGCCTCGACAGCGGCGGGCTGCCTGGGGTAGAAGCGGGGCTAAATACAGCCTTTTGCCGGAGCATCATGATGGACCGTATCGAACCCAAACTCGTCACCATTTTTGGCGGCGCGGGCTTTGTCGGCACCCAGATCGTGCAAGCGCTGGCCAAGAGTGGCCACCGCATCCGGGTCGCCGTGCGCCGGCCGGGCCTTGCCGGGCACGTCAAGATGTTCGGTAGCGTCGGGCAAATCCAGCCGATTCAGGCCAATATCCGCAATGCCGCTTCGGTGCAGCACGCGGTGCGCGGCGCCGATATCGTGATCAACCTCGTCGGTGTCGGGCAGTCGCGCGGCGTGCAGAGCTTTGTCGCGGTGCATACCGATGGCGCGCGCCACATCGCCGAGGCTGCCAAGGCTGCCGGCGTGACGACGCTGGTGCATATGTCGGCGCTGGGCGTCGATATGGCAGCCGGGGTCAGCGACTATGCTGCCAGCAAGCTGGATGGCGAAGTCGCCGTGCTCAAGGCGTTTCCCACCGCGATCATCTTGCGACCCTCGATCCTGTTCGGTCCGGGCGACGGCTTCTTCAACCTGATGGGCATGCTGGCGCGAATGCTGCCGGTGCTGCCACTGATCGGCGGGGACACGCGCTTCCAGCCGGCCTATGTGGGCGATGTTGCCGAGGCTTTTGCCATGGCGGCAGAAGGCCAGGTCAAGGCTGGCAAGATTTATGAGCTGGGTGGACCGCAGATCGAGACGTATCGCGACCTGATGGCCCGCATCCAGCGCGAAGCGGGCCGCAAGCGGCCGATGCTGCCGATACCGTCCGGCATTGCCAAGTTGCTGGCGCTGCCAATGTCCTTCCTGCCCTTCCCGCCGCTGTTGACCGCCGACCAGGTCGAACTGCTGGGCGTGGACAATGTCGTCTCCGATGCGGCGATCAGGGAAAAGCGCACCTTCGCCGCCTTCGGCATCACGCCGACCGAGATGGATGCGATCCTGCCGAGCTACATGTATCGCTTCCGCAAGCGCGGCCAGTATGACCGCGACAACGCACCGGCGCCGATACTGTAGTACCAATCCAAGCTGAATTGACGATCCCGTCCGGGCAACCGGGCGGGATTTTTTTTGTAGGGCAGCCCCTCCGAAAACTATCTCAAGATATATCTTGAAATCGCCGGGAGCCGCGCCGATCTCTTGTTCCAGTGAATCGAAGATATATCGGAGACCTATCATGGCTAATAATTGGAGAGACGGCGAACCCAACTGGCGCCGCATGGAAGAAATGGCGCGCCGCGGCTGGGGCCGGCTGCAGGCCGGCATGGAAAGCGGCGAGGGCTGGGGTAATATGGGCGGCAATTTCCGCATCGGACGGATGCTGGCCTCGGGCGACCTGCGGCTGGTGGCGCTGTTCCTGATCGAGCAGCAGCCGCGTCATGGCTATGACCTGATCAAGGCGATCGAGGAAAAGTCGGGCGGCTTTTACACGCCGAGCCCCGGCATTGTCTATCCGGCGCTGACCTTCCTTGAAGAGGCCGGCTATGTGACGTCGCAGGCCGACGCCAACAAGAAGCTCTATACGATCACCGACGAGGGGCGCGCCCACCTCAGCAACAATCGCGAGGCGATCGAATCGACGCTGGCTTTCCTGGCCAAGGCCGGCGAGCAGATGAACCGGTTTCGCGAATTCGCCAAGGCCGACTGGCCGTTTGGCCGTGACGAGGGTCATGGGCCAGAGGCCGGCAATCGCCCGCCGCATCGTGGCCATGGGCCGGGCTGGGGTCCGCGCCCGGATGCCGACCGCGACATGAAGGATGTGGTGCCGGAGCTGAACGATGCGCGGCGGGCGCTTAAGGAATCGATCAAGAAGGCCAAGCATGGGACGGAAGATCAGCAGCGGCATGCGGCTGAGATTTTGAAGCGCGCGGCGGCCGAGATCGAGGGACTTGGCGATGACGAGGTCGATATCTAGTTAGCAGTCGACACCCTCCCCCTTGAGGGGAGGGATCAAGGGAGAAGCGTTTTGGCCGCGATATCGTGGCTCTCGCACCCCCGCCTAGTCTCCCCCGTCTAGGGGAGGTACAGTGCGGCGTGTTCGGCTAGATCGGGGGCAAACACGATCGGCTCCTTCCCCTTTTCAGGGGGAGGTTGGGTGGGGAATTGTTGCTTTTACTATCCTGCGCCCGGCTTCCGCGCTCCTGACTGACATGTTAGCTTCGCTGCCATGCAGCAAACCACCACCCTCCCCCAATCCACTGTCCAACCCGCGCTTGATCGACAGGCGGCGGGTGAACGCGTTGCGGCGCGGCTCAAGGGCAAGGTGCGCGGCCGGACGCATACCGATCCGCTGATGACTTATGCCTGGAGTGGCGACGCCAGTTCGTATCGGCTGATCCCGGCCGTGGTGGTGTTTGTCAATTCCGAGGACGAGGTGCGGGCGGTGATGGCGGCGGCGCGGGCCGAGGGGCTGCCGATCACGTTCAGGGCGGCAGGGACGTCGCTGTCGGGACAGGCGGTGACTGACGGAGTGCTGGCGGTCCTCGGCGATGGCTGGCGCAAGCTGGAAATCCATCCGGGTGCCGGGCAGATCACGCTGGGGCCGGCGGTGATTGTGGCGCAGGCCAATGCGGCGCTGAAAAAATTCGACAGGAAAATCGGACCCGATCCGGCGAGCCAGGCGACCTGCAAGATCGGTGGCGTGGTCAACAACAACTCGAGTGGCATGTGCTGCGGCGTGGCGCAGAACACCTATTATACCATGGCGCGACTTCGGATCGTGCTGACAGACGGCACCATGCTGGACAGTGGCGAGGCGGCGAGCCGTGAGGCGTTTCGGGTGAGCCATGCAGCGATGCTTGAGGGCCTGCAGCAGTTGCATCACGCGGTGATGGAAGATCCCGATCTCGTGACGCTGATCCGCAAAAAATACCGGATCAAGAATACGGTCGGCTATTCGCTGAATGCCCTGGTGGATTATCACGACCCGCTGGATATTTTGATCCACCTGATGGTGGGTTCGGAAGGCACGCTCGGGTTCGTCTCGGAAGTGACTTACAACACGGTGCCGGAGCATCCGTTCAAGTCGACGGCGCTGGTGCCGTTTCCTGATCCGCAGGCGGCCGGGCGGGCGATCATCGAGATGGCGAACGGGGGCGTGCAGGTGACAACGGGTGTCACCGCGGCCGAGTATATCGAGCGGCGGGCGCTTGCGACGGTGGAGCATCTGGCGCCGATGGCGCCGCTGCTGCCTTGGCTGACGGATAATTCACCGGCGGTGCTGATCGACGTAACGGCTCCTGACTTAGCTACGCTGCATTCCGAGGTGGCAAAGGCTGAGGCTTTGCTGGCGCGGCATGGCGCGACGCATGTGGATTTTTCGACCGACGAGGCGCGCAGCCATGCGCTTTGGGACATTCGGAAGGGGTTTTTTGCCTCGGGTGGCGCTGCGCGACCCAAGGGCACCTCAATGCTAACCGAGGACGTGGCGGCGCCGATCGAGCGGCTGGCGGAATTCGTGGCCGATATGCGGGCGCTGCTCGACGGCCATGGCTATCAGGATGCGATCATCTTCGGGCACGCGCTGGCGGGAAACCTGCATTTCCAGATGAGCGATGATTTTTCCAAGCCCGGTTCGGCGGAGAAATTCGATAGTTTTTCCAAGGCGCTGAGCGATCTGGTGTCGGTGCAATATGGCGGCTCGCTGAAGGCCGAGCATGGCACCGGGCGGGCGATTGCGCCCTTCGTCGAGGCGGAATGGGGCGCCAAGGCCTATGGGCTGATGTGGCGGATCAAGCAGTTGTTCGATCCGGAGGGACTGCTCAATCCGGGCGTGCTGCTGAATGCCGACGACAAGGTGCATATCAAGAATTTGAAGGTGATGCCGCCGGCCGACGAGCTGGTCGACCTGTGCATCGAATGCGGCTTTTGCGAGCCGGCCTGTCCGAGCCACCAGATGACGCTGTCGCCGCGCCAGCGCATTGCCGTGACGCGCGAACGGGAGCGGCTGCGGGCATCGGGCGAGGATCCGGTGCGGCTCAAGCGGCTGGACGAAGATTTCCAATATCCGGGGCTTGATACCTGCGCGGTGTGCAATCTCTGTTCCATTCGGTGCCCGGTGGGTATCGAGACCGGAACGATGATTATCGGCCAGCGTGAGCGACGTCGTGGCAGCATGGCGCGTGGCGTGGCGGGGTTTGTGGCGGACCATCGCGGGGCGGTGGAGACGATAGTGCGGGGCGGCGTCGGGCTTGCCGATCTTTCCCGCGCTATCGTTCCCGCGGCGGCGGTGGAGGTGATAACCGAGACGGCGCGGCGGCTGACGGGGCAACGGGTGCCGCGCGTGTCGCGGGCGCTGGTGCAGGGGCCAGGGGCGCCGCAGGTGGTGCCGTCGCGGCAGGACCCGCGCAAGACCGGATTTCCGGTGCCGATCACGCAAAGCGGGCGGCAGTCGGTAGTATATTTCCCGAGCTGCGCGACGCGGATGTTCGGGGCGCCGGAGAGTCAGCATGACCTGTTGGCGACGCCCGACGCGATGCTGGCTCTATTGCAGCGGGCGGAGTTCGACGTGGTGGTGCCGGAGAACCTGAACGGGCAATGCTGCGGGCAGCCGTTCCAGTCCAAGGGGTTTCCCCAACAGGCTGCAGAGGTTGGCGGGGCGCTGAAAAAGCAGCTTTCAGCATTGTCGAATGCCGGACGGCTGAGTGTCGTGACAGATGCCTCGACCTGCGCCAAGCATCTGCGGGAATTTCCCGGCGATGCGCCAGTGCTGGATTCAAGCCAGTTCCTGCTGAGCCAGGTGCTGCCGAGATTGACGATCACGCAGAAGCTGCCGGTGGTGGCGGTGCATCACAACTGTTCGGCGCAGCGGCTTGCCGAGCAGCCGATGACCGAGGCAATCGCGCGGGCCTGTGCCGATGAGATCGCGGTGCTGGCATCGGTGACCTGCTGCGGCTATGCCGGCGACAAGGGGCTGTTTCTTCCCGAACTCAACGCGCATGCGACGCGGTTCGTGAAGCAGGACATTCCGGCCGGATGCACGCTCGGGGTGTCGACGGTGAGCACTTGTGCATCGGGGCTGAGCGAACACGCAGGGGTGCCGTTCGTGGGATTGGCGAGCCTGCTGGAGTGGGCGAGCCGGCCGCTGGAGTAATCAGTAAGGCCCCCTCACCCGCCCTTCGGGCGACCTCTCCCCCAAAAGGAGAGGTGAAGAAAGCAACACCCATGAGCGTCACCCTCGGGCCTGACCCGAGGGGACTATACTTTGAAACGCGACCGCTATGTGCAGAGCCCTCGGGTCAAGCCCGAGGGTGACGATCCGGGGTGGGGTGACGCCCGGGCGGAAACGCGGTAGTGCACCCTTCAGCAAGCTCCGGATCGTCATGACCATTACCACTACCATTTCCAGCCTCGGCCATAAGGGCGAGGGTGTTGCAGAGATTGACGGCAAGAAGGTCTTCATTCCGCTCGCGCTGCCGGGCGAGAAGGTCGAGATCGAGGCCGATGGCGAGCGCGGTACGCTGCTGGGCGTGATCAGCCCGGCCGAAAACCGCATCGAGCCGTTTTGTCCGCATTTTGGTGCCTGTGGTGGCTGCCAGCTGCAGCATATGGATCGGCCGAGCTATGAGGCGTTCAAGATCGCGCTGATCGAGACGCCGCTGCATTTTGCCGGAATCGACGTGAAGGTCAGTCGCTTTATCGATGCTGCGGGCGATGGCCGACGCAGGGCGACGCTGCATGCGCGCAAGGAGGGCGCCGGCTATATGCGGCTGCGCAGCCACCAGGTGCATGACATCGACGTCTGCCCGATCCTCGTGCCGGGGCTGGCGCGGGCGCCGGAAATTGCCCGTGCGGTGATGCAGGCGGTCGGGGAAAGCGATGTCAGCTTTACCGCGACGCTGACCGGGCTGGATGTATCCATTCGCACTGAGAAGAAACAGGCGCGGCATGATCGCGTGTCGCCGCTGGTCGGACGGTTCAAGCTGGCGCGGCTGTCGATGAATGGCGAGATGGTGCTGCAGGCGCAGGCGCCCACCATGGAAATGGCCAAGGCGCGGGTGGAAATTCCGATCGCCAGCTTTTTGCAGGCCACGGCTGCGGCGGAAAACGCGCTGGCCGACTATGTGGTCAATGCCGTGGGCAAGGCCAAGACGGTCGCCGACTTGTTCTGCGGCGTCGGTCCGTTTGCGCTGCGGCTGGCCGAGACGCGGCCGGTCTCGGCATTTGACAACGACAAGGCGGCTATTGCGGCACTCGACAAGGCGTGGCGGTTTACCAAGGGCATTCGCGAAGTGACGGCCAAGGCACGCGACCTGTTCCGCGATCCGATGACCCAGTTCGAACTGCCGTTCGAGGCCGTGGTGATGGATCCACCAAGGGCAGGCGCCGAGGCGCAGGTGCGCGAACTGGCCAAGTCGAAAATCAAAACGGTGGTGATGGTGGCCTGCGATGCGCGCAATTTTGCCCGTGACGCCGCACTCCTGATCGCCGGGGGCTACACGATGAGCGACCTCGTGGCGGTGGACCAGTTTACCCAATCAACCCACATCGAGATTGCCGCCACATTCAGGCGGTAGTCAGAGTTTACTCGGACTACGCAACCGGCAGCGACCTAAGCGCGTTGCCATGTCCGTAAATCAAACAAATAGCGACTGCGTGGGGCGGACGTTGTTGCTTGGAGAAAACCATGCATATCTTGAAGACCACATTCGCCGTCGCCGCCCTCTGCGCCACCACTGCAATGCCAGCTTTTGCCCAGGACGCAGCGGCTTTTGACACCAATGGCACGTTTGTCGACAGCTTCGGCACCTCGTTCACCTTTTCGCTGTGTGGCGAAGGGACAGATCTGTGCGGCACGCTGAATACGCTTGAAGGCAAATCGGCCACCGAAGAAAACCTGGCCTTTGTCGGCAAGCAGGTAATGCAGGCCAAGGCAACTGGCCCGAATGAATGGAAGGGCGCGCTCTCCGCCGGCGGCATCAGCGCCGATGCGACCGTGACCCAGACCAGCGCCGACACCATCGACATCCAGGGCTGCCGCGCGGCAATCCTGTGCCAGACTCTGACCTATACCCGCAGCTAAGACTTGAGCTCTTAATCGCGTTTCCGGGACGCAAAAACCGCGTCGCACTTTTGCTGGAAACGCTTTGGAACTACCTCGGCGCGCGCTTGGCGAGAATTCGCTGCAGCGTGCGCCGATGCATACTGAGTCGCCGCGCCGTTTCGGATACATTGCGGTCGCACAGCTCATAGACGCGCTGGATATGCTCCCAGCGCACCCGGTCGGCCGACATCGGATTTTCCGGCGGCTCCGGCTTTTCACCACCGGTGGCGAGCAGGGCATTGATCACATCATCGGCATCGGCAGGCTTGCTGAGGTAATCCACGGCGCCCAGCTTAACGGCGGTAACAGCGGTGGCGATGTTGCCATAACCGGTCAACACCACGGCGCGCGCATCGGGCCGCTTGGTGTGCAGGGCCGACACCACTTCCAGACCATTGCCATCTTCGAGGCGCAGATCGACCACGGCATAGGCCGGCGGCTTTTCCGCAACGGCTGCAAGGCCTTCGGCGACCGAGCTTGCGATGCGCACATCAAAGCCACGGCGCACCATGGCGCGCTCGAGACGCTGTAAAAACGCTGTGTCGTCATCCACAAGCAGCAAGCTTGGGTCGGTGGCTAGAAGGTCTTCGATCGTGCTCATGGGTGTCATTTAGGGCTTTGCGGGGGAAAGGTCAAAACTTTGGGTGGATTTGGAAGTAGCGGTTTCTTGCCGGGTACCCCCACCTTGCCTCCCCCTGATAGTGGGAGGAATACGGCCGATGTGTTTGGTACGATCTTGCCCGCTTCGCAGTTCAGATTCCTCCCCCTTTTCAGGGGGAGGCTAGGTGGGGGTATTCTTCCTGCCCCGCAACTTTACAGTCCCCTCGCCCACTTCCACCGCATCGCGCGGCCAGACAATGCGGACCCTGGCATGGCCCTCGGGGCCGATGTTCTCGAAGGCGAGGCGGGCGCCGGTGCGTTCCAGCAGGGTTTTGGCGATAAAGACGCCAAGGCCGAGGCCGCCAGGCTTGTTGGCATCGGGACCATGGGGATCGCGCGGACGGCTGGTGAGGTAAGGCTCGCCCAGGCGCGCGATCAGTTCGGGAGCAAAGCCGGGGCCGTCATCGGTGATGGTTACCGAGATCGCTTCGAGATCCCAGGCCGATTCGACGCGGACCGTGCTGCGCGCGAAATCGCTGGCATTTTCGATCAGGTTGCCGAGGCCATAGAGCAGGCCGACGCCGCGCTGGAACACGGGTGGCGGACCGGCGGATTTCTCGGAATAAAACAGGATCGCCTTGCCGTGCCCTTCGTGCGGGCGGGCCACTTCGGCCAGCAGGTCGGTCAACGGCACAGCCGCGAAGGGGTCACCGCCATCGCTGCCGAGATTGCGCAGCTTGGCGAGGATGGCGCGGCAGCGCGCCGATTGCGCGATGATCAGCTCGACGTCCTCGGCAAGGTCGCTGCCGGGCTGGACTTCGGCGCGCATTTCCTTGGCGGCAAGAGCGATGGTCGACAGCGGCGTGCCCAGTTCATGGGCGGCGGCTGCGGCCAAACCATCGAGCGCCGACAGACGCTCCCGGCGCGACAGGGCCAGTTCGGTGGCCGCAAGCGCATCGGCAATCTGGCGGGCATCGTGGGCGACGCGCATGGTATAGGCCGAGATGAAAACCACGCCACAGATGATGGAAACCCAAATGCCGATGACGTAGATGCGGTTAAAGACGATGCGCTCGACCGGGTCCCAGGGCAGCGGCAGGTGCCAAACCGATAGCGCCGAGGCGATGACGGCGGCGAGCAGCGCGATGAAGATTGTGGCGCGCTGCGGCAGCGTCGTCGCCGAGACCGATACGGGCGCCAGCAGCAGCAGCGAGAAGGGGTTTTGCAGCCCCCCGGTCAGCGCCAGCAGGCCACCGAGCTGGCACAGGTCGAAGGCAACTTGGCTGGCGGCCGAGCGCGACGTGGGACGATGCGAATTGCCGAGCCTGAGCACCAGCCAGAGATTGACCCCGGCGGAGAGGGCAATCAGCGCGAAACATTGCAGCAGCGGCAGCGGAAAACCGAGGCCAAACGCCACGAACAGCACGCCGATAGTCTGCCCGCCAACCGCCAGCCAGCGCAGCAGGACCAGGGTTTGCAGGCGCAAGGGCCGCCACGTCGAGGGCAAAGGCAGGCCATCGGCTTGAGTCATGCTCATTTCAGAATGCTTTCAGGGGCAAATTCGGTCTCGCCATAGTGAGGGGAAAACTGCATTTCAAGACCAAAAAATCACAGGCACAGCATTGATCCTACCCCGGCACGGGCCACGTATTGCTCATCGTGACTGGGAGAACGAAACCGAAATGAACACAGCAATCATCAAACCTCAATGGTCTCCTTTGACCATCGCCCTCATGGTCCTGGGCTTTATCACCTTCCCGCCGCTGGGCTTTATCGTGCTCGGCTATATCCTGTGGGGTGAAAAGTTTGGCGGCTCGCAGGAAAAGGCACAGGCCTATTGGAACAAGGGCCGGTCCTGGGTCAGCTCCAACAAGGGCAACCATCGCAACTGGAACAAGCAGCGGAGCTACGGCATGAACACGAGCGGCAATGCAGCCTTTGACGACTATCGCGCCGAACAGCTCAAGCGCCTCGACGAAGAACGCGCCCGGCTCGACGCCGAAATCGACGCCTTCCACGACTATATGGCCAATCTCAACAAGGCCAAGGATCGCGAAGAATTCGATCGCTTCATGAACGAGCGCCGCGGTTCGCGCCAAGGCTATGACCAGCCCAAGCCAACCGACAATGGCGAGCAGAACAACAACTGGGGCAACAACGGCTAAGGCCGGTTGCCTTCCAGGCGAGTAGCGATAGCGCCGCTCGCCACTTCCCCTCCTGAGCCGGTCGTCCCAACGACTGAACTGACGCCCCGCGAGGGGCGTCTTTTTTTTTGTGGAGGTGTTCAGTCACACCCTCCCCTTGCGGGGAGGGATCAAGGGGAAGTTCGGCCCAAATATCGGGGCCAGCCGCACTCCCTCCCAACCTCCCCCTCGACGGGGGAGGTTGGGAGGGGGGAGTCGGCGGGGCAATTTCACGCTATGATCTGTGCAGCGATTCCCGAGACGCCATGAACCTGTTTTTTCGCGCCAAAACTAAAATTCCCCCGAGTACCCTCGTCGAGATCGATGGCGTGGCCGTTACCGTCACGGTGCGGGTCAATGCGCGGGCCAAGAGCTATCGGCTGTCGATCCCCCATAGCGGCGGACCGCTGCTGACGCTGCCGCCGCATGGCAAATGGGCGGAGGCCGAGGCGTTCTTGCTGCGTCACCACAATTGGCTGGCGGCGCGGATCAAGCGAGCGCCCGAAGCGGCAAGCTTTGCCGATGGTGGTGTTGTGCCGTTGCGCGGAGTGGATCATCGGATCATTGCCACCGGGCGGGTGCGCGGGCGGGTTGAGGTGGCCGAACTGGATGGAGAGAAGGTGCTGCTGGTGCCGGGCGATGCGGCGCATCGGGCGCGGCGGCTGGTCGACTGGTTCAAGGACGAGGCGCAGGCCGATCTGGTCGTGCGCAGCGCGTTTCATGCCGAGCGGCTGGGCGTGGTGGTCAAGACCGTGAAGATGCGCAGCCAGGCGAGCCGCTGGGGCTCCTGTTCATCAACCGGCACGATCAATTATAACTGGCGGCTGGTGCTGGCGCCGCCGTTTGTGCTGGATTATGTGGCCGCCCATGAAGTGGCGCATCTGGTGGAGATGAACCACTCGGCGGCGTTCTGGGCGACGGTGCAGCGGACTTTGCCCGAAATGGAAAAAGGCCGCGCTTGGCTCAAGGCACATGGCCGGCAGTTGATGGCGCATGGGGGATAGGTGCCGGGCGAACAGCGATCCAGCCCATCATCGGCAGCAGCAGAACAACAGCTGTCCACAAGCCGGGCATGATCGAGCCGGTCAAGAGGCTTAGCTCGATATGGCTGGCAGCATTAAGCAGCATGATACCCGCAAAAAGACGCAGGACGAAACGGGTCCAGCATAACGGGCGAAGCGTTCCAATCACGGCCAGCGCAACCACGATTACGCTCAAAAGGATGACCATCGCTCCGAAGCGTTGTTGGGGCATGGCGGTAGCGATCCAGCCGACCTGAGGGTGGGCCGCGGCCCAGTCCGGCAGGCCGAAGAGCACCTCCTCGGCGTTGTGAATGAAAAAGGCGGCCGATGCGGCCGCCCAACTCCATTCAACAGGCTGCCGCATCGCAGCCCCTTAGTTCTGGTCGCCGCCGAAGATCAGGTCCATCAGGGTGCGCTGGCTGCGCTCGTTCTGGATTGGGACCGGCTGGCCGAGGTCGGCGGGAGGCTGGATCTGCTGCGGCTGCTGTTGCTGAGCCGGGGCGCTGGGCACCCAGACCTGCTGGCCAGTAGCTGGATCGACGACGAGGATCATCGGCAGGCCGGTGCTGGGGTCGATCGGCGCCTGGCCAGCGCCGGTGTTCTGGTCCTGCAACGGAAAGCCGGTAACCGGATCGATCGCTTGCGGCTGGATCACCTGATTGCCACCGACGACCTGGCCAACGACCTGACCGGTGGTCGGATCGATCTGGTTGCCATTGGCATCGACCAGCATGCCGCCGCCATTGGCAATGGGCATGCCGGTACTGGGATCGATCTGCTGGTCGCCGGCCGGCATGCCGGTGGTCGGATCGACCATCTGGCCGGTCTGGATCGGCTGGTTGGCCGACACGGCGGTGGCCGGAACATACTGGCCGGTGGCCGGATCAAGCTGCATCAACTGACCCGTTGCCAGGTCTGTCATGGTCTGGACCGGTGCGCCGGTGTTGGGATCGACATATTGGGTCACGGGCTGGCCGGTGGCCGGATCGACCACCTGCTGGGCGACGATCTGGCCGTCATAATTGCCACCCGGAATGGGGGCGATGGTCTTGCCCTCATGCGCCTTGGTCATGAACTGCGACCAGATCGCTGCAGGGACATTGCCGCCCGACAGGGTGGTCTTGGTGTCGTTGTCGTTGCCGAGCCAGACGCCTGTGACCATGGCCGAGGTGTAGCCGACAAAGAGCGCGTCGCGGGCGTTCTGCGAGGTACCGGTCTTTCCGCCAAATTCCCAACCACCGAGATTGGCGCCCTTGCCAGTGCCGACTTCGACGGCGGTTTCCAGCATGTCGTTCATTTCGGCCAGGATATTGGGCGCGATGACGCGACCGGGACCGGCATCGGAAGACTGATAGAGCTGCGTCCCATCCTTGGCCTGGATCGAGGTGACGACGTTTGGAATGACGCCCATGCCGCCATTGGCGAAGGGGGCATAGGCCGAGGTCAGCTCGAGGAGATTCACTTCCTGGGTGCCAAGGGCGATCGAGGGCACGGCGGTAAGCGGGGAGGAAATGCCCATGCGGGTCGCGACGTCGATCACCGCCTGCGGGGTGACGTCGATGGCGAGGCGCGCCGCGATGGTATTGAGCGAATAGGCCAGCCCCTGGCGCAGCGTCACGGTGCCGGCATATTTGCCCGAGGCATTGCGCGGGCTCCAGCCCTGATATTCGAACTGGGCGTCTTCGGCCAGAGTGTCGGGCGTGTAGCCCTTTTCCATGGCGGCGAGATAAACGAAGGGCTTGAAGGTCGAGCCGGGCTGGCGCTTTGCTGTGACGGCGCGGTTATACTGGCTGGCCTGGTAATCGACGCCACCAACCATGGCGCGCACGGTGCCATCGACATCCATTGCAACCAGCGCGCCCTGCTTGAAGCCGCGCTTGGGGCCTTCGGAGGCCACCAGTTCCTTGACGATGAACTCGGCGTCCTTCTGCATCTTGAAATCGATGGTGGTCTGCACGACCACGTCGGATTTGATATCGCCGATATAGGCGGTCATCAGCGACTCGACCCAGTCGGCGACGTAGGATTCAGAGCCGGCGACGCGGGTTCGCACGGTCTGGCTCGGGTCGATCTGGGCAGCCGCGGCTTCTTCCGGGGTGATGAAGCCGTCGCGTGCCATGGCGTTGAGCGACAGGCGCTGGCGCTCGATGGCGCGTTCCGGGTTGGACTTGGGATTATAGGCCGACGGCGCGGGCAGGATGCCGGCCAGCATGGCGGCCTGGCCGAGCGACAAATTACGCGCCGAGACGCCGAAATAAGTCTGCGCAGCGGCCTCGATACCCGTCGCACCGGCGCCAAAATAGACGCGGTTCATATAAAGTTCGAGGATTTCTTCCTTGGTGTAATTCTGCTCCAGCCAGACGGCCAGAATAGCTTCCTGCACCTTGCGGCCGAGGGTCTGGTCGGGCGTCAGGAACAGGTTCTTGGCGACCTGCTGGGTGATGGTGGACGCACCACGGGTGACGCCGCGCGCCTGCACCGATTCGATGGCGACCGAGATCAGGCCGAGCGGATCGACGCCAAAATGGCTCATGAAGCGACGGTCTTCCGAGGCGATGATGGCCGCGGGCACATAATAGGGCAGTTCGCGATAGGTGATGGCCTCGCCGCCGGTGGCGCCGCGATTGGAAATCAGGCTGCCATCGGCCGCGAGAATGCGGATATTGGGCGGGCGATCGGGAATGGCCCAGGTGTTGGCCGACGGCAATTGCGCGCCGTAGTAGACCACCACGCCGATGACCGCTATGCCGCCCCAGATGCAGGCAACAAAGCCCCACCAGAGCAGGCCCATGAGGAAACCGCCCGAACGCGAGCGCTTCTTCTTGGCAGGCTGAGCTTTGCCGCGACGCGGGGGTTTCGGTGGCTTGCCGCCGTTGCCCGAGCCGCCCGAACGCTCGCCGGCGACGGAAAAGCCCATGGACTTGCCCATGCTGGGCTCGACCCGGTCTCCGGCCTTGGCGCGTGGCTGTGCCTTGGGCTTGGGGCCCTTCGATGGCTGATTGCCTACGCGATCATCGGCGGAAATGCGAAAATCCATCAAGCAGACCTTAGAAAACTGGTGCCTTTTGCCCGCTTCTACGCTGTTCCGCTGCGTCGGGAAACAACAGGTTAGCGAGTGGTTAAGGCTGATCCTGATCGTCTCGCGGGCGCGGCATCCCTGCCGAGGCGCTTTCCGCGCGATCACACTCTTCTTCTCAGGGTCAATTGTGGCCGGTTTATGTGGGGTTTTCCGAGCAGGACCGCGGTGTTGCGGGGGTGTCACAGCGAGACGATTGCCTTGCTGCCGGCACAAAAGCTGAGTTATCTGCGCAGATGATCCGCTGTATTGTTGCTATCTGTATATTCCTGCTGGCCATTCCGACCCCTGCCAATGCGGCCAGTGCGCTTGACGCGGCACTCGATGCAGCGGTCGAGACGTTCGAAAAAGCCCTGCCCGAGCTCGGCGAAACCGAGTTCGGCGTGGACGTCGCCGCCTATCGCAATGCGCTGGGCCTGCAGCCGTTTCACTCGGCCTACTGGGGTGGCACGATCACGCTCGATATCGAGAGGCGCGAGGGGGCTACCGGCTCTTGCAGCAGCTTTGCGGCCTTCGTGGTGATACCGCCCGAGAATGGCACGGTGCGGCTCGTGCTGTGCCTACAGTTCTTCACGCCGGGGGCCGATGCGCTGCGCGAACTGACCATGCTGCATGAAATGGTGCATGTGGTGGCTGGAGCGGATGAATGCCGAGCGATGGCGTTCGCCGCCACGGCGCAAATGGCGGCGACGGGTGCGTTTACGTCGGTGGATGCCTATTGGCGGTCGAGTGGGTGTGAGGCGTCGAGGTATAGCTTGCCGAGCTGAGGTTGAGAGTCTCCGGCGCCTCCCGGCGGCTTTCAAAGCGGAACGCAGCGCTTCAAACAACCACCGGCTTTTCCCTCGGGCTTGACCCGAGGGTCACTATCACCACGGCACAAGCGACGAGTGGCCCTCGGGGTCAAGCCCGAGGGAGAAAGTGAGGGTGGGAGGGCTCAACGATCCCGAGGCGATTAGCGCCAGCTCAATGCCGGCGCCACCAGCGTTAAAATGCTTTCGATGACATGGGCGTTATACTCGACGCCCAGCTGGTTTGGCACGGTGAGCAGCAGCGTATCGGCCTCGGCGATGGCCTGGTCTTCGGCCAGCATCTTGATCAGCGCTTCGGGCTCGGCGGTGTAGCCGCGGCCGAACACGGCGCGCTTTTCAGGTTCGATATATCCAAACTGATCTTCCTCGGCGCGACCGGTGCCAAAATAGGCCCGGTCCATGTCGTTGACCAGGGCAAAGATCGACCGGCTGACGGAGACGCGCGGCTCATGGGCGTGGCCGGCTTGCTTCCAGGCAGTCCGATAGGCGCGGATTTGCTCGGCCTGCTGGATGTGGAACGGCTTGCCGCTCTCGTCGAATTTCAGCGTCGAGCTCTGCAGGTTCATGCCGAGCTTTGCCGCCCAGATGGCCGTGGCATCGCTGGCGGCTCCCCACCAGATGCGCTCGCGCAGGCCGGGCGAATGGGGCTCCAGTCGCAGCTTGCCGGGCGGATTGGGGAACATCGGGCGCGGGCTGGGCTCGGCAAAGCCATTGCCCTTGAGCACTTCGAGGAACACCTCGGTCTGGTCACGCGCCATGTCGGCGTCGGTCTTGCCGTCGGCCGGCGCATAGCCGAAATAGCGGTAGCCATCGACGACCTGCTCTGGAGAACCGCGGCTGATGCCGAGCTGCAGGCGGCCCCCAGAGATCAGATCAGCCGCGCCGGCATCCTCGGCCATGTAGAGCGGGTTTTCGTAGCGCATGTCGATGACGGCGGTGCCCAGTTCAATTTTTTTGGTCTTGGCACCGGCAGCCGCCAAAAGCGGAAAGGGCGAGGCCAATTGGCGGGCAAAGTGATGCACCCGGAAATAGGCGCCGTCGGCGCCCAGTTCCTCGGCCGCCACGGCCAGGTCGATCGATTGCAGCAGCGCGTCGCCGGCCGAGCGCGTGCCCGACTGGGCCGAGGGCGACCAGTGGCCGAAGGAAAGAAATCCGATCTTTTTCATGGGAGCCGTCCGGTTGGCGCGATGAGTGTCACCGCCTGTTGCCTTCCTATATCGGCCTCGGGCGCTGGAAAGCCAGCGCCTGAACGGAGTGATCCGGATCGACGAACAATCACCTCGCCACGTCAGAGGAGCCTGACCGGATGGCCAGGCTCATTGGCAGGTCTGGTGGAGAGTGATGGCTAGCGTGCCAGAAATTTCAACAGCTCGGCATTGAAGACTTCGGGATGGCTGACATTGACGCCATGCGGGGCATCGGGCACCACGACCAGCGTGCTGCCGGCGATAGCGGCGTGGGTCCGCTTGCCAGAGCCTTCGAATGGCACGATCCCGTCAGAATCGCCGTGGATCACTAGCGTCGGTACAGTTACCTTGGCCAGGTCGTTGCGGAAGTCGGTGGTGGCGAAAGCCTTCATGCAACCGAGAGCCGCCGTCTGGTCGGACTGCAGGCAGACTGTGAGCGCGTCCTGGCGTTCCTGCTCGGTCAACTTGAGCTGGCCCTTGGCCGAAAAGAAGTCCTTGGTGAACTGGTCAAAGAAAGCTTCGCGGTCGGCGCGCAAGCCGCTTTCCATCTCGTCGGCCTTCGCCTTGGTGAGAGGACCTTCGGGATTGTCAGGCGTCTGGATCAGGTAGGGCGGCACTGCCGAGGCAAAGACCACCGAATGCAGCTTGCTCTCGCCATAGGTTGCGATGTAGCGGGCAACTTCGCCGCCGCCCATGGAAAAGCCGACGAGAGTAACATCGGAGAGGTTGCGATCATCGATCAGGCCAGCCAGGTCGGCGGTCAGTGTGTCGTATTCATAGCCGGATGCTGGCTTGTCGGACTGGCCAAAGCCGCGGCGGTCATAGGTGATGACCCGATAACCGGCTTGCTGGAGCGCGGGAACCTGTTTCTCCCAAGCTGCGCCCGATAGGGGCCAGCCATGGATCAGAATGACGGGACGGCCATCGCCGCCGGTGTCTTCGGTAAAAATCTTGATGAGTTCGGAAGCCACGAGGCCTCTCCTTAATTGGTACGCCCGGACAGGGCACCAATCAACGAAGGCTCAGCGGCAATGTTCCTACACGATTATTTGGGTAACGACGGATATGCACATGCACACGACTTCAGACGTCGAGGTTGCTGACGCTGAGGGCGTTTTCCTGGATGAAATCACGGCGGGGTTCGACGAGGTCGCCCATCAGGGCGGAGAAGATGGCGTCGGCTTCGTCGGTTTCCTTGACTTCAACCTTGAGCAGGGTGCGCGCGTTGGGGTCGAGCGTGGTTTCCCAGAGCTGGGAGGCGTTCATTTCGCCGAGGCCTTTATAGCGCTGCAGCGACACGCCCTTGCGGCCCGAGTCCGTGACTGCCTTGAACAGGCTGGATGGCCCAAAGATCTGGATGGTTTCACCCTTGCGGGTCAACGTCGGTACGCCGCCATAGATTTCGTCCAGCCGCTCTGCGAGCTGGCGAAGTTTGCGCGCATCGGCGCTCTGTAGCAGCGGCTTGTCGAGCAGGTGACGTTCGGTCACGCCGCGCACGGTGCGCGAAAAGGCAAGGTCTTCGGTATCGGTGATTTCGCCGGACCAGCCCTGTTCGAGCTCGTCGGAAATACGATCAAGGCGGCTGGCGACGCGGCTCATCAATTCGCCGATCTTGTCGGGATCGTTGAGCCCTTCGGGATCGAGACCGCCGACGATGGCGGCTTGTTCCACGAGGCTGCGATTGTAGCGCGTGTTGAGGTTGTCGATGGCGCTGACGATTTGGCGAGCCTGCTGCACGATGCCCTGCAGGTCGGCGCCGCCATGCTGGTTGCCGTCGCGGGTGGTGAACACCGCGTCGTCGAGGCCAGCCTCGATCAGGTAGTCATTGAGCGCGTTCTCGTCCTTGAGATACTGCTCGGACTTGCCGCGCATGGCTTTGTAAAGCGGCGGCTGGGCGATGTAGATATGACCCCGCGCCAACAGCTCCGGCGTCTGACGGTAAAAGAAGGTCAGCAACAGGGTGCGAATATGGGCGCCGTCGACGTCGGCGTCGGTCATGATGATGATCTTGTGATAGCGTAGCTTGTCGGCGTTGAACTCTTCGCGGCCGATGCCGGTGCCGAGCGCCGTGATCAGCGTGCCGACCTGGTCCGATGAGATCATGCGGTCGAAGCGGGCGCGCTCGACGTTGAGGATCTTGCCACGCAGCGGCAGCACGGCCTGGTTGGAACGGTCGCGGCCCTGCTTGGCGGAGCCGCCGGCAGAGTCACCTTCGACGATGAAGATTTCCGACTTTGCAGGATCGCGTTCCTGGCAATCGGCAAGCTTGCCGGGCAAGGACGAGATTTCCAACGCACCCTTGCGGCGGGTCAGTTCACGCGCCTTGCGGGCTGCTTCGCGGGCGGCTGCGGCTTCCGCCACCTTGCCGACGATGATCCTGGCTTCGACGGGGTGCTCTTCGAACCACTGGCCTAGCTTTTCGTTGACGATGTTCTCGACGACGGGACGAACTTCGGACGAGACCAGCTTGTCCTTGGTCTGCGACGAAAACTTGGGGTCAGGCACCTTGACGGACAGCACGCAGGTGAGGCCCTCACGCGTGTCGTCACCCGTCATGGTGACCTTTTCTTTTTTGGCGATACCCGAACTTTCGGCATAGCCGACAACCTGGCGCGTCAGGGCGCCGCGCAGGCCGGCAAGGTGGGTGCCGCCATCGCGCTGCGGGATGTTATTGGTGAAGCAAAGCACGTTCTCGTGGTAACTGTCGTTCCACTGCAAAGCGACTTCGACGGTAATACCGTCCTTCTCGCTGATCATGGTGATCGGCTTGTCGATGACGCCGACCTTGGACTTGTCGAGATACTGCACGAAGGCTTCGAGGCCGCCCTCGTAATATAGGTCGATATTGACCGGCTCCGGGTGGCGCAGGTCGTTGAGCAGGATGTGCACGCCCGAATTCAGGAACGCGAGCTCGCGCAGGCGATGCTCCAGCGTCTTGAAATCGAACTCGACCATGGTGAAGGTCTGGTCGGACGGGAAAAACGTGATCTCGCTGCCGCTGCGGCCTTCGTGGGTGCCGGGCTGCCTGTCTTCGACATAGGTGCCGGTCTGCTTCAGCGGCGCATCTGAATTGCCATGGGTAAAGCTCATCTCGTGAATCTCGCCGTCGCGGCGGATCTTGATCTTGAGCCAGGCTGACAGCGCGTTGACCACCGAGACGCCCACACCATGCAGGCCGCCGGACACCTTGTAGGAATTCTGGTCGAACTTACCGCCGGCATGGAGCTGTGTCATGATGACCTCGGCTGCCGAAATGCCCTCTTCCTTGTGGATGCCGGTGGGAATGCCGCGGCCATTGTCGATGACCGTCACCGAGCCATCGGAATTGAGCGTCACCGTCACCAGGTCGGCGTGGCCGGCCAGGGCCTCGTCGATGGCGTTATCGACCACCTCATAGACCATGTGATGCAGGCCCGAGCCGTCATCCGTATCGCCGATATACATGCCGGGGCGCTTGCGCACCGCGTCGAGGCCCTTGAGCACCTTGATGCTGTCGGCGCCGTATTCTTCGGGAACTGGATTTTCGCTATCGGTCATGGGGTCCGAATCAGGTCGTTTGTACAAGGATTTGTTCTAGCGGATAGAGGGTATATCCCCAAGCAAAATGGGCTTTTGAGGGCGGTTTGGCGGGGATTCCTTGCCCCTTCTGCCACCTGCGGGATGATCTGCTCGACTACCCCAGCCACCGCCCCTTCCTCGGACTTGATCCGAGCACCATTCGCCGCTTTGTGCCGGGCTGGAAATGACCCTCGGGTCAAGACCTAGGTAAAAGAAAGTGGGTGGAAGGATAAATAGTGAAGACGGCAAACTCTCAGTCGTTATAGACCCGGCCGTCCCTGACCGTGATCATCTGTGCCCGCTCACCCAGGGCCTCGAAAAGCACGCGGTCGGTGCCGGTGAGGAAGCACTGTGTGCCGAGCCCGTCCAAAGCCAGGAACAGGGCGCGGCGGCGGTCGGGATCAAGGTGGGCGGCGATTTCGTCGAGCAGCAGGAACGGCGTGATTCCGCTGCGCTGCTTGACGAGGCGAGCGTGGGCCAGAATGAGCCCGATCAGCAGGGCCTTTTGTTCGCCTGTCGACCCTAGTGCCGCCGGCATGGCCTTCTGGGCGTAGGTGACTTCGAGGTCGACGCGGTGAGCACCTGATATGGTGCGTCCTGCGGCCCGATCAACCCCGCGCGAGGCGCGCCAGAGGGTCGCGAGGGCGGCTTCGAGGGCCGCCGAGGAGGCTGGTTCCTCCCCCTGCTCGAATAGCGGCGTCAGCGCCAGATGGGCGGCCGGAAAGCTCTGGTCATCGAGGCTCTGTTCGATCAGCGCCTGCAGGTGGGTCAGGCTATCGGTGCGTGCCAGGTGGATCGAGGCGCCAAGCTCAGCCATCTGGGACTCGATGGCAGTGAGCCAGGCGGCGTCGCCATTGTCTTCGAGCAAGCGATTGCGCTGGCGCATGGCTTTTTCGTAGTCGCCGACCGAGGCGGAGTGGGACGGGATCAGCGTCGTCACCAGCCGGTCGAGAAAGCGCCGCCGATCGCCCGCCGGGCCGGAGAACAGGCCATCCATGCTGGGCGTCAGCCAGAGCACGCGCAGATAGTCGCTCATCGCCTCGATGGAGCGTGCATTGGCACCATTGATGCGGACGCGGCGGCCACCATCGGGCGAAGCGCCAGTGCCGATATCGGAGGGGCCATCGTCGGTTTCCACCGTTGCAGCCACCGCCCAGGGCAGGTCGCTGCCCTGGCTTTGCAGTGTGTCAAAGCTCGCCCCACGCAGGCCGCGGCCGGGCGACAGCACGGATACGGCTTCGAGCAGGTTGGTCTTGCCGGCGCCATTGGGGCCGGTCAGCACGACATGGCGGGAATCCAGGTCGAGCGCCGCCGCCGTGTAGTTGCGGAAGGCGGTGAGGCGCAGTCGGGAGAGGTGGCGGGTCATTTGAACATGGCGTCTGAGAAAGGCCCCCTCAGCCGCCCTACGGGCGACCTCTCCCCCTGGGGGAGAGGTGATGCTACGGCGAACGCGACGCCCTCTTCACCTTTCCCTTGGGGGGAGAGGTCGGCACGCAGCGCCGGGTGAGGGGGCCTTCCCAAAGAGGAGACAGAAAATCGCATATGCGGCACATCCGGGCCCTGCGAGCCTAGCTCTTCGGGCCTAGTCGGCTTAAATTGCTCCACTGGAACGATTTCCCCTTCGGGACGTCGCCTAGACACGCATCGGCATCAGCACGTACAGCGCGCGGGTTTCGCCATCGTCTTTCACCAGCGTGGGCGAGCCGGCGTCGTTGAACATGAAGACGGCGCTTTCGCTGCGGATCTGGCCGATGATATCGAGCAGGTAGCGGGCATTGAAGCCGATCTCGAAGCCGTCGGTGTCAAATTCCACCGCCAGTTCTTCGCTGGCCGTACCGTGGTCCGGATTGGTCACCGAAAGTTCGAGCAGTCCATCCTTGGCCTGCAGCTTGACGGCCTTGCCACCGCGATCTGAGGCAATGGTGGAGACGCGATCAACGGCGATGGCGAAGCTGGCGCGGTCGACATTCATCTGCTTGTCGTTGTTCTTGGGCGTCACGCGATCGTAATCGGGGAAGGTGCCCTCGATCAGCTTACTCAGCAGCACGACCGAGCCCACGGTGAAGCGGATCTTGGTGTCGGAGACTTCGACGCTGACGTCGCCATCGGCGCCATCGAGCAGCTTCTGGACTTCGCCAACGGTCTTTTTCGGCACGATGATGCCGGGCATGCCCTTGGCGCCTTCCGGCGCGTCGATTTCGGCGCGGGCCATGCGGTGACCATCGGTCGCCACGGCGCGCAGCACGGTGCCCGTGCCGGTGATATCCACGGTGTGGAAATAGATGCCGTTGAGGTAGTAGCGCGTCTCTTCGTTGGAGATGGCAAACTGGGTGCGCTCGATCAGCTCGCGCAGCGCCGAAGCAGGCATGGTGAACTCGTGGCCGAAGGCGCCGGACTTGAGATCGGGGAAGCTGTCGGGCGAAAGGCAGGCGAGGTTGAAACGCGAACGGCCGGAGGTCAGAACCATGTTCTCGCCGCCATCGGTCTCGAGGCGCACTTCGGCGCCGTCGCTGAGCTTGCGCACGATTTCATATAGCGTATGGGCTGGAACCGTAGTGGTTCCGGGGGTCGAAACCATGGCCGGCACGCTCTCGGTGACCTCGATATCGAGATCGGTGGCGCGCAATTCAACCTTGTCATCAGCGGCCTTGAACAGCACGTTGGCGAGAATTGGATAGGTATTCCGCCGCTCCACAACCCGGTGCACATGGCTCAGCGACTTGAGCAGATGATTGCGTTCGAGCGTGACTTTCATACGGCATCTTTCCTGGCACTACGCGCTGCACTGTGGCAGCAAATCTCCCGGCAGGCCGGGGGTTGGACATTTACAATTTCGTAAGGAATTAGCAAGGGCGCGAGCCGCTTGCGCACATGGAATTCCCCGACTTTAGCGGGTGGATCATTGTGCGGGCGGCCCTAGGGGACATGTTATCGCCACGCGGACTAGTCTAAGCTCACAAGCAACGCAATGACACGGGATAGTCGATCATGGTCGAGAGTTTTGCAGCAGGCGGCGTGGCCGTGATCACCGGCGGCGCCAGCGGCATTGGGCGCGCTGCGGCGCGGCGGGCAGCGCAGGCCGGGATGCGGATTGTGCTGGCCGATGTGAACGAGACCAAGCTGGCGGCGACGGCTTCCGAGCTGGTTCAGGTGGTCGGCGCCGGGAATGTGCGGGCGGAAACGCTCGATGTTGCCGATGCCGCGGCGATGGTGGCGCTGGCGCGGTCGGTCGAGAGCCAATGGGGCAGTCCGACGCTGCTGATGAACAATGCGGCGTTCTTCGTTTCGGGCGGCGCCGGCGGCATTCTCGATCCAATCGAGAACTGGCAACGTACCTTCGCGGTCAATGTGCTGGGGCCGGTCAATGGCGTGCAGGCCTTCTTGCCCGGCATGCTGGAGACGGATCGTCCAAGTGTCATCGTCAACACCGGCTCCAAGCAGGGGCTGACCAATCCGCCCGGCAATCCCGCCTATAATACCAGCAAGGCGGCGGTGAATGCCTATACGCAGAATCTGGCGCGCGACCTGCGCGAGCGCCAAGGCAGCAAAGTCAGTGCGCATCTGCTGATCCCCGGCTGGACCACGACGGGCGAGGCCGAGCATCGCAAAGGCGCGTGGCTGGCCGAGCAGGTGGTGGCTTACATGGAAGCGGCGATCGGGCGGGAAGAATTTTTCATTCTGTGTCCGGACGAGGAGACGCCCAACGAGACGGACCACAAGCGGATATTGTGGAACGCGCTGGACATCATCGAGAGCCGCCCCGCATTGTCACGCTGGCATCCGGAGTGGAAAGAGCGGTTTGCGGCGTTCATGGCGCGGGATTAGGCGCGCTATTCCAGATTATTGGCAACGTGGCCAAACGACCCCCACCCTTGATCGCTCCCCACGGGTGGGAGCGATACGATGAACACTGGCACCGCAGCCTGCGCCTCCCTCCCCTGAATGGGGAGGGAATGAGAGTGGGGTGATGGGAGCCACAAAGGCAGAGCTGGGGATATAGATAGGGCTCTTGAGCCCAAGTCCGCCCCTACTCCTCCAGCATACGCTTGAGCAGCTCGATTTCCTGGGCCAGTTCCACGTCGTCCTTGATCATCTGTTCGACCTTGCGGACCGAGTGGAGAACCGTGGTGTGATCGCGGCCGCCGAAGCGTCGGCCGATTTCGGGCAGCGAGCGCGAGGTCAGAGCCTTGGCGAGGAACATGGCGATCTGGCGCGGGCGGACGACGTCCCGAGAACGACGCGCCGAGAGCAGTTCGTTGCGCGGCACTTTATAGTGGCGGCTGACCATCTTGAGGATATCTTCGATACGGACGCGACGGGCTTCGCGCGCACGGATCAGGTCGCCCAAAGTTTTCTCAGCCAAAGGCACGGTGATCAATTCGCCGGTCAGCTGGTTTGCCGCGACCAGACGGTTGACGGCGCCATCGAGATCGCGGCCGTGGCTGATAACGGCGCGCGAAATATAGTCGATCACCGGCGTCGGGAAATGCATGCCAAAGCGGGCGGTGGCCTGATCGGCGCGGCGCTGCACGATGGAGCGGCGCAGCTCGAGGTCGAAACCCGAGATCGGGACCACGAGGCCGCCGGAAAGCCGCGAGCGGATGCGCTCGTCGATCATTTCGAGATCGCGCGGCGGCGCGTCGCCAGCCACCACGACCTGCTTGGCGCCAGTGAGCAGCGTGCCCAGCGTATGGCCGAATTCGGTGGCCGACTTGCCCTGCAGGAACTGCATGTCGTCGATCAGCAGCAGGTCAACGCGACGCAGCCAATCCTTGAAGCCGAGCGCCGACTGGCGCTGCACGGCAGCAATGAAGTGGTACATGAAATGGTCGGCGGTCAGATAGACGATGTTCTTGGTCGGATCGGCCGACTGCACCGCATGGGCGATGGCATTGAGCAGGTGGCTCTTGCCAAGCCCGACGGTGGAATGAATGTAGACCGGGTTGAAGGTCACGGTGTTGTTGGCGGCCGCGGCAGCGATCTGCTTGGCCACACCAAGTGCCATTTCATTGGCTTCGCCCGGCACAAACGTATCGAAGGTCATGCGCGGGTCGATGGCGCTACCGGCCAGGGCGTCGCCCTTGGCGGCAGAATTGTCGCGCACCAGGCGCGGCTGGGCCAATTGCACCGGAGCGGGCGCAGCGGCGGGCGCCGATTGTTCGGTGATCGCAGTCGACTCGGTGGCGGCGGGGTTCAGGCGCGGGCGGGCCTGACCATTGACGCGCAGCGTTACCTGGAGGCGGGCAACATCTTCAGTGTCGAGACGGAATGCCTCGAGAATGCGGTCGGAATAATTGGACTGCACCCAAGAGCACAGGAAGCGCGTCGGGGCAGACAGATGCACAACGTCCTCGACCAGCTCTTCAAGCTCGAGGCGGGCGAACCAGGAGGAAAACACATCCTCGCCGACACCGGCCTTGAGACGAGCACGCACCCGGTTCCAGAGATCGCGCTGGCCTTCGGATGTGTCGGAGATGCTCATGACAGGTGTTTCACCTTTGATGGTCGGAAGAGAGGGAGAGGGATTGGATTGAACCCAATCGTCTCCTCCGGAGGTTGCCTGTCGCATCATTATTGTGCCCCAATTTTCTTCAGTTCCGCATGGCCCGCAAAGCCGCACGGCAGTTTGTTTCATCTACCCGAAACCATTCTGGTCCCGGTCAGAGCTTCGCCGGTACGCCCGCCGCAAGCAGGCGTACTTCTCCTTTCCGGCGGCAACCCACCGGCATCAAACCTAGTCTTGTCGTGAACCCGGCCGAGCTGGCCGAAGGCTTTGAACTATACCTTAACGGCCCTGATCGAACCGGCTGCCAAACATGCAGCCAATACGACCCTTACCGGTACAACACCTCAACACTGCTGCCGAGAAGCCAAAAAACTACGCCCCGAATACGACCCCGACAGCTTGGTAGGACACTCTAGTCTGGTGTCCTTTCCGCCGCTGACCAGATCACTTTAGAGGGTCGGTTTTAGGCCCGCAACCGTGGAATCTTTAAAATGGGGGCTTGACTCCGAGGTAGTCTTTTTTGCCCTGCAGCCCCAGGAAATATCTGGCGAAGCAAGGGCCTGTGACTCAACATAGAATCGCGTCATGAAGCCCTGCGGCTGGGTAAAAATATTATTTCCGGAGAGCCCGTTTTTTATGACGGTCCGCGGCGGCATGCTCTGGCACGGAATGTCAGACATTCTCGCAAAGCATTGATGACACTCTAAAAACCGCATCGGGCCGATTGGCACTGTGGAAGTCCGCAGTGTCACGTAGCCGACACAAAACTGTCAAATCGGAAAAACCTTGCGGCGCTACCATACAAAGAAAAAGGGCTCCTCGCGGAGCCCAAATTCAAATATCTGCGGCTGCCTGCTAGCGGCGCCGTTACGGATGGATCAAACGCTCAGCGCCTTGACGCGGCTGTTGAGGCGCGAAATCTTGCGGGCTGCCAGATTGGCATGAACGATGCCGCGGGTGGAAGCACGGTTGATCTCGGGAGCGGCTGCATTCAGCGCTTCCATGGCAACCTTGTGGTCACCGGCAACAATAGCCTCTTCAACTTTGCGGATGAAGGTGCGAACGCGCGAACGGCGCGACTTGTTGACCGCGGTGCGGGCTTCGATCTTGCGGGTAGCCTTTTTGGCTGAAGGCGTATTGGCCATAACGGTCCTCTTGGCGTCCAACCGGCCGATAGCGCACGAGTCGCAGGCGTCCGGAGATAAAATGAGATCGGCGGCACATCGACTGCCGCCAAGTTGGGCGGTCTATAGGGGATGACAGGGTAAGCGTCAACTGGATTGTAGCCCGCGCAGGTCAGGGTTTCTTCTGGCACACCGGGCAGAAGAAGGTAGAGCGCCCCGATTGGACGATACGCTGAACCGTGCCGCTACACAGCGGCGTCGGGCACGGCTCGCCTTCCCGATCATATACAGCAAACCGATGCTGGAAATAGCCCGAACCGCCCTGGGCATTGCGGAAATCGCGCAGCGTGGAGCCGCCGACCTCAATGGCCTCGATCAGTACCTGCCGCACGGCGTGGGCGAGATCTTCCAGCGCAGCCTTGGGCTTGCCCTTGGCGGTAACCAGCGTGCCGGCTAGTATGGTGGGCAGGATATGGCTGCGGTGCAAAGCTTCCGCCACATAGATATTGCCAAGGCCCGCCACGACGCGCTGATCTAGAAGTGCCGACTTGATCGGGGTCTTCTTGCCGGTGAACTTCTCGGCCATTTCGGCGGCGTTGAAGTCATTGCCCAGCGGCTCGGGGCCGAGGTCTTTGAGGTACGGGCTATCGGCAATGTCGTCATAGAGATCGATGAATCCGAAGCGGCGCGGATCGGCGTAGATCAGGTGGCTGTGGCCGTGCTTGGGGTGGGAAATCTCCCAGACCATATGATCGTGCTTGGGCTCCTCGCCTGGCTCGTAATAGCGCGGCGGCTTGTCGATGCCGTGTTCGGCAAAGCGCCAGGAACCGGTCATGCCCAGGTGGCTGAGCACTGTCTTGCCGTTGTCGAGCAGGAGCAGCAGGTATTTGGCGCGGCGGCCGACCGAGACTACCGTGGTGCCCTCGATGGCCTTGGCCAAGCCGTCAGGAAAGGGAAAGCGCAGATTGGGGCGGTTGAGCGTCACCTTGTCGATGCGCGCGCCGACCAGCCAGGGCTCAAGTCCACGCCTGACGGTTTCGACCTCGGGCAGTTCGGGCATGTTTTACCTGTGCTCCTTTGTGCCATGGCAAAGCCGGATTGGGTTGCTTATGGTGCGCGACAACAGATCCATGAAACGAGCAATGCCATGACCGAGGCGCAGGAAACCACTCATTTCGGCGAGCAGACCGTAGCGATGGGTGACAAGCAGGGCATGGTCGATGCGGTGTTCCACAATGTCGCCGACCGCTACGACCTGATGAACGACCTGATGAGCGCCGGGGTTCACCGCATCTGGAAAGATGGCATGGTCAACGAGCTGGCGCCGCCCAAGACCGGATCGCGGCCATTTCGCGTGCTCGACATGGCGGGCGGCACTGGCGATATCGGCGAGCGCATCATCAATGCCTCGGTGGGTTATGCCGAAGTCGTCGTATCGGACATCAACAGCGACATGCTGCGGGTCGGCGCCGACCGGGCCAAGAGCTGGCGCTATCCGGCGCAGGCGAGCTTTGTCGAGGCCAATGCCGAAGAGCTGCCGTTCGAGGACAATTCGTTCGACGCCTATACGATCGCCTTTGGCATTCGCAACGTGCCGCGCGTGCAAAAGGCGCTGAACGAAGCCCATCGCGTGTTGAAGCGCGGCGGGCGCATCCTCGTGCTCGAATTCAGCCAGGTCGACGTGCCGGGCCTCGATGCCTTCTATAAAATGTATTCGAACCGGCTGATCCCGCCGATGGGTAGGCTCGTCACCGGCGACGCGCAGCCGTATCAGTATTTCATCGAATCGATCCGCAAGTTCCCGGCGCCAGCAGCCTTCTCCGGCATGCTGACCGAGGCTGGCTTCAGCCGTGTGAAACACACCAGCTACACCGGCAACATCGCCACGCTGTTTTCCGGGTGGAAGATCTAACCCATGATCCTCGGTGCCTATTTTCGCCTGATCCGGGCCGGGTATGTGCTGGCGCGCGAGGGTGCGCTGTCCCTGGTGCAGGAGCTGCCGCCGGCGCTTGCGCCACTGCGCTTTGGCATATGGTTGGGCCGGCTGGTCGAACGACCCAGTGTGCGCAAGACGGGGCATGTCGAGCGGCTGAACAAGGCGCTGAACCGGCTGGGGCCGACCTATGTGAAGTTCGGCCAGACGCTGGCGACCCGCCCCGATGTGGTTGGACCGCAGGTTGCCAATGACCTGGCAGGCCTGCAGGACAAGATGGAGCCGTTCGATCCGGCGCTGGTGCCGGGGATTTTGCTGGCGGCGCTGGGCGACAAGGCCGCGGAGCTGACCGAGCTCAGTGCGCCGATTGCTGCGGCGTCGATTGCCCAGGTGCATCGCGCTCGGCTGAAGCCCGCCGGTGGCTTGCCCAAGACCGTGGCCGTCAAGGTGCTGCGGCCCGGCGTCGAAGCGCGTTTCATGGCCGATATCGAGAGCTTTTACGCCGTGGCCCGGCTGGCCGAACGTTTCGTCAAATCCACCAAGCGGCTGCGCCCCGTCGAGATCGTTGAAACGCTGGATCGCTCGGCCCGGCTGGAGCTCGATCTGCGGCTGGAAGCTGCTGCCATTTCGGAAATGGCCGAGAATATCAAGGACGATACCGGCTTCGTCATCCCCAGCGTCAGCTGGGACCAGGTGGCGCAGAATGTGCTGACCACCACCTGGGTCGATGGCATACCGATCCGCGACCATGCGGCGCTCGATGCGGCCGGGGTCGATCGCAGGGCGCTGGCTTCGAACCTGTTGCAGAGCTTTTTGAAGCACGCCATTCGTGACGGCTTCTTCCACGCCGACATGCATCCGGGCAACCTGTTCGCCGATCCGCGAACTGGCGATGTGATCGCGGTGGATTTCGGCATCATGGGCCGGATCAATCGCAAGGAACGGCGCTTCCTCGCCGATATCCTCTACGGCTTCATAACCCGCAATTATCGCCTGGTGGCCGAGCGTCATTTCGAGATCGGCTATGTGCCCAAGGACCAGTCGGTCGACGACTTCGCGCTGGCGATCCGCTCCATCGGCGAGCCGCTGCACGGCCGCACCGCCAGCGACATTTCCATGGCCAAGGTGCTGGGCCAGTTGTTCACCATCACCGACCTGTTCTCGATGCAGACGCGGCCCGAACTGGTGCTGCTGCAAAAAAGCATGGTGCTGGTGGAAGGCGTATCGCGGGCGCTCGATCCGAACCTCGACATCTGGACCGTGGCCGAGCCCGTCGTGGGCGACTGGCTGCGCAAGGAAGCGGGGCCGCTGGGGCGCCTACAGGACCTCAAGGGGCATTTCGATACTATCGCGGAGGCTGCCGGCCGGCTGCCGATCATCGCGGCACAGGCCGAACTGGCGTTGGCCGATTATCACGCCGGCAAGATGGAACCGCGCGACAGGCTGATGCGCGGCGCCATGCTGGCGCTGATGGCGATTGCCGGCGTGACCCTCCTGGTCGCCCTGTGGCGCATGTTGACGCTATGAAAAAGCCGATCGGACAGATCGCCGTGGCGGCGCTGCTGGCGCTTGGCCTCAGCGCCTGTGTCGATGCAAATCTGGAGGTCGCGCTGACCAGCGACACCAGCGCCAAGGCCACGCTGTTGCAGGAGATGCGGCCGGACTCTTTTACCGCAGTTACACTCGCCGATACGTTGGGCGAGGCGGATTGGCAGGCCAAAGTGAAGGCTGTCGGCGACGCCACTTTGGCCAAGTCCGAAGCCGAAGCGGCGGGCAAGGATGCTTCGACGATCGTCATACCGCTGCTGCCACCCTTCTATCAGGCGCTGGCAGCCAATTTCTGCAGCACTGGCGGTTTGCTCAAGCGGGTCGATGGCGGTGCAAGCTGTATCGATGCCAGCGAGGCCGCATTCGACGAAATCGCCCTGGGTCCGCTGCAGCAGCAGTTGAGCTTCACGCCCCAAGGTGACGGCCTTGTCCGCATCGTCCTGTCGACGCAGCAGCTTCTCGATGCCGTCCGCCCCGATCTGGCGCTCAGTCCCGAGATCGAACAGAGCATCCCGGCACTGTTTTCAGGCCGCAAGATCGTCATCCGGTTTTCCGGCATGGAGGTCACCGAGAGCAACATGACCGTGGCCAAAGACGCAAAGTCGGCAAGCCGGGACATCCCTATCCTCGAGCTGATCTCCGGCAAGGCTGACCTACCCGCCGAACTCTACGCCGTGGTGCGGGCGCCATGACTGTCTCCGTTCAGCTGCGCTGGCTACCGCACGGTATCGGCCTGCCGCTGCCGCGCCAGCAGAGCGCGGGTGCCGCCGGACTGGACCTGGCGGCGGCGCTGGGGCCGGATGAGGTGATCGAGATTTTGCCCGGCGATTACGCCAAGATCCCGACCGGGCTCGCTCTTGCCCTGCCCGAGGGCTACGAGGCGCAAGTGCGGCCACGGTCCGGGCTGGCGGCCAAGCATGGCGTCACGGTCCTCAACAGTCCGGGCACGGTGGATGCCGATTATCGCGGTGAAGTCATGGTTCTGTTGATCAACCATGGCAAACAGAGCTTCCCGGTGCGCCGGGGCGAGCGCATCGCGCAGATGGTTATCGCGCCGGTCAGCGCGGTGACGTTGGTCGAGGTCCACGCGTTGGACGAGACGACACGGGGTGAGGGCGGGCATGGTTCGACTGGTCGTTAGTTTTTTTGCTCTACTGGCCGGAGTTTTTCCTGCCATGGCCGGCGATCGGGCTTTGCTCGAGGTGATCGGCTATTCCGAAGATGCGCGCTATTTTGCCTTCGAGGAATTTGGCATCCAGGATGGCTCGGGATTTCCCTATTCCTCAATCTACATCATCGACCTCAGTACCGATTCCTGGGTGGTCGGCACCCCGTTTCAGCTGGTGGGTGGGGACGACAGCCGGACGCTGCAGCAGATCCGCGCCGCCGTGCTGGTCGATGCCACCCAGTCGATCGAGGAATTCGGCATCGATGTGCCAGCCGAAATGGTTGCCATGGTGGGCGAAGGCGTGCCGGACAGTGATGCGACGAGCCTCCGTTTCGGCGCGCCCGGATATGATCCGGGAGCCGTCAACGGTAATTCCGAACTGCGTCTTTCCACATTTGTCACCACGGCTCTGGCGCCCTGCGGCGAGTGGTTTTCCATCGACCCGCTGGGCTATGAACTGTCCCTCACAGACGGCGACAATGAGCGGGTGATACATCGCGACGGCGCCCTGCCCCGCTCGCGCGGCTGCCCCACCGCCTATCGACTGTATGGCGTGGCGCTGCCGTTCATGGCGCAGTCTAGTGAGCATGCCGTGGCCCTGATTTCGGTTTATCCCGGCGGCTTCGAGGGGCCGGACCGGCGCTTCATCGCGGTGCCGCTTGGGCTCTGATCCACTCTCCCCCGAAGAAACCCGGCGCTACGCTCGCCACCTGACCCTCAAGGGCATGGGCGGCGCGGGCCAGCAGGCGCTGAAGCGGGCGCGGGTGCTGGTAGTTGGAGCGGGGGGATTGGGCAGCCCGGTCGTGGCCTATCTGGCGGGGGCGGGCGTCGGTACGCTGGGCATCGTGGATCATGACGCGGTGTCGGTGAGCAACCTGCATCGGCAGGTAATCCATACGCAGATCGGCGCCAACAAGGCCGAGAGCGCTGGGCAGTTTGCGCGGGCGCTCAACCCGCATATAAATGTGGTGGTGCATGGCGAGCGGCTCGATGCAGGCAATGTGACCGCGATAGTGTCGGGATATGACCTGGTGCTCGATGGCACCGACAATTTGCTTACCAGACGTCTCGTGGCAGCCGCCGCCGAAGCCCTCAACCTGCCACTCGTCTCCGGCGCGGTCTCGATGTTCGACGGACAGGTTACCGTATTCGCCCCCGGCGGCACTTGTTTTGACGATCTCTATCCGGCCGAGGCTGACGATGCCGATCTACCCAGCTGCGAAGCCACCGGCATTTTGGGCCCACTGACCGGGGTCATCGGCACGTTGATGGCCATGGAAGCGGTCAAGCTGATTACGGGGATCGGCGAGCCGCTTGTAGGACGGGTGCTGACGTACGACGGCAAGGGCGGCCGGTTCAGCGAGTTTGAGTATTAGAGGCGGGCAGTTTTGGAAGTTGGGGTTCGGCACATCGCCCCCACACCCACCGTGTCACCCCGGCCTTGAGCCGGGGCCCATCCCGAGATCACGCAACTGCCGCAAGGTCGATCGGGTATGAACCCACATCTCAGGATGGGTCCCGGCTCAAGGCCGGGATGGCATCGTGGATGGGGTTACAATGGTGGGCAGAATAAGCGCCGGGACAGACAGGAGCTAACTAGCCCTAGGCATCCGGATGCTTGAACACCAGTGCCGCATTGGTGCCGCCGAAACCGAAGGAATTGCTCAGCACCACGCCCAGATCAACATCATCCCGCCGCTGGCGGAGGATGTTCATGTCTTCGAAGGCCGGGTCGAGCACTTCGATATTGGCGCTTTCGGCGATGAAGCGGTGCTTCATCATCAGGATCGAATAGATCGATTCATGCACGCCGGTGGCGCCCTGGCTGTGGCCGGTCAAGGATTTGGTGGCGGAGATGGGCGGGCAATTGTCCTCGTTGCCGAACAGCGCGCGGATCGCTTCGATTTCGCGCAGGTCGCCCACCGGCGTCGAGGTGGCATGCGGGTTGATGTAGTCGACCTTCTGCCTGACGTTTTTCAGTGCCATGCGCATGCAGCGCTCGGCGCCTTCACCCGAAGGCGCGACCATGTCGAGGCCATCGGAGGTCGCGCCATAGCCAACCAGTTCGGCCCAGATTTTGGCGCCGCGTGCCTTGGCGTGTTCGTATTCTTCCAGCACCAGCACGCCGGCGCCGCCTGAAATGACGAAGCCGTCGCGCGCTGCGTCATAGCATCGGCTGGCCTTGGATGGCGTGTCGTTGAAGTCCGAACTCATGGCGCCCATGGCGTCGAACAGGTCGCTCAGGGTCCAGTCGAGGTCTTCGTGGCCACCCGCGAACACAATGTCCTGCTTACCCATGATGATCTGCTCCATGGCATTGCCGATGCAATGCTTGGAGGTCGCGCAGGCGGCGGTGATGGTGTAATTGATGCCCTTGATGCCAAAGGGCGTGGCCAGCGTCGCCGAGGCAGTCGAACCCATGGCTTTGGGCACGGCCAGCGGCCCGATACGCTTGGGGCTGTTGTTCCTGCGGGTAATGTCCGCCGCTTCGACGATGGTGCGGGTAGACGCGCCGCCCGAGCCCATGACGATGCCGGTCATCGGGTTTGAAATGTCCCTCTGCTCGAGGCCCGCATCTGCGATAGCCTGCTGCATGGCGAGGTAGTTCCAGGCCGCGCCTTTGCCCATGAAGCGGGTGACGCGGCGGTCGAGGATTTCAAACGGATCGAGGATCGGGTCGCCCTTGACCTGGCTGCGGAACCCCAGCTCGGCGTAATCGGGTGCGGCGATGATGCCGGGCTTGGCGGCGCGCAGGCTCGCGGTGACCTCGTCCAGCGAATTGCCGATCGAGGAAATGATACCCATGCCGGTGACGACAACTCGTCTCATCGTGGCCTCGCTCCTTCTCAAGTCTCTTACGGGCGCTTTGCAGCGGCGCCTCTTTATGGTTCGGATCGGACCGGATTATGGCCGATCAGGCACTCTTCTGCTCACTCATTTGTGCATCGGTAAACAGGCCGACGCGCAGATTGGCGGCTTCGTAGATCACCTTGCCGTCAGCCTTGACCCAGCCATCGGCGATACCGAGGGTCAGGCGACCCCTCATCACGCGCTTGAGGTCGATGCCGTATTCCACCAGCTTGACGTCGGTGGTCACCTGGCCGGTGAACTTGATTTCACCGCCGAGCGCGCGACCACGGCCGGGCTGGCCGATCCAGCTCAGGAAAAAGCCGGTCATCTGCCAGACGGCGTCGAGGCCGAGGCAGCCTGGCATTACCGGGTCGCCGATGAAGTGGCACTTGAAGAACCAGAGGTCCGGATTGACGTCGAGCTCGGCGCGGACTTCGCCCTTGCCGTGAGCGCCGCCGGTCTCGGAAATCGTGGTGATGCGATCAAACATCAGCATCGGGGGTGCCGGCAGGCGGGCGTCGCCCTGGCCCGGCAATTCGCCACGGCCATGGGCCAGCAGTTCTTCATACCCAAATGCGTTTTGCCGCTCGGCCATGCTCGATAACCCCGGTTAACCTTATGTCTGGTCTCGTACAGGCGCACACAATGAGGGTCAAGTCAGGCGCTATTGGCCTTTGTGGGCAAAGACGGGCCTGCGGCGCGGGTGCCGCTTGTGTGAAATTTATGCGATAGTTATAAGGAAGCCAACAATTGCGGCCCTTCCGTCTCCAGGACTCAATGACCGATCGTATCCAAACCGCCCGTTCGCTGCCTTCGCACAAGCCTTGCCTCACCGCAGTCCTGCGCATGGCCAATCTCCGCCCGACCCGTCAGCGCGTCGCTTTGGCCGAGTTGCTGTTCGGCGGACCGCACCGCCACGTCAGCGCCGAGCAACTGCATGGCGAGGCCACCGATGCCAAGGTCGGCGTGTCGCTGGCTACTATCTACAATACGCTGCACCAGTTCCATCAAGCGGGCCTGCTGCGCGAAGTGGCCGTCGATGCCTCGCGCTCGTATTTCGATACCGACACCTCGGACCACCATCACTTCTACGTCGAAGACGAGCAACGGATGATCGACATCCCGGCCTCCTCCGTCGAATTCGCCGCCCTGCCCGACGCCCCCAAGGGCATGAAGGTCAGCCACGTCGACGTCGTCATCCGCGTCCGCAAGGCGCAGGGGTAAGATTGCTGGCACTATGTGCCACCAAGCCTTTGTCCAGCCCCCGCGCGCAGCGAAATCGCTCGGGGTGCCGGTGACATGGGCGGTCCGATAACCCATATTGCAGGTCGTCTATAAACAGCCGCAAGGGTGGCCAATGAGCCAAAAGGTCAATCTGAACGCGTATTTCGAGCGAATCGGCTTTGCCGGATCGATCGCCCCGACCTTGGCGACTCTCGAAGCGATCCATGCGCTGCACCCCGCAGCGATCCCCTTTGAAAATATTGACCCGCTGATGGGCCGGCCGGTGCTGCTCGATCAGGCGAGCCTTGAGCAAAAGCTGCTGCACAAGGGGCGTGGCGGTTATTGCTTCGAGCATAATACGCTGCTGATGAACGTGTTGCGCGACCTCGATTTCACGGTCCGCGCCCATGCCGCCCGCATGCTGTGGGGCCATCCCGAAGGCGGCGCGCCGATCATCAGCCATATGGTGCTGTTGGTCGATATCGCCGGCGGCAGTTACCTGTGCGACGTCGGCTCCAGCAGGTTCATGCTCACCGCCCCTCTCAGGCTGCGCGACGGCGTCGAGCAACAGGTGGGCAAGGAACTGTACCGCCTGAGCAAGACCGCCGAGGGCTGGCGGCTCGAGGTGAAAGTCGACGACGACTGGCGCGGCGTGTTCCAGTTCGATTTGGTCGAGCAGAGCGAAAGCGATATTGCGGCCCTCAATAGCGCCGTCGAGGCCGAATATTTCAACCGCGGGCAGTTGCATGCGGCACGGGCCGAAGGCGATGTGCGCAGCCGGCTGTCGGGCAACCGGCTCAGCATCTATCGACCGGGCGAAGAGCCCGAACGGCGCTATGCCGGGGATGTCGATGCGCTCAAAGCGATGCTGGTGGAGGTGTTTCGCATCACCCTGCCATTGGCGCTCGACTTGCTCGATCCCGCGCTGCAGCGGGTGATCGACACTGCGCCCCCAGCGCCGGACGCCTGATCGTGGCGCCCGTCGTGGTCGACCCCGACAAGGTGATGGAATTTGCCACCCGGCAGGCGTTCTACGACTGGCTCAAGGTCAATCACGACACGGCCGACGAGGTGTGGATCCGCATCTTCAAGAAGGCCAGCGGCAAGGCCACTATCACGCCGGTTGAAGCCATCGACGTTGTGCTGTGCTGGGGCTGGATAGACGCCATCCGCAAGTCATGGGACGAAGAAAGCTTCGTCCAGCGCTATACCCATCGCGGCAAGAAGAGCCTGTGGAGCCAGATCAACAAGGACAATGTGGCCCGCCTCGTCGAGGAGGGCAACATGACCGGCCACGGGCTGCGCCATGTCGATCTGGCCAAGGCGGACGGCCGCTGGGAGGCGAGCTATGGCACGACCATGGACCCGCCCGAGGACTTGCTGGCGGCTATCGAAGCCAGTCCGAAGGCCATTGAGTTTTATCGGACGCTGAGCGCACAAAACCGCTTCGCGCTGATTTTCCGGACCATAAACCTCAAGACCCCGGCCGCCCGCGCCCGCAAAATTGTAGGCTTCGTCGATATGCTGGAGCGTGGCGAGACGATCTATCCGCAGGGCAAGGGGAAAGCCTGATGGCACTGTGGTTCGCATTCCTGCGCGGTATCAACCTCGGCAAGCGCCAGGTCAAGATGGCCGAACTGCGTGACGCCATGGCAGAAGCGGGCTTTGCCGAAACAAAGACCATGCTGGCCAGCGGCAATGTGCGTTTCGTCGCCGAGGGCACGGCAGAGGCGATCAAGAGCAAACTCGAAAAGCTGATCGAGGCGCGGTTTGGGTTCGAGGTCGGCGTGGTGCTGCGCTCCGAGGCCGAACTTGCCAGCATGCTCGACACGCATCCCTTCGACAGCCTCGATCCCACGGCCGATTTCACCCGGCATGTGCTGATGTTTGACACGCCCCTGCCGGACGGCACTGCGCTGGATGGGCTGCCCGGTCACACCGAAATCCTGCGCATCGATCCGCGCGAGATCTATTTCGTCGGCTATCGCCAACCGAACGGACGCTATACGGAAGGCGTCGATGACGTGCTGAAACCGCTTTATGCCAGACTGGGCAAGGGCGTGCTCGACACGGCGCGCAACTGGAACACCATAGAGAAGATGCTGGCATGATCACGGTTTTCGGCTCCACCAATCTCGATCAGGTCGGCACTGTTAGTCGCCTGCCCAAGCCCGGCGAAACCGTTGCCGGCGGCACGTTTTCGATGGCGGCCGGTGGCAAGGGCGCCAATCAGGCGCTGGCCGCGCGTCGCGCCGGAGCCGAGGTGCGCCATGTGTCGGCCGTGGGCAAGGATGCCTTTGCCGCGCTGGCGCTGGACCTGCTGGAAAAGGACGGCGTCGATCTGTCCGCCCTCAAGCATGTCGACGGCCCGACCGGCATTGCGATGATTTTCGTCGATGGCCATGGCGAGAATGTCATCGCCGTACTGCCCGGCGCCAATGGCACGATGACCGCCGCCGATGCGGACGCCGCGCTGGCCCAGGTCAATGGCGGCATCCTGCTGCTGCAGCAGGAAATCCCGCAGGCGGCAACCGAGCGGGCGCTGGACCTCGCCAGGCAGAACGGCATCACCGCCATTCTCAACACCGCGCCGTTCCTCGACACCACCAAAGCGCTCGCCCCCAAGGCAGATATCCTGATCGCCAACGAAACCGAATTCGCCCTTCTTACAGGTCGCGGCATCGACGAACTCGACGCCGCCATGGCCGACTGGGCCAAGGCGCATGACCAGACCGTCATCGTGACCCTCGGCGGCGACGGCGCCCGGGCCGCCACCGCCGACGGCAAGACCATCTCGGTTCCCGCCCTCAAAGTCACCCCCATCGACACCGTCGGCGCCGGCGACACATTTTGCGGCTATTTGGCTGCGGGACTGGATGCGGGGCTGGAGCTCGAAGCCGCAATGCAGCGCGCCGCGGTGGCCGCAAGTCTGGCGTGCCTCAAGCCGGGCGCGCAGCCGGCGATTCCGATGGCGGATGAGGTTGAAGCGGCGATGCGGGGCTAGTGCGTATCTAGGACGTCACCAATTGGTGGTTAGCGCAGTTTGAACTTGTTCGTCTGTCCAGTCGGCAGGCACCCAAAGTCCGACCTTGCGACCCTCTTGATCGACCGTCGCGTGGCGCATTTTGGTCGCGCCAGAACCTCCGGGATGTTCGTCGTGGTCATAAGTAGGCAGTTCGTGGCTAAAATCTTTTCCCTGCCAGTCGCCGGTGTGAAGCCACTTACCGGTAAAATTCTCTTCGGACGCGCTCATTTCAACCTCGCTGTTTTTAAAACAACGCAAACAAGTGCAGCTGGCTCCATAAAACAAAAAGGTCCGCATCGTGCGGGCCTTTTCTAATTCTCAAAACCACGCTCGGCGCCGGCGATACATTTTGCGGCTACCTCGCCGCCGGGCTGGATGCGGGACTGGAGCTCGAAGCCGCAATGCAGCGCGCTGCAGTGGCGGCAAGTCTGGCCTGCCTCAAGCCGGGGGCGCAGCCGGCCATTCCAATGGCGGCCGAGGTCGAAGCGGCGACGCCGGCTTAGCGCATCATCGCGTTGGTTGATTATGGACAGTCCACTGAAGTAGGAAATTCTGAGGTGCATGTGTACAGGGTTGTTCGCGTTATTGCGTAGCAGACAAATAAAGCGAACATTGCGCTCTGGTATTAGCCGGAGAAAAATGGTGCTCCCGAACGGAACGCGAAACTTCACAATCGAGGTGAAGTATTATCTCAGCTGCTACCGTGCTTGGGAAGATGCCGACCGAGCCATACAAACCCTCCGTGGCCAAAAAATCTCTTACACCGACTGGCGTGTGCAGTGGGCCGGCATCTGCGCAATCATGAAATCTTCTGTTCATGTGATGTTGGTGGACGCCAAAAGATGCTTCTCCACCGAACTTCGTGACAGTTTAAAAGCGCGATTCCGCCTATTAGGAGAGCACAAATCATCGTATCCGATTTTTTGGCAGTTCATCGACCGCGAGAGACATAACATTCTCAAAGAGTATCAATTCTCCGCCTATGCGGAGGCTATCGCTGATCCTGACAACGACGGAAAAGACCTTCCTACCCTCTTCTCAAGCATGATGGCAGAGCGGGAACTCCGGCTCAAAGGTGGCCTCTATGACGGAAGGTTAGCGTTAGACGTGGCAGATGAAGCATCACAATGGTTGAAAGATTACCTTGAAGAAACCGTGCGCTTGGGAGGCTTTATGCCTGATGAGCGAATTCAGTCCGATGGCTTCCTGTGGCATCGTGTACCCAAGGCGGACCTTGCCGCAACGGCTCCATGGTGGGCAGCCCCAGACGACGCACTGGGGGACGCTGGCCCCGAAACTCACGAACACCCGGTTAAACCTCCGCAGCCAGAATAGCTTCTGCCATGGCCACCCGACCGCAGCCCCGCCACACAGCAGTGACATCTTCGCGGCCAAGTCTCGCAAAGTCTGGCCCCGCTTAATCTCTGCTTAAATAGTCCGAAGGGGACGCAAGCGGCCCTACCCATTACCACAAACAAAAAGGCCCGCATTGTGCGGGCCTCTTCAAAATTCTCAAAACCACCGTCGCCTTACTTGGGCGCCAAGACCATGACCATTTGGCGGCCTTCGGAGCGGGGCTGGCTTTCGACTTTGGCTACGGGCTCGAACTGGTCCTTGACCTTGACGAGCAGCAGCATGCCGAGTTCCTGGTGGGCCATTTCGCGACCACGGAAGCGCATGGTGACCTTGACGCGGTCGCCATCCTCGAGAAAGCGTTCGACGGCCTTCATCTTGGTCTCGTAGTCATGCGTGTCGATATTGGGACGCAGCTGGACTTCCTTGACCTCGATCACCTTCTGCTTCTTGCGGGCCTCGGCAGCTTTTTTCTGCGCGGCATACTTGAAGCGGCCGAGGTCGAGCATCTTGGCGACTGGCGGCACAGCGTTGGGAGAGATCAGGACGAGGTCGAGCCCCTGTTCCTGCGCTTCGGTCATTGCGGCGCGGGTGTTCACGATACCGCGGTTCTCGCCTTCAGCGTCGATGAGCTGAACATCGGCGCTGGTGATATCTTCGTTCGAGAGCGGCCCATCTTTCTGGGGCGCGACTGGTCTCATTGGACGACGAATGGCAAAGGATCCTTGTGTAATTTAGCCAAGTGGTGAATTCAGCCGTAAAATCGTGTTACGCGGACGATAAGTCAACAGGCAAACGGCCATAAATCGGGCAGTTTGCGCCATTGAAGCGCCGCGATCGACAATCTCCTGCGGCGTGACTAACGCAACGTATGCGCCTTGGGAAGCAGAACATGACCATAACACAGAAAGCCGCCGTCCGCATCACTGTCGGCGAGGGGGGCCAAAACCGCGAAATCGCCGTCGAACGCCGCGCCGGCAAGGCACCCGGCCTGTTCTGGCTGGGCGGCTTTCGCTCGGACATGATGGGCAGCAAGGCCATGGCGCTCGACGCGCTGGGGGCCGAGCGCGGGCTCATGGTCACGCGCTTCGATTATTCCGGCCACGGGGTTTCCGGCGGCGACTTCAACCATGGCACGATCAGCCGCTGGCTCGAAGAGGCCGAGGCGGTGTTTGCGCTGACCTCCGGTCCGCAGATCATCATCGGCTCCTCGATGGGCGGCTGGATCGCGCTGCTGCTGGCGCGGCGCCTGCTCGCCAAGGGCACGCCCGCCCATGGCATGGTGCTGATCGCGCCTGCTCCGGACATGACGCATGAGCTGATGCTGCCGGGGTTTACCCCGCAAGAGCACGACAGCCTGCAGAACAATGGCTATGTCGACCAGCCCAGCGAATATTCCGATACGCCCTATCGCATCACCCGCGCGCTGATCGAAGACGGCAAGCAGCACCTGTTGTTTGGCGGCGTTATCGAGACCGGCTGCCCGGTGACCATCCTGCAAGGCGGCAAGGATGTGGACGTGCCGCAGGCGCATGCGATCAAGCTGGTGACCCATATGCTGCATGACGCGGTGACGCTGACGCTGATCCCCGATGGCGACCATCGGCTCAGCCGCGACGAGGACCTGGCGCGGTTGAAGGACGCGGTGATCAGGCTGGTGGGCTAGCCCCGCGTCACCAGCTTGGTCCTCTGCATCCCGTCCGGTCCGAAATTATCCGGGCTCAACCAGCGCTCATATTCCGCCCGTAAGGCCGGCCAGTCCTTGTCGATCATCGAGAACCAGGCGGTGTCGCGGCTTTCGCCCTTGAGGATCATGTCCTGGCGGAACAGGCCCTCATATTGAAAGCCGAAGCGCGTGGCGGCGGCTTTGGACGGCTCGTTGCGGTCGTTGCATTTCCACTCGAAGCGCCGATAGCCGAGGTCGTCGAAAGCGTGGCGGGCAAACAGATACAGGGCTTCGGTGGCCAGCGGCGTGCGGGCCATCGGCAGGCCCCAATAGACCCCGCCGATTTCGATCGAGCCATGTTCGGGGCGGATGCGCATCCAGCCCTGCTGGCCCACCACCTTGCCGCTGGCCTGATCGACCACCGCGACGTAGCGGTTCTCGCCCCAGGTGGTGTCGGCGATGCGCGCTTCGACCTCGGCCAGGGTTTCGGGCGCGGTGCTGAACAGCCAGCGATAGCGCTCGGCGCCGCCCGGCATGCTGGAAATTTCGAAAATGTCGGCCGCATGATTGGCAGCAAGCGGCTCCAGCCGCACATAGCGGCCTTCCAGCACGATGCGCTCGGGCGCGGACTTGGCGGGGATTGGCGCGCTCACTTCATGATCTCCCAGATGGCGGTCAGGCTTTCACGATAATTTGGATGCAGCAGTTCGACACCCAGCGCGGTCTTGATAGCCGCATTGGAGACGCGCTTGTTGTCGGCATAAAAACTGCGCTGCATCGGGGTAAACTGCGCATCCTCGAAAGCGATCTCTGGCGGCGGCTCGATCCCCATCAGCCCTGTGGCATAGGTCACCAGATCCTGCGGCGGGGCCGGCTCGTCATCGGCCATGTTGAAAGTGCCGTCCAGTCGCGCCTCGGCGGCGAGCATGGTGATGCGGGCGATGTCCTCGACATGGATGCGATTGAACACCTGGCCCGGCTTGATCACTCGCCGCGCTGAGCCGTCGGCCAGCTTGTCGAAGGTCGAGCGGCCGGGACCGTAGATGCCGGCCAGCCGGAGAATGGCGAGTTTGATGCCACGCTCGGCTGCGTAGTCGCGCCAGGCCTGTTCGGCCAGCACGCGGCGGTCCGAGCGGTCATTGCGCGGCACCAGGGGCGCCGACTCATCGATCCAGGCGCCACCGAAATCCCCATAGACGCCGACTGTGGAATAATAGCAGAGCCACTCGAGGTTTTCGGCCGCATCGAGATCGGCACGATGATGAACCAGCGCCGGATCGCCGTCTTCGCCGGGCGCGATAGACAGCACCACATGACTGGCGCTTCTGAGGTCCGGGCCCAGTGTGGCGCCCGGCGCGGTGCCGTCGAAGACATGCGCTGAAATGCCATCATCGGCTAACCGTTTGGCCTTGTCTGCGGTGCGAACGGTGCCTGAGATGTTAACAGTCTGTGAACCAATTCGCATGGCTTGCGCAGCCGCGAGTGACGAATAACCCAGCCCAAAAAAAAAGGCGCGCATCAGATATCCCCGGTCCATTCCAGCAGCACCGAGCTATCGCTTTCCTTGGCTGCATAGGCAAGTCTCAGATGCTCCGCCCGCTCCGGCGCCAGCTTGCGCAATGCCCAGACCGCAGCGCCGCGAACCAGCGCATCTTCGGACCCGAGCCGCGCCTCGACCAGCGGGATCAGCGTATCATCGCGTGAATTACCGATTGCGATCAGCACGTTGCGCAGGAACCGCGCCTGACCGATGCGCTTGATCGGCGAGCCGGCAAACAGACTGCGAAACGCATCGTCATCCAGTTGCACCAGATCGGCCAGCTGTGGCCGCTCGAACTCAGGCCGCGCCCGCAGCTTGGCTTCGCGGCTGATCGAAGCGAACTTGTTCCAAGGACACACCGCGAGGCAATCGTCGCAGCCATAGATGCGATTGCCCATCGGCGCCCGGAACTCCAATGGAATCGGGCCTTTATGCTCGACGGTGAGGTAAGCCAGGCACCGCCGCGCATCGAGCCGAAATGGCGCCGGGAAGGCGTTGGTCGGGCAAATATCGAGGCAGCGCGTACAGGTGCCGCAGCTTTCCTGGTGCGGGCTATCGGCAGGGAGTTCCGCCGAGGTCAGAATGGCACCGAGGAACAGCCACGATCCAAACTCGCGGCTGACCAGTACCGAATGCTTGCCCTGCCAGCCCAGCCCTGCGGCTTCCGCCAGTGGCTTTTCCATTAAGGGCGCTGTATCGACGAAAACCTTGACCTCTGCGCCGGAACGCCGCGCCAGCAGGCTCGCCATATCCTTGAGCTTGCCCTTGATGATCTCGTGATAATCGCGATTTCGCGCGTAGACTGAAATCGTGCCCAGCGAGCGCTCCCCGAGGATCGCCAACGGATCACTTTCCGGCCCGTAGTTGATCCCGAGCAGGATAACCGACCGCGCCTCTGGCCACATCCCATTGGGACTGCCACGCCGCTCGGCGGTCTCTTCCATCCACGCCATATCGCCATGCCACCCCGCCGCCAGCGCTGCGTTGAGCTTCTCGGGCAGGTCCGGCCGCGCGTCGGCCGGGGCAATACCAAAGCTGTCAAAGCCCAGCGCCGTGGCGCGGGTACGCAGTTCGGCGACGAGCTTGTCGGTGTTGGCAATGCCAGAGCTGGCCACGGGTACTTCCACCCTACAGATCAGTATGTGAGGCAGCTGGAGAACGTCCTCAAAAATCGAGATCCGCATAGCCCTTTTGCGGTGGCATGGAGACGACGCGGTCGTTGAGCAGCGTGCGGAAGGCGGGGCGGGATTTGATGCGGGAGTACCAGTCGCGGGTTTCGCCAGCCTTGCCCCAGTCGATGTCGCCGAGATAGTCGAGCGTCGATAGGTGGGCCGCCAGAGCGAAATCGGCCAGCGTCAACGCATCGCCGCCCAGCCAGGCACGGGTGGCGAAGAGCCAGTTGAAATACAGCATGTGCTCGTTGAGATTGGCCTTGGCCACGCGCAACACGGCGGGATCGGGCGTGGCGCCCTTCTGGTCACGCTTGACGATTTTTTCTTCCAGCACGTAGCGCGTGACTTCGTCGTTGAGCTTGACGATGACCCATTCGATCAGCCGCCACATTTCGGCGCGCGGGCCGGGGTCGGGCGGGATCAGTCCGGCGACAACACTCGGCGTATAGAGATCTTCGACCGTGTGGATAGCCGCGAGAATGCCGACAATGGGCTGGTCGCCTTCGCCGATCAGGATCGGCAGCGTGGCGGCTGGATTGATTTCGAGCAGTTGCGCATCGCGCAGCCACGGCTTGATTTCTTCCATATCCAGGGGGACGCCATATTCGGCGCACATCAATCGGATCAGGCGCGAAGACGGGTCTAACGGATGATGGATGAGGCTCGGCATTTTGACGCTCGTCTCTTTTTGAGGACCGTTGCGGCACAGCTGTTGGCGCTACCGCCAAACAGCGCTAGAAGCTTGCCGCATTATTATGGGCCTATTGGACTGAATTAGGGGATCAAATGAACGCCGATCAAGGTCTTTTTGTGCCGCTGATCCTTGGAATTCTCGAAGGGCTTACTGAATTCCTACCCGTCAGCTCCACCGGCCACCTGCTGCTGGCAGGTCATTTCTTCGGTTTGACCCAGCCGACCACCTTCATCGTGCTGATCCAGCTCGGGGCAATCCTCGCCGTCATCACGGTGTATTTCGCCAAGCTGGGGATGCTGATCCGCGATGCGCTGACCGGCAAGGCCTATGCCTGGCAGTTCGCGCTGTCGGTGATCCTGGCGTGTTTTCCCGCCGTTATCGCGGGCGTGCTGCTGCGCGATTTCATCCAGGGCGACCTGTGGGAATCGGCATCGCTGATCTGCTGGACGCTGCTGATCGGTGGCGTCATCCTGCTGATCGTCGATCGGCTACCGCTCAAGCCCAAGTATGACGATATCTATCAACTGCCATGGCATGTGGCGCTAATCATCGGTCTGTTCCAGATGTTGAGCCTTGTGCCCGGCGTGTCGCGCTCGGGTTCGACCGTGGTGGGCGGCATGCTGTTTGGCGCCTCCAAGCGCGCCGCGGCGGAGTTCACCTTCTTTATCGCCCTGCCGATCATGATCGGGGCTTTCGGTTATGACCTTTACAAGAGCCGCGACCTGATCGACGCATCGATTGCGCTCAATGTTGCCATCGGCTTCGCCGCGGCCTTCGTGGTCGGGGCGCTGGTGGTGCGGTATTTGCTGGGCTTCGTCAGCAAATACGGTTTCGCGCCGTTTGCCTACTGGCGCATCGCCGTGGGAATTGCGGGTCTGGTCGCGATCTACGCCTTCGGGCAGTAGGCGGCCTGAACCACCAATGCCTTCGGCATTGGGCGGCCAAAGCCACTTTTTTCCCTCGGGCTTGACCCGAGGGAGAAGCGCGGTGGGCGTGGCGAGTTTACTGGCCCTCCGCCGGCGTTACGGCCGTCCCGAAGAGATAAAGCCCTACTGCTCGCGCGCTTTGTAGTTGGCGGGGATGGAGAAAAAGCTGCGCGGGATCTGCTGGCCTTTTTCTACATCATAGAGCGAGAATGTGAGCTCGGCGCCGCTGGGCTCGACCAGGCTCCACTGCGCCAGTTCCTTGGTGTCGGTATCGAAGATCAGCGACACCTGCACCGTGCCGGCCACCGTCTCGTCGATGACGGTGATGGAAATATAGCCATCCGAGCTGGTCACATCGACCACATTGGCGTTGAGCAGGTCGATCGTGTCGCCGAGGAATTGGCGTAGGGGGATCGAGTCCTGCGGGTAGGCATAATAAGTCTCGTCGCGACGGTTGAGCACATAAAAACCGCGGCCGATGGAGACGATTTCCTCGCGGCTGGGTGGCGCATAGCGGAACGCGATCTTGTCGGGGCGCTCAAGGAAGAACGTCCCCTCCTGCCGACCGCCATTGGTATCGATCTGCAGGAAGCGGCCGACCATGGTGCGAATAGCCGAGTTATGCGTGCCAATATCGGCGATCAACTGCTGCTCCTCGGGCGTCAGCGCCCGGTCCAGCGCCCAGGCTGGAGCGCTCAGGGCGAAGGCGGCGGACAGGCCGAGCAGGAGTGCGTCGCGTCGAATCATGGACAAGGTCCCCGGATAGGTGTCGGTGTTAAAGCTAGCCTAGAAAGCAATTGCGGCAACAGGTGGTTCCGTAGCGGTACTTGGCGACGCACACGCAGGCGTGCTCACATGGGACAAAGTGGAGGAATAAAATGCGGACCCTGATCGCAGCAATCGGCTTGACCCTTGCGGGCAGCAGCACAGTTCTCGCGGCCCTGCCGCCGCAATACCAGCGGCAGGCGGAGCTGCTGGCAATCATCGGTAATGAGGGCGTCATCGACGCCTTCGGCTTTGGCGGCATCGAGGTCGTGGAGCTCAACGGGGTCGATCACTACATCGTCCGGGGCGGAGACTGCATGCTGGACGTGATGATCGAGGATTTGCCAAACGAGCGTGAGGCCGGCTGGGCTGGGCCGCGTGAGTTCAAGCTGGTGTTGGGTGAGCCGGTTTGTGAGGGGGCGGAGTGAGAGCAGAAAGCAAGGATAGCCCCACCTAGCCTCCCCCTGAAAAGGGGGAGGAATCTGGCCGTTGATTGTCGCAGATAGTGCCCCGAACCCGATCGGTCCCTCCCCTTCTGCAAGGGGAGGCTAGGTGGGGATGGACGCACCGGACTCAGAAAAAAGCCCCAGCGCTAAGGCCGGGGCTTTTTCATTTCATATCCAACAGCCTCAATAACCCTCGGAATTATTGCCGACCAATATCTCGCGCTTGCCGGCGTGGTTGGCCTGGCTGATGACGCCTTCGCGTTCCATGCGTTCGATCAGGGTGGCGGCCTTGTTGTAGCCGATGGCGAGGCGGCGCTGCACGTAGGAGGTCGAAGCCTTCTTGTCGGTGAGCACGATGTGGACGGCCTTGTCGTAAAGCTCATCGCCCGAACCGGCGTATTCGTCGCCGCCTGCTGCGCTGTCGCCACCCGCTTCGCCGCCTTCATCGTCTTCCTCGGTGATCGAATCGAGGTAATCCGGCGAGCCCTGGCCCTTGAGATGGGCCACCACAGCTTCGACTTCACTGTCGGCCACGAACGGGCCGTGCAGGCGCTTGGCGCGGCCACCCGAGGCCATGTAGAGCATGTCGCCGTTGCCCAGCAGCTGCTCGGCGCCCTGTTCGCCCAGAATGGTCCGCGAATCGATCTTGGAGGTCACCATGAACGAGATACGCGTCGGGAAGTTGGCCTTGATGGTGCCGGTGATGACGTCGACCGACGGACGCTGCGTCGCGGTGATGATGTGGATGCCGGCGGCGCGCGCCATCTGGGCGAGGCGCTGTACGGCGCCTTCGATGTCCTTGCCGGCGACCATCATCAGGTCGGCCATTTCGTCGACGATAACCACGATATAGGGCAATGGCTCAAGATCGAACTGCTCGCTCTCAAAGATCGCCTCGCCGGTTTCGCGGTCGAAGCCGGTCTGCACGGTGCGGGTGATGACCTCGCCCTTGGCCTTGGATTCGGTAACGCGCTGGTTGAAGCCGTCGATGTTGCGGACGCCGATCTTGCTCATCTTGCGATAGCGGTCTTCCATCTCGCGCACGGCCCATTTGAGCGCCACGACGGCCTTCTGCGGGTCGGTCACGACCGGCGTCAGCAGATGGGGAATGCCGTCATAGATGCTCAACTCGAGCATTTTTGGATCGATCATGATCATGCGGCACTGCGCCGGGGTCATCTGGAACAGCAGCGACAGGATGAAGGTATTGATACCCACCGACTTGCCCGAGCCGGTGGTGCCGGCGATCAGCAGATGCGGCATGCGCGCGAGATCGGCGATGACAGGTTCGCCGCCGATAGTCTTGCCGAGGCAAATCGGGAGCTTGCCCTTCATCTTCTCGAAATCGGAGCTGGCCAGCATTTCGCGGAAGTACACGGTTTCGCGATTGTGGTTGGGCAATTCGATGCCAATGGCATTGCGGCCCGGCACCACGGCGACGCGGGCGGAAATGGCTGACATCGAGCGGGCGATATCGTCGGCCAGCGAGATAACGCGCGAGGATTTGATGCCGGGCGCCGGCTCCAGTTCGAACAGTGTGACCACCGGGCCGGGACGGACATTGATGATGTCGCCCTTGACGCCGAAGTCTTCCAGCACGCCTTCGAGCTGGCGCGCCATGGCCTCGAGGCGCTCAGGCGCGTGCTCTGGCGACGGACCGTTATGCTTGGGTTCGGAGAGAAGGCTAAGCGGCGGCAGCTCGAAGCCGCCAGGTTCGCTGAAGAACGAGCTTTGCGCTTCGCGCTGTACGCGCTGGCCCTGGGCCGGGCGTGGTGCGGGGGCGGTGACGCGGGGCTTGGCCGGATCGACAGGGTGGAAGCGCGAATCGCCGCGCTGCTGGTGATTGACCACGGCGGGTGCAGCCGGCAGGTCGGGCACGAAGGGGACTTCGTCCTCGACCTCGTCGGGGTATTCAACTTCGGTATCGTCATAGCTCGGCCGTGCATTGATGCGCGGCGAGATTTCGGCCTCGTCGCCATGGCCGGGCCGGGCGTCGAACGATGGCTCGACCGGCGCGTGGATGCGGCGGGTACTGGGGGCAATCGCCGGCTCGCAACGTTCGTTGCCGGATGCAGGACCATCCAGGCTCGGTTCGACATCGTCGCGCCAGGTGGCCTCATCGGCGGCGCGGCGTTCGGCATGGCTGGCGCGGGCGCGACGAAAGGCGGTGCGCATCGAATAGCCCATATGCACCATGGCGCCGAGGGCAACGTCGAAAATTGGGTTGGTTTCGGGCTCGTCGTCATCGGCGGGGGCAGAGACGCCCTTGCGGCCGGCTGCAGCAGCGGCAGCCTTGATCTTGGGACCGGTCGGGACGGACTGGCCGAGACCCATGGCGATCCAGAAGGTGGCGAGTGCCGGAACGGCGATGATGATGGCAAACAGCACCGCGGTCACCGCCTGCGGCCGGTCACCGGTAACGAGGGTTGCGAGGCCGGTGAAGCCATTTCCGATCAGGCCGCCCAGACCCGTAGGCAGTGGCCAGCTTGCTGGCATCACAACAAACGACAGCACGCCCGCAACCAGCAGGGTCGAGGCAATCCAGCCAAGCAGGCGCATGCCCAGGTGGGTCGGCATGCGGCGCCGCATGAAGGCCCAGCCCCACAGCGCGGGCGGCACCAGCAGCGCCAAGGCCGACAGGCCAAAGGTTTGAAACAGGGTGTCGGCGATCACTGCGCCGGGAAAGCCCAACCAATTGGCCGGCGCCTTGGCTGTTGCATAGGAAAAGCTCGGGTCATCGACCGACCAGGATGCCAGGGCCACGAGGCAGACAGCCACGAGGCCCAGCAGCACGAGGCCCGCAATACGCACCGGAATTCGAATCGCCAAGGCCGGCGGCGGGGCGGGCAGCGCCTTGGTCGCACTGCTGCGCGCGCTACGCTGCGGCACGGAGCGGATTTCATCAAGCACTGGCGAGGGAGAACTGGGCATGGGCGAACTCAATACTGCCCGGATGAGACCGGGCCCACATTGCCTGCATGCTACCGAGATCGGGTTAACCCAAGGCTAACCATGGCAATCGGAGAGCCACCGCGCTCACCCTCACCCTTGATCGTATCATCACCTAGCCTTTGCGGCTCCCATCACCCCACCCTCATTCCCTCCCCATTGTATGTTTGCTTTGAGGCTGTGATTGACGATGATCGGCCTTGGGGCATCGTGTTTTGCGATGCTCCGGGTCAGATAGCGTGTGTCCCCTTAGAGCCAAGCGAGCTCGTCCCTGAG
>NZ_LAPV01000229.1 GCF_000971275.1 Devosia psychrophila | reverse complement strand
CATACCAACGGGGGAACACAATGAATCGTCGTCAACTGCTGCAATGGTCCGCGAGCCTGGCTACTGGCACTCTGGCGCTGGCACTGGTCGCAGGCAGCGCCCTGGCGCAGAGCAAGCCGATCAAGATCGGCGTGACCGCCGGCCCGCACGCCGAGATCATGGAAGAAGTGAAGAAGGTCGCCGAGAAGGACGGCCTGAAGCTGCAGATCGTCGAGTTCAACGACTACATCCAGCCGAACGCGGCGCTGGCTGCCGGTGACCTGGATGCCAACAGCTACCAGAACCAGCCGTACCTCGACGACCAGATCGCCACGCGCGGCTACAAGTTCGTGAGCATCGGCCAGACCATCACCTTCCCGATGGGCGTGTACTCGAAGAAGATCAAGTTGCTGAAGGATCTGAAGGACGGCGCGCGCTTCGGCCTGCCGAACGACCCGACCAACGGCGGCCGCGCGCTCCTGCTGCTGCAGGCGCAGGGCGTGATCAAGCTCAAGCCGAACGCTGGCTTCAAGGCCTCGCCGCGCGACGTGGCCGAGAAC
>NZ_LAPV01000228.1 GCF_000971275.1 Devosia psychrophila | reverse complement strand
TCATGCATGTCGCGCCAGGGGCAGCCAACCCGCAGAACATGGAGCATGCCGTTCAGATAACGGCGATTGTCTTGCGCTGGTCGGGACTTGCGCCCTCGTTCAGCCGGCAAAAGCTCTCCAATGAGCCGCCACTCTGCGTCCGACAAATCCCCGCGTGCCAAAACCGCCTCCTAAAAAGCAGTCTTGAATCACAGCAAAGACGTTTTGGGAATCCAGTTTGTCAACACGACCTAGGTAGCGTCGGATGCGCAACTGCTCCGTCCGTCCAAGGCGGTTCAGGTCTCTGAGGGCGCCTTCGTCGAAATCAATCGTCCAGGCCAAGCTGACGACTCACTTCAGCAAGAGAGTAGGTTTTGCTTTCGCCATTGGCCCGTGCCTCGAGAACGTTTTCGGCCGCGCGCATATCTTCCAGGTCTTCCAGACGTTCCTTGATAGCAGCCAGGATCCATATTCGTCAGCAGTGCATAGAGATCGTCAGGCAATTGAAGCGTGTGCTTGGTCATCCGGACCTCGTGCATTGTCGGCCATGTAACCCATTCCACGCCGAGAATACATCATCCGCCGTTGCGTTCTGGTGTGACCGCCCTAATGTCCTCCCAACCTCCTCTCGCATAAAGACTTCCCATGGGCGCTATTCTCCAGATCAAGCCAGTTTCCGACGTTCCTGCTCATCGACGCGCCAGTGCCGAGCCGCGCGATCCGGCGTTTTTTCAAAACCCTTATACGTTTTACGATCAGTTGCACGCGAGCGAGCCGACGTTTTTCTGGGACCAGTATGGGCATTGGTGCTTTGCCGGCTTCAAGGATGTCAGCGCCCTGCTGCGCGACAAGCGGTTCGGCCGCGAAATCCTGCATGTGGCGACGCGCGAAGAGCTGGGCATGCCCGAGCCCAAGGCGCATACGGCGGCGTTCGATCTGACCGAGAAGCATTCCCTGCTCAACCTTGAACCGCCAGCCCACACCAGGCTCCGAACGCTGGTGAACCGGGCCTTCGTGTCGCGCCACGTCGAGCAGTTGCGGCCGCGCATCGTCAAACTCGCCAACGAGATGATCGACCGGTTCGAAGGCGAAGATTCGGTTGACCTGATCAAGGCATTTGCGGCCCCGATCCCCGCCATCATCATTGCCGAGATGATCGGCCTCCCGGCCGATAGTGCGTCCGACCTGCTGGCGTGGTCGAACCGCATGGTGGCGATGTATATGTTCGGGGTCAGCAAGGAGACCGAGCTGGATGCCGATCAGGCGTCGCAGGCCTTCATGGACTTCGTCGGCGAGGCGATCAAGGAACGCCGCAAGCAGCCGCGCGAGGACCTGCTGAGCCATATGCTGACCTCGGACCGCGGCGGCGATGTGCTGAGCGACGAAGAGGTGATGTCCACGGCCATCCTGCTGCTCAATGCCGGGCACGAAGCGACGGTCCACACCACCGGCAACGGCGTCAAATCCATCCTCGAAAGCGGTATCGATCCGGTTACGCTTTTTGCAACGCCTGAGCAGACCGAGGCCACGGTGGAGGAATGCCTGCGCTTCGATGCGCCACTGCATATGTTCACCCGCTATGCGCTGAGCGACCTCGAATATGGTGGCATCAACCTGCGCAAGGGCGACGTGGTCGGGCTGATGCTCGGCGCGGCCAATCGCGATCCGGCGCGCTTTGCCAATGCCAATAGCTTCGATCCGTTCCGCACCGATGGCGCCAATATCAGCTTTGGCGCCGGTATCCACTTTTGCATCGGGGCGCCGCTAGCCCGCATCGAGCTACAGGTGGCGTTCAGCGAGCTGTTCAAGCGGCTGCCGAAGCTGCGGCTGGCCGAAGAGCCGCGGTACAATGATGTGTACCATTTCCACGGACTGCAGCGGCTGACGGTGAGTTGGCGCTAAAGGCTCGCCAAGACGCCGGGAACCAGCAGCGGCAGGTCTTCGCTGATCAGGCCTGGCCCGCCGAATCTGTTGGCGGCTTCGGCATGGAGCCAGACGGCGGCGCAGGCGGCTTCCCAGCCTTGCATGCCCTGACCCATCAGGCCGGCGGCCATGCCGGCAAGCACATCGCCCGAGCCGGCCGTGCCGAGCCAGGCCGGGGCATTGGCATTGATTGCGGCGCGTCCGTCCGGGCTGGCGACGACGGTGTCGCTGCCCTTGAGGATCAGGATGGCGCCGGAATCCTCGGCAGCGGCGAGAGCTTTTTCGAGCTTGCCGCCGGGCACGTCGCCGAACAGGCGCTGGAATTCGCCCTCGTGCGGGGTGAGGATGACCGGTCGGTCGCTGGCCTTGATGGCCGCAAACAGGGTTTCGGCATTACCGGCAAAGCTGGTCAATGCATCGGCGTCGAGCACCACGGCAGCGCCGGATTTCACCACGGCGAGGACATTGGCGGCAGTGGTTTCACCCTGCCCTGCGGCTGGACCGATGACGACGGCGTTGATGCGCCTGTCGGAGAGCAGTTCGGCCAGCGCTGCCGTGTCCTCCGCAGGCTTGAGCATGACGGCGGTGACGTGGCTGGCATGGACCAGCAGCGCCGCCTCGGAGCCGGTCAGCGAGACCAGGCCCGCGCCGACGCGGAAGGCGCCCATCGCGGCGAGGCGGGCGGCGCCGGTCTGTAGCGGGCCGCCGGAGACCACCACGACATGGCCGCGATGGAATTTGTTGGCAGAATTGTCAGCATCGGGAATTGACCACAGGCTGGGCGTATTCTGCCAGGTTTTGGCGCCGATGCTGTCGAGCGTCATGTCGGGGATGCCGATATCGGCGAGCACCACTTCGCCGCAGCGATCGCGACCGGGCTGCAGCAGGTGGCCCGGCTTGAGGCGAAAGAAGGTAACGGACATGTCGGCGACCATGGCGGTGCCGCGAATGGTGCCGGTGGCCCCGTCGAGGCCGCTGGGAATGTCGATACTCACTACCGGCTTGGTGCTTGCGTTGACCGCCTCGATGATCTCGGCAAAGGCGCCTTCGACGTCTCGGTCGAGGCCTGCTCCGAGCAAAGCATCGACGATCAGGTCGGCGCTTTCGATATCCCTGGGGGTCGGCGCCTCGATGCGGCCGGTCCATTGCGCAGCCATGGCCGCAGCATCGCCCTTGAGCGCATCGCGGGTGCCGATCAGGCGGAGCTGGACGGGCCAGCCCTTCTGCTTGAGCAGCCGTGCCACCACGAAGCCGTCGCCGCCGTTATTGCCGGGGCCGCACAGCACCAGCACCGAGCGCTGATAGTAGCGCTCCATGACGGCTTCGGCGACGGCCTTGCCAGCAGCCTCCATCAGCGTCAGCGACGTCACGCCGGCAGCCATGGCCAGCCGGTCAGCCTCGCCCATCTGGCGCGGCGTGAGCAGGATGTCGGCTGGGGCGTGGGTCATGGTGATCCTAATTGATATTCAATCTCGTTCACTGAGACATCCAGAAACGCGGTGTCATCCCGGCCTTGAGCCGAAATCCATCCTGAGGTCCATCAATTCGCGCAGCCGGTTTGGACGACCTCGCGGCGACGGCACGATCTCGGGATGGGCTCCGGCCTGCGCCGGGGTGACACCGAGGGTGGTGTGCGCTCCTTAGCATAGATAACAAAAAAGCCGCCCATTTCTGGGCGGCTTCGAATTTAGCGGCAAGACACCTTAGTGATGATGCTCTTCCGGAACGTCGTCCTCGTCAGCCTGGATCAGCTTGGCGAGTTCTTCACGGGACATCTTGGTCTCGGTGATGTCGCCCTTGTCGGCGACAAAGTCGACGACCTTGTTCTCGAACACGGGGGCGCGCAGACCGGCAAGAGCCTGGGTGTTCTTGCGGTAGTAGTCGTAGACCTGCTGTTCCTGGCCGGGGAAGCGACGCACTTCGGCGATCAACGCCTGCTGGTGCTCTTCCTCGGTCACGTTCACTTCGTTCTGGTTGCCGATTTCGGCAACGACCAGGCCGAGGCGCACGCGGCGTTCGGCAATGGCCTTGTACTGCGCGCGCGCAGCTTCCTCGGTGGTGCCTTCGTCTTCAAAGGACTTGCCGTGGCTCTGCACTTCATGCTCGACGCGCTGCCAGATGGTGGCAAATTCGGCATCGACCAGCTGGGCCGGAACATCGAACTTGTGACCTTCATCGAGTGCGTCGAGAATCTGGCGCTTCATGTGCTGGCGGCTCATCGTGCCGAGCGCGGCTTCCATCTGTGTCTTGACGGCAGCGCGCATGGCTTCGACGTTTTCGACGCCGAGGCGCTGGGCGAATTCGTCATTCAGCTCGCCGGTGTTCGGACCGTCGATGTGCAGCACGTTGACTTCGAACTGGGCCTTCTTGCCGGCGAGCTCTGCGCTCTGGTAGTCGGCCGGGAAGGTCACTTCGATTTCGCGGGTCTCGCCCTTCTTCATGCCAACCAGCTGCTCTTCGAAGCCGGGGATGAATTCGCCGGTGCCGACGGTCAGGTGAGCATGGTCGGAAGTGCCGCCATCGAATGCCTCGCCGTCGATCTTGCCGACAAACGACAGCCCGAGACGATCGCCGGTTTCGACGACGCCTTCATCGCCCTTGTCCGTGTAGCCACGGTTTTGGGCAAACACGCGGTTCACTTCGGCAGTGACTTCCTCGTCGGTGATGTCGATCACCGGCTTGACCAGCTTGATGCCGTCAAGATTCATCAGCGAGACGGGCGGCAGCACTTCGTATTCGACTTCGAATGCCAGGTCGGCATTGCCATCGAGCACTTCGTTGATCACGGCCTGATCGTCGGGCAGATCAACCTTGGGCTGGGCTGCAGCGCGTTCCTTGCGCTCGTCGAGTGTCTCGGAGACGGTCGCGTTGATCGCGTCGGTCATCACTTCGGACATTGCCGAACGGCCATACATCTTCTTGATGTGCGCCAGCGGTACCTTGCCGGGACGGAAGCCCTTGATGTTGGCCTGACCCTTGAGCTCTTCGAGCTTGGCGTTAAGGCGCGTGTTGAGGTCGGTGGCCGGAATAGTGACGCTCAGCTTGCGCTTCAGGCCTTCATTGAGGGTCTCGGTAACCTGCATTGGGTTTTGTCCCGTAAACATTGATCCTGGGCCTTAGTCCTATTGGTGCGGGTGAGAGGACTCGAACCTCCACGCCTTGCGGCGCTGGAACCTAAATCCAGTGCGTCTACCAGTTCCGCCACACCCGCAAAAGGACCCGGTGGCCGGGTTGGCGTTGCATCTATATGAAGATGGAAAGCCCGTCAAAGCCTAGCTTGGCGAATTTTCCGTGATTGCGGATCGCAACCAGCCCCTTGCCATGATCACGCAGCATTTGCCGTCTTATGCGCCATTTCTTGTCGATACTCGCGCGCCAACAGGCCAAAAAATGCTCACAAAATGTGCAAACTGGCTATTTTTTGACCACCTGGAGGGCCCAACTTGGCAGGCTTGCGATATAAGTGGCGGTTAAACCCTTTGTTTTGCATGCATATTCGAGCCGGCATTGGAGTGGCACAGGCCATGCATACGAGTGTGCGGTATCTGAAAGAAGTGCCACGTGGAGGCTCACAATGAAAAAGATCGAGGCTATCGTAAAGCCGTTCAAGCTCGACGAAGTCAAAGAGGCGCTTCAGGAAGTGGGCCTGCAGGGCATCACCGTGACCGAAGCCAAGGGCTTTGGCCGCCAGAAGGGCCATACCGAACTCTACCGCGGCGCCGAATATGTCGTCGATTTCCTGCCCAAGGTTAAGGTCGAAGTCGTGTGCCCGGATGAACTCGCAGAAAAAGCCATCGAAGCGATCCGCAATGCGGCGCAAACCGGTCGCATCGGCGACGGCAAGATTTTCGTCTACTCAATCGAGCAGGCCATTCGAATCCGCACCGGAGAATTCGGCGACGACGCGCTCTAGGGCCGTGCCCCGACGCAACTCGCCGTACCAGACAACCAGCATTTCGTTCTAACAGGGGTATACCTATGACCACCGGAGCCGATCTCCTCAAGCGCATCAAAGACGAGAACATCAAGTATCTCGACCTGCGTTTCACCGACCCGCGCGGCAAGCTGCAGCACGTCACGCTCGACGTTTCGATCGTTGATGAAGACCTGTTCGAAGAGGGCACAATGTTCGACGGTTCCTCGATCGGTGGCTGGAAGGCCATCAACGAGTCCGACATGGTTCTGATGCCCGATCCCAATTCACACTACATGGACCCCTTCTTCGGCGCGTCCACTCTGGTAGTGAACTGCGACATTCTCGAGCCCCTGACCTACCAGCCGTACAGCCGCGATCCGCGCACCACGGCCAAGAAGGCCGAAGCCTTCCTCAAGTCCTCGGGCATCGGCGACACGGTCGTGTTCGGCGCCGAGCCGGAATTCTTCATGTTCGACGACGTGAAGTACTCCAACACGCCGTTCAAGGTCAGCTTTGAAGTCGACCACCCTGAACTGCCGTCCAACAACGACACCGCCTATGAAGCCGGCAACAACGGCCACCATATCGGTCTCAAGAAGGGCTACTTCCCGGTTCCGCCGCTGGATAGCGCGCAGGACATCCGTGGCGAAATGCTCGCAGCAATGGCCGAAATGGGCGTTGTGGTCGAGAAGCATCACCACGAAGTGGCTTCGGCCCAGCACGAACTCGGCATCAAGTTCGCGCCGATGATCAAGGCTGCTGACGACGTACAGATCTACAAGTATGTCATCCATCAAGTCGCCAATGCCTATGGCAAGACCGTGACCTTCATGCCGAAGCCGATCTTCGGCGACAATGGTTCGGGCATGCACTGCCACCAGTCGATCTGGAAGGACGGCAAGAACACCTTCGCCGGCGACCAGTATGCTGGCCTGTCGATGGAAGCGCTGTATTACATCGGCGGCATCATCAAGCATGCCAAGGCGATCAACGCCTTCACCAACCCGACCACCAACAGCTACAAGCGCCTGGTGCCCGGCTTCGAAGCCCCCGTGCTGCTGGCCTATTCGGCCCGTAACCGTTCGGCTTCCTGCCGTATCCCCTTCGGCCAGTCGCCGAAGGCCAAGCGCGTCGAGATCCGTTTCCCCGATCCGCTGGCAAACCCGTACCTGGCTTTCTCGGCCATGCTGATGGCCGGCCTCGACGGCATCAAGAACAAGATCCACCCCGGCGAGCCGATGGACAAGGATCTGTACGAGCTGCCACGCCAGGAACTGATGCAGATCCCGCACGTCTGCGGCTCGCTGCGCGAAGCCCTCGGCGCTCTGGAAGCAGATCACGAGTTCCTGCTCGCAGGCGGCGTGTTCGACAAGGATCAGATCGAGAGCTACATCGAGCTCAAGATGACCGAAGTCGTAAAGTTCGAGCAGACGCCTCACCCGGTCGAATACGAAATGTACTACTCGGCCTAAGGCTCGGTAGTTTGAACGTGAAAAGGGCTCCGCAAGGGGCCCTTTTTGTTTGGGGGCATGGCTGCGACAAACCCATGCCTGGCTTCATCGCACCCCACAACACTCCCTTTCTCCCTCGGGCTTGACCCGAGGGTTACTGTCAACCCGGCGCAATCTATGAGTGATCCTCGGGTCAAGCCCGAGGAAAAAGAAGAGTGGAGTGACGACTATCGCCATGCAGGCAATTTCTCCTCAGCCCTCACTGCTCAGCCTCCAGCGCCATCTCCGCAAAATGCGGCTCGGGGCTTTCGACTTCCTTGAAGCGCTTTTTCTCGATCAGGAAGAACCGGCTTCCGAGACCACGAACAAAACTGCGATCGTGCGAAACGAGGATACAGGTCGCGCCGTGCGCGAGGATTTCATCTTCCAGAGCCTCCTGCCCCGGGATGTCGACATGATTGGTGGGCTCATCCAGCAGGTAGAAATTGGGCTGCTTCAGGCGAATGGCCAACAGACCTAGCCGGGCGCGCTGGCCAAATGATAGCTCCGTCATCGGACGGTCCTGCTTTTCCAGCGCAAAGCCGGCGGCTGCTAGCAGGCTCTTGCTGCGCTGATCGCCCTCATTGAAGCTGCTGGTGATGTAGCCAAGGGGCGACGCCTTGGCGGGCAGGAAGCTCATGGCCTGATCGACATAGCCCGGGACCACTTGCGGGCTGACGCGAATGCCCGGCGTTTCGGCGCCCTGCATGGCGCGGTGCACAAGACCGATGAACTGCGACTTGCCGGTGCCATTGCTGCCCAGGATGACAAGGCGGTCGCCCTGGAACACATGCAGCTTGTCGATGCGGAACAGCTTGTCGCCGACCGGGCTGGTGACTTCGACATTTTCCAGCGCCAGCATGACCCTGGCCTGGGCGCCGCTATTGCCCAGCTTGATTTCGCCGCTGCGCTCCTTGTGCAGCGACAGCACGGCGGTTTCAATCTTGGCGGCCCGTTCGCGCAGGTATTTCGACTTCACCACTAGCAGGTCGCTGCCCGAGTTGATGCCGATATTGGTCAACTTGGCGGCCTGCTTGCGCAGGCGTCCGACCTCCTTTAGGTCCTTTTCGCGCTTGGCCTCTGCCGCTTCGTCCAGTTCGGCCAGGGCGATGCGGGCCTTGCTGTAGGACAGCGGAAAATAGTGGCTGGCATCGGGTCGCAGGAACAGCGTGCGGTTGGTGGTGGCGTCGAGGAATTGCCGGTCATGGCTGGCGATGATGACCGGGATGTTGCGCGCCGCCTGATTGATCCAGTTTTCAAGCTGGAACAGCTTGCCGAGGTCGAGATGGTTGGTCGGCTCGTCGAGCAGCAGCGCATCCGGCTGCAGCACCCAGCAGCGGGCTATCAGGGCGATGCGTTGCCACCCACCGGACAATTCAGTCAGCTTGCGGTTACGCATGGCAGGCGGCGTTTCGAACTCGTCGAGCACCACGTCGACGCGCCAGCTATCGGTATCGCGGTCGGCCGGCGGCAGCGCTTCCAGCACGGCGTCGTAAAGCGTCAGGCCCATGCTGGCAGGCGGCATGTCCTGCTCGACATAGCCAACGGTCAGGCCGCGCGAGCGGGTGATGTCGCCGGAGGTCAGTTCGCCCTGCCCGGCCATGGCGCGCAACAGCGTTGTCTTCCCGCGGCCATTGCCGGCAACGAGGCCGACACGGTCGCCATCGGCGATGACGAAGTTCAAATTTGCAAACAGCGTGTCGGTGGCCACGAGGCCGGCGTTGCGGAGGCTGATAGAGCCCATAATCATATCTCACTAGTGCAGCGCGAAGGCGCCAAATGCCGTGGGGAGGCGGTCAAAACCGCCACGGAGGGCAAACCGATGGTGAGACAGAAATACAGTCGTACCAGTACCGGTCAGCCCTGCAGCGAAAGCCACAGGGCGCAGACAGGGCCACTTGAACGGCGCGTAAAAAGCAAAGTCATTCCGCGCCCTCCCTGAGTTTGTGTGCTGGCGTCAGCGATCCATAACCGCCGTAGGGACGGAAATCAATCAGCGCAGATCAGAGAAAATAGAACATGGTCGCGACCAGCGCGATAACCCCATAACGCGGGGCGGTGAACTTGGCCAACCGGTACGCAATACCTGATCCGGCATGCGGCCAAACACCGAAGACGATTGAGCCGGCAGAGATCGGATACGCAGAACTAGGATCCCGATCGGCTCGCATACGGAAACTCCAGACAAAAACCGTATGTGACGTTTCTAGCAGTCTGCGTTTAAGAAAGTGCTTTCAAGAGACAAACAGAACGTAAACCGAGCGCCCGATCTTGGGACGGGTTTGTATCTATTCCAGAAATTATGGGGCGCGGCGCAATTGCTGGCGTCCCTCGACGCGACCGGTGCAGATGTTGAAATCCAGCAGATAGACCACGCCATCACGGGTGGCACGCACCTGGATGTTCCGCTTCATCACGACATTGAGCGAGATATTGGTGTAGCCGAGGTCAGCTACGGCATCGCGGATTTGCCGGTCATTCATGCAACTGAAGCGTTCAGGAGCATAGAAGTCGCTTTCCTGGTCACCAAAGAACACCCCGAAGCCGGGCGACTGGGCCTGGGCCGGCATCGATAGACCGGTGCCGAGCAGCAGTACCGTCATGGCAATCATCGCAAGTCTGGACATTGTAGCCTCCTTGAAGCGGACCGATCGTTCATCTTCCCCATTGCGGCTTAACGCATGCGGAATTTGTCGTTCATCTTCCGTTCAGTTTTGTGGAGAACTCCGCATCTGTGGGCAGGTTCCCTGCCCGGCTCGGCAACCCTCTGCGATATGCTAGAAGGCGAAAACGCCTGATTCGGGCGCAAGACGGAATGTGCATGTCCAACGCAGAAGACCTTTTCGGCGCCGAACCCGAACGTATCAAGCCTGAGGCATCCAAGCCTGCGCCCAAGGCCGCGAGCGTACCAGGTTCGTATACGGCTGCAGATATTGAGGTGCTGGAAGGACTTGAGCCGGTCCGGCGGCGTCCCGGCATGTATATCGGGGGCACCGACGCCAATGCTTTGCATCACCTGTTTGCCGAAGTCATCGACAACTCCATGGACGAGGCAATCGCCGGCCACGCCACGCGGATCGAAGTGCATCTGGGCGAAGACGGCTTCCTCACCGTCTCCGACAACGGCCGCGGTATTCCAGTCGAAAACCACCCGAAGTTTCCCGGCCGCTCGACACTCGAGATCGTCCATACCGTGCTGCACGCCGGCGGCAAATTCGATTCAAAAGCCTATGAAACCTCAGGCGGCCTGCATGGCGTCGGCGTTTCAGTGGTCAATGCGCTGTCAGACAGCCTGATCGTCGAGGTCGCGCGCGAGCAGCAGTTGCACCGCTTGGCCTTCTCCCGCGGCAAGCCGCTGGGCGAAATCGAAGCCCTCGGCCGCGTACAAAACCGCCGCGGCACCACCACGCGTTTCCATCCCGATCCACAGATTTTCGGCGATCACGCCCATTTCTCGGCAGCCCGCCTGTACCGGATGACGCGCGCCAAGGCATACCTTTTTGCCGGCGTCGAACTGCGCTGGAGCTGCGACGCCACGCTGGTAACCGAGGACGCGCCGGCCAAGGCGGCGTTCCATTATCCCAATGGTCTCAAGGACTTCATGACGGCCCGTATCGAGAGCGAAACGCGCATCGTCGACGAGCTGTTCTCCGGCAGCCACGGCAAGCCCGGCACCCATGGCGCCGTCGAATGGGCCATCGCCTGGACGCTGGGCGACGGTGGTGTCTCTTCCTATTGCAACACGGTGCCAACGCCCGATGGCGGCACCCATGAGGCCGGCTTGCGCGCGGCTATCCTGCGCGGACTCAAGAACTATGCCGAGCTGACCAAGAACAAGAATGGCGCCCTGCTGACCGCGGAAGACGTGCTGGCCCATTGCAGCGCCATGCTGAGCGTCTTCATGCGCGAGCCGGAATTCGTCGGCCAGACCAAGGACAAGCTTGCCTCGGGCGAAGCCACGCGTATCGTCGACAATGCACTGCGCGATGCATTCGACCACTGGCTGGGCTCGTCGCCCAACCAGGCCGGCAAGCTGATGGACTGGGCGGTAGAGCGCGCCGAGGAACGCCTGCGCCGTCGCAAGGAAAAAGAGATCGACCGCGCCAGCGCCACGCGCAAGCTGCGCCTTCCTGGCAAGCTGGCCGATTGCTCGCAGGGCGCTAAGGAAGGCGCGGAACTGTTCATCGTCGAGGGTGACTCGGCCGGTGGCTCCGCCAAGCAGGCACGCGACCGCAAGAGCCAGGCCGTGCTGCCGTTGCGTGGCAAAATCCTCAACGTGGCCGGCGCCAGTCGCGAGAAGATGCAGGCCAGCCAGTTGATCTCGGACCTGATCCAGGCACTGGGTTGCGGCACGCGCGATCGCTACAGCGACGACGACCTGCGCTACGACAAGATCATCATCATGACCGATGCTGACGTCGACGGCGCCCATATCGCGACCTTGCTGATCACATTCTTTTTCCAGGAAATGCCGAAGCTTATCGATGGCGGGCATCTCTATCTCGCCCTGCCGCCGCTGTTCCGCATCACGCAGGGCGCCAAGACGCTGTATGCGCGCGATGAGCCGCACAAGGTCGAATTGCTGGCAACCGAGTTTACCGGCAAGGGCAAGGTCGATATGACCCGTTTTAAAGGCCTTGGCGAAATGCCCTTCGCGCATCTGCGCGAAACGACCATGTCCAAAAAGAGCCGCACGCTGCTGCAAGTAAAGGTGCGTGACGATCTCGAAGCCACCAGGATCAGCGTCGATCGACTGATGGGCACCAAGCCCGAAGCCCGCTTCGACTTCATCCAGGAAAACGCTGCATTCGTGACCGATCTGGACGTTTAAGACTGTCGCCACTGCCTCAAAGGGATACGCCGGGGGCGCTCGATAACCCTAACCGTGCCAAAAGCGTTGACAGACAAGGCCTTTGCGATATGGTCCGCGCCGCTGGAGCATTTCCTGCCGGACGGCCTGTTTCATCGAATTCAGCCTGTTCTCGCCGAATATGCCTCAGGGCCATTCCGTGGTTTCTCGCAGTACTCTCGCAGTTCCTGCAGTCGTCCGGTGGCCACCCCCAGTTGTGGATGCGTTCGCGTACCGACTTTCCGGTCCACTGCTGAAAACCCCGGCGCACCGTTCGAATGTCTCGGACTGGACTTGGCCCCGGGCCACATATCTGAGTGGAATTACCCAACTTGACTGATTTTTCCGCGCTTGGCCTGTCCACCAAAGTAACCGATGCCGTCACGGCAGCCGGCTACACGACGCCGACCGAAATCCAGGCCCAGGCCATACCGCACGTCCTCGAAAAGAAGGACGTCATCGGTATTGCCCAAACCGGCACCGGCAAGACGGCGAGCTTTGTGCTCCCGATGCTGCACTTGCTGGAAAACGGCCGTGCCCGCGCCCGCATGCCCCGCACGCTCATTCTCGAACCGACGCGCGAACTCGCGGCCCAGGTCAGCGAGAACTTCGAAAAATATGGTAAGAACCATCGTCTGACGATGGCGCTGATCATCGGCGGCGTATCGTTCGAAGACCAGAACAAGAAGCTCGATCGCGGCGTGGACGTATTGATTGCCACCCCCGGTCGCCTGCTCGACCAGATCGAGCGCGGCAAGATCATGCTGAACGGCGTTGAAATTCTCGTCATCGACGAGGCCGACCGCATGCTCGACATGGGCTTCATCGACGACATCGAAAAGATCGTCAATCGCCTGCCACCCCGCCGCCAGACCATGCTGTTCTCGGCAACGATGGACGCCCAGATCGAGAAACTGACCAAGAAGTTCCTCAAGGATCCGGTCCATGTGCAGGTGTCGCGCGCTGCTTCCACAGCCGATACCATCGACCAGAAGCTGGTCAAGGTCGGCTCGAAGCCCGAAGAAAAACGCGCCACCCTGCGGGACTTGATCCAAGGCGCCACTGCGCTGACCAATGCGATCATCTTCTGCAACCGGAAGCGCGACGTCGCCACGCTGGCGCGCTCGCTGGAGAGGCACGGCTTTTCGGCCGCAGGCCTCCATGGCGACATGGACCAGAAGAGCCGCACTGAAACACTCGACGCTTTTAAGGGCAATCGCCTGACACTGCTGGTGGCCAGTGACGTAGCCGCCCGCGGCCTCGATATTCCAGCTGTGAGCCATGTGTTCAATTTCGACGTGCCCGTACATGCCGAAGACTATGTGCACCGTATCGGCCGCACCGGTCGCGCCGGCCGTTCGGGCGTCGCTTACACATTGGTGGCGCCTGCCGATGGCAAGCATCTCGATTCGATCCTCAAGCTGATCCAGAAGCCGATCGACTATCTGGAAACGACCGGCAAGGCTGCGCCCGTTGCTGCCGCTGCCGCCACGGCAGATGAAGAAGGCTCCGCCGAACGCCCTGCCCGCGTGGCACGCTCGCGTCGCGGCGGTCCGCGCAACCGCACCGATGCCGAGGCGGCTCCCGCTCCGGCGACTCGTCCGTCGCGCACTCGTCCGGCTGCCGTAGCCGCCGTCGCATCCGAACCCGTCGAACCCTCGGCCGAGGAGGCGCCAAATGCGGCTCCGGCGCCAACTGCACGAAGCGGCCAGCGCAATCAGCGTCGTCGCGGCACGACACGGGCAGAAGCCGGAGCAGCAGCTGTCGCCGAGTCAGTTGAACGCGCCGCCGAAGTCGCTGAAGAAGCACTCATCGCTACTTCGGAAGCAGCTCCCGTCGAAGCCGCACCAAAGTCCGATCGTAACGCGCAACGTCCTCCACGTGCCCGTGGCAAGACGCGCGCCGAAGCCGAAGCCGATGATTCGGAATCGTTCAGCACTTCGCCGTTTGGCAATGACGGCCCAGTCCCGGCCTTCTTGTTGCGGCCTACGCGCATTTCCAACTAGATCTGTCTCGATTGACTGTGGGCTAAGCCGCTTTATTGCATTGATACAGTTGTGTTTTGTCGTGCCTGCGCGGTATCTAACAAATAGGGAATCGGTGCGCTGTTAGCGCATCGGGCTGAAACGTAACGACACGCGAGGGACGCAGTGTCTGATCAGGAATTCAATCGCGCACTGGGCTATGCCAATTCGGCATTCGACCTGCTCAAGCGCAGCGGAATCCCGCCTTACCCACAGTTCTACGAGCTGCTTTTCACCTATGCGACGGGCGTAAACCCGACGCTGAACAACCGTATCAACGCCATTTTCCGAGCCGGCAATACGCCCTCCGCCAATCTGGCCGAGACGCTGTACAACGAATTTCTGAAGTCCGACGTCAACGACCGGATGTCGGCGGTGTCCGAGCGCATGCATGCCCGGATCGACGCGGTGCACGAAGCCATCGATGGCGCCATGATTACCGCCAATGCCTATTCAGGCTCGCTGCAGACCGCGAGTGGCGATCTGGCACGCGATATCTCGCCAACGGCAATGAAGGCGCTGGCCGACCGCTTGCTGGCCGAAACGCGCAACATGCAGGAAACCAACGCCTCGCTAGAGGAAAAGCTCGAAGCGTCGCGCGACGATATCGCCTCGCTGCAGCGTGATCTGGACGATGTGCGACGCGAATCGCTGCTCGACCCGTTGACCAAGATCGCCAATCGCAAGAGCTTCGACGAGGGTATGGACACGGCAATCGCCGACGCCAAAATAACCGGCGATCCGCTGTGCCTGATGATCATCGACATCGATCACTTCAAGAACTTCAACGACAGCTTCGGACACCAGACCGGTGATCAGGTGCTGCGGCTGGTGGCGATGACGCTGAAGTCTAACATCAAGGGCAAGGACCTGGCGGCACGCTATGGCGGCGAAGAATTCGTGGCCATCCTGCCCTCGACCGATCTCGAAGGCGCCATCATCCTGGCGGAGAATATCCGCAAGGCGATCCAGGCCAAGGAACTGCTCAAGCGGTCCACCAATGAAAAGCTTGGCCGGATCACTGCGTCCTTCGGCCTTGCCGCGTATCGTCGTGGCGATACCGCAGGCTCGTTGATCGAGCGTGCCGACCGGTGCCTTTACGCCGCAAAGCATGCCGGCCGAAACAAGGTGTTCAGCGAGAACCAGCTGAGCGAACTGCAGTCAGCCCTTCCCGGCGTCTCCGCCGCCTAGGCTTTGGGCTGCAACTCCACGCCCAGCCCTGCCAGCATGTCCCAGTATTCGGGGTAGGTCTTGCCGGTGCAGGCGGGGTCCAGAATGGTGATCCCCGACAGTTTGAGGCCTGCGAGAGCGAAGCTCATGGCGATGCGGTGATCGTGATAAGTCACGATGCGCGCCGGCTGGCTGCGACTGGCCAGATTGGTATCCGATGCGACCAGCAGGTCATCGCCCTCCTCCGTGGCGAGGCCCGGCAGGATGCGGTTGAGTTCATTGGCTACGGCGCGGATCCGGTCGGTTTCCTTGACGCGCAGGTTGGCTATGCCGACAAAGCGGACCGGCGTGTTGTTAAAGGCGGCGACCACGGCCAGCGTCGGCACAGCATCCTGCATCTGCGAGCCGTCGATCACGGCAGGCATGTTGGGAAACTGCGCGATAACGGCCTGCGCCAAAGCGTCAGGCTGGGTGAAGGCGTCTGCAGCAACGCCAAGGTCGATCTTGCCGCCGGTGAGCGCCTGAGCGCCCCAAAGATAGGTCGCGGCGGAGGCATCTGGCTCGACCAGCAGGTCGGCGGCCTGGTATCCAGTGGGCTGGACCAGCCAGGTGCCGGCGTCCAGCTGCTGGACTGTGGCGCCGAAGCTGCGCATGGCGGCAAGCGTGAGGTCGACATAGCCGCGAGCACCGATGTCGCTGCCGGTGAGCGCGACGGTAATTGGGCCATCGCCCAGCGGCGCCGCCATCAGCAGTGCCGAAACATACTGGCTGGACAGTCCGCCATCGATCTCGACGCGGCCGGAGCCGAAACTGCCTTTGCCGCGAATCGTGACGGGCGGGCAGCCGGTTGGCGACGTTGCGTCGATGCCGAGGGACTGCAGTGCCGTCACCAGCGGTCCGATCGGGCGCACGCGCATCTCGTCGTCACCATCAACGATGACTTCCCCGTCCACCGTCGCTACGGCGGCGGCGAGGAAGCGCGTGGCGGTGCCAGCATTACCGAGGAACAGCGGACCGGCCGGTGCCCGCAGCCGGCCGGTGCTGGTGACGGTAAAACTGGTAGCGCCAGGCTCTTCGACGGTGACGCCCATCTGCCGCAAGGCTGCGGCCATCAGCGTCGTGTCCTTGCTTTTAAGCGCCCCTGTGAGACGGCTGGTGCCATTCGCCAGCGCAGCCAGCAGCAACGCCCGATTGGTAATAGACTTGGAACCCGGCGGGCAAACGCGCCCGACAAGCGGACGATTGGGCGGGACAATGGTGAGCGCAGGCGGGAGCGGGTTCAGCATGATGGCCGGATCAATGCATCATGGTGGGGCGCGGTGCAACTGTTGTTGGGTAACAGGGTACCCGCACCAGAAGCTACGCCGTAGCGCGCGCCTCGGCGATAGCCTTCAAGTCCGCCGCCTTCAGCGTGACGCTCTCGCCGCAGCCGCATTCGCCGGTCTGGTTGGGATTCTTGAACGTGAATCCGGCGCTCATCTTGGCGGTTTCGAAGTCCATCACGGTACCCAGCAGGTACATGGTGGCCCTGGGGTCGATCCAGACGTTGACGCTCTTGTCGGTGACGTGGTCGTCGCCCTTCACCGGTTCGGCGACGTAGTCCATCGTGTAGGCAACGCCAGCGCAGCCGGAATTCTTGATACCAATGCGCAGGCCAATGACAGGCTTGTCGGAATCTTCGATGATCTCGGTGATGCGTTCGGCAGCGGCATCTGTCAGCGACATGATCTTGAAGGCCATGGTCAAACTTTCTATCGGCATTTCACGATATGTAGGACGAAACGCCTCAGATTACCACCAGTTCAACGCGACCTGGGCTTCTTCGCTCATCCGCGTCGCGTCCCACGGGGGATCGAACACCATGTTGACAGTGACGTCCTGGACGCCTTCGACGCCGCGGGCAGCATTCTCGACCCAGCCGGGCATTTCACCAGCCACGGGGCAGCCCGGGGCCGTCAGCGTCATGTCGATGGTCAACTTGCGGTCATCGTCCAGATCTACCTTGTAGATCAGGCCAAGCTCATAGATATCGACCGGAATTTCCGGGTCATAGACGGTCTTGAGCGCCCCGATCAGGTCGGAAGTGATGCGTTCCACCTCCGATTCGGGCAGGCCGCCGCCAACCGTGGGCGTGATACGGTTTTCGGGAATGGTCGGGGCGGGCGCAATTACAGGTTCGTCGGTCATAAGGTCACCAATTCAGGCGAAAAATTTCTGGGCGCGTTCAATGCCGTCCACCAGCGCGTCGACGTCGTCCTTGCCGTTATATAGGGCGAAGGAGGCGCGGCAGGTAGAGGTGACACCGAAACGTTTGAGCAGCGGCATGGCGCAATGCGTGCCGGCGCGGACGGCAATGCCGTAGCGGTCGAGAATGGTCGAGACGTCATGGGCGTGTGCTCCGGCGATCTCGAAGCAGAAAATGCCGCCCTTGCCTGGAGCCGTGCCGATCAGGCGCAGCGAATTGATGCGGCTGAGGCGCTCCTGGGCGTATTCGGCGACGGCATGCTCATGTGAGGCAATGGCCTCGCGACCGAGTTCGCTCATGTATTTGAGCGCAGCGCCGAGGCCGATGCCTTGGACAATCGGCGGCGTGCCTGCCTCGAAACGGTGCGGCGGTTCGTTGTAGGTGACGGTGTCCATGGTCACCACATCGATCATTTCGCCACCGCCCTGATAGGGCTGCATCTCGGCCAGAAGGTCGTATTTGCCATACAGCACGCCGATGCCGGTCGGACCATAGAGTTTGTGGCCGGTCATGACGTAAAAATCGGCATTGAGGTCCTGCACGTCGACCGCCATATGTACAGCGGCCTGGCTGCCGTCGACCAGCACCGGAATGCCCCGCGCATGGGCGATCTCGATGACCTGCTTGAGCGGCGTCACAGTGCCCAGCACGTTGGACATATGGGTGATCGCGACCATGCGGGTGCGATCGGTCAGCGCTGCTTCAAAGGCATCTATATCGAAGCTGCCGTCGTCGCGGACATCGAACCACTTGATGACGGCGCCCTTGCGCTCGCGATGGAAGTGCCACGGCACGATATTGGAGTGGTGCTCCATAATCGACAGGACGATCTCATCGCCTTCGCTGATGCGCGGACCAGCAAAGGACTGCGCAACCAGGTTGATCGCTTCGGTGGCCGAGCGGGTGAAGATGATCTCTTCGGGACGGGCTGCGTTGAGGAACGCCTGCACCGCATGGCGGCCGCCTTCGTAAGCCTCGGTCGCCCGGTTGGCCAGCGTGTGCAAGCCACGATGGACGTTGGCGTATTCATGGCGGAACGCATAGTCCATCCGCTCGAGCACCTGCACCGGCTTCTGTGCCGAGGCGCCGCTGTCGAGATAGACCAGCCGATTGCCGTGTATGACCTCGGAGAGGATCGGGAAGTCGGCACGAACATTTTCGACATCGAAGGTCATTGGTTCACTGGCTCCGGCAGTCTGCTCCCCTCCCCCTTGAGGGGAGGGGTCGGGGGTGGGGGTCCATCAGTGACCCACACAACTACCCCCTCCCTCGGTCCCTCCCCTCAAGGAGGAGGGAAGGACAAGCTCGAAGTCTTTCGTCCCTACTTCCCCAGCAGCCAGCCGTCGATCACGCCATGCAGCGCCTCTGCCAGCGCCTCATCTTCGATCGGGTCAACCAGTTCATCGAGGAAGCCGCGGACCATCATGGTCTCGGCTTCTTCCTTGGGGATGCCACGGCTCATCAGGTAGAACATGCTGTCTTCGTCCAGCTTGCCGCAGGTCGAGCCATGGCCGCAGACGACGTCGTCGGCATAGATCTCGAGTTCGGGCTTGCTCAGGATTTCGGCTTCGTCCGATAGCATCAGGCCCTGATGCATGAACTTGGCGTCGGTCTTTTGCGCATCGCGCGCCACCACCAGCTTGCCCTGCACGATGGACTTGCCACGCCCGCGGGCAATCGACTTGAACAGCGGCTGCGACGTGGTGTGCGGCACGGCGTGCAGCGCATCCATGGTGATGTCAGCGTGCTGCCCGTCGGAAACCAGGTTGAGGCCGGTGATGTCACCATGGGCGCCTGTACCCTCGTAGCGCGGGAAGACGTGCGTGCGGGCGAGCCCTGCCCCGGCATGGACAACCAGCGTGCGGAGGTTGGCGCCCTCGCCCACATGGTACTCATTGGTCGCGAAGTGGCTGACGGCGCGGGCCGACAGGTCCACGGTGATGTGGGTGAGCCTGGCGTCCTTGCCAAGCGCCACATAGGTGGCGTGGTTGCCGACATGGGCCGCGTCGGAGCCCGAGAAGGTCTCGATGATGGTGGCAGAAGCGCCATCGGCCACGAAGATCTTGACCGAGTCGGCAGCGTGAGCGGCCAGACCCTCGATGCGGCGATCGATCTGGATCACGGTGTCGACGGAGTTTTCCAGCGTCAGCGTCAGGCTCTGCCTGGCGAAGGCGCCATTGAGATGAACCAGCACGTCGTCGCGGGTCGACAGCGCAGTGCCCGCGGCCTTGCCGACGATGACGCCGGCGGGCGCGGTAGCGTGGGACTGGATCATGCCATTGGCGATCATCAACTGATAGGCGCCGGCGATGCGCAGAGCCGGAGCACTGGCTTCATTAGCGGCCTGCGCCAGTGGCGGGATCGCCTTCAGCAGCAACTTGAGATCGGTATAGTGATAGGCCTCGACGCGGCGGGTCGGCAGGCCGGCGACGGTTATCCGCTCGGCGGTAGCGTCAGCGCCCACGCTCTTGAGCTGCTCGATCAAAGTATTTTCGGCTGCACCGAGCCGGACGGGAAAAGCGATTGCCATGGATCAGGCCGCCGCGCCGTCGAAGTCGGCATAGCCCTTGGCTTCGAGCTGCAATGCCAAATCCTTGTCGCCGCTTTCAACGATGCGGCCATCGCTGAACACATGCACCACGTCGGGTACGATGTGGTTCAGCAGCCGCTGATAGTGGGTGATGACCAGCATCGAGCGGCTGTCGGAGCGCAGCGCGTTGACGCCTTTCGAGACTACCTGCAGCGCATCGATATCGAGGCCGGAATCGGTCTCGTCGAGCACGCAGAGCGCGGGCTTCAGCAAAGCCATCTGCATGATTTCCGCACGCTTCTTCTCGCCGCCGGAGAAGCCCACATTGAGTGGGCGCTTCAGCATGGCGGTGTCGACCTGAAGCTGGGTGCCGGCTTCCTTGACCAGGCGCATGAATTCGGGCGTCAGCAGTTCAGCCTCGCCGCGCGCCTTGCGCTGGGCGTTCATTGCGGCCTTGAGGAAGGTCATGGTGGCGACGCCGGGGATTTCAATCGGGTACTGGAACGCCAGGAACACGCCGGCAGCCGCACGCTCGTTGGGTTCCATCTCGAGGATGCTCTCGCCGTTGAGCAGGATTTCACCCTCGGTGACCTCGTAGTCGTCCTTGCCGGCCAGCACATAGCTCAGCGTCGACTTGCCCGAGCCGTTGCGGCCCATGATGGCATGCACTTCGCCTGCAGGAATGATCAGGTTGACGCCCTTGAGGATTTCACGGTCTTCGATGCGCGCGTGAAGGTTGCGGATTTCAAGGATCGGTGTGGTCATGTCTAACTCCGGGTTCGGCTGCCATCTCGGCGCCGGTTGGTATCTTAAGGCCCCTCACCCACCCTTCGGGCGACCTCTCCCCCAAAGGGAGAGGTGAGTGCTGGCCGTGTCGTTATGTTCTTGACCTCTCCCTTTGGGGGAGGTCGGCGCGTAGCGCCGGGCGAGGGGCCTTTTCCAGGCGCCCTGCCCGACTGATTACCCCACACTGCCTTCAAGGCTGATGGCGATCAGCTTCTGGGTTTCGACCATGAATTCCATCGGCAGATGCTGCAGCACGTCGCGGACGAACCCGTTCACGATCAGCGCCACGGCGTCCTCTTCGGACAGGCCGCGCTGCTGGCAGTAGAACATCTGGTCGTCGGAAATCTTGGACGTGGTGGCTTCGTGCTCGAACACCGCCGTGCCGTTACGGCTCTCGATATAGGGAACCGTGTGGGCGCCGCACTTGTCGCCGATCAGCAGCGAGTCGCACTGGGTGAAGTTGCGGGCATTGGTCGCCTTGGCATGGGCCGAGACCTGGCCGCGATAGGTATTATCCGAGAAGCCGGCTGCGATGCCCTTGGCGATGATCCGGGACGAGGTGTTCTTGCCCAGATGGATCATCTTGGTGCCGCTATCGACCTGCTGGCGGCCGTTCGAAATGGCGATTGAATAGAACTCGCCGCGCGAACCGTCGCCGCGCAGGATGCAGGATGGGTACTTCCAGGTGATGGCCGAACCGGTTTCGACCTGGGTCCAGGAAATCTTGGAGTTGGCGCCACGGCAATCACCACGCTTGGTGACGAAATTGTAGATGCCGCCCTTGCCGTCCTTGTCGCCGGGATACCAGTTCTGGACCGTAGAATACTTGATCTCGGCATTGTCCATGGCAACCAGTTCCACAACCGCGGCGTGCAGCTGGGATTCGTCGCGCATCGGGGCGGTGCAGCCTTCGAGGTAGCTGACATAGCTGTCGGCTTCGGCGATGATCAGCGTGCGCTCGAACTGGCCAGTCTTCTTTTCGTTGATGCGGAAATAGGTCGACAGCTCCATCGGGCAGCGGACGCCCTTGGGGATGTAAACAAAGGAGCCGTCGGTAAAAACGGCCGAATTCAGCGTCGCATAATAGTTGTCCGAAACAGGCACCACCGAAGCCAGATACTTCTGGATCATCTCGGGATATTCTCGGATTGCTTCCGAGATTGAGCAGAAGATGATCCCGACCTTAGACAGTTCCTCGCGGAACGTCGTTACGACCGATACCGAGTCCATCACAGCGTCGACGGCGACGTTGGGACGCTCGACGCCAGCCAGGATTTCGCGCTCGCGCAACGGAATGCCCAGCTTGTCATACATGGCCAGCAGGGCGGGATCGACCTCGTCAAGGCTGGTCGGCGCCGGCGTCGATTTGGGCGCGGCGTAATAATACATGTCCTGCAGGTCGATGGCAGGATAGTGCACCTTGGCCCAGGTCGGCTCGCTCAGCGTCAGGAAGCGCGCATAGGCTTCGAGGCGCCAGTCGAGCATCCACTGCGGCTCGTTCTTCTTGGCGGAGATGAAGCGGACGGTGTCTTCGCTCAGGCCCTTGGGGGCCATGTCGGATTCGATTATCGTCTCGAAACCGTATTTGTACTTGTCCACGTCGAGCGAGCGAACCGAGTCCACGGTGGCGCGGTCGATGTTTTCCTTGAGCGTCGGGATATCGTCGTAGTTAGCCATTGTGGCTTCTCCTTTTGCCCCTCGGCGATTCAAGGTCGCCGCGAGCCGTATAACGAAATGCAGCGCTAAGCTGCCTGACCCTGCCGCGCCCGATGGCGCTGGAGGATCGATTGGTAGCCGACGACGAACGCGTCGACGTCGTCGGACATGGAATTCCAGCCCAGGCTGACTCGCAGGGCACAGTCAGCTAGCTCGGGCGCAACGCGCATGGCGGCCAGCACATGGCTTGGACCGACCTTGCCGGACGAACAGGCCGAGCCGGACGAGACCGACAGGCCGAGCAGGTCGAGGCCCATCATCGCCGTGGCATTGTTGATGCCGGGCACCGCGAAGTTGGACACATTGCCCAGGCGGGTCTCGCCGAACACGGTGAACCCAGGTATCGCCGAGCCTAGCTCTGCCTCAAGGCGAGCAATCAGCCGCTGAACATCAGCCGATGCAAGCCGGCCTTCGATGGCTGATGCGGCTGCGCCAAAGGCCGCGATCAGAGCGACAGCTTCGGTGCCGCCGCGCCGGCCCTGCTCCTGCCCGCCGCCCGGAACGAGGCGGACGACATCAGCATGAGCCTTGACCAGCAGCGCGCCAATGCCGGCCGGCGCGCCAATCTTGTGACCGCTCACAGCCATCATATCGGGTGCGGAGGCGGCGAATTCGAGGGGCAGCTTGCCAAATGCCTGTACGGCGTCGATGAACAGTGTGTGACCGGTCGGGCCAACGATGGCGTTGATGCGGGCAATGTCCTGCACAACGCCGGTCTCGTTGTTGACCCAATGCAGCGCCACCAGCAGGTTGCCCTGAGCCTCCGCGACGACGCTGGCGAGTTGATCGAGATCAATACTGCCGCTGGGCAAAAGCGCGATGGTGATGACAGGCAAGCCCGTCGCTTCGGCGGCCTTCGACACCGCAGCATGCTCGCCGGCGCTTATGACCACAGCCTTGGCCGAGAAAGCTTTGGCGCCAGCAACTACGGCCTGAGTGATGGCCTCGGTGGCCGAGCCGGTAAATACAACCTGCTTGCGTTCGGCACCCGCGAGGGCTGCCACCTGGGCGCGGGCTGTCTCGACAAGATTGCGCAGTGCGCGTCCATGGCCATGCACTGATGAGGCATTGCCCGTCAAATCCAGGGCGGCAACAAGCGCCGCCCGCGCTTCGGGCAGAAGCGGGGACGCAGCATTGTGATCGAGGTAGATCGCCGCTCTGGTCATCGGTTACCCATGTGGCGCATGTGCGCCGCTCATAGCTCTCATGCCGAGGCAGGGGCGCCAATGTGCCGCCAAACCCAAACACTTCTTGAATTTTGACGCCCAACTTCATTACAAGGGGCGCACTTGCAGGCCGCAGCGCGGCCAAAACCCGAGTTTCGAACAATTCTAAACTAGATTTTGCGAGCCATGTTTAGGAGTCTGGACTGGCTTAGTCAAGCCGCCAGACCGCCACACGGGGCGTCGCAAACCTCACCAACAGAGCCAAACGGCCGGAAGAACAAGACCATGCCAGAAGTGATCTTCAATGGCCCCGAGGGGCGTCTCGAAGGCCGTTACCAGCCCGGCAAGGAGCCTAATGCTCCGATCGCGATCGTGCTTCATCCCCATCCCCAGTTTGGCGGGACGATGAACAACCAGATCGTCTACAACCTGTTCTACATGTTCGCCGAGCGTGGCTTTGCCGTGCTGCGCTTCAATTCGCGCGGTGTCGGTCGCAGCCAGGGCCTGTTCGACCATGGCATTGGTGAGCTCAGCGATGCCGCAGCGGCGCTGGACTGGCTGCAGGTGATCAACCGCGAGTCGCGCGGCTGCTGGATTGCCGGCTTCTCGTTCGGCGCCTGGATCGGCATGCAGTTGCTGATGCGCCGTCCGGAAGTGGAGGGCTTCATTTCGGTGGCGCCGCCGGAAAACCTCTATGACTTCTCGTTCCTTGCCCCCTGCCCGTCTTCGGGCCTGATCATCCATGGCGACAAGGACCGCGTGGCGCCGCCATCGTCCGTCCAGAAGCTGGTGGACAAGCTCAAGACCCAAAAGGGCATCGTCATCGAGCAGCAGATTGTCGAAGGCGCCAACCACTTCTTTGAAGGCAAGATCGACGAACTCACCACCCGCTCGGCCGATTATCTCGACCGCCGCCGGGAGGAGATCGCCGCCGGCGGCGGGCGCTAAGCTATAGGCGCTTACTGCGATCTGTCGGAAGGGACCTCATCCTGAGCCTGTTGAAGGACGGGGTCCCGTGCACCCGACCCCGTGGTTCGACATCCTGAGCATGTCGAAGGATCACCATGAGGTCTCACAAAGCTTTCATGGTTGAGACATGACCAAGTTCAAATCCGAATTCCTACGCGTCCTGCATGAGCGCGGCTTCATCCACCAGACCTCCGACGACAACGGGCTGGATGAACTGTTCGCCACCGAGACCGTCACCGCCTATATCGGCTTTGACCCCACGGCATCGTCGCTGCATGTCGGCAGCCTGATCCAGATCATGATGCTGCACTGGCTGGAAAAGACCGGCCATCGCGCCGTGGCCCTGATGGGCGGCGGCACCGGCATGGTGGGCGATCCGTCCTTCAAGGACGAAGCGCGCAAGCTGATGACGCCCGAGACCATCGAGGCGAACATCGACGGCATCAAGCAGGTGTTTTCCAACTACCTGTCCTTCGGCGACGGGCCCAAGCAATCCCTGATGCTGAACAATGCCGAGTGGCTGATGCCGCTCAACTACCTCGAATTCCTGCGCGATGTGGGCCAGCACTTCTCGATCAATCGCATGCTGAGCTTTGACTCGGTCAAGCAGCGGCTCGATCGGGAGCAGTCGCTGAGCTTCCTCGAATTCAACTACATGATCCTGCAGGCCTATGATTTCGTCGAGCTGAACCGGCGCTATGGCGTACGGCTGCAGATGGGCGGCTCGGACCAGTGGGGCAATATCGTCAACGGCATCGACCTGGGCCATCGCCTCGGGACGCCCCAGCTTTATGCGCTGACCTCGCCGCTCCTGACCACCTCGTCGGGCGTGAAGATGGGCAAGTCGCTCAATGGCGCGATCTGGCTCAACGCTGACCTGCTGTCGGCCTATGACTTCTGGCAGTACTGGCGCAACACGGAAGACGCTGACGTAGAGCGCTTCCTCAAGCTCTACACGACCCTGCCGCTGGACGAAATCTCGCGCCTGACCTCAGGCGACATCAACGAAGCCAAGAAGCGGCTGGCTACGGAAGTAACAGCGATGATCCGCGGTCGCACTGCGGCCGAAGAGGCAGCCGAGACGGCACGAGCCACGTTCGAGACTGGCGCAATCGACCTGTCGCTGCCAACTGCGACCGTAACCCATGCCGAACTAGCCAACGGCCTAGGCATTCTCGCCGCTCTAGTGACGGCCGGCCTTGCCGGCTCAAATGGCGAAGCCCGCCGCCACATCCAGTCCGGCGCCGTGCGCGTCAATGATGCCGTGATCGAAGACGACAAGCTCAGCATCGGCGACAACGCCCTGCTGCCCGAAGGCGTCATAAAGCTCTCGGTCGGCAGGAAGCGGCACGCGTTGATCAAGCCGGTTTAGTCGGAGTCACTCTCGAACTCTGAAGGCGCAATCTTCGGATTGCGCCTTTTCTATTCCGCCGGCGGCTGAGCCTTCGCCCTGAACTCGAACAGTTCGCGGAAGGCGCCGGGGACCAGGGCCGAGAGCGGATTGATGCGGAATTGCGGTTTGTCGAGCGGCCCTTGCACAGCGAAAGTTACGCCGAGTAAGCCTTCGCCCTCGCGCCCGCCGAGCAATGGCCCCAGTATGGGGATTTGCTGGAACGCATTGTTGAGGCCGAACAGCGGTACATAGGTGCCAGTTAGATCGTATTGGCGCTGGTCGGTGTAAATGTAGCCCCGCATGGTGCCGCCAACGGAGTCACCGGTGACCATGGCATTGGTGACTTCGACGCGGTCGGAGCGGCGCTGGAACTCGACCTGTGCGACATCGAAGTCCAGCCGGTTCCGGCGGGCGATGGCGGTGCGTGAGTCCGAATGATTGCCCAGCACCTCAGCTACATTGGCTTCGTCGACGATGGCAAAATTGCGCATCACCAATTGTCCGCCTTCCGCATCGAGGTCGCTATCCGTGGTCAGCACCAGGTTGCCGGAGCCTCCGGCCAGTTGGGAGTAAACTCCGAGCAGCCGCAGGATGGTGCCAGCGTCATTGAAGGCGACCGACAGCGTCCGACCACGCGGGGCCGGGTTGGTGGTGACCGAGATGCCATTGCCGTCGCTGAATTGCGCCGTCAGGTTAGCCCGGCGCATGTCGCCGCCGCGCATCAACAGGTCGAGATCTACGTTGAACGCGGTAGTTGCGTAATAGCCCAGCGCCCTGTCGAGCTTCACCTTCAGCGAGATGGCCTGGTTAAACTGCGTCGACTGCACGCCGCCGGCGCCCTCGCCCAGCCCGAAGAACTGCCGCAGCATGGGTTTCAGGTCGAGCTGGCTGCCGCGTATCTCCAGGGCATAACCACCGTCGATCGGGGCCACCTCGAGCTGCGCACTGTCGTCGCTGCTGAGCCCAAACTGGCTGAAGCTGGCCGCCTGCAGCCCTTTGGTTTTGTCATAGGTTATGTCGCCCTTGGCGCGCACCGTGCCGAACGACAGGTCGATGTCATTGAGCTGGGTGATGTCTTCGCCCGGCGTGACGGTTACGCTCAGCGTGCCGGGGGTGCCCACGGCCTTGCTGATGCCGATATCCTTGATGGTGAGCGCGGCATCCTTGAGATCGACCGCCATTTGCAAAGCGCCATCGGCCAGGGGCTGCGCCACGAAGCGCACTCGGCCCGACAGAAATTCTGAAACGTCGAACCCCATCTTGGCGAGGTCTGCGACTTCCATGTCGGACGACAGCCGGAAGCTCGGACTGGTACTCGGCGTGCCGGCAATCTCGATATCAGCATGCATGCCGTCGATTTCGGCACTTCCGCCCAGCTGATATCCGTCCTGGTTGGCGCTGAAGGCCAGTTGGCCATTGCTGATCTGGCGTTCCTCTATCGGCTGGGAGCTAGCGAAGTCGGATACCGTCCCGTTGACGACATAGTCGATATCGATCGGACGGCCCATGGCCTCGTCAGCAGGGGTGATGGTGGCAACGAGACCGATATCGACCGATCCTGTGACGGCAGCGAGATCGATTGGCAGCTTGCTATCGTCGAGCAGGTCCAGTTGCTGATCCCTAGCCAACGCCAGCAAGGCCGGGATCGGGGAGGCGATATCGCCGGACACTTCGATGATACCGACGGCCGGGTCGGAGTTGTCCATGACCAGCGCCGGATTCTTGACCTGTATTTCGCCGCCCGCCGTCATCAGCCTGCCGCCACCTGCTGAAATCGTGAGGTCTGCGTCATCGACTTGCAGCCGTGTCTCGCCGTCGATGGCAATGGCCGCCATTTCCGCGGTTGGCGTAATGGCGACGCCTACGCCGGTCATATCGATCTGCATGCTGCCGTCGGGGATTGGTTTGTCCTCCCCTGCGACACCCATCGAGCCGACCGGGAAATGGAAATCGAGACGAGCCTTGGTTACCGTGCCCTCGGTGACATTGCGCACGAACCAGTTACGACTGTCGCGTCCCAGCACGTAGGGCCACAGCCGCTTGAGATCGTCGGCACTAACACCCTGCCCCATCATAGCCATGTCGATCCCAAGGCCCGCCTGCAGCATGTCGACGCGGCCGGTAGCCTCGACCGTACCTTCCCCCTTGCGAGCGATCAGCCGGTCGATGCCCAGCGCTCCATAAAGGGGAGCCGACCAGCCCGAAAATTCGACACTGTCCAGCGGCTCGACTGGCGCTTCCATATCGCCCGGCTGCAGCGCCACATCGCGTGCCTTGAGCGACAGGCCAATGGTCGGCCCGAAGTTCGGATCGAGACCCATGGCGAAAACGCCGGACAGATAGGCTTTGCTTTTGCCAATCTGCAGCGCCGATTCCTTGAGAATAAACTGGCCCTGTTGTGGCTCCCAGTTGATATCCATGATCGACGTCGCGATTGGAAAGTAGTCGGTGCCGATACGCAGTTCGGTGCCGGTCAGGTCGACCTTGAAATGCCCGTCCACCAGCTTTCCCCCGGCTGGCTGGAAGTTCACGTCGATCGACAGCGCACCTGCACCCCGCATTGCGGCCATGCTGGTGGAACTGTCGATGAACGGCAGTAGGGCCGCAAAATCGATATTGGAAACGTCGGCCTCCAGACGCGAATTTCCTGCATCGTCCACAGTTCGCGACAACCCGCCCGTCATGGTGCGCCCGCCCAGGCTGGCCGAAAAACGACCGTTCGTGTGAAGGCGATCAGGCGTCGGGCCAATCTCTAGGTTGATTGCTTCGAAGCGACGAAACAGCCCATAAACGGCGTCGATCATGTCCACGGTGCCGTCGCGGATCACCAGCTTGGAGAACCGCCCCTGCGCAGCCTGCTCGACGATGTCCGCTATGCCCTGCTCGCTGGCCTCGAGATTGTAGATCAACCAGTCATTGTCGGAGCGGAGTACCACCGGTTGTTGGCTGCTGCTGGTGTCTACGCCATTCGACGAGATGGCGATGGCGGGAAAGGCGTCGTCGCCCTCCTGCACGCGCACCGTCGGCACACCGCCCTGCGGGTCTTCCTCCAGCGCGAAACTGGAAATGCGCGGGCCGGAAAGATCCTGCACCATCTGAACGCGCGGACGCACGATGGTGATGGTGGCGCCCGGCTGGCCGACCAGCGCCCGCACCGGCGAAAAGCCGATCTCCAGCGCCTCCATGCTGACCGTGGAGCCGGCCTTGCTGTCTGTTAGCGTGACCGGCGTAAACTGGATGACGGGCCAGACCCGATTTTCAAGCGCCAGGTTCATCTCGCCCAGCGATAACCGGCTGCTGCCCGGTAAGGCCGCCTGGATCAGCGACCGTACCGCCTCGCCGCCAAAGGGCAGCCGAACCGGCGTAAACAGCAATACGATGTAGAGCAGCAGCAACAGCACGGACGGAATGCCAAGCGCCCATACGGCAAGCTTGGCCGCGTGGCGCATAGGGTGCCGCTTGCGCTGGGCAGGCGCTGCAACCGGACTATCTGCTGGAGGGGTTGTCTCGCTCAATTGCTTCCAGGTCGAGGCTTGGCCGTGGACTGCTGGCCCCCTCAAGAATCAACCGCAGAAGGCGGTCACTTGCCCAATGATACCGGCTGCAATATGGCACCGATATCTACATGAGAGCCTGAGACTAGCAGGCAAGGAGTAAACATCCTGATGCCGGATTTAACCGAAGGCGTTGCCGCCCCCAACTTCACCTTGCCGCTCGATGACGGTAGCACGTTCCAGCTTTCTGCCGAGCTGGGCTGGCCGGTGGTGCTGTACTTCTACCCGCAAGACGATTCGGGTGGCTGCAGGGACGAGAATATCGAGTTTTCGGAACGCGCCGGGGCGTTCGCCGCACTCGGTGCGCGGCTAGTCGGCGTTTCGCCGGATAGCCTCGAAAGCCACGGCAAATTCCGCAAGAAATATGGCCTGCAGGTACCGCTTGCTGCAGACCCGGATCGCCTTGCCATCGAGGCGTTCGGCCTGTGGAAGCTGAAGAAGCTCTATGGCCGCGAGTTCATGGGCCTGATCCGCACCTCGTTCATCATCGGGGCCGATGGCAGGGTAGTCCGGATCATCAAGGCTACGCGCATCCTTGGCCATGCCCAGAAAATGCTGGAAGCGCTGCGGGCCGAGGTCGGCAGAACGCCGCCAAAATAGCTTTTATTAACCACGCCCGGTCATACTTCGCTCAGCATAATTCTTGCCGTCGCGGAGTTCGTAGCGTGCGTAACCAGGCCAACTTCAGGCGTTCCGACGGTGAGCATGATCCGGCCCGGATTCGGCATCAGGGCATTCACCCCGCCCTGTTCTATGGCATGTTTGCGCTGCTGCTCGCTGGCAATGCGCTGGTCGGCACCGCATTCCTGCTCGCGCCCGATATCAGCAAGCTGCTCAGCGGCCAGAATGAGCAGGTCATCGCGGCCTACGAAGATAGAATCGCCCAGTTGCGCGTCGAGGTTGATCGCCTGCACTCGCGCAGCTATGCCCAGGCCGGCGACATGAACCTGCAACTGCAGGAATTGGCGCAGCAGCAGGAAGTGCTGCAGGAACAGCATCAATTGGTCCGCGTACTGGTCGACAAGGCCGGCGAGCTTGGCATCGAAGCGGCGGCCCCTGCCACCGGCGACATGGCCGACCTGACGCCACTCACCGCTACCGGTAATCCGGATGTCGATGCCACTGCCGCCGCCGTCGCGCAAATGATGGGAGAAACCCAGTTTGCCATGACTTCCATTGCCGAGACCGCCACGCAACGGACCGACGATATCGTCTCCGAACTGGATGGCCTCGGCATCCAGGTCGATCTGCCGGATTCACTTGATGGCGTCGGAGGACCGCTCCTCGCCGCCGAAGACGGCGAAGAAGCAACGCCGATGATCGACGATGCCAATGCCGTCATGGCCGCACTACTGCGCTACAAAGTAGCGCGCGAAAGCATCGACAGCGCACCGATCCACATGCCGATCAGCGGCAATTTCCGCCAAAGTTCGGGCTTCGGCAATCGCACCGATCCATTTACCCGTGGGCGGGCCTTTCATGCCGGCCTGGACTTCGCAGCCCCCAAAGGCACCACGGTGTTCAGCGCCGGCAAGGGCGTCGTCAGCTTCGTCGGCAGCAAAGCCGGCTATGGCAATGTAGTTGAAGTAACCCACCCGAATGGTCTGCTGACGCGCTATGGGCATCTATCGGGTTTTCTCAGCGTGGAAGGCCAGGCGGTCAACACCGGCACGCCGATCGCCAAGGTCGGCTCCACCGGCCGCTCCACCGGCCCTCACCTGCATTTCGAAATTCGCAAGTCAGACGTCGCTATCAACCCCAAGGCCTTCATCGACGCCGGCAAGCGACTGCTGGCCATGCTGGGTTAGCTGACGGCTACCTGCCAGCAGTACACGGCACCATCGTCCGGATCGACCCGTCCCCCGGTGCGCACAAAACCGTTCTTCTCTAAGGCTGCCTGCGACCGCAGATTATCGACCGCAGTTTCTGCCACGACAATTGCGATTCGTTTGTCGGCTCTGGCCAGCACCAGAAGTATGCCTACGGCTCTCGTTGCAAATCCGCGTCCACGACGCTCGGGAGCGATGCCGTAACCGATCTCGACTACGCCAGGACTGACAAAGCATTTCGTGATTGAGCAGAGCCCAACCACCTCCTCATCGCTAACAATCAGCCAAGCCGCTGGATCGATCTGAGTTCTGACGGTCCTGGCAAGGGCCCCCAACATTTCGATGACCTCACGAGCATCGATGCCACCGTCGGGCAAGTGAAACCCGACCGGAGCCTCATTGGTCGCCAAAGCCGCGAAATGGACATCGGTCGCGGCCACAAGTCGGATCGCTCCCGTGCCCGGTTCGCTCATTCGGCGACAACGTCCGTAGCGACACCAACCCGCTGGGCGAGCGCCGCTTCCATGAAGTCATCGACATCGCCGTCGAGCACGACCGAAGGCTGGCCGCTTTCGACACCGGTGCGCAGGTCCTTGACCATCTGGTACGGCTGTAGCACGTAGCTTCGGATTTGGTGGCCCCAGCCGATATCGGTCTTGCTGGCGGCCTGGGCGTTGGTGGCCTCTTCCCGCTTCTGCAATTCGGCCTCGTAAAGCCGCGATTTCAGCATGGCCATCGCCGTTGCACGGTTCTTGTGCTGGCTGCGCTCCTGCTGGCAAGCCACGATGATGCCCGAGGGCACGTGGGTGATGCGGATGGCCGAGTCGGTGGTGTTGACGTGCTGTCCGCCGGCGCCGGACGCGCGATAGGTATCGACCTTGAGGTCGGCTTCGCGGATCTCGATATCGATGGAATCGTCGACCACGGGGTAAACCCAGCAACTCGAAAAGCTGGTGTGGCGGCGCGCCGCCGAATCGTAGGGGCTGATGCGGACCAGCCGATGCACGCCGCTTTCGGTCTTGAGCCAGCCATAGGCGTTGTGACCCGAAACCTTGATGGTAGCCGACTTGATGCCAGCCTCTTCGCCGTCGTGCATTTCCAGCACTTCGACCTTCATCTTCCGGCGTTCGGCCCAGCGGGTGTACATGCGCAACAGCATGTTGGCCCAGTCCTGGCTCTCGGTACCACCGGCGCCCGAATGGATTTCGACATATGCGTCATTGGCATCGACTTCCCCTGACAGCAGCGTCTCTATCTGGCGGCGACGGGCGTCCTGCCTGAGTGCGATCAACGCACTCTCTGCGTCCTTGACGATATCGGCGTCGCCTTCGGCCTCGCCCATCTCGATCAGTTCGACATTATCGCGAATGCCGGCTTCCAGCTCGCGCACCGCCTTGACGGCCACGTCGAGTTCGTCGCGCTCGCGCATTTTTGCGCGGGCCTTTTCAGGATCGTTCCAGAAGTCGGGGGATTCAGTTTCGGCGGTCAGCGCGTCGCGGCGGAGTTCTGCAGTATCCCAGTCAAAGATGCCTCCTCAGCAAGGTCAAAACCTGCTCGATTTCGGCGACGGTCTTTTCGATTTCCGTACGCATTGTTCTACCCATCATTGTTCGATGGAGCATGTAGACGAGGCCACCGGCAGGATCAACCCGCCAGCGGCCTGTGAAGCATTGCGCGAAACTGCCTAGAACTCGTTCCAATCGGACTTCAGAGCGGACGAGCCTTCAGTGAGATAGACCCGCGATGCAGCTGATGCCTGTCTGGCCGGGCGCCTGATGGCCGCGACCCGACGGGTCGGTTGCGGCGTGTTGGTCACGAAAATTTCGACAATTGTGTCGAGTTCATTTGCCTGTGCCTGGGTTTGTTCAACCGCTGCATTCGTTTCTTCCACCAGCGCCGCATTATGCTGGGTCATCTCGTCCATCTGGCGGATTGCTGTGGTGACTTGATCGATTGCAGTAGACTGTTCCTGGCTCGCCTGGGCGATGCCCTGGATCAGCACGTCATTTTCCTTGATGCCATCCAGCATGGCGGTGAGTTTGCTGGTGGCTTCGGCCACGAGCTTGCTTCCGCTGGACACTTCCGTGGCCGATTGCTCGATCAGCTTTTTGACGTCGGATGATGCGCTGGCGGCAGATTGAGCCAGGCGACGCACTTCCACGGCCACCACCGCAAAGCCCTTGCCGGCATCGCCTGCCCGCGCCGCTTCGACCGAGGCGTTTAGCGCCAGAAGGTTAGTCTGGAAGGCGATATCGTCGATCAAGCCGATTATGTTGGAGATCTTGGCCGACGACTGGGTGATGCGTTCCATGGCGGTGTTAGCCTGGGACATCACGCTGCCGGTCTGCTCGGCCGTGTTGGACACGCTGCGAGACTTGCTGCTGGCGCTGTCTGCGCGCTTGGCATTGTCGCTCACCGTAGAGGCGAGCTGGTCCATGGCCGCCGAAGTTTCCTCGATGGCTGCAGCCTGGCGGCTGGTGCGCTCGGATAGATCATTGGCACCGGCAAGCAATTCGGTAGTGGCTACCTTTAAAGTGCCTGAGGTTTCGCGAATGCGATCGACGATCGAGGCGAACTTGGCCAGCGTGGCATTATAAGCGGAACGGCCGTAAATATCCGACTTAAATCCAGATCACGGATTTGTTCCGTTTAGCCCTTTGTAATATTTGCGAACGGCTATGTCGCGCTTCACCAGCGAAATGCGGCGCAGAAAAAACATGCCGTTCATCTGATCGATTTCATGCTGCGCCACGCGGGCGACGAAGTGTTCAACGGTATCAGAATGCTGCTGCCCGTTGGCATCGTCATAGGTGAGATCGACCCGGCGCGAGCGCTTTACCGGCGCTTCGATGCCCGGCATGGACACCGAGCCTTCCGGCGCTATGTCAGTCTCATCCGACTGCCGCAGGATTTCCGGGTTGTATAACAGGCGATAATCGCGCCGGGTCGTATCGGCGGAAACGCTGATGACGACCAACGGTTGATCGAAACCCAGATGCGCGGCAGCAAGGCCATAGGCTTGCACCTCCTGGGCTGCCGCCAGCAGCGCTGCACCGGCAGCCAGCATTGCTGCATCGACGGGGCGAGGCGCCGCTTTGATGCACAGTGCAGCGTGCGGATAAATGACGAAAGGCGGCACTAGAATAGCCCGCCACGTCCCGCATTGGGGGTGTACCACTGGCCCGTTGTGGGGTCGTAGACCGGCTGGCCCCCGACCTGGGCCGGCACGCCACCGGTCTGATCCACAAACCCTGAGTCATACTGCTGCTGCATCTGCTGCTGGCGCTGGATGGCATCAACCGTATTGACGTCGATGCCGATCACGGAGGTCATCAGGTTTGGTCCGGTACCCGGCTTGAAGGCTTCCTCGATGCCGGCTTCGCCCTCGAACGCCTTGACGCCTGAATTGGGATTGATCCAGGCATTGGTCATGCCGGAAGGTTCGACAAAGGGTGTCGCCGGCTTGCCTTCGAGCGCTTTTGCCATGAACTGGGTGAAGATCGGCACGGCAAAGGTGCCCCCGGTAACCGAGCTGCCCATCGAACGTGGCTGGTCGTAGCCGACATAGACGCCGACGGCGAGTTCGGGCGTGAAGCCGACGAACCAGGCATCCTTGTAGTCATTGGTGGTGCCAGTCTTGCCGGCGACCGGACGGTTGAGCGACTTGGCGGCGGTGCCGGTGCCGCGCTGCACCACGCCCTCCAGCATCGAGGTGATCTGGTAGGCGGTCATCGGGTCGAGCACCTGCTCGCGGTTATCAACAATAGTCGGCTCGCCCTGCCCGGTCCATTCTTCGGCCGAGCAACCTTGGCACAGGCGCTGGTCGTGCTTGTAGACGGTCACGCCGTAGCGATCCTGCACACGGTCGATCAACGTCGGCACAATCTTGCGGCCGCCATTGGCAATCGTGGCATAGGCTGCGGTCATGCGCATGTCGGTGGTTTCACCTGCACCCAACGCCATGGCCAGCACCGGTTGCATGGTGTCGTAGATGCCGAACAGCCGGGCATATTCCGAGACCAGCGGCATGCCGATGTCCTTGGCCAACCGAACAGTCATGACGTTACGGCTACGCTCGATGCCGCGGCGTAAAGTTTGCGGTCCATAGAACTCCTGCGCATAGTTCTCGGGGCGCCAGATCGAGCCATCGCCGTTGCGGATTTCCACCGGCGCGTCGAGCACGACCGAGGCCGGCGTATAGCCATTGTCAAGAGCAGCCGCATAGACGATCGGCTTGAAAGACGAACCAGGCTGGCGCAGCGCCTGCGTGGCGCGGTTGAACTCGCTCATGGCATAGGAAAAGCCGCCGACCATGGCCAGCACGCGGCCGGTGCGCGGATCCATGGCGACAAGTGCACCCTCGATCTCGGGCACCTGTTCGAGCGTATAGATCCCAGTCTTACCGGATACCGGCGAGACATAAACCACATCGCCGACCTTAAGGATCGACTGCAAAGGCTTGGAGACCCACTTGATTTCCGGTCCTGAGAGCGTACCCACGGTACGCTCGTCGCCCACGGTATTGTCGGCCAGACTGTCTGGGCGCAGCCCGATGCTGGCCTCGTTGCCATTCATTGCCAACACGACGGCGAGCTGCCATTCCGGCACGTCGCCCAGCGGGACGATCTTGGCGACGTCGGCGCCCCAATCAGCGCCGATCTCGATACTGGCGACCGGAGTACGGAAGCCCTTGGTGTGATCGTAGGAAATCAACCCGTCCATCAAGGCACGACGGGCATATTCCTGCAGCCGTGGCTCAAGCGTAGTGCGCACGGACAGGCCGCCGCCATAGAGCTGATCCTCGCCATACAGCTTGGCCAATTCGCGGCGAACTTCCTCGGTGAAATACTCGGCCAGATAGAGCTGGCTGCCACCGGCGCGCGGGATGACGTTCAGTGCTTCGTCCTTAGCCACGGTAGCTTCTTCAGCCGTCGCATAGCCATTCTCGACCATGCGATCGATGACCCAGTTACGGCGCTCGATGGCGGCCTGCGGGCGGCGGAACGGGTGGTAATTGTTCGGACCCTTGGGCAGCGCGGCGATATAGGCTGCTTCGCTCAAGGTAAGCTCGTAAAGCGCCTTGTCGAAATAGTTGAGCGCTGCGGCAGCAACGCCGTAGGAATTCAGGCCAAGGAAAATTTCGTTTAGATACAGCTCGAGGATGCGATCCTTGGAAAAGGTAGACTCGATACGGATAGCCAGCAGCGCTTCCTGTATCTTGCGGTCCCAGGTCTGCTCGGAGCTCAGGAGGAAGTTCTTGGCGACCTGCTGGGTGATCGACGAGCCGCCGCCTTGGATCGAATTATTGCCGTCCATGCGGGCCAGCAAGTTGTCGCGCGCCGCGCGCACCAGACCGTCGAGGGCAATGCCGCCGTGGCTGTAGAAATCCTTGTCCTCGGCCGAGAGAAACGCATTCACCAGCAGCGGCGGCACGGTCTCGATCGGCTGGAACAGGCGGCGCTCGCGGGCGAATTCGGCCAGCAGCGTGCCGTCGGCCGCGTGCACGCGCGTCGTCACTGGCGGCTGGTAATCCTTGAGCACGGTATAGTCGGGCAGTTCGGCCGAAACCGTGGTGAGATAGATAGCGGCAGCACCAATGCCCGCCAGCACGGCAAACATTCCAAAACCGAAAATCCAGCCAAGCAAGCGCAGCATATAGTTTTTTCTCTCTCGGCGGCTCGTTCGAACCTCCGTAAACCAATCTCTTAGCGCTTGCCCCAACGCGCCGGATTCACCGCAGAATCATAACAGATCGTGGCACCAAAGTGCATCACAAGCCGGCGTAGCAATTTGACGATACGCGCTGGCTATGACTGAATTGTCACATCACTCTTCAGGCACCAGACTGTCGAAATAAGTCGAAATACCGCGGGCCAAGGCCTCTGAAGTCCGATCCTGCCACTCGCCGCGCAGCAGATTGGCCATGTCGTCGGCATTGGAGAGGAACCCGAGTTCCACCAGTACGGACGGCACGTCTGGCGCCTGCAGCACCAGGAAATCGGCCTGACGCACCGGGAAGCGCCGCAGCTCGACGCTGGGTTCGAGCTGGTGGACGATGGACCGTGCAGCAACGAAGGACTGGTGTCGCATTTCGCGCCGCATCAGGTCGAGCAGGATGTCCACCACTTCTGGCGCCATCTGCGGCATGGCAAAACCGGCAATGATGTCGGTCTTGTTCTCGTTGTCGGCCAGCACCTTGTCGAGCACATCGGTGGCATTCTCGTCGCGCGTATAGACGCTGGCGCCGCGAATCTCGGGTTGCTGGAAGCTGTCTGCGTGGATGGAAATGAACAGATCGGCCTTGTTGGTGCGGGCCAGAGCCACGCGCTCCTCAAGCCGGAGGAAAGTATCATCCTCGCGGGTCAGCGCCACGTCGAAGCGGCCGGACGACACCAGCAGTTCCTGGAGGCGCAGCGCAAAGGCCAAGACGATGTCCTTCTCCTTGATCCCGCCAACGGTCTCGGCACCGCTGTCGATGCCGCCGTGGCCGGGGTCGATAACCACCAGTGGCCGCGTGGCAATCGGCAATTCAGAGCCGCCAGCCGGCGTCGAGCTATCTTCAGCCGGCGGCACTGCCGTGCTGGAAGCCGTCGCATCGCGTGCAACGTTGGCCGCAAACTCCTCGGCGGTAGCGGGAATCACATCGACCACCAGCCGCGCCGGCTGGCCTTCGAAGGGATCGAGAACATAGGCTTGCTGCACCTGGGCCGGCGCGGATAGCGTCAGGAGAGTGCGCACCCGGTCCGGCGCCGCCTGTTCGACCATGTATTCGCTGATCATGCTGGCCTCCCCGGCCGGCGTACCAGCAGGCACGGGCACCGAAAAGGTCGCGGCGCGAACATCGATGGCAATGCGATCGGGATCGCTGAGCGAGACCAGCGCAAATTCGGTCTTGGCTGCGAGGTCGATGATGAGACGGGCGCGTTCCGGCGTTGCCGACACACGCACGTCCATCACGTTGGGCAAAGCAACCGGCGCGACGGCGGCAGCCGCGGGCGCGTCCTGCGCCTGGGAAACACCCATGAGCAGAATGCCCGTGAGAATTGCCAGCAGCAGCGCTTGGACAAACTGTCGAACGGATTTCAGCAAGCGCGGACCGGCCCCAATATCGTGTCTGCCGCATCTGCCATGATGGTCGGGCGATTCTGCGGCACGACTGCTCTTATGCGATGATTTGGGCAGGCGGCCAATAACCTCGTGCGAAATGCCCTGCCGGCGGCGGTTTCGACTTTCCTGTTGCCATTGTGACGCAACATCCCTACACGCTTGAGGGGAAGCGCTTGCTTTCTGCAGTACCAGTTTAGATGGCCGAAGGGCCTCTTGCCGCGGTGCAGGAAGTGGCCGGATCAGGGGAACGAAGAGCCCCGAAATCTGGTTCAGAAGCGGCAAATCCAGCGCTTCGCTTTGAATTTCGGTCCTCCATGGACCGGACGGTTGCCGTAAGGCAATCCAATAGGAAGAGGTCAGATGGCCCGCAAGCGGACAGAACGCGACGCGATCGAAAATACCGATTGCCGCTTCGTCACGCAGCATCTTCCGGCCATGACCACATCGACCGGCGCGATGAAGGCAGAGCTTCTGCGCGCCACACCCCCCAAACCATTCGCCTCGCACAGCGCCACAGCAAGGATGCCGGTTTCCCGGCGGCCTCTTGTCGGCGCGCGAGCGCGCGGAGTTCAATATGGCTATCAAGAGAATGCTGGTGGATGCCATCCACCCCGAAGAAACCCGGATTGTCGTCACCACCGGTAACAGGCTCGACGAATTCGACTTTGAATCGGCCCAGCGCCGCCAGTTGCGTGGCAATATCTACCTCGCCAAGGTAACGCGCGTTGAGCCTTCGCTGCAGGCTGCCTTCGTGGAATATGGCGGTAACCGCCATGGTTTCCTCGCCTTTAGTGAAATCCACCCGGACTATTATCAGATCCCGGTTGCTGACCGCGAAGCCCTGCTGCGCGACGAAGAGGCAGAGGACGAGCATCACGATGAGGCCGAAGAGGCTATCTCGTTGCCGGAAGGCGTAACCGAGCCCGACGCCGAGGCCGATCCTCAGGATAGCGAGGAAGACAGCCATATCGAGCAGGCGCCCGCCAACAGCGAGCCCGTCGAATCGATCGGTGGTGCCGATGCACTGGAAGAAGTTCCAGAGCGTCGCCGCCAGAGCCAGAACCGCCGGCACTACAAGATCCAGGAAGTCATCAAGCGCCGGCAGGTCATGCTGGTGCAGGTGGTCAAGGAAGAGCGCGGCAACAAGGGCGCGGCTCTCACCACCTATCTGTCGCTCGCCGGCCGCTATTCCGTGCTGATGCCAAATACCGCCCGTGGCGGCGGCATTTCGCGCAAGATCACCAACGCTGCCGATCGCAAGCGCCTTAAGGAGATCACCTCGGATCTCGAAGTACCGCAGGGCATGGGCGTCATCCTGCGCACGGCCGGCGCTTCGCGCACCAAGGCCGAAGTGAAGCGCGACTTCGAATATCTGATGCGCCTGTGGGAAAGCGTGCGCGAACTCACCCTCAAGTCGCAGGCACCATGCCTCGTCTATGAGGAAGGCTCGCTAATCAAGCGGACCATTCGCGACCTATACAACAAGGAAATCGACGAGGTCTTCGTGGCCGGCGACGCTGCATTCGCCGAGGCCAAGGACTTCATGCGCATGATCATGCCGAGCCACGCCAAAAACGTGCAGCTCTACAAGGATGATCAGCCGCTGTTCTCCAAGTATGGCATCGAAGCCCAGCTCGACTCGATGTTCTCGCCGACGGTCACCCTGCCCTCCGGCGGCTATATCGTGATCAACCCGACCGAAGCACTCGTCTCCATCGACGTGAACTCGGGCCGCTCCACCAAGGAGCACAATATCGAGGATACGGCACTCCAGACCAATCTGGAAGCGGCCGAGGAAGTCTCGCGTCAGCTCCGCCTGCGCGATCTGGCTGGCCTGATCGTCATCGATTTCATCGACATGATGGAGAACCGGAGCAACCGGGCCGTCGAGCGCAAGCTCAAGGATTGCCTCAAGGACGATCGCGCCCGCATTCAGGTCGGCCGTATCTCGCACTTCGGCCTGATGGAGATGAGCCGCCAGCGTATCCGCTTTGGCGTCGTCGAAAGCTCGACCCACAAGTGCCCGATCTGCGACGGCACCGGTCTGGTCCGTTCGGTCGAATCGCTGGCGCTGATGATCATGCGCCAGATCGAGGACCATGTGCTGCGCCGCCAGGGCCAGTCCATCAACGTCCGCGTACCGATCGACGTCGCGCTCTACATCCTCAACTTCAAGCGCGAGACCCTGATCGCGCTGGAACTTCGCAACCAGCTGTCGATCACCATCACGGCTGACGGCAAGTTGACGGGCCACCAGTTCGCCATCGAAAAGGGCGAAGCCCGCGTTATGGCTTATGCCGAGACGCGCGTCACCGAGCATGTCCGCGTCGATAACACCATCATCGAAGACGAGATCGACGACGAAATCTTCGAAGACGAGGAAGAAGTCGAAGAGGCACCCGCCGCTGAAGCAGCAGCCGCTTCTGCCGAAGCTGGTGAGGGCGAAGGCCGTCGGCGTCGTCGTCGTCGCCGCCGTGGTGGTGAAGGCCGCGAAGAAGGTGGCGAGCGTCCGCCGCAGCAGCAGCGTGCGGCCCAGGCGCCGAGCGTCGAAGGCAATGTTGCTGAAGCTGACGAGGCCGACGAAGAGGGTGATGAAGAGAACTCTGCCCGTCCGTCCGGCGAAGCCGTTGGTGACGACGAGCCCCGCAAGCGTCGCCGTCGCGGTCGCCGTGGTGGCCGCCGTAACCGTCGTGATGGCGAAGACGGCGTTCGCGTCCCCTCGCCAGCCGGCGAAGATGAGCTGACCGAGGCACAGACCGACGCGGTTGCGTCTAATCTGCTCGCCCAGGATGCCATCGTCGCTGCCGAACCGGGGCTTGCCGATGCAACTCCCGCCGAGGCAGCCCCGACTGAAAAACCAAGGCGCACGCGCCGCAAGAAGGTGGATGAGACTGCTGAGTCCGCACCGGCCGAATCGGCTCCTGTGGAAGCTGTGGTTGAAGCGGCCCCCGCTGAAGACGACAAGCCAAAGCGCAAGCCACGGTCCCGCAAGCCCAAGACTGAGGCCGTGGAAGCGGCGGAAGTCGCTCAGGCGGCAGTCGCCGAGGTCGCAGATGCGCCCGTCGCAGAGCCAGTGGTAGCACCGCCTTCCGTAACACAGGCTCCAGCCGAAGCGCCCAAGTCGCGCCGTGTGAAGAAGGAACTGCCGGCCGATGGCCTGGTCGTTTCCTCCAGCGCACCCAAGGCAGAGCCGGAAGTCGAAGGCGAACCTGCCGAGGAGCCCAAGAAAAAGGGCGGTTGGTGGCAGCGCCGCCTGGGCCTAGGCTAGAAACAAAAGGGCGGCCTCCGGGTCGCCCTTTTGGTTTGTGCCCCTGAGATCTAATGGCGTCTAGACGCCTGGGGAAAGTCTACTGGTCCAGCGCGACTACCCCAAGAACTTGCCCATCCGCTCCAGCGCCAGTTCCACGCTCTCGCGCTTCCCCGCATAGGAGAAACGGACGTAGCGGTTGCCGCCAGCACGGTCGAAGTCGATGCCCGGCGTGACGGCCACGCCAGCTTCGTCGAGCAGCGTCTCGCAAAAGCCCATCGCATCGTTGGAAAAGCCCGAAATGCCGGCATAGGCATAGAAAGCGCCCTCTGACGGCGCGCCGATTTCGAAGCCGAGCGCATGCAACCCATCATTAAGCAGCGTTCGGTTCCTGGCGTAACCGGCCTTCTGCTCCTCGGCATAGTCGCGCTCGCCCAGCGCCACGGTCGCCGCGATCTGGCTCAGCGTCGGGGCCGAGATGAAGAGGTTCTGCTGCAGGATTTCGGCGCGGCGCACCAAGTCGTCGGGGAGCACCATCCAGCCGATGCGCCAGCCGGTCATGCAATAGTATTTCGAGAAGCTGTTGATGACGATAGCGTCGCGCGTCAGTTCCAGCGCGCTCACCGAAGGGCCGGTATAGTCGAGGCCGTGATAAATCTCGTCCGAGATCAGCCGCACGCCCAGCCGCTGGCAGGTCGCGATGACGTCGGCGAGCCCTGCCCGATCGACGGTCGCGCCGGTCGGGTTGGCCGGGCTGGCGAACAGCAGTCCCTCGAACGGCGTATCGGCATGGGCCGCCGCAATGTCCGCACCGGTCAAGCGCCAGCCATTTTCGGCGCTGAGCGGAATTTCCGCGATGCCGAAGCCCAAGCCCAGCAGCGAATTCACATAGGCCGGATAACCCGGCCTGGTGATTGCAATACGGGCGCCGGGCCTAAACGCCGTATGAAACGCAATAATGAAACCCGAAGACGACCCCATGGTGCAAAGCACCGAATCTGGGTCAACGCTGACGCCGTGCTGCGCCGCATAGTAAGCGCCCAGCCCTTCGCGCAGTTCGCTGAGCCCCTTGGCATTGGTATAGCCCTGCGCCAACGGCAGGGCCCGGCCCACCGCTTCGATGACGCGGGGTGCCGGCGGTGCGCCCGGTTCGCCCACTTCGAGGTGGCAGACCGTACGTCCGGTCGCTTCGATGGCCTTGGCGCGCTTGAGGATTTCCAGTGCATGGAAAGGCATCAGGCCATCGGCAGGCAGTGCGGTCATGGAGCTTCCTCAGTTCTGCAACCGGCCTAGCCCGTTCCAACGGCCCTCTCAACTACAATTGATGCATGGCTTGCTTACCCGTTCACTCCCCGCTGCCAATATCGCCTGGCCTCTGCTAGAAGCGGGCAACTCGTCTGGGAGCACTGCATGTCGCGCGTCACTTTTGCCCTCGTCGCCCTGGTGGGCATTATGGCCGGGGCCCTGGGCTATTCCGTGCTCAACAAGCCTGCGCCGCAGACCGATACGGTTGCGGTACAGGCATTGATCAACGAGGCGCTCACCCAGTATGACGCCAAGCGTGTTACCGACGCGCCGGTTGTCATCCCCTCTCAGGATGTGGCGCAGATCGACCCAGCGACGCTCAACCCGATGATCGAATCATTTTTGATGAGCGATCCGAAAATCCTGCAGCGCATGTCGGTGGCGCTCGATACCACGGTGCGGGCGGAAGAACGTGCCCAGGCCGGTGGCGCCATCGCCTCGATGCGCGACAAGATTTTCAACGATCCGGGTCAGGTCGTGCTGGGCAACCCAGATGGCGACGTCACGCTGGTCGAGTTCTTTGACTACAACTGCGGCTATTGTCGCAACGCCCTGCCCGACCTCGCCACCTTGCTCGCCGAAGACCCCAATTTGCGCGTCGTGCTCAAGGAATTCCCCATCCTCTCCAATGAATCCATCGACGCGGCGCGCGTAGCCGTGTTGGTCGGCGAATCTGAAGTCGATTACTGGACCTTCCATGAGGCGCTGTTCACCAGCCGTGGCCAGGTAGACAAGAGCGTCGCGCTGCTGGCGGCCGCCGATCTGGGCCTGTCGTCCGTATCGCTCGAGCTCGACATGAACAGCGAGGCCGTGGCGAATAAAATCCAGACCTCCTACGAGATCGCCAAGGCGCTCAACATCACCGGCACGCCGACCTACATCATCGGCAACGAGGTCATCCCGGGCGCCATCGGCATCGACGAGCTCAAGACCCGCATCGCCAACATGCGCGAATGCGGCGAGACACTATGCGAGGGTTAAGTCCAACTTTGCTCTCGGCTTTTGCCTTTTAGGTGTATTTCGTATAACCGGGCTTGCGCCGGTTCCAGGTGCCGGTGCAAAAGGCAAGAATCATGGCTAAGCGCGTTCTCGTCCTCAACGGCCCGAACCTCAACCTGCTCGGTACCCGCGAGCCCGATATCTATGGCGCGGAAACGCTGCAGGACGTCGAGGCTTTGTGCCAGCGGACCGGCGAAGAATTCGGCCTGACGGTCGTTTTCCGCCAGTCCAACCACGAGGGTGAACTAATCACCTGGATCCACGAGGCCCGCCAGACTGCGGATGCCATCGTCATCAATCCGGCGGGTTATTCCCATACATCAGTCGCCATCCACGATGCGCTCAAGGGCGTGGGCCTGCCGGTTGTCGAAGTCCATATTTCCAATATCCATCAGCGTGAGAGCTTCCGGCATCATTCCTATGTGTCGGCTGTCGCCTTTGGCGTCATTTGCGGCTTTGGCGTCAACGGGTATAGAATGGCGCTCACAGCGCTTGCCGAAAAACTCAAATAGAGATCAACGCGTCCAGCGCGGGAGACGACAAGAATGACCAAGTCATCGCAAGTGGATCAGGACCTGATCCGAACCATTGCCGAGCTGCTCAACAAGGAAAATCTCGCCGAGATCGAGATCGAGCAGGAGGACTTCCGGGTCCGCATCACCCGCTCATACGCCAACGAGGCCCCGGTCTACGCACAGGCACCGCAGTATTATGCGCCCCAGGGCGCTCCTACGCCGCTGGCTCCGGCCGGTTCGGTTCCGGCTGCCGCGCCTGCGGCCGTTGAAGACCTTGCGTCCAATCCAGGCACCCTGACTTCTCCGATGGTCGGGACTGCGTACCGCTCGCCAGAGCCGGGCAAGCCTACTTTCGCCGAAGTCGGCACCAAGGTGACCGAGGGCCAGACCCTGCTGATCATCGAAGCCATGAAGACCATGAACCAGATCCCGGCGCACCGCTCCGGCACCGTGACGCGGATTCTCGTCGAAGATTCCCAGCCGGTGGAATACGGCGAGCCGCTCGTCGTCATCGAGTAAGGGGAGCTCCATGTTCCAGAAGGTCCTCATCGCCAATCGCGGCGAAATCGCCCTGCGCATCCTGCGCGCCTGCAAGGAGCTCGGCATCCAGACCGTGGCTGTGCATTCCACGGCCGACGCCAATGCCATGCATGTGCGCCTTGCCGATGAAAGTGTCTGCATCGGTCCGCCCGCCGCCAAGGACAGCTATCTCAACATCCCCTCGATCCTCGCGGCCTGCGAGATAACCGGCGCCGATGCGGTACATCCCGGTTACGGTTTCCTCTCGGAAAACGCCCGTTTCGCCAAGATCCTCGGCGAGCACAAGGTGACCTTCATCGGCCCTTCCGCTCACCATATCGAGATCATGGGCGACAAGATCACGGCCAAGAAGACTGCCGTCGAGCTGGGAATTCCCGTGGTTCCCGGCTCCGCTGGCGCCGTCGAGAGCGACGAAGAGGCACTCACGACCGCTGCCGAAATCGGTTATCCGGTGCTGATCAAGGCAACTGCCGGTGGCGGTGGCCGCGGCATGAAGGTCGCCAAGTCCGAGAAGGACGTGCTGGAAGCCTGGTCGACCGCGCGCACCGAAGCCAAGGCCGCCTTCGGCAACGATTCCGTCTACATGGAAAAGTACCTCGGCAAGCCACGCCATATCGAAGTGCAGGTTCTCGGCGATGGCCTGGGCAATGCCGTCCATCTCGGCGTCCGCGACTGCTCGCTGCAGCGCCGCCACCAGAAGGTTTGGGAAGAGGCCGGTGGCCCAACCATTGCGCCAGATGAACGCGACAAGATCGGCGAGATCTGCGCCGCCGCCATGCGCAAGCTGAAATACTCCGGCGCCGGCACCATCGAGTTCCTGTACGAAAACGGCGAGTTCTTCTTCATCGAGATGAACACCCGCCTGCAGGTGGAACATCCGGTTACCGAACGCATCACCGGCATCGACATCGTCTATGAGCAGATCCGCGTCGCCTCGGGCGAAGCCCTTTCGATGCGCCAGTCCGATGTCAGCTTTTATGGCCACGCCATCGAAGTGCGCATCAACGCCGAAGACCCGCAGACCTTCGCGCCGTCCCCCGGCACCATCACCTTCTACCACCCTGCCGGTGGCGTCGGCGTCCGCGTCGATTCGGCGGTCTACCAGGGCTATAAGATCCCGCCCTATTACGACTCGCTGATCGGCAAGCTGATCGTCTACGGTCGCACCCGCGAGGAATGCCTGCAGCGCCTGCGCCGCGCCATCGACGAATTCGTCATCGACGGCATCAAGACCACGCTCCCCCTGTTCCAGCGCCTGATCCGCGAGCCGGAAATCCTGGCCGGCAATTACGACATCCACTGGCTGGAAAACTACCTGGCCGAGAACAAGGTCTGATTTTTATTTAGCCGGCGATCGTGTCGCGGCCGCCGGGCTGCACCTCCCCCTTGACGGGGGAGGTTGGGAGGGGTGCGAGAGCCCCGATATTTGGGCCAATCCGCCCCCTCCCTTGATCCTTCCCCGCAAGGGGGAGGGTATCGACTGACGCGGATCGGTGCGCACCATGTCTAAGCCCAGCCCTTTCGACATCGAAATCACCCCAGAACTGATCATCCGCGCCTATCGCGCCGGGATTTTCCCGATGTCGGAAGATGCGGCGGACGACGATATCTTCTGGGTCAGTCCTGAGATGCGCGGCATCCTTCCGCTCGACGGCTTCCATCTATCCACCAGCCTGCGCAAGGCGATCCGCAACTCGGGCTTTGAAGTCCGCGTCGATACCGATTTTGAGGCGATCATCGAGGGCTGCGCCACGGTGGGCGCCGATCGCGACAGCACATGGATCAACCGCACTATCCGCTCCGTCTACGGCGAGCTGTTCCGTCGCGGCGTCGCCCATACCGTCGAAGTCTGGGACGGCGCCGACCTGGTGGGCGGGCTCTATGGCCTTGCCATCGGCGGGGCCTTCTTCGGGGAATCAATGTTCCACCGGCGCACCAATGCCAGCAAAATGGCCATGGCGCATCTGGTCGAACGCCTCCATGCCGGTGGCTTCGTTCTGCTCGATACCCAGTTCGTGACCGACCATCTGGAATCGCTCGGCGGCATCGAAATCTCCCGCGCCCAGTATGAGGAGCGCCTCGCCGACGCGCTCCTGCTGTCTGGTGACTGGAACGCCTGGGACGCTACTGCGCCAGCCTGAAAGCCACTTCGGTCACGGGAAAGCCGGGCGGGTCTTCGCTTGCGTCCCTGAGGTAGATTTCCATTCGAGTGGCGCCAAGGAAGCGATTCCCGACGACAGTGCCATCCAGTTTGTGGCCGTTGGCCTTGGCCCAGCTGTCGAGTTTCATGTTGGCGTCGTGCAGCTCGTGATAGGGCGCAGTGGCGGTGATGGACGCATACCGGCCGCCCGGTAGCGTGCCGGTGGTGACCGTTGCGTCGCCAACCAGCAAGGTTTTGGTCGGCATGCCGACCTGCATTTCCATTTTTCCGCCCGGAAAGAAATTCACGTAGTTGAAGAACGGCGCGCCGTCGGTCTTGCCGCCCTGCGCTTCGATCCAGGCGATGACCTCGCCGATCAGCGGCGGCGCCACACTGCTAATTTCGAGCTGACTCAGCGTCATGGCCATGGCGGCAAAAGCCTGGGCGGGTTTTTCGACTATTTTCGGTTCGGTCAGCATGTCACGCTCCTCTCGTGTCAACCAACGCCTCCACCGGAGGCTAGCATCGACACGACGATGAAGGGCGGGCAGATTCGACAGCTCGCTGAAAAAACCTAGCGCTGATCCGGCGAGGGTACATCTGTGCTGACTTTGCACTCGACCAGCCAAACGTCGTAAATCGCGTGGTCGATGGCATTGAGGGCCGGGCTGTCGGCGAACATCCAGCCCGAGAAGATACGCTTGGAGACGCCGGTGAGGCTGCGCTGGTCGACTTCGAGAAAAGCCGAGGTGCGCTGGGCCTCGGTGCTAGGTCGGCTGTAGCAGGCGTGCGGGGTGATTTCCAAAGCGCCGAACAGCACCGTCTCGTCAATATAGACGTCGAAGCGGGTGATGCGGCCGGTGATCTTGTCGAGGCCGGCAAAGCTGGCCACCGGGTTGGCGATTGGCTGCGCCACGGCCGGCGTGGCGAGGCCAAGCAGCGCCAGTCCCCCGATGGGAACCAGCGTCTTGGCAAATCTCAGGACGGAGGAGCGGGCGAGGCGCAAGGCGCCGGCGCCCTTATTCAGGCGACCAGGCGTCGTAGTCGCCAGTTACGCGCGGGCGTTCGCCCTTGTTGAGCAGGCTGCCGTCGGGACGATAGGCTGCGGCGGTGCCAGTCAGGTTCTGCTCATGCGGCTTTTCCCAAGACTTGGCGACATAGCCATCCTTGGTCGGCGGCACGTCGGTCCGGTGATGCATCCAGCCGTGCCAGCCCTGACCGATGGTCGAGGCATCGGCATAGCCGTTATAGGTCACGTAACGGCGATCGGCCTTCTTGTCCTGATAATACTTGTTGCCGAATTCGTCGCTGCCGACATAGTCGCCGAAGCGCCAGATCCACAGCCGGGTTCCCCAGGTCTGGCCGTTCCACCAGACGAAGATTTCACTCAGGAATTTCTTGATACCGGATTTAGCCACGTGTCGATTCCGCCGTCGAAAATTCGAGTTGCGCAGGGCTTATCATGGGTCACCGGCAGAGCCTAGCCAGAATTGCCATCAACAGTGCAAGCTCACCATTCTTGTGCCAGTTGAGTAGAAGGCGCAACGCCGCAACACTCTCCAATTCTGCGTCGCGGTCATAGCTTCGAGAATACACACCGGATTCAATTGATGCCCGCTTCCATCTCCGAACATCCGGCCCTGCCCTCGCGCCTCGCAGTCCTCGGCGAGTGTGCGCAGGTCACGCTGGGCCGCTCAGGCGCCAAGGTCTGGCGGATCGAGCATGGTGCTGAAACGCTGTTCCTCAAGGCCGAAGCCACCCATCCGCTCAGCGAACTGCCTGGTGAGGCCCACCGCCTGCAGTGGCTTGGCGGCACGCCAGTGCCGGTCCCCGAGGTAAGGGATAGCTTTGCCGAGGACGATTTTAACTGGTTGCTCATGACCGCCATGCCCGGCACAGACCTCTCCCAGTTGACCGCGTCTCCCAATCAATTGCGTATCGCCCTGGCGAGCGGTCTGCGCGCGCTGCACGAGCTCGATACGCTTGATTGCCCATTCGATCACCGATTGAACGTCCATCTGGCGGATGGTGCGGCCAATCTTGCCGCCGGCCGGGTGGATGAAACCGACTTCGATGAGTCTCGCGACGGCTGGACGGGGCGGCAGGTGCTGGACTGGCTGTTGGAGCACCGCCCAACGAGCGAAGACCTTGTCGTGACGCATGGCGATGCCAGCCTGCCCAACATGATGTCGCGGGACGGCGCTTTTGCCGGAGTGATCGATTGTGGGCGGCTGGGCGTGTCCGATCGCTGGCAGGATCTGGCGCTCGCCTGCCGCAGCCTGATTTACAACTGCGGCCGGGAACATGTCGCCCCGTTCCTCGCGGCCTATGGCGCCGAATGGGACGAAACGCGCTATCGCTACTACTGCACCCTCGACGAACTGTTCTGAACCGCTTGTCACCTATTGCTGGTGTCCGATCGGTACGAGCCTATGCCAGCGAATGCACGACCACTACCAATGGTGGTCAAATCCCCAAGTGACACAATCGCGCCCATATTTCTGCGCTTGACACCATTTGCGTGTCGCGATTCTGTCATGTTCAGACGTGGTGAATGCCAGATTAACACGCAAAGAAAGTTGGCGATCTCTGAGGAATCCCGTGGCCTTAGCCCGGACTCCTACGCCTCGTTTTCTGCTTCGACCCCGGCTCTCCAAATGGCTCAATTCCACCAGCCAACTCCCCTATTTTCCTTGCACTTTGTCCCCGTAATTCACATATTACCCCTACTAGTACTCGTGTTGCATGGCTGCCAGACCACTAGCCCTTGTGATTTGTGTCGTTGACGCGTGCTCTGAATCGGCAGAATGTTTTGACAAGGCCAGCAGCACTCGTGTTGCAGGCAAGCCCTGGGTAGGAGCGCTGGCAATCAGACCGGCGCCGGGCCTGGGCACAGGCAAAATTTTGGGCCCGCTTGCGGGTCCGGTTGGTGAAGCGTCAACACAGATTTGGATGAGAAGCCGTCAGTCGGCTCGCGGGCACCTGTGTGCTCGTTACATTGGGGAATACGAATGCGCATTGAACGCCGGTTCACAACCGCTGACCAGGATCGCTACGCGTCCATCGACTTCCGCTCGGCCACGAGCGAGATTCGCAATCCCGATGGGTCGGTGGTCTTCAAGCTCGAAGATATCGCCATCCCCACGACCTGGAGCCAGGTCGCGGCCGACATCATCGCGCAGAAATATTTCCGCAAGGCCGGCGTCGCACAGGCGCTCAAGAAGGTCGAAGAAAACTCCGTGCCGTCCTGGCTATGGCGCTCCGTCCCCGACGAGGCTGCGCTCGCCAAGCTGCCCGAAGACAAGCGCTATGGCTCCGAACTCGATTCTCGCCAGGTCTTCGATCGCCTTGCCGGCACCTGGACCTATTGGGGCTGGAAGGGCGGCTACTTCGATAGCGAAGCCGACGCCCTCACCTTCCGCGATGAACTCGCCTATATGCTGGCCACCCAGCGCGTAGCGCCGAACTCACCGCAGTGGTTCAACACGGGCCTGCATTGGGCCTATGGCATCGACGGCCCCGGCCAGGGCCACTTCTATATCGACCCCTTCACCAACAAGCTCGTCTCCTCGAAAAGCTCCTACGAGCACCCGCAGCCGCATGCCTGCTTTATCCAGTCGGTCAGCGATGACCTGGTCAATGAAAACGGCATCATGGACCTCTGGGTCCGCGAGGCGCGCCTGTTCAAGTACGGTTCGGGCACCGGCACCAATTTCTCGGCCCTGCGCGGCTCGGGCGAGCGTCTCTCCGGTGGCGGCAAGTCGTCGGGCTTGATGAGCTTCCTCAAGATCGGCGATCGCGCTGCTGGCGCCATCAAGTCGGGCGGCACGACGCGTCGCGCCGCCAAGATGGTGGTGCTCGATATCGATCACCCCGATGTGGAAGAATACATCAACTGGAAGGTCAAGGAGGAGCAGAAGGTCGCGGCCCTCGTGACCGGCTCCAAGGTTGTCTCCAAGCACCTCAAGGCGATCATGAAGGCCGCCGTCAACTGCGAAGGCAGCGGTGACGATTGCTTCGACGTGGCCAAGAACCCTGCCCTCAAGCGCGAAGTGCGCGCCGCCAAGAAGGCGCTGGTGCCGGAAAACTACATCTACCGCGTCATCCAGTTTGCCCGCCAGGGCTACACCAACATCGACTTCCCGGTTTACGATACCGATTGGGACAGCGAAGCCTACCTCACAGTGTCCGGCCAGAATTCCAATAACTCTGTCCGCGTCACCGATGACTTCCTGCGCGCCGTCGAAGGCGACAGCGACTGGAACCTGACCTCGCGCAAGGATGGCAAGACCGTCAAGACGCTCAAGGCCCGCGATCTGTGGGAACAGGTCGGTTATGCCGCCTGGGCATCGGCTGATCCCGGGATCCAGTATCACACCACCATCAACGAATGGCACACCTCGCCCGAAGCCGGTCCGATCAATGCATCGAACCCCTGCTCGGAATACATGTTCCTCGACGACACCGCCTGCAACCTGGCCTCGGTTAACCTGCTGCCCTATCGCAACGCCGACGGCTCGTTCAACACCGCCGCCTATGAGCACACTGTCCGCCTGTGGACGATCGTGCTCGAAATCTCGGTGATGATGGCGCAGTTCCCCAGCCGCGCGATTGCCGAACGCTCGTTCGAATACCGTACCCTCGGCATCGGCTACGCCAACATCGGCGGCTTCCTGATGACCTCGGGCATTCCCTATGACTCCGAGGCTGGCCGCGCCATTGCTGGTGCCGTCACCGCGATTCTGACCGGCGTGTCCTATGCCACCTCGGCTGAAATGGCCAAGGAGCTCGGCCCGTTCAAGGACTACAAGCGTAACGCCAAGCACATGCTGCGCGTCATCCGCAACCATCGCAACGCCGCCCACGGCAATGCGGCTGGCTACGAAGGCCTCAGCATCACCCCCGTCCCGCTCGACCACGCTTCGCTGATCGATGCGAACCTGAGCGAACGCGCAAGACAAGCTTGGGACAACGCTCTGGCGCTCGGCGAAAAGCACGGCTACCGCAACGCCCAGGTCTCCGTTATCGCCCCGACCGGCACCATCGGTCTGGTGATGGATTGCGACACCACCGGCATCGAGCCCGATTTCGCGCTGGTCAAGTTCAAAAAGCTCGCCGGTGGCGGTTACTTCAAGATCATCAACCGTGCCGCTCCCCCGGCCCTGCGTACGCTGGGCTATGCGGAACATGAGATTGCCGAAATGGAGGCCTATGCGGTCGGCCACGGCAATCTGAACCAGGCACCCGGCGTCAATCCATCGACGCTACGCGCCAGGGGCTTCACCGACGAAAAGATCGCCGCCCTCAATGCCGCGACCGCTTCGGCCTTCGACATCAAGTTCATTTTCAACCAGTGGACCCTCGGTGCCGATTTCCTCAAGAGCCTCGGCGTTACCGACGAGCAGCTCAGCGACTTCACCTTCGAGCTGCTGCCCTTCCTCGGCTTTTCCAAGAAGGACATCGAGGCCGCCAACATTCACGTTTGCGGTGCGATGACGCTGGAAGGCGCGCCCCACCTCAAGTCCGAGCACCTGCCGGTGTTCGATTGCGCCACGCCATGCGGCAAGATCGGCAAGCGCTACCTCTCGGTCGAGAGCCACATCCTGATGATGGCCGCCGCGCAGCCCTTCATCTCGGGCGCCATCAGCAAGACCATCAACATGCCCAACGACGCCACCGTCGAAGACGCCAAGGAAGCCTACATGCTGTCCTGGCGCCTGGCCCTCAAGGCCAACGCGCTGTATCGCGATGGCTCAAAACTCTCCCAGCCGCTGAATTCATCGGTACTGGCTGCGGCCGACGAGGAAGACGATGAAGACGTCGCGGAAAACTTCGCTTCGATGAACGCCGACGCCCGCATCCCAGTGATTGCCGAGCGCATCGTCGAACGCATCGTCGAGCGTGAAGTCGAAATCCGCAGCCGCGAAAAGATGCCGGATCGCCGCAAGGGCTACACTCAAAAGGCCGTCGTCGGCGGACATAAGGTCTATCTGCACAGCGGCGAATATACCGATGGCCGCCTCGGCGAAATCTTCATCGACATGCACAAGGAAGGCGCCGCCTTCCGCGCCATGATGAACAATTTCGCCATCTCCATCTCGATCGGCCTGCAATATGGCGTGCCGCTGGACGAGTTCGTGGAGGCCTTCACCTTCACCCGCTTCGAGCCCGCCGGCATGGTCATGGGCAATGACCGCATCAAGAACGCCACGTCGATCCTCGACTACGTGTTCCGCGAACTGGCCGTCAGCTATCTCGACCGCGACGATTTGGCCCACGTCAATCCCGATAGCCCGACCTCGCTCGGCAAGGGCGTCGGCGAAGACCAGGCCCCTTCGCAGCCCGCAGCCGCCCCTGCCCCAATGCCCGCCGAACGCTTCGTCTCCCGCGGCATGACCCGCGGCAAGGTGAACAACAAGTCTTTGATGATCGTCCCGACAGCCGAGGTCTCCTCGTACGGCACTGTTGTCTCGATGAGAACGTCCTCACCACTAAAGGCTGACGCATTTGCTCGGGCCCAAGACGAGACATTGCTACGGCCGATGGCAACTCCGGGTGCTGAAGTTTCAGTCGACCCAGTGGAAATGGGTTTCTCCCTCCCCGAGAAGTTCTACGACTTGGCCGCAGCCCGCCGCGAAGAATCTAAGGCCCAAGGCTATACGGGTGACGAATGCAGCGAATGCAATAACTTCACCATGGTTAGAAACGGCACCTGCCTGAAATGCCAGACTTGCGGCGCAACGACCGGGTGCTCCTAAATATAACAATGCTCTGAAGTACACCGACTTTATAGTCGACCCTTTAGACGAAGCACAAATTGAAGCCACTGCAAATCAGTGGCTTCAACTATCAAAATTTATATTTGGCACTGACTATTTCAATATGGTGCACTTTATCCGCAGTGTAATTCAGCCAGAGGTAGGAAAGAGCGAAAAACTGCTCATAAACGTCCAACCAAACGGAACGGCCGGACCACCAGCCAAGGTCACTTTCGACCCACTCACCCTCCATGTACGCGCCAGTACATGGCGCATCGCAGAGTTCCAGAATTCGCCGCTCGAACGTTATATTTTAGGCCATGAATGCGGCCATATACTCTTGCATGATGGACGAGCGAAGGGATTTTCCAGTGATCCGGCGAGTAGAGTTTCTTCGGTGGAGAAATTCCGATCGGCGGAATGGCAAGCAGATAGATTCGCCGATTTTCTACTGATGCCTACAATTGTCGCAGAGCGGTATTCCAGTGCGCATCAGCTTGGTATTCGTGCTGGAGTTCCAGAGCAGATGGCCAAAGAAAGACTGTCTCAAATTGAGCAATACTGGCGATTATATGGGCGGCCCTATGGGCTCGACTACTGCACCAATTGCTTCTGCAGTGATACAGCACGCATTGGCTCTAGAACAAAATGCAAGTCATGCGGAATAATTGGCACTCTAGAGCTGTAAACGTTCATAATCTTGCGGTCAAAACAGGAGGTCGAAACGGTGAGCACAAATCCACCCGTGATTTCAGCCAGCTTACTGGCAGAGTATTGTTTTGCTTCGGCGGCACGCCGCAGGGCAATCTTGGAGCTTATGCACGACGACACTTTTGAACCGTTTAAGCTGTGGTACGGGGAAGTTCCCGGTGCCTATCGGCAGTATGTAGCTAGCCAATGCCGTGATGACGGACGGCTGAAAGGCCTAGAGGAACAGCTAGTCAAGCGAGAAGCAAAAAGCGACGAGGATGATAAAAAGGCTCTGAAGCAACTCGATGCCCTCGAGCACATAAGGCATCTAGATCATTCCGAAATCCTACTCGCCGCCCATGCTTTTCCCTTCGATCATAACGTTCGCAATTTCGCCATATCGAACGTCACCGTCCGAGTTAATCCAACCAACGTCTTAACCGCGCCCCGACTGGGACGCACGGCTTTCGATGTAGGTGTGCTCAAGCCCCGCCTGATGGCGAGCCGAGTTCTTCCCGAAGACGAGGGGCGTTCGTTTGCAGCCATTCTCCATTGGTTTGCAGAGATCGAACTGGGGCATGTTGGCATTGCCGAACCTAGCCTGTGCGTTGTGTCGGATGTATTCGCTCGCAAGCTTCACTTTGCTCCCCTCAAGCACAAGCAAATTCGCCGAGCCATCGAAGCGAACTGTCAAGAAATAGCTGATCGCTGGCCTAGTTTCACGCCAAAATCTACAAGTGCCTCTAGGCTTACAGCGTAATAGTAAGTGCAGGTTTTCGGCGGCAGTGCCAACACCACCCCCGCGGTGTCATTCCGGCGAAGGCCGGAACCCATCCTGAGATGATCGAGCGCCCCGTGAGCGCGGAAAACCTCAGGCTGGGTCCCGGCCTTCGCTGGGATGAAATCGGAGCTAGAGTGGCGCACGGTGGGCTCGTGAAGCGCCACACCTAAGGCTCACGGACCGAGGTCGCCACGAGGTTCCTGTCGAACCACCCGTCAAAACAAAAGTGTGGTCAACTCACCCGACTTGGTCGGGCATCAGCCTATCCACCCCCAACGATGTCATTCCGGCGAAAGCCGGAACCCATCCTGAGATGATCGGGCGCGCCGTGAGCGTGGAAAGACCTCAGGATGGATCCCGGCCTTCGCCGGGATGACACCGGGGACGGGATAGCATCGCGACAGTGTCTAAACCCAAGCGTGCGATGGCATCGCAACGGACACCGGGCCCGGTCAGCCAAACACATCAGCCGACAAATCCCGCCAATCTGGGTTCATCTCCTCGATGATCCGATCCTTCCAGGCCCGCTTCCAGTCCTTGATGCGCTTTTCGCGGATGATGGCGGATTCCGGGTCGTCATGAACTTCGTACCACACCAGCTTGTCGCAACCCCACTGGTCGGTGAAGCTACCCTTGAACACATGGTTCTTATGCTGCCAGACACGACCAGCCGGATTGCCAGTCACGCCAGTATAGACCGCGCCATGTTTGCGATTTGCCATGATGTAAACCATGTAAGTCTTGCCCATGAGCGATATCAAACATGGTAACCCACCAGTTACAATGCCGTTAATGTTCACCAGGGCCAACACCCCCACAAGGTCATTCCGGCGAAGGCCGGAACCCATCCTGAGATGATCGAGCGTGCCGTGAGAGTGGAAAGACCTCAGGATGGGTCCCGGCCTTCGCCGGGATGACATCGAAGTTGGGGGAACATGGGAGTTAAGTGCGATCACCCCTCAATCACCCCCTCACTCCTTTCCCTCCCTAACCACCTCCACCACCAGCGACCCCGCCGGCAGCGACCGCAGCAGTTCCTCCTCCGGCTTGGTGAGAAACAGCCACGCCGCCCAGTCTTCGGGCTGCAGCACGCACACCTGCCGGTCATGCACCGGCGCGATGTCAGGCCCCGGCTCCGTCGTCAACATGGTGAAGCTCAGCGCGCCGTCGGCGTCTTCGCTCCACAGCCCGGCAATGCCCATCACGGCGGCCCCCTTGAGGGCGAAGCGGTGCTTGGTCTTGGGATATTTGGTGCCGGTGAATTCAAAGAATCCCGACAGCACCACGACACATCGACGAGAATCCGCAAAGTGGCGGCCGTCCGACTTGAAGTTGAAGATCGGCCCGGCCTTGGGTCGCGGCGGCGGAAAGCCGAAGCGCATCGAAACCAGCTCGACGCCATTGCCCGACGCGCGCAGCACCGGCCCCATATCGCCGATCCGCACATCGTCAGCCGCGACCAGCGCCGCGTCATCGCCCGCCGCCAGTTCCAGCGCCGCAATCGCCTTGCGGTAATCGGCCGGGCTCACATGCTGTTCATAGTCATTGCACATGGCCCCAGCAAAACACGCGGCAGCACTGTCGGCAATTGGCTGAAACCCCGCGCGCAAAAATCTTATCCCCGCGCCCTCCCCAAGCGCTTATTCTGCTCGCATCTCTCCGGGACGCGGGTGGTACTGCAGCGACCAGTAGCCGGAGAGACCGCCGGGAGGGTGAGGGTCGCGCCTCCCCTGGGCTGCGTGGAGGTGACAATCGGGCGGGCGCTACGGCAAACGCTGGGGTCACGATCCGCCTTCCGACAAAGTCCCGGCGCCCCGAGGCGTCTTGCGTCTCATATTATCTAACTACTCAGAGGCGAAAGTCGCCTCGGGGCCCACTCGTATCTCACCGGCAGCCAAACTGGCCGACCGGCGCAGCACCGTGCCCGGTCGCCGCCAAGACGGGCTATCAGTCCTGCTCGCGCCCGGTACCTTCCCGCCCATGCGCAAACTGCGTCATCCCCTCAAACTCCGGCAGCCACGCCTCGCGCCGCACTACCCAGCTTTCATAAGTCGGCCTGAACTGATCCGGCGCATCCAGCGTCCCGAGATGAACCTCCACCTCGTCCTCCCACCGCGCAAACACCGATGAACCGCAGCGCGGACAGAAATGCCGGTGGTTGTAATGGCGGGTCTCGCCAGTGACTGTCACCGCGTCCTGCGGAAAAATCGCCGCCGCATAAAACAGCGCACCATGATGCTTGCGGCAGTCGAGGCAATGGCAAATCGCCACCCGATAAGGCTCGCCGCGCGCCACGATGCGAACATCGCCACAAAGGCATCCGCCGGCAAATACTTGCTCCATGTAGGTCTCCTCCAGCCAGCACAACGGACATCCAACCCCTTGCGTTGCCGCCATGCAAGTCAGGCTTTACGTCCGCCTTATGCCGGCATGCCGCATTCGATATGGCAGTTTTACGGCCCGCCGCCGCACACTCCGCCCGCAACCAATCGGAGTGCATCATGATGCGTTTTCCCTACCCCCTCTATCTGCAGCAGCACAAGGACCCGCAGGAGGCCGGCCAGCAGACCGACCAGATATCGAACTGGACGCTGGCCTGGATCTGCGCCGCCTTCTGGGGTGTCATCCTCGCCATAGCGCTGCTGGTTACGCTGTAGGAGCCGCGTCATGCAAAAACCGTTGAAGCATTTCCAGACCTTCGCTCGCCTGCATGATGGCAGCCACGACGATGCCGCCGCCCTCTGGGCGCTGTCCGACGGCCTGCCGGGCGGTCTTGGCGGCGAGCGCCCGGTATGGCCGGCGCTGATCCAGGCCGAAGACTGCCATGTGCTGGTGGCGACCGAGTGCCAGCTGATAATTGGCGCCGCCGTAATCTGGCATCACAAGGATTCGGCTGCGGCGCGGCTGGCCTGGCTGGGAGTCTCGTCGGCAGCTCAAGGCTTCGGCGTCGGACAATTGCTGGTGGAAACGGCGATTGCGCGGGTCGGCATCGAAGGCGCTGCGGTCATCACCGCCCATCTGCCAGCCGAAGCGACCTCGTTGCACGGCCTGCTGGTCGACGCCGGCTTCATTGCACGCGACAATGGCCAATTGCGCCTGCCCATCGGGCGCAGCATGCGATGAGCCCGCATCTTCCCAAAACCACCGGCGCCACCAATTCCGACAAGGGCGTCCTGCTCATCATCGCGCTGGTCTGCGTTCCCGTCGCCATCTGTGCCGGCTGGCTCGCGCTGCTTTCCTGACCCGGCCGGTTCAGCAAATTTATCCCCGCCTCGACAGCCTGTGGCATCATCTCCCCATTCCCGCCCCCGCTTTTGCGCAAGGGTTGGGGAGACCGGCGGCCTAGGCAATCGTGACCACTTCCAGCTCATGCTCGCCGACGCTCACTGCGTCATCCACGGCCTTGCCCATCAGCGCCTGGGCGATCGGCGAAACATACGAGATCGACCCGGCTTTCGGGTCGGCCTCGTCCTCGCCGACGATGCGATAGGTCTGCACCCGGCCGTCGTCGCGGCTGAAGGTCACCGTGCTGCCGAAGGCCACCACGGCATTGCTCTCGGGGGCCGGGATCAGCTGCGCGGTGCGCAGCCGTTCGGTGAAATAGCGCAGGTCGCGAAACGGATTGGCTGCCTGTCGCCGCCGCTCGTTGACGTCCTCGATTGTCATGGCGGCATCATACTCGGCCCGCGCTTCGGCAAGCTGCCGCTCCAGCGCCTTGCGGCCCGCCGCCGTCACCAGGTTTGGCGCGTCCGAAATCGGCCGATCCGGCAGCATGGTCTCCGCCGCCGTTTCGGCACTGTCTTCCTTGGTGAAAGCAACGCTCACGCGAAAATCCTCGTTTACCAGACCACGGCGTGGGTTTGCCCCGTCGCCACGTTGACGAAGCCATTCGGCGCCAGCGGCGACGGCGCCACCAACACCCAGCGCCACGGTGCGCAGGTCAATGTGGCAAAAGCCAGCCGTTCTGGAAAACCGGGCCACCAGCGTGGCGAAAACGTCGGCTCATACATCCACTCGACGCTCTCACCGGCACGATACAGCCCCTGCATTTCGGCATCGAGCTCATGCGCCGGACGACAGGTCATCAACCCGCCAACCTCATAGCGCACCGTCGAGACCAGTTCGCCCCGAACCACCAATGCCCAGCCGCCCTGCGTCTCCCGCAGCGCATTCACCGCCCTGGCCATCGCCCCATCCGACGACCCGACAACCCAGATATTGTGCTTGTCATGCCCCATCGAACAGGCCAGCGCCGTGTCCTCGGTCTTGGGGCCAGTCCCCAACCAGAACATGGCCGACGTCTTGCCCTCGCTCGAAAACCGATCGACAATGGCAAACTTGGTGATATTGCGCTCGGCATCGCGTTGCACCAACCCATCCACCACCGCCAGTTCCGTGGTGATGAAATCATCCGCCCAGTGAAACGGCCGCAGCAGCGCCGCCATCACCGTCTCCCGACCCTCCGGCGCCGCTACAGCAAAATTCGCCGCCGTGATCTCACGTTCGATCTTTACAGTTTGCGTCGCCCAATGCGGCCACTCGATCCGGGGCAAAGCGCCCACATAGGCAGGACCCTGCGACACCTGTTCGCCATCAGCCCACACCTCGGCGATAGACAAAGTTGTTAGATCATCCAGTAGCACCAGGTCGGCAAAGCGCCCCGGCGCAATCGAGCCAACCCAAGGCGTCAGCCGCATATGCCGTGCCGGATTGATGGTCACCAACTGAATGGCAATCTCGGGCGCCAAGCCCGCCTCTATGGCCAGCCGCACATTATGGTCCGTCGCGCCCAGCTTCATCGTGTCCGAACAGGATCGGTCGTCGGTACACAGCGCGAACTGCGACCAATCCTGCTGCCCGTCGGCCAAAAGCCCGCTGAAGATTTCCTTCAGCGAATGCGGACGGATTTCCATGAACAACCCGCGCCGCAGCTTGTCCGCGACCTCTTCCACCGTCCAGGCCTCATGATCTGAAGCCATGCCGGCCGCCGCGAAGGCGTTGATATCGTCGATCGCCCGCATGCCCGCCGCGTGACCTTCCACCACTCCGCGCTGCTCGAACGTAGCGCGGATCATGCCCCACAACCGCTCATATGACGGGTTCTCGGGGTTCCACACCGCCGGCCAGTCCATCACCTCGTCGAGCCCCGCCACCATCAACTGGCTGCTCAGAAAATCGCGCTGCTCGTCATAGCCGAAATGGCCGCCACCCCACTCATAGGCCGTCGGCGGCACGGCCGAACCGGGCAGCGGGAAAATCTTCATCGGCGATCCCGCAAGGCGCGCCTTGAGCCAGAACTCCAGATTATGCGGCCCATCGACGTTGGAAAATTCGTGGCTGGCCTCGCAGGTCCAGGTGCAGCCACGCGGCAGCACCAGCGCCGCTTCATATTCCGGCGTCAGGTGGCTCGATTCGATATGTTTGTGCACCTCGCCAAAGCCCGGCACCGCGCTGAGATGGCTGCGATCGACCCGCTCGTCCACCGTACCCGTATATTTCCCTGTCGGGCCAACCCAGGCGATGCGGCGCCCGGATACCACGATCTCCTGATCGTCGTGCCAGCGGCGGCCATTGACGTCGAGCAGACGGCTGACACGGATGGCCCGTGTCGCCCCGCGCTTGCCCAGCGCCACCAGCGCCAGATGTTGGCGGATACGCACCTCGTCGGCAGCATTGATCAGAAGGTCGTCCGGCAAATCAGTCAACTTCAGTCGGCCCTCATCCAGCGCCTTGATGACCGCGGTGGCGCCCTTAGTCTTTAGGCCCGGCAATCCAGTTGATAAACCTCAAAAGCAATCTCCAGCCCAAACATTGGGCTTGCAGTGACATCGCCGCAAAATTAGGCTTCGAGCGGGAGCATGCCATTCTAAACCGATCGTCGCTTTGCGTGGCCGCGATGCAAACAGGAAGCCGTCAATGAACAAAATTCTCGTCACCGCTCTGGCGATTTCCGCCACGGCCATGCTGTCCGCTACACCCGCCCTGGCGCAGGGCAAGACCCTGACCATTTCGTGGTGGGGCTTCAACGGCGAAAAGCTGGAATCCATCGTCCTTGCGCCCTTCCGCGCCCAGTGCGGATGCGAGATTGTGTTCGAGACTGGCAATAATGGCGAACGTCTCAACAAGATCCAGATCCGCAACGGCGCTGGCGTCGACGTGGCCTATTTCTCCGACAGCTTCAGCCAGCAGGGCATCGAAGCTGGCCTGTTCCAGAAGATCGATCCGACAAAGATTCCGAACCTCGCCGGCATCTACGACCTTGCCAAGGACCCACAGGGCGGCTACGGCCCGGCCTACACCATCGGCCGCGTCGGCATTGTCTATGACACCACAAAGGTCACCACGCCGATCACCTCGTGGAACGATTTGTGGCGCGAAGACCTCGCCGGCTCGCTGTCGCTGCCCGGCATCACCACCACGGCTGGCCCGATGGTCGTGATGAAGGCTGGCGATCACGCTAGTGTCGATGCATTCGCCGATGAAGACGCAGCCTTTGCCGCTGTCGCTGAGCTCAAGCCCAATGTAGTCAAGAACTACAATACTGGCTCGGAAATGATCAACCTGTTCTCGACCGGCGAAATCAGCGCCGCCATCGCGCAGGATTTCACCCTTGGCCAGATCCAGGCTGCGGTGCCGACCGTCGAATGGGCCGACCTGTCCGAAGGCGCCATCGTCACGCTAAACACGGTCAATATCCCGACCGGCGCCGCCGAACCCGAACTGGCCTATGAGTTTATCAACTTCATCCTGTCGCCCGAAATCCAGCAGCAGCTGGCCGAACAGGGCGTAGATGCCCCGGTGGTGACCTCGGTCGAACTGACGCCCGAGCAGGCTTCGCTGTGGACATATGGTGCAGACCTGATTGCCGGCCTGCAGCGCATCGACTACGCCAAGATGAACGCCGCCAAGGGCGGCTGGGTCGATCGCTGGAACGAAATTTTCGGCATGTAATCGCCTTGACGGGGCGGCTCCGGCCGCCCCGCCCTCCTTCTGCAAGGCCAAAAGAATGAAACGTTTTGCCGGCTGGAGCCTGGCCTTTCCCGCGACCCTGCTGATCGTGGTCTTTCTCGTGCTGCCGGTTCTGGCAACGATTTGGACAACCTTCACCACCCCCGCCGGTCCCTTTGCCACCTATCTGTCCTTCTTCGGCAGCAGCTTCCGCCGCACTGTGCTGTTCCGCACCATCCAGGTGTCACTCGCCGTCACCGCCATCGCGCTGGTCGTTGGCTTCCTCACCGCCTATGTGGTGTCGCGCGCACCGGGCTGGCTCAAATCCATCCTGATCATCGCTGCCGTATTCCCGCTGCTGACCGGCGTCGTGGTCCGTTCCTTTGCTTGGCTGATCATCCTCGGCAAGAACGGCATTCTCAACTCCACGCTGCTCAACCTGGGCCTGATCAGCGAACCGATCACCATGCTCTACACGCAGGGCGCTGTGATCGTCGCCATGGTCTACCTCTTCGTGCCGCTGATGATCCTGACGCTGGTCGGCGTGCTCGAATCCATCCCCGATGACCTGATCCAGGCCTCGGCATCGCTGGGCGCCAAGCCGTCCGCCACCTTCATGCAGGTCACCTTGCCACTGGCCGTTCCCGGTCTGATCGTCGGTGCCGTGCTGGTGTTCACCGGCAGCTTCACCTCCTACGCCACGCCGCAATTGCTCGGCGGCGAACAAGTGATGATGATGGGCACGCTGATGTACCAGCAGGCCATGGTCACCTTCGATTGGGTCGCCGCTTCGACCATTGCCGCCGTCATGGTCGTTATCACCATTGCCATCGTGGCCGCGATGAACGCCGTTGCCCGCCGCCTCAACCCGATGGCCACCTGATGACCCGGAACATTCACCCACTGCTCATCGCCGGCACAGTGCTGGTCTTCATGTTCCTCGTCGGGCCGCTGATCATCGTGCTCGGCGCCGCCCTTAGCGACACCACCTATCTGACTTTCCCGCCACAGGGCCTGTCGCTGCGCTGGTTCGAGAATATCTTCCAGATCGACGCCTTCCGCCGCACCATCTTCACCAGCCTGCAGATCGCGTTGCTGTCGACCACCATCGCGCTGATCATCGGCATTCCTGCCGCCTACGCGCTCAATCGCCACCGCATCCAGCTTCCCGGCTGGCTCTCGACGCTGTTCATCCTGCCGGTGCTGGTCCCCGAGCTGGTGCTCGGCTTCTCGCTGCTGAAAAATCTGGCCGTACAGTTCAATTCGCCGATCTACATTTCCCTTCTGTTCGGCCATTCGCTGATCGTCCTGCCTTATGTGGTCCGCGTCATCTCAGCCTCGCTGGCCTCGTTCGATTTTTCCATCGAGGAAGCCGCCATCAGCCTCGGCTCACCACCGCTGAAAACCTTCTTCACCATCCTCTTGCCCAATGTCCGCTCCGGCGTCATCGCGGCCTTCATTCTCGCCTTCATCACCTCGATCAACGACGTTTCCATCTCGATCTTCCTGACCGGGCCGGGTCTTTCCACCCTGCCGATCCAGCTGCTCGCGCATATGGAGCAGTTCTTCGATCCCACGGTAGCCTCGGTTTCGGTGCTGCTGATGCTTCTCACCGTGGCCGTGATGGCCGTCGTCGAGCGTACGCTCGGCCTGACCTTCCTGGCCAAGTAACCCATGACCCAGTCCCTTACGCTCGACTCCATCTCTGCTCATTACGGCTCCACCCAAGTGCTGGAAAACTTCTCCCTGGCCGTTGCCGAAGGCGAGCTTGTCTCGCTACTCGGCGCCAGCGGCTGCGGCAAGACCACCACTTTGCGCCTTGTCGCCGGCTTCCTGCAGCCGACCTCGGGCACCATCACGCTGGGCGGTCGCGACCTGACCCGCCTGCCGCCGCACCAGCGCGACATCGGTCTCGTGTTCCAGAACTATGCGCTGTTCCCGCATCTGTCGGTTGCCGACAATGTCGGCTTCGGCCTCAAGCAGCGCGGCATATCCGGCAATGCCAAGACCAAACGCGTCGGTGCCATGCTCGACCGCGTCGGCCTTGCCCACCTCGCCGACCGCCTGCCCGCTGCCCTGTCCGGTGGCCAAAAGCAGCGCGTCGCCCTCGGCCGTGCGCTGGTCATCGAGCCACCGCTGCTGATGTTCGACGAACCCCTCAGCAACCTCGACGCCAAGCTCCGCATCGACATGCGCGTCGAAATCCGCCAGCTCCAGCGCGCTAATGGCACTACCTCGGTATATGTGACACATGACCAGGAGGAGGCCTTCTCGATCTCCGATCGCGTCGCCATCATGCATCAGGGCCGCATCATGCAGCTCGATACACCCGAGCGCCTCTACCAGCGCCCAGCCAATGCCTTCGTCGCCCGCTTCGTCGGCTTCGAAAACCTGATCGCCATGAAGGTGGTCGAGCGCGATGGCGCCAAGATTACCGCCGAGGCGGCCGGCGGTGTCCGGCTCACCCTGCCGCTCGAACAGTTCGGTGAAATTCCGGACAGCTTCATCCTGGCCTGCCGCGCCGATGGGCTGCAGGTCACCGACAACGCCGCCATGGAAGGCATCCCGGCGACGCTGGGCCTGCGCACCTATCTCGGTCGCGCCTACCAGTACCAAGCCGAAACCCCCGCCGGCCGCCTCGGCGGTAATCTTGGCGCCATCGCGCTCGACCACCTTCATGGCGATCAGGTT
>NZ_LAPV01000227.1 GCF_000971275.1 Devosia psychrophila | reverse complement strand
CCCGTACACGGCTACTGCTGAAATCGTCCTCTCTGACTACTCGTCATAGACATTGCACGGCTCAGCGCCCCGTTTCCACTTGGGCCATGGTGAGGGAAGCGTTCCGTGCTCGGTATCACTCTTAACAAGCTGGTCGATGGTTCCGCAAGTGGCCGAAACTGCTTCATACAGTTCGTCTTGTGCCTGTCCATCCCCCCCATCCAAACGGCTTGTGGTCGGCGCAAAAAGTGCGCGTTACTTGAACTCCACAGTTTCTTCGCTTCGCTTCAGCCCGCTGATACCGAAGGCCTTCCCTCTGCGATTGCGTCACGGTGGCACCTATTGCGAACGGCGCACCCGCCCGAAAGTAGACGTCGACGCCAACACGTACATCGTCGTCAAGTCGGCCTTGGTACTGGACAAGAGAAACGCCATCCGTAGCCATATTCCACTTGGACCCGGGCAGCAAGGCCAGAACGCCCCGTGCAGACACGCACGCGAACGATGGCAGTCCAGAAAATCCAAGCGATGCGCTCGTTTGATCCACGAGGCTGAATCGGTCGCTACATCCCACTG
>NZ_LAPV01000226.1 GCF_000971275.1 Devosia psychrophila | reverse complement strand
GGTCGCGAAGGGGGCGCCCTGGCGGACGCCGGCCTTGGCGTGTTGTAGTTCGGGGCGGTATGCGGGCCGCGTGCTGCTGTGCCACGAGGCTGTCTGAGTCGAGGGCCTGGCAGCCTGGGCGGGCGTTGGCCCGAGCTGTTCCGGTGCAGCAACGGTGGCGCCGGTCAAACGGGTGGGGTTTCCCGGCGCAGTGGTCGCCGGCGCCCTGTTTACAAGCTTGGGCCTGTCGGCCGTGGCGCTGCAGGTGCCGCCCGCGGTGGGGGGCTGGGCCTTCATGCGGCGCCGCATGAAGGCCCAGCCCCCCACCGCGGGCGGCACCTGCAGCGCCACGGCCGACAGGCCCAAGCTTGTAAACAGGGCGCCGGCGACCACTGCGCCGGGAAACCCCACCCGTTTGACCGGCGCCACCGTTGCTGCACCGGAACAGCTCGGGCCAACGCCCGCCCAGGCTGCCAGGCCCTCGACTCAGACAGCCTCGTGGCACAGCAGCACGCGGCCCGCATACCGCCCCGAACTACAACACGCCAAGGCCGGCGTCCGCCAGGGCGCCCCCTTCGCGACC
>NZ_LAPV01000225.1 GCF_000971275.1 Devosia psychrophila | reverse complement strand
GGAGAAAGAAAAGGGGGGAGACAACAGACGGAGAAAAGGCAGAGACAAGAAGGGAGGCAAATGGAAAAAAGGAGGAGCAGAAATATAGAAGAAAGGAGGGAGGCAAGAAGAGAAAAAGGGGGGAGAAGAAGAGGGGAGAGAAAGACGAAAGGGGGAAAGGAAGAAGGGAGGAGAAGAAGAAGAAAAGGAAAAGAGAAAAGAGAGAGAAGAAAGAGGAAAGGGAGACAAAAGAGGCGAAAAACAGAGGAGGAGCGAAAACAAAAGGAAAAAAGAAAAAAGAAAAAGAAAAAGAAGAAAAAGAAGAAAAGAAAAGAGAAAAAGAAGAAAAAAAGAAAAGAAGAAAAAAAAGAAAAGAAGAAGAGGGAAAAAGAGAAACGAGTAAGTATAGAGGGATAGGAGAAGAGAAAAAGAGAAAGGCAGTAAAAAAGTAAGAAGGAGATGAAGACGAAGAAATCGGAAATGTAAATGAAGGTGTGGTTGAAGAAAGAGGACAAATGAAAGGTGTGGTAAATGGAGTGGGAGGATGACTAGGCATCGGCGAAAAGTCCGTTGCAGTTGATTTC
>NZ_LAPV01000224.1 GCF_000971275.1 Devosia psychrophila | reverse complement strand
GGCCCGCTCGCCCCGGTGGGCCTGATCGAAAACTGGCGTGCTAGGGAAGTTACGGTGCGGCGGGGTATAGCCAGCCCGGGCCGGCTTGAGCGGCTTAGCCCGCGCAACACGCAGAGGCACGCGATGCTTATCGTGCTGGGACCGTTGATGCGCGGCGGCGGCCTTGGCATAGTCTGCGCGGATAGCGGCAGTGAAGCCGACCTTGTTGTCCTTGGACAACAAGTCGCCCAGCACTCCCACCGCGCGGCTGGCGTCGTTCACATGCCCCGCCTGGCCGGCGCTATAGCGCCGGCCAGGCGGGGCATGTGAACGACGCCAGCCGCGCGGTGGGAGTGCTGGGCGACTTGTTGTCCAAGGACAACAAGGTCGGCTTCACTGCCGCTATCCGCGCAGACTATGCCAAGGCCGCCGCCGCGCATCAACGGTCCCAGCACGATAAGCATCGCGTGCCTCTGCGTGTTGCGCGGGCTAAGCCGCTCAAGCCGGCCCGGGCTGGCTATACCCCGCCGCACCGTAACTTCCCTAGCACGCCAGTTTTCGATCAGGCCCACCGGGGCGAGCGGGCC
>NZ_LAPV01000223.1 GCF_000971275.1 Devosia psychrophila | reverse complement strand
AAAACCCCTCGCACGCAGCGTTATCTTGCGAGCATCCCTTGCGGGACATTGAGCGAACCAGCTTCGCGTCAGCAATCCTGGGTAACCAGCCTGCCCAGCGATAATGAGCACCGCGATCAGAATGAACGATGGGCCGTGCATCCCCGCCAGCCACAGTGTCGATGGCGGCATCCAGCATCGTGTTGACCAGTTCGGCGTCTGGATGCGTTCCAATAGACCAACTCAGGACCAGGCCATCGAAGCAGTCGATGATGGGCGAGAGGTACACCTTGCCAGCCGGGATCTGGAACTCGGTGATATCTGTAAGCCACTTTTCGTTTGGGGCTCCGGCTTGGAAGTCGCGATTGATTAGGTTTTCAGGTGCCGGACTGATTTCTCCAAGATAGGAACCGTACCGGCGCCGCTTTGGCTTAGCAACGACCAGGCCCTCCTGTTTCATCAACCGCTGGACGACCTTCTCAGAGATCGCAACGCACTGCCTGGCCAGCGACGCCTGCAGCCTGCGGTAGCCGTAACAGCAATGGTTGAGCTCGAAGATTTCAGTGATGCTGTGACGAATAGCGAGGTATTTGTCTGCCACCTTCACACGGGCTCGATGGTAAAAGTACGAACTTCGTGCCAGCTCCAACTGGGCAAG
>NZ_LAPV01000222.1 GCF_000971275.1 Devosia psychrophila | reverse complement strand
CAGCTCTGGCAGCCGTTATAGTCCCGCGTTGCCAGGCCAAGATCACCAAGGAAATCCTTGGCGATGTTGGGTGACCATCCCAGTGTGGTTGCCACCGGCGGTTTAGTCCGCTCCCGGTGGCGCGCCTCTTTGATTTCCCGGATGCCCGCTTTGATGTCACCTTTGGACTGTGGGCGATGCACCGCAACGTGGCGTTGCCATCGACGCATTAGATCAATGTTGGGACCGAAGGCGAGAATGGCCCGCCATTGCGCCGACCGTCTGAGTTTTTTGTCCTTAATATTGAAGGACAGGCTTACGAAGGCGCTCTCGTACGACATGAGGACGTAGAGGACGAAGATGAACGGTAGGAACACGAGCGTCAGCAAGATTGGCGTGTAGAAGTCCCGCCATGTCTGGATCGTGGCGTAGTTCCAGAAATCCACTAGCGTCATCACCAGTGCGAGGCCGAAGAAGCCCAGCGAGAATAGCGCCAGGATGTTGGTCAGAACGGAGATAGCCTGCTTTGTTTTTGGATCACGATCGCCCACGGCGATCATACCAGTCAGCAGTGTGACGAAGGGTATGACCAACAACTCTACCCATAGCGGGTATGTGTAGAGGGTGATCAGAAACTGGATGAATGCCAGGATCTGGAAG
>NZ_LAPV01000221.1 GCF_000971275.1 Devosia psychrophila | reverse complement strand
CTATTTCTGCGGCGCCTATAATTTCGACGGCGGCGTTATCGATCCCAACATGATCAGCGCCTATCGCGAATATACCACCCCTTATGCCGGCCTGCCGCAGGTGCTGCGGCCCGATGGGGTGTATCAAAGCCAGATTCGGTTCGGCATGTATCGCTGGCACATTACCGATCCGATCCGGTTCGACGACGATCTGCGCGTCACCATCCAGGCGCTGGGCTGGCGCACCGAAAAGAAAGACCGCCGCTACCTGCCGCTTCAGGACGACATCGCGTCGGTGGCCTTCTGGTACCAGACGCTGCCGACGGCTCCTTTCCCCGAACTCGCACCACCCGATTACCTCGAAGTGATCTGATGAACCTCCTTCGTTATATCGCCGGGCGGCTGGTTGTTTATGCGCTCGTTATCATCTTTGCGCTGACAGTGCTGTTCTTCGTGCCGCGGCTCGGACCCACCGATCCGGTCGAAGCCATGCTGGCCAAGGTGGCGTCGCAGGGCGCCTACATGGACGCGGCGCAGGTCGATGCGCTGCGCCAGTCGCTGGCCGATACCTTTGGGCTCGATGGTTCGCTATGGGAGCAGTCAACCGCCTTCATCAAGCGCATCCTCTTCCCCGCCGATTTCGGACCATCGCTGTCGATGTT
>NZ_LAPV01000220.1 GCF_000971275.1 Devosia psychrophila | reverse complement strand
GGCTCATTGGAGAGCTTTTGCCGGCTGAACGAGGGCGCAAGTCCCGACCAGCGCAAGACAATCGCCGTTATCTGAACGGCATGCTCCATGTTCTGCGGGTTGGCTGCCCCTGGCGCGACATGCATGAGCGCTATGGCAAGTGGAATTCAGTCTATGTGCGCTTCCGCCGCTGGGCCGAGCAAGGGGTCTGGGATGCCTTGCTCGAGACCCTGGTCGAACTCGGGCTCACCGATGACTGGCAACACATGATCGACAGCACCACGGTGCGCGGCCACAGCCAGGCAGCGGGCGCTAAAGGGGGACCTACAAGGAGGCTTTTGGTCGATCACGCGGCGGCTTTACGTGCAAAATCCACGCCCGCACAGACGGTCAAGGACGCCCTCTTGGCTTTGTCCTCACGGGTGGAGAAGTATCCGACTATGCAGCCGTTCCTGCCTTAATGGCCATGCCGGTGGGCAGGCCGCGGTTGCTCCTGGCCGACAAAGGCTACGATGGCGACGCCGTACGCCAGGATCTGCTGTTGAGCGGCATTGTTCCGGTGATCCCACCCAAAGCCAACCGCAAGAACCCGCCCCCATGCGACTTCAAGGCATACAAGGACCGCAACCGCATCGAACGCATGTTCAACAGGCTCAAGCAGTTCCG
>NZ_LAPV01000022.1 GCF_000971275.1 Devosia psychrophila | reverse complement strand
CCGGAGAGCTGGCTGAAACCGCCCTGTTCCTCTCTCCCACTCCCCTCACCCTCTTCCCTTTTCCCCTCTTTTTCTTCCCCTCCTCTCTCTCTCCCCTCCTCCTTCTTCTTTTCCTCTCCTCTCTCCTTCTCTTCTTTCCCTTCTCCCTTTCCCCCTCTTTCTTCTCCTCTTCCCCCCTTTCCTTTTTTTTCTCCCCCTCTCTCCTCACTCTCCTCCTTCTCTCCCCCTTCTTCTCCCTCCCTTCTCTTTTTCCCACCCCTCTTCCCCCCCTCCCCTCCTCTCCCTCCCCCCTCTCCTCCCCCTTCTCCTCCCCCTTCTTTCCCTTCTCCTTCTTCTCCTCCCTCTCTCCCTTCTTCCTTTCCTTCTGCTTATTCTTCTCTTTTCCTTCTTTGTCTTTTTCTCCGTTATCCTCCTCTTCTGCTGTTTTTTTCTCCTCTTTGTGTCTGTTCTGTCTCTCTCTGTCTCTTCACTCCCTACTTATTTTTTTTTTTTTTTTTTTTTCTCCTATTCCCCGTACTCGCTCTTTTCCTCTTTCACTTCTTTCTGTCGTCTTCCCTCTTTTCGCTTC
>NZ_LAPV01000219.1 GCF_000971275.1 Devosia psychrophila | reverse complement strand
GCATAACCAACGGGCCGGGCGGCCCACCCCGTCGGCCCAGCCAGCAACTCCTCGGGCGACGTGAAAGAAAAGTCGTGCAGCAAAACTACGACCTCCTGCTCGTCCCTGCCGTCGTCTGCGGGATTGGCCACGATCAGCGGAGCGGCGAGGAGCGCCTGCTCCTGAAGGGTATGAGCGTGTAACCAATAGGTCCCAGGCTTGCCGATAGGAAAATCAAAAGCGCGGTCGGAGGTGGCCGCGAGGAGCGGCAGCGGAGCGTCGGGCACGCCGTCGCTCGGCCAGGGCGGCGTCAGCCCGTGCCAGTGGATGATGGTCGGCTCGGCGGTTTCATTGCGGAGCAGCAGGTTGAAGGTGTCATTCGCCCGGTAGTGGAGCCCCACTGTGCCATTCGCCTGCTGCACCCCGAAAACACTCGCCGCCCGTCCGTTCACTTCTATCGTGCGACGAACGATGTTGAGCACCTTTTCGCCGGAGGACGGCTCCGCAAAGGCTGGCCGCGACATCGCCCAGGGCAGCGAAAGAGCCAATGCGCCCGAAAGTGTGCCCTTGAGAAGCTCACGACGTTTCATATTTCGTTTCCTTTATGATTTGGCGAATCTGGAGTGCGCGTGGTCGACCGCGCCAAGGCCGCCTCTGTACCGAACGCAATGAAGCTTGATGCCC
>NZ_LAPV01000218.1 GCF_000971275.1 Devosia psychrophila | reverse complement strand
CGACAACGGCCCGAGCTACATCGCCGGTGAACTGGCCGATTATATCGAGGCCAAAGCCATGAGCCATGTTCGGGGCGCTCCAATGCATCCCCAGACCCAGGGCAAGATCGAGCGCTGGCACCAGACCCTCAAAAACCGCATCCTGCTCGAAAACTACTTCCTGCCCGGCGATCTTGAGGCCCAGATCGGCGCCTTCGTCGAGCATTACAATCACCGGAGCTACCACGAGAGCCTCAACAACGTCACACCAGCCGACGCCTACTTCGGCAGGGCCGCAGCCATCATCAAACAGCGCGATAGGATCAAACGACAGACCATCCGTTGTCTTGGCCCATGGCGGGATGGGGAACGCCGGCAATTTCGGGCACCAGGTCCCTGCCTTCGTGGATGCCGGCTATCGAGTTATCGCCATAGACAGTCGTGGGCACGGGCGCAGCGGGTGGGACGGAACACCGTTCTCTTATGTCCAATTTACCGAGGATGTCCTTGCGGTGCTTGACCAGTTGAGGATTGAAAGGGCGGCGGTAGTGGGTTGGAGCGATGGCGCATTCACTGGCCTGGCGTTAGCCAGGGCGCATCCGGAACGGGTGGCTGGCGTTTTCTTTTTTGCGTGCAATGTAGATGCAAGTGGCGCCTGGCCGTTCGAAATGACCGAAGTGATCGGCAATTGCCTAAAA
>NZ_LAPV01000217.1 GCF_000971275.1 Devosia psychrophila | reverse complement strand
CCGCCCAGCTATGACAATATCTCGATACTCTTATTCGAACCCATCGCCCGCCACTCCGCTGTTGATGCTGGCCGTTACCTTATGCAGCCTCGGCAGTGTCAGCGCCCAAGAGATGAGCGCCAATGAGGCGAAAGGCACCTATCTGTCCGGCGAGTGGCAGGAAGGGCAGGGGGTGGTTACACGCGGCCCCGATGGCAAAGTGGTGTTCCTGTTCGGCGAAGTCCAGCCGTCGGTCGTCTGCTCACCGTTGCAGGTTTGCGATATTGAGCTTCAAGCCGGCGAAGTGGTCCGCGACGTGCTCGTGGGCGATAGCGTCCGCTGGAAGGTAGATCCTGCGACCTCGGGGGCTGCCGGCGCCCAAGCGGTTCACCTCATCGTCAAGCCGTCTGAAGCCGGCATTGAAACCTCAATGGTGGTGACCACATCGCGTCGAACCTACCACGTGCAATTGCGCTCCCACGCAACGGAATACATGGCCCGGATTGGCTTTGAGTATCCTGGCGACGTTGCTGCCAAGCTTGGCGAAATCAACGCCCGGATGGAAGCCAGCGTCATCGACGGGGCAGGGGTTCCAGCCGAGAATCTGGATTTTGGATTCCGCATCGAGGGGGCTGCACGCTGGAAGCCCACCCGCATTTACACCGATGGCCTCAAAACCTACATCCAATTCCCGTCGGCCCTGGCC
>NZ_LAPV01000216.1 GCF_000971275.1 Devosia psychrophila | reverse complement strand
GATCCAGTCCGCACTCGCAGTCCGGCGCCGTCAGCGCGAGGTTCGCGATCATATCGACAAGGAGACCGAGTTTCGCCTCGAGCTCAATCACCGGGTCAAGAACATCCTCGCCACCGTCGGGTCGATCTTCCAGATGACCCGGCGTGGGGCGCAATCTGTCGAGGAATTGGCGCAGGATTTCGAGGGTCGGCTGGGCGCGTTGTCCAATGTCCACTCAGCGGTGTTTCAGGCGGGGGGCGAAGCGGTGTCGCTGGCAAATGTCATCGACCTTACGGTGTTGCCCTATCGTATGGACGGGGATAGCCGGATCTGGGTGGAGGGACCCGACCTGATGGTCACGCGCGGGGCGGGGACCACCCTGGCCTTGTGCCTGCATGAGTTGACGACCAACGCCATCAAATATGGTGCACTGTCTGGTGACAAGGGGACGGTTTCGCTGACTTGGGGCGTCAGCGACAATCCCGACCCGATCTTTACGATCAATTGGATCGAAAGCGGGGGTCCCCCTGTGTCCCCACCGGAGAGGAGCGGCTATGGCACAAGATACATTCGCTCCGCGCTAACGACCTTGTTCGGGCGGCCCCCGGAAATTTCATATGAGGTCCAAGGGCTTCGATTTACAATCAGTGGCCCCATGCTGAGCGCTTCAAGCGCGTTCCTTGAGGGCGCTTCTGCTGCTGTATTGTAAGGG
>NZ_LAPV01000215.1 GCF_000971275.1 Devosia psychrophila | reverse complement strand
TCATCGACCGGTCCGCCATCCCGCCGCTTGCCTCGCTCTTGATCTCGGTGACAGCCCTCGGCGGGGTCGCTGTGGCCGCCGTCGCGCGCATGGACATGACCAAAGGAGACTACGATGCATGACCTCGTCCAACCCGTGTTGACGATCGCGGGCAAGGATATCCGCGACGCGGTCAACGACCGCTTCGTCATCCTGATTACGGCCTTCCTGCTACTCGCCTCTCTGGTCGCCCTCGCGGTGGCGGCCATCGCCCTCAAGGGAGATGTCGCGACTTACGCGGAGGCAAAGGCAGGTCTCATTGCCTTGGGCAAGGATGCCTCGACCATACCGGACCCGGCCTTCTACCCGCTCAAGCTCCTGCGGGGCTTCGTCGAACACGTCGAGATCATCGGCGCCATCATTGGCATCCTGATCGGGTACCGTGCGGCGGCCAGCGAACGCGGACGGCAGACGCTGGCGCTGATCGTTACCCGTCCGATCGCCCAGTGGCAGTTCCTCGCCGGCAAGGTTCTCGCGGGAACCGCGATCATCTCCTCTGGCCTGGTGCTGGCCTTCGTGGTGGCCGGCGCCTCGGTGATCCTGATTTCGGGCGTCATGCTGGGCCCGGAGGATATCGGGCGCCTCGCGATCGTCATGTCGGCCGCTGGCCTCTATGCGCTTGCCTTCTTCCTGCTGGGTTTCGTGACTGCGCTCTGGGCCAAGAAGCTGCCCAACGCGCTTCTCCTCGCCTTCACAGTCTGGCTTGGTTTCGTGCTGATCGCTCCTCAGATCGGCGACACGCTCGATCCAGACAATCAAGTTGCCGGCGGCGTCTTCAAACAGTTGCAGATCGCCAAGCCGCAGCAGCTCGAGATCCTCCAATCCTTCTCTACTTACGAAACCATCCGGAACGGGATCGAGGTGGCATCGCCCACCAAGCATTTCGAACGGTTAAGCTTCGCCATACTCGGCATCAAGGACACCTATGCGGGCCAACCCCTGATGCCGATTCTCGCCGAGAAAACCAGCGATCTCGTCTGGCTTCTGGCGATTGCCCTGGCGCTCGGCCTCCTGCTGTTCGCGCGCCGCCTCGACCCCAACCGTCTCTCAAAGGAATAGAAGAATGAAACGCAGCAACACCGTCGCCATCTCTGCACTCGCTCTCGTCACCGCCCTCATGCTCTCGCACGGCGCCTACGCCGCCGGTGTCGACACCGACGGCGACGGCATCCCGGACGCCTCCGAAGTCCTGCTCGGTACCGATCCGATGAACCCCGACACCGATGGCGACGGCATCGACGACCTCAAGGACACCGACCCCTTGTCGCTCGCAGACCCTACCCCACAGTCGGGCGCCGCCGCACCGTTCGCCATCAAGGAGGCGCTGGTCGAGAACAACTACGACTATGCAGCAAAGAAGACCGCTCCAGACCACCTCGAGCTCCTGGTGAGCAACGGGACGGCATTGGAAATTAGGGACTTCAGCCTCTACCTGACGGTCAAGGATGCCGACACCGGCGCGACCGAGACCTACTTCAAGCCCTTGCCCGGGTTTACGGTACCCGCGTCCGGGGAGGCACGCATCCACCTCGACGACGCTGCCGTGGCCGGTCACTTCCGCGACAACCCAAACGGTATCTACCACTCCACCCAGAGCGCCAAGGTCATGACGTTCGAGCTCGCGGCCGCGGGCTTCGCTCCGGTCAGCGTCGACGTCAACAAGGACAAGGGGGGCGCCGAAACCGCCGACTAAACTTCCCCGATATCAAGGGCGGCCCGAAAGGGGGCCGCCCTTTGGTCAAAGTTGCCCGGAACACAAGGGCTAGGGGCCATTAATTACCAATCCGTATGCCGGGCGCCAGAACGGCGTAATGCCCCGGGAGCAATTTCCTTCTGCTGCCAAATCGCAGCTACGTAAGGAGGTTCCCATGCACAAGCTACTCGTTGCCCTTGCCTTTCTGTCCGTCCCCGTCGCAGCCGCTCCCTGGCTGCTCGCTCCCACCTATGCCGCCCAGGCTACCGAGCTCGGAGATCTTTCCCCGTTCCGGGTCATCGCGGCCGATACGCTGAACATGGTCGCAAAAGGCGACATAGCTGCAGCCACTGCCCGTATCACCGATTTCGAAAGCGCGTGGGTTGCCGAGGCGGCCAAGTTGCGTGCATTGAACGCGGAAACATGGAGCGTCATCGACAGGGCCGCCGATGCGGCTATAGC
>NZ_LAPV01000214.1 GCF_000971275.1 Devosia psychrophila | reverse complement strand
AAGGGAAAGGTGCAGCGCTGGTTCTGCCTCGCTGTAACACCGATGGCATGGCGCTGCACCTTGCGGAAATCTCGGCCACTGTGGCGCCCGGCGCGCACGCCGTGCTGTTGCTCGACCAAGCCAGTTGGCACCTCTCCGCCGCACTCGTCGTTCCTGCCAACATCACCCTGTTGCCGTTGCCATCAAAATGCCCCGAGCTCAATCCAGTCGAAAACGTCTTGCAGTTCATGCGCGACAACTGGCTCTCAAACCGCGTCTTCAAATCCTACGCCGACATCCTCGATCACCGCTGCGTCGCCTGGAACAAGCTCACCGATCAACCTTGGAGAATCATGTCCATCGGAATGCGCGATTGGGCGCACAGGTTCTGATCAGTGGGATTTGGTATAACATAGCAAACGCGGCAGGATGCCCTCCAAAACGGCTGTCCATCAAGCCGCTGACCGATGTCGAAAGTGGGTGCGGGTCAGGCGACCATCCCTCCGCCTCAACCTTCTAATTCCCGGGGACTCATCAACTCACAGCTTGGTTTTTATGATGTATCTTCAAGGTATAAATTGCTAATGACTAATAGCCGATCACCTTATGGCTTGATTTTATATTCTGTGTTATCAAGCTATGAGTTGATTATCCCCGAAACGAACCCGACCATGACAAACCTAAATGATCGCGCCCGCAAGCGACTTGACGAACGGCTCGCTGTCGCAAAGCCCATGAAACAGCAGACCCCTCCTCCCAAGGGATGGATCAGGGCGATACGTGATGGGCTCGGCATGTCTGGAGCCCAGCTCGGGAAGCGGATCGGCGCGACGCCACAAAATGTCGAGCAGCTGGAAAAGTCGGAAGCCGCCGGCACCATTCAATTGCAAACGTTGGAGAAGGTCGCTCGGGCGCTCGATGCCACCCTCGTTTATGCGCTGGTGCCGAATACCTCTTTGGAGGACACAGTTCACCAGCGTGCGAGGACAATTGCAATGCGCGCGATCACCCGCGTCGCGCACACCATGCGTCTTGAGGACCAGGCGACGGGCAGCGGTGAACTTGAGGAGAGTATCGATCAGTACATTCGCGACGAGCTGGCCGATCGCGACCTTTGGAGTGAGGCATGATAGGCCTCTTTGATGAGGCTGAGCATGCTACTCCGCTTTCCGTCGACGATCAGAAGGGCATGATCCCGACCTGGGTCACCACGAGGGCGGACCTGAACGTAGCCGAGCAAGACAACATACTCGCCGGACTTGCCTGGGCACAACGCCGCCGCTTAAAGCCTCTGAAGATAGCGACCGATGAGTTCTCGCGGACGCTGCATAGAATGATGTTCGGCAAAGTCTGGAAATGGGCCGGCCGATATCGACAGAGCACACTCAACATCGGGGTTGAGCCATGGATGATCGCCAATGAAAGTGCCGTCCTATTCGACACGTTCCGTTATTGGACTGAGCACAGCACGTTTTCGCCCGATGAGCTGGCGGTCCAATTTCATCACCGAATTGTTGCTGTACATCCATTTCCGAACGGCAATGGCCGCCATTCGCGCATGATGGCCGACCTATTGGTTGAGAGTCTTGGCGGACAGCCTTTCACCTGGGGTGGAGGCAACTTGCAGGAGGACACGAGCGAACTGCGCAGGGCCTATATCACAACACTAAAACAGGCCGACGCTCACGACACAGCACCGCTCCTTGCTTTTGCCAGGTCCTAGAGAGCAAATAGCGTTCCTGCTACCGGCTATCCCGCGCTACCGAGCCCGACGCAGAACGTCCATAAGCGATATTATGCGAATCCGCTGCGCGCTCGCGACTGTGATCTCGCTTCACAGATCAATCGCGTCGTTGCCTGCGGTGTCCTGCGCCCTCGCTCCGGACGGGCTCACAATGCCCCGCCCGTGAGCGGGCTTATCAAATCCACGCAGTGCCGTACGGCCTCCTGACGGCTGACATAGCCGGGTTGGTGCACGATTAAAACGTCGATGCGCGCAATGATCTCAGAAGTCATGCGAACGGTAATGCGTTGCTGCAGCTTGAGCTCAAATCCGCCGAAAAAGGAAAAAAGAAAAGGGCGAACAGGCGCCAGTGCGCGTGCAAGTGATGTGGCAGGTATTCCACCGACGTTATCCGGCTTGCTGTGAACTTGTCCGAAAAACAGCTTGAGATAAGCAGACGCGGTGGAAATCGCGCCTCAACGAAACCGCTTGAATCCGCCTTGGCTGCCTTGGTCGCTGTTGAAGATTTCGGGGGCGCCGTATTTACCCAGAG
>NZ_LAPV01000213.1 GCF_000971275.1 Devosia psychrophila | reverse complement strand
GTATCCGAGCTTGGAAACTTTTCCCGCCACGGCGCCCAGGTCGGTCCCTGTCGCATGCATCACCGTCATCGTGCCGGAGACGACCGAAACCGAAACTTCCTCGACGCCTTCGATCCTGCGAACCGCGGTATCGACCTTGGTGGCACAGCTAGCACAATCCATGCCCTCTACACGGAAGCGTGTCGTATCAATCCCTGCGATCATCGCGCCGACGCCTTGAATTCCTTCCGACCGGCGTACATCCTCTAGCCACTGTAGGAGCAAGCACAAAATGAGTCACGGTATCGCGATCGGCAAGGTATCCGAAGCCACGGGCGTGAAGGTGCCGACGATCAGGTACTACGAGCAGATCGGGTTGCTGCCGGCTCCCCCGAGGACCGAGGGAAATCGACGGACCTACGACCTGAAGGACAACGAGCGGCTGACTTTCATCCGACACTCCCGGGAGCTGGGGTTCGACATCGACAAGATCCGCACTTTGCTGTTGCTGCAGGATCGTCCCGACCAGTCCTGCCAGGATGCCGATACCATCGCGAAATCCCACCTTGTTGAGGTCAAGGAGAAGATCGCCAGCTTGACCGCGCTGCAGCACGAACTCGAGCGCATGGTGGTCGGGTGCAGCCATGGTCGGGTCGAGACGTGCCGGGTGATCGAAATCCTGGCCGACCACGGCAAGTGCAAGCACCACCAACACCAACACCAACACCAACACCAACACTGTCCACCGTCATTACCCATGGCACAGATTTAGGGTTGAGCTTTAAGGAGTGTTTTGGTCTCGTCGGATGACGAAGGAACCAAGATGACCGCCAAATCCTCGAACACCAAAAAGCCTGCCGAGCAGGTGGTGAAGGACATTCGCCGGGCGACTCGACGGGAAGATTTTCTCGAACTGAAGCACGCCGAGACCGATGGGGTTCTGGAGGATCATCGGCAGCACGAGCAGATAACGGCGGTATCGGCCTTCCTCCCCGAGGTCGTAGGATTTGGCGAAAGTCAGTCGATCCAATAGCTTTGCGGTGAATTCAGCTGAGGTGAGGCTGGCGAAGGTGAACAGGACCATACCGGTCATGCAGATAAAACGAAAATAGGCCCCGCAGGACCTATCTCTGGAACCAAAATTCCGTATGGAAACCGTCTTGCGTCCTCACAGAGGAACCAGCTTGCGCCGATGCGGTAGCCCTATCGCCCGAAGGCTCACCATCCAGAGGCTACGGGGCTCTTAGGTTCAACATTGAGTTGAGTACCGGGGAACGGCCCTTTCCTTCTCCAGGAAGTAGCGTCAAGCGCGGCGTAGCCAAAATGCCCAGATAAGCAAGGCCGCAGAAATCAGCCAAATCACGATAACGACCGCAGCCGCGAAACGGCTCATAGGTCGTCCCTCCCTCGCCGCCGCCAATGCGCGAAACTCCACCATCAATGGGGCGGGGATCAGCCGTACCGCCAGCATGATACCGAGCGGCACCAGAATGATATCATCGAGGTAGCCGAGTACGGGTATAAAATCGGGTATCAAATCGATCGGGGACAGTGCGTAGGCGGCAACACATCCCGCCGCGAGCTTTGCATACCACGGCACCCGTCGATCCCGCGCCGCGATCCAAAGGGCCACCACGTCTCGCTTGATCGACCGTGCCCAGGTCTTCGCTTTTTGTAACCATCCACTGCCGCTATCGGTCACTTTCGCTGCTCTCCTGTGCAATCGTGGCGATCTTCGCCAACACTTCTTCCATGATGAAATCGGGCACCACGTCGCCGGACGCCTTTGCCTAACGAAACTTAAAACGCTCGCTGACGATCTGTTCGTCACGTAGCCCGGTGGTCTGAAACTGCGCTTCTAGGTCGCTCGTCATCGCTCCCGGCCCACACAGGAAGACATGCTCGGCCATCGGTGCGCCGCCAAGAGCAGCGGCGGCGGTTAGCTTGCCGTACAAACCGCTGTCGTGGATCGTGAAGCGGCCATTGGACATGGAAGCCATCAAAGTTGCGATTTCGGCGGCATACATCGCCTGGCCCTTGCTACGTACGGACCAGATCAGATGCACAATTTGGTCGGTTCTTGCTTTGGACAGGGCTTGTAGCGCCGAGAGAAATGGCGTGATGCCGATGCCACCAGCGATCCACAGCTGCGGTCCCGCCGCGGACAGGATATTCTCTCCGAAATGGCCGTATGGACCGTGAAGGATTACCTCTGTCCCGACGCCGATATTGTACAGGCCCCGGGTGAACGGACCTGACATCTTGATAGAAAGTCGGACGCGGCCCAACGCATCGATGCCGGAGATCGAGAATGGGTGTCGCTGGTCAACATGCCTCAACAGGACAAACTTGCCTGGTGCTGCGGGAAAAGGCTTGGTGCTTGAG
>NZ_LAPV01000212.1 GCF_000971275.1 Devosia psychrophila | reverse complement strand
AAGCATCTGGTGAGGACGGCGGCGGGCTGAGGATTTCAGCGTATGGCTATTTGTTGATGCGCGCCTTTGCAGCGTTGCGGCGGGCGGCGATGCGGCCGAGAGCGTATTTGATCGGCAACTCCTCGATGACATCGGGGTCATAGTCATCAAGGTATTGGACGGCCTCGGCGTGATCGGGATTCTCCGGCTCGTTTCGGGCTTTGAGCAGGTCATAGAAGCCGGGAATGCCGCCGCAGTCTTCCGGTGGTCCTGCGCCCTCACCGGCAATGTAGCGCGGGTAGGAGATTTCGGGGTCGCCGGCGCGAACGTTCGTGACCATGATACGATGTTCCCAATAGTCCCCGAAGTCGTACACATAGTCGATAACGGTGCTTTTTGTCTTGAGCACGTCGCGCAGCCGGACCTTGGTCGCCTGTTTGCGCGGCTCGGTTCCCCAGTCTTGATCCATCGGCAGGCCATATCTCTGTTCGCCGATGGTGAACTCCCACAGGTGATAGTCGAACCAGCCGATCGTTATCTGGATGATGTCGTGCAGCACCTTGAGGGTGATCGAGGTGGGGACCTCGACCTGGCGCCAGATCAACGGATCGGTGTCCGTGAGTTGGATGCGAAGCGTGGCTATCTCGTTCAGGCTTTCGGACGCGGAAGCTACCTTGGTCGGGTTCACGCCGCCCTCCTGTCAGAGGACACTGCCCAGTGCCAGGGCAGCAGATCGTCCAGTTGGTGGCTGGGGTAATTGGCGATGCGGGCCAGGACATCGGCCAGCCAGGCCTGCGGATCGACATCGTTGAGCTTGGCGGTGACGATGAGGCTGTACATGAATGCGGCCCGCTGCCCGCCGCGGTCGGAGCCGGCGAATAGCCAGGCCTTGCGCCCCAGGGCAATGCCCCGAAGGGCCCGCTCGGCGGCATTGTTGGTCAGGCACACAAGGCCATCGTCGAGGAACCTGGTGAACACCGGCCAGCGCTTGAGCATATAGTCCATGGCTTTGGCCAGATCGTCGTGGCGCGATAGGCCGGGGCGGTGCTTGAGCATCAGGGCTTCGAGCTCGTCCACCAATGGTGCGCTG
>NZ_LAPV01000211.1 GCF_000971275.1 Devosia psychrophila | reverse complement strand
AGGGCATGATGCTCCATCTGGCGGAAATCTCAGCCGCCGTGGCACCGGGGGCCCATGCCGTGCTGCTACTCGATCAGGCCGGATGGCACATCTCCGCCGCACTCGTGGTGCCCGCCAATATCACCCTGTTGCCGCTGCCCTCGAAATGCCCCGAACTCAATCCGGTCGAAAACGTCTGGCAGTTCATGCGCGACAACTGGCTCTCGAACCGAATCTTCAAATCTTATGAGGACATCCTCGATCACTGCTGCTTTGCTTGGAACCGCCTCATCAAGCAGCCATGGCGCATTATCTCGATCGGGTTGCGCAAATGGGCACATGAGTGAGCATCAATGAGACTTGGTATTACCCCTTGATGATCCTGGCCGTGCTTGCTGCCTTGTGGCAGGCAGTCCGCCGGGACCGCTTGCGTCTGCCTAGAGACAAAGCCAGTCTTTGTTTTCTCGCTGCCTTTGCATTGATAGCTGTAGCATTTTCGGTCACCGCCCAAGGTTTGCGCGATATGGCCTACAGCGCAAACTTCATAATGTTTGTGCTTTTTGCGCCGTTGAGCGTCGTGCTGAGCAGGGCCGCATCGGGCAGGAACACGGTTGTTTTGGCGACGCTGGCGCTCGCGGGGAGCGTGATCGGAACAGTGATCGCAGCCTATCAAGTCTTTATCGTGGATGCTGGGCGGGCTACCTCATATGGGTCAGATCCAATCTGGTCAACGCAGGCGGCCATAATCGTTGGATTCATCGCCCTGCTGGGGATGGTTTCAAGCACGAGCCGATACCGGTTTTTCTTTGTTCTCGGGCCAATTCTGGGAGTTGCCACGGCTGTCCTCTCGGGCTCAAGGGGGCCTATCTTGGCGGTGCCTTTCCTCGTCATCATATTCGTTCTGTTAGGCGGGCGGCGCTGGTGGATAGCGCTGTTGGCAACGGTCGTAGCCCTTCTGCTTGGCACTAATACCAACGGCGCTCACGATTGACCGGTGTGTGCCCATTCACGCATGCCGATCGATGTTATGGTTGTCGGCTGGTCGACGAGATTTCGCCATGCCTGACAAGCGGCATCGATGATGGCGTCGTAGGT
>NZ_LAPV01000210.1 GCF_000971275.1 Devosia psychrophila | reverse complement strand
ACCTACGACGCCATCATCGATGCCGCTTGTCAGGCATGGCGAAATCTCGTCGACCAGCCGACAACCATAACATCGATCGGCATGCGTGAATGGGCACACACCGGTCAATCGTGAGCGCCGTTGGTATTATACCATGATGGGCGGGCCAGCTTACTTGAGGCTCGCTCAGCTGAAGTTTCGACTAGCTGGCTAGCAAGCTAGGGTCAGGACCCATTAATTTGTTGAGTTGAGCCCTGAGCGGTGATTCAAGGTGGCAGGAGGATGCTGCCGTGAGTGATTTTCTGATGTTGACGCCCGAGCAGATGCGCCCGATCGAGCCCTATTTTCCGTTGTCGCATGGTGTTCCACGAGTGGATGACCGCCGGGTGTTGAGCGGCATCCTGTTCGTGATCCGCAATGGCCTTCGCTGGCGCGATGCTCCGGCCGACTATGGTCCGCACAAGACCATTTATAACCGCTTCATTCGCTGGAGCCGACTTGGCGTGTTCAACCGCATTTTCGCCGAACTCGCAGCACAGGGCGGCAAAACGGATAATCTGATGATCGATGCTACCCATCTCAAAGCCCATCGCACCGCGGCAAGTCTGCTTAAAAAGGGGCTCTACCCAGATGTATCGGACGCAGCCGTGGCGGACTGACCACAAAGCTGCAAGTGGTCTGCGACGGCAAGGGACGCCCAAGGCTGCTCCATTTGAGCGAAGGCCAGACCAACGATCACAAGACAGCTGCCGCAGTGATCGAGGACTTACCTGCTGCCAGCGCCATGCTGGCCGATCGAGCCTACAGTTCTGCGGCCTTCCGCCAGGCGCTCGTTGAACGCGGCATCACGCCCTGCATTCCACCGCATGCCAAGCATCGCATCCAGCATAGCTACGATGCTACCCTCTACAGGCAGCGCCACAGGATCGAGAACATGTTTGAAGGCCATTGCTCATGAGCGACGGCGCTTCGGATATCGGCGCCTGCACGTACTGCTGCGGCGAGAAGGCCATATGGTCAATCACAAGCGGCTGTTCCGCATCTATCGCGAGGAGAAGCTGGTCGTGCGCCGCCGCGGCGGCCGCAAGCGGGCGATGGGCA
>NZ_LAPV01000021.1 GCF_000971275.1 Devosia psychrophila | reverse complement strand
TGCCCATCGCCCGCTTGCGGCCGCCGCGGCGGCGCACGACCAGCTTCTCCTCGCGATAGATGCGGAACAGCCGCTTGTGATTGACCATATGGCCTTCTCGCCGCAGCAGTACGTGCAGGCGCCGATATCCGAAGCGCCGTCGCTCATGAGCAATGGCCTTCATCCGCTCACGCAGCACCGCATCATCGACCCTGATGGTCTGGTAGCGCATCGTCATCCTGCAGCATCCCAGCACCTGGCACGCCCGCCGCTCGCTCATTCCAAACACCGTCTGGAGATGGGCGACAGCATCCCGCTCAACGGCGGGCGTTACCATTTTTTTCCGGGCTTTCCTGACTGGCTTCCCGCCACGGCGATGCTGGGGACGATCTTAGGCTGGCTGTCATCTACTCGAGTGCGTCCTTGGCTGCGTTTGACCGTCATCGGACTGCTGCTGGCGGGACTTATACCAACGGCGCTCACGATTGACCGGTGTGTGCCCATTCACGCATGCCGATCGATGTTATGGTTGTCGGCTGGTCGACGAGATTTCGCCATGCCTGACAAGCGGCATCGATGATGGCGTCGTAGGT
>NZ_LAPV01000209.1 GCF_000971275.1 Devosia psychrophila | reverse complement strand
GCCAGTGAACCCAGGCGAGCCAGCCGATCGGAGGGATCGACATCATGTTCTCGGTCAGCCTCTCGCAAATCTATTTCGACGTTTTCACGATCCGCAGCGGCCTGTTCCTGGCGGGAATCGTGCTACTGCATCTGTGGCTGACCCGAACCGTGTCTGGCCGCAACCTATTTGCTGTGGGATCGAACCCTGTTGCGGCCGAGGCCAGCGGCATTTCTTCCAACGGGATGATCTTCAGTGGCTTTGTCTTTGCGAGCACGCTCGCCGGGATTGCCGGAGTGCTGCAAAGCCTGATCACCAACACCGGCTCGCCGGTTTTCGGCGCCGAGTTCACCGTGACGGTCATCGCCGCGGTCGTAGTTGGCGGAACGCGCCTTGAAGGCGGACGGGGATCAGCGCTGGGCACGCTTGGCGGCGTGCTGACCATCGCGTCCCTGACCACCGCAATGGAGTTCCAATCCATACCCGCCTACGTCCAGCAGGTTGTTGCTGGGCTGATACTGATCTTGCTCGTCGTTCTGGACCGAACCGTCCGGACCGGCGCGCGGAGTCATGCCCCGGCAGTCGCTGCGGGCTGAGTTGCCATTTAACGGAGGAGACAATGGCTTTGAGGAAATCGGTTCTTATATTGAGTGCGCTGGCGTTGCTGTCGTCGGCAGCGGCGGTTCAAGCCAAGACTGTGTGCTATATCACCGCAGCTGACGCCCATGCCTACGCCACGCCTGCCAACAAGGCGCTTGAGGCGCGTGCCAAGGAGCTCGGCAT
>NZ_LAPV01000208.1 GCF_000971275.1 Devosia psychrophila | reverse complement strand
GGGGGGGGAGGGGGGGGGGGGGAGGAACGGGGGGGGGGGGGACCGGGGGGGGGGGGGGAAGCGGGGAGGATGGGGGAAGGAGAGCGAGCGGAGGAGAGAGAAAAAGCGGGAGGGAGGGAGGTTCCGAGAGAAGGACGGGCGGGGGGAAAGCGAGAGTGCCGGGGAGGTGCGGGAAGGCGGAGAGGCAGAGGAGGAGGAGAAGAAAAAGGAGAGATGAGAGGGAGAAGCAGAGAAGTTGGGCAAGGAAGTCAGAAATGAAGAAAAAGAGATGAAGGAGAAGGTGAAGGAAAGGCAGGAAGAAAACATGAAGAAAAAAGGAATAGAGGAAAGAGAAAAAGAGAGGGAGAGAGAGAAAAGAGAGGAGGAAGAAAGAAAAGAAGGGAAGGGAAGAAAGGGGAGAAAGAAAGAAGAGAAAGGGAAGGGAAAGGGGCAGGAAAAGGTAGCAAACGATAGGAAGAAAATGGGAGTAGAGGAAAGGAGGAACGATGGAATTGGGAAAGGAGATAATGAAGAAAAACAAGCTGAGAGTGATGAAGAAAGAAACGAAGACGGGAAGCAAGGGGAAGGGAGGGAGGAAGAAAGGAGAGGAAGAGGAGAGGAGGAAGAGGGGGGGAGAAAAGAGGAGCAGGGAGGACGAAAGGGTGGAAAGGAGGGGCGGGAGGAGAAGAAAAGGCAGAGGCAGAGGCAGAGGCAAAAAGAGATGAAGGAGAGAGAAGAAAAAGAGAAGGGGGAGGAGGGGGAAGGAAAAGGAAAGGAGGGAAAAGAGAG
>NZ_LAPV01000207.1 GCF_000971275.1 Devosia psychrophila | reverse complement strand
GTTATCGTTGATGGTGAGGCTGACCTGGTCGACGGCTTTGATGAAGGCGGCGCCATAGCCGATGGTGACATTGTCGACGCTGATCATATGCTCATCCTCCGGGCCGAAGAGCGCATGGAGAGACCTGAGGAAACGAGGAACAGCCCGATGAACAACAGCACGATGGCTACCACTGGCGAGCCGATCCAGACATATTTGCCGCCCAGCAGAGCCTGATAATTGATGGCCCAATAAATCATGGTGCCCAGTGTCGCCTGTTGCGCACTCGATAGCCCGATCACCGCCAGCGCGCTTTCGGTCGAGATGCCGACCAGCACCGTGTTGATGAAATTGGCCGCCGACCACCCCGCGATATAGGGGAAGATGTGCCGCACCAGAATGCGCACGCTGGACTCGCCGGAAAACCACGCGACATTGACGAATTCACGCTCGCGCATGGTCAGCGCTACCGCGCGCACCTGCCGGGCCGGATAGGGCCAGTTGAAAATTACCAGCAGCACGCCGACGAAGGGCAGAGCCAGCTGGCCGCCAAACAGAGCCGCCATCAGGATAAGGATCGGCAGCGTCGGAATGCACAGCAGCGCATCCATGAAGAACGACAGCACCCGATCGAGCCACCCGCCGGCATAGCCTGCGGCAAGGCCGAGGAATACTCCAATGACTGTCGAAAATCCGGCCACGATCAGCCCCAGAATAAGCGAGTTGCGTACCGCAAAGGTCAGCAGCCAGAAGATGTCCTGGCCCAGACTCGTCGTGCCAAACAGGTATGTCC
>NZ_LAPV01000206.1 GCF_000971275.1 Devosia psychrophila | reverse complement strand
TGCCCCAAATGGCGGCTGTTCATGCCGGGAACAACGGTCCGGTTGACATAGACGGTGCCGTTCACGTTGATGTCGATGATCTTCTTCCACATGGCAATATCGTAGGTATCGAGCGGCCCTGCCGGACCAGCAATGCCGGCCGAGTTCACCAGGATCGCGATAGGCCCGCCAATCTCTTCGGTGCGTGCCCGGGCGTCATCGACGGCCTCCCAATCGGAGACATCTACCCACACGGTGGTAGCCGCCGGGCCCAGTTGGGCGCGCGCTGCCTCGAGGCGCTCCTCGTCCATGTCCCAAAGAGTGACTGTGGCGTCCGATGCCACGAACCGCTTCGCCATGGCGAGGCCGAGGCCCTGAGCGCCTCCGGTGACCACTGCATGCTGCCCCTTGAGGTCGATCCTGTTCATCCACTCATCCTCCCAAAACGCCAATCGACGTGTGTCCGGCTCGTAAGGCTGACAGTCGCGAGCGCTTGCCGCTTTTTGTTATATTAGTGTAACAGCGCTCGCAACTGCCGCAGAGCAACAGGGGGAGCTTTCTTGAAAGCAACGGAAAAAAGAACCATCGGCAGGAGCGGATCGGAGCTGGCGGCGCTGGGCATGGGATGCGCCTCGCTGGGCGGCCTTTATGCACCGGTCAGCGCTTCAACCTGCATGGAAACCCTGCAGGCAGCCTGGGACGCCGGCATCCGCTACTTCGACGCGGCACCCATGTATGGCCTAGGCCGGGCTGAGCACATGCTGGGCTACTTCCTGCGCGAGCAGTTGGAAAGCCCCCAAGCCGTGATCAGCACGAAAGTGGGTCGCCTGATGACGCACCCGCGGCCAGGACGATCGTTGCCCCCGCCAGCGGCAAAGAACCCGCTCGATGCAGGATGGGAGAACGGCCTGCCGTTCAGGGA
>NZ_LAPV01000205.1 GCF_000971275.1 Devosia psychrophila | reverse complement strand
GTCTTTGGGTTGATGTTATGCGGCGAGCTTGCGGTGCTGCAAGCGCCGATGCTCGATGGTCTTTCGTTTGTTCCTTTCGCGTTGTTTGATGATGGCTGCGGCCCTGCCGAAGTAGGCGTCGGCTGGCGTTACGTTGTTGAGGCTCTCATGATAGCGCCGGTGGTTGTAATGCTCGACGAAGGCTCCGATCTGGGCCTCAAGATCGCCGGGCAGGAAGTAGTTTTTGAGCAGGATGCGGTTCTTCATGGTCTGGTGCCAGCGTTCGATCTTGCCCTGGGTCTGGGGATGCATTGGAGCGCCCCAAACATGGCTCATGGCTTTGGCCTCGATATAATCGGCCAGTACACCGGCGATGTAGCTCGGGCCGTTGTCGCTGAGCAGGCGGGGTTTGTGATGCACATGGGCCTGATCGCAGCCTGAGGCTGTGAGGGCCATGTCCAGTGTGTCGGTAACGTCCTGGGCCCGCATGGTGCTGCACAGCTTCCAGGCGATGATGTAGCGGGAGTAATCGTCGAGCACTGTGGACAGGTACATCCAGCCCCAGCTGATGATCTTAAAGTCAAGTGAAGTCGGTCTGCCACATCTGGTTGGGCCGCACCGTCTTGGTGTGGAACTGGTTTGCCGCCTTGATCACCACATAGGCCGGGCTGGTGATGAGGTCGTGGACCTTGAGAAGCCGGTAAACGCTGGCCTCGGAGACGAAGTAGCTCTTCTCGTCAGTGAACTGTACCGCCAGTTCCCGAGGCGAGCGTTCGGACTGCTCCAGCGTCAACTCGATGATCTGGTCATGGATGGCTGCCGGGATCCGGTTCCACACCCGGCGCGGCGCGGATGGCCGATCTTGCAGTGCCTCGGGCCCGCCACCGAGATAGCGATCATACCAGCGATAAAAGGTCCGACGCGGAATGCCCAGCCGGTCCAGAGTGCGTTTCGCCGGCAGGTGCGACTGCTCGACCATTCTGATGATCTCGAGCTTTTCGGATGCGGGATATCTCATTCTGGCTCGTCCCCATCCGCGATCATGCTTTTTTTGAGCAGACGGTTTTCCAGGGTCAGATCAGCCACGCATTCCTTGAGCGCACCAG
>NZ_LAPV01000204.1 GCF_000971275.1 Devosia psychrophila | reverse complement strand
ACATTCCCCTCCTGCCCCCATCCATTTTGTTGCTGGTGTTTTTTGCCATTCCAATGGGCATGATGGTGGGGCTCAGCTTCCATCCAGAGGGAGCCTCGACGGCCACCCTCGCCAACTATGAGCGCTTTTTTACAGACGACTTCACCTTGGCGGGTTTGGGCAGAACAGTGCTCATGTCGGGATTGGTAGCGATCTGCGTCACGGTGATGGCCTATCCCGTGGCCTACTTTCTGGCGCGGTCACGCTCCCGTTGGCGGGCGGTGGTCTTTGCGCTGGCTATTGCCCCAGAGCTCGCTGGCGTGGTGTTGCGGACCTATGGCTGGCTCAACATTCTGGAAGATCAAGGTTTTATAAATAGTGGATTGATGTGGCTTGGGCTTATTTCCGAGCCCCTGCCCCTGGCCAAAAACATGTTTGGCGTCGTCGTCGGGCTGACCCACGTGATCTTGCCATTCGGCATCCTGTCGCTGTTGACCAGCCTTCAGGGCGTTGACCCGAGCCTTGAAAAATCTGCGCAGATTTTAGGGGCGTCGCGGATATCTGTACTTCGCCATATCGTCGTGCCGCTGACCGTTCCGGGCATCGTCAGCTCGATGTTGCTCGCTTTTACCATGTCCGCCAGCGCCTACGCCACCCCCGCCACGCGCAGCGCCGCTGGCCCCATGCCGCAGCCACGCACGGATGCGCCCGCCGCCGTGGCGATGTCTATAAGGTCGTGGCGGCGTGGTATGGTGATGGTGGTGCCCTGGTTGTTGAGCGCGATGATGACGATATGGCTGGCAAGGGCAAGACGCTTTGGAGCGTACCCACATCCACTGTGCATCCAAGGC
>NZ_LAPV01000203.1 GCF_000971275.1 Devosia psychrophila | reverse complement strand
TCGGTGCATCGTGCAGCGGTTGTCCCACATCATGATGTCGCCGGCATTCCAATGCTGAACAAATACATCCTGAGTGTTGGTCGTATGCTCCCAAAGCTGGGCGATGAGATCGGTGCTCTCGCCCAGTGGCATTCCGACGATCCATGCACCATCCGCAGTGCCGCCGAGATAGAGGGCCTCACGACCCGTTTCGCCATGTGTCCGAACCAGCGGATGCACCATGCCAACCCATTCTCGGAAGTCCTCGGACGCCGGCTTATCCCTGCCCAAGCGCAACTTGCCGGTTTTGTCGTACGTGCTTTGGAAGAAAATCTGGCGTTTGGCCACAACGTCGCGGAGATGTTTGGGGAGCGTGTCATAGGCTTGATAGGTGGAGAGACAGTAGGTGTCGCCCCCGGTTTCAGGCACCTGCACCGCCCGCAGAATTGCACCGGCTGGCGGGTTTTCGTAGAACCATGTGTCGGTGTGCCAGGTGGCTTCGCTGTTACCCATTGCACCGCTGGGACGGCCATCTTTCATAGCGTTGCTGATGACCAGGATTTCAGGGTGTGTGGGATGTCCACCTTCCTGAAGCTGTTTAGGGTGAATGACGAACTCGCCGAAGTGGGTTGAAAAATCGACTTGCTGTTGGTCGTTGATGTTGGCATCGCGAAACCTGATGACGCCATACTGCAGCCAAAATTCGCGGACCGTTGCAATATCGTCCGCAGTATAGTGATTAAAGTCGAAGCCTCGAATGTCTGCACAGACATTGCTGTCGTGCTGGACGGCCGTAATTTTGTTCTTGGTCAGCATCTTTTCTACCTCCGCTGGAATTGATGATTTTGACAATTACAAA
>NZ_LAPV01000202.1 GCF_000971275.1 Devosia psychrophila | reverse complement strand
CGAAAAATGGCGAAGCGCTGCGGATCGCCCAAAATTCTCATCAGCTGGATAAGTTTGCCGTCGGTCATTCCAAACTCGCTTAATTCAGGATCCACTGAACGAACAAGAGCAGGGCAACCGTGGTCATAAGCAAGAAAACCCGCCGTCTCTCCACAGACTTGCGTCTTACGATCATGGCCCACCAAGCCATTAACCATGCTCCAGCTAAGCGCGTGACTTTGCTGCGGCAGCTGTCAGGCTGCACTCAGGATTCCATCCCGGAATTCACGGCTGCCAATCAAGGCGGCTGTCAGCCCGTACCACCGGACTGACAGCCTGACCAGGTAGCCACCCCTGCGTTCACAGGAGCCGCTAAATGGCTGACCACTTCTATTGCCGCGACAAGATTCGCCGCAACCTCTTCCTCGACATTTCTGGATCCGCAGGGATCAATGGATGGTCTGGCGTCTGTGCAATGCACAACGCCTGCCTGGTCGACAGCGCACGGTAGCGCCCTCCCCTTCCTTGGATGCGAACAAGCTGTTGCCCTGAGCTAAAGCTCGGGGGCGAGCCTCTTCGAATCCATCCAGCTCATTGAGCCGTCTGCTGCACCTGACCGTGCATCGATGCCGCTCGCCTGCGGAAATGCCAGAAATGAAGAACTACACCAAAATGACCTATGCGCAGCCAGAGCCTGATCTGGACGAGGATGAAGACCTCGACAACCTGTTGCCCTCATACTTCCTCCCGGAGACTTTCGATCGCCTTGCAGCCGGCAGGCCGCGGCTTCTGGAGACCGGCAGCGACGCCACTGCCTTTGTCCGCGTGATGGAACCGGTCGATCACGGGGCACATGAAAGTCGTCGCGGCGC
>NZ_LAPV01000201.1 GCF_000971275.1 Devosia psychrophila | reverse complement strand
CGACGCCATCATCGATGCCGACTGCCAAGCCTGGAACAACCTAATCGACAAGCCCGAAACCATCTCGTCCATCGGCATGCGCAAATGGGAACACATCGGTCAATCATAACAACTGTTGGTATGACACAATGCTTTCCAGACAAGGAAAGCGATTGCTGCAGTCGGGGTCCAGATTGTACCCGCTTCGATGGGTAGATCCTGCCGTCGCCTTGGCCTACTGCCCCTGTCAGTGGCGTGCAGCTCGAGCCAATTGTCCCAAAAATTCCCTCGCCTCGGTAAGCACTGCGGCCGCAGGCCCGTCGATACTGTGTTCGTGTCCGTCGGCGAGGAAGACGATGCGGTCGAGCAGTGCCTGGCGAACCGTATGGAACACTGTCGTCAGATCGAGATCAGCCGCCTCTGTCAGGGCTTGTCGCATTTCCTGCAGCATCATCAGCAGAGAAAAACGCGCGTGGAGTTGGCGGGCGACCGCAGGATCGCCCCGCCAGTTCCGAACAGAAAACACGGCGGTCGCCCGCTGTCCGGCGCCGAGGCAATCGAAAGCCTCGCAACCTTCATAGCCGAGCGCCTCGCGTTTTACGTGAATTGAACATCTGAAGGACGGATCAAGGTGATAGCAGGGCTCCCCCACCACCTTGTCATGGCCAAAGCCGTCCGAGCGTTCGAATGACAGGGCCACGCAACACAGGCCAACGCAGCGACTGCAGTCCGATGCCATCTCCGCCTGCGTCATATGCTTCCCTTTCATCACCCCCAACGCAAAAACCCCCAGTCATTTCTGACTGGGGGTTTTAGCTATTTCTTTCGACGATCGTAAATGAGACCACAGATGTTTTTGGCAGACCTTGCAGCGACCTACTCTCCCAAGCCT
>NZ_LAPV01000200.1 GCF_000971275.1 Devosia psychrophila | reverse complement strand
GGCCGTTCGTTTGACCGCGTAGGCCGCGTCGTCGATCGCGGCCAGGATCTTGCGCGCGTCGACCAGCAGGCGATGCCCGGCCGGTGTGAGGCTGACCGTTCTACGGGTGCGCTCGAACAACACCGCATCCGCTCACGCAGCACCGCATCATCGACCCTGATGGTCTGGTAGCGCATCGTCATCCTGCAGCATCCCAGCACCTGGCACGCCCGCCGCTCGCTCATTCCAAACACCGTCTGGAGATGGGCGACAGCATCCCGCTCAACGGCGGGCGTTACCATTTTTTTCCGAGCAGGTCTTTCAACGCCGAGTTGTCCAGCATCGCATCGGCCAGCAGCCGCTTGAGCTTGGCATTCTCATCCTCGAGCGCCCTAAGCTTGCGAGCCTCGCTAACGTCCATGCCGCCATACTTGGCTTTCCATTTGTACACGCTGGCGTTGCTCACACCATGCTTCTGGCACAGGTCGGCGACTGGAACCCCCGCCTCGTGCTCTTTCAAAATACCGATGATCTGATCTTCGGTAAACCTGCTGCGCTTCATCTCTGGTCCTTCCTGGGGCCAGAGCCTACTTCAAACTGGATTAGAGGCCGGGGGCAATGTCACCAGCGGCCTCGATGGTTCATTCCCAGGAGGCCCAGGGTAAGGATCGCAGGGAGGCAGCTGAAAAGCTCCTGGATTTCGCGGTCCAGAGTTATTTGTCTAGTCTGTCCCGTTAGTCGATCTCCTCGTTGAGGACGACGAACAATTGCTCGACGTTTCCATCGGTCGGCGAAGGGCGCGTCAGAATGAAGGTGGCGACAGCAAGCAGAAGAGCGGCCAACAAGGCGGCAGGAATCTGGTCCATCCTCGTAAGGCCAAGCGTGATGGCATATCCAGTGGTGCTGGCCCGGCGAACCCGCGCCGCTCATTACCTGGCCGCTGGTGATCACCTGCGCGCCCGATGATCCTGACGACATCAATGTGGGCATCTACCGGATGCAGGTCCTGGGGCCGAAC
>NZ_LAPV01000020.1 GCF_000971275.1 Devosia psychrophila | reverse complement strand
GCATCAGCATATCCTGCTGCATCCGCTGGCGAAGCGGCCTGGTAGGAGCCTCGGTCGATAGAGTAGCCATGGCAAGTTCCTCTCGTTGAAGGGAACTCCATGGTCAGATCAGCTGCCGCTCGATCAATAGCTTATAATGAAACCGAGACCCCGCCGCCCGCACCCTCCCGCGAAGCGGGTTCGTGCATGGGGTGGACAGCTGACAGTCCGCTATTAGGTGCAAAGGCTCTGAAGCGGACATTGCTCCCGACGCCACCAAAAGTCCCGGCAGCGGCAGCGGAATTTATGAATTTCATTCTAACTTCGTCGAGCGGAGACGCAAAGAATTTCCGATCACGCTGACCGACGATAGCGCCATGGCTGCGGCGGCAACGGCGGGCGAAAGGGTCCACCCAAAAACCGGGTACAACACCCCAGCGGCCAAGGGGACGCCCGCCACGTTGTAGACGAAGGCCAAAACCAGGTTCTGCCGAATGTTCCCCATGGTGGCCCTCGACAGCTTTCTAGCCTTTGCTATCCCCAACAGGTCGCCGTTCAATAATGTAATGCCGGCGCTCTCCATGGCAACGTCCGTTCCCGTGCCCATCGCAATGCCAACGTCGGCTGCGGCGAGTGCCGGCGCATCGTTGACGCCGTCGCCCGCCATGGCGACGACGCGGCCCTCGGATCGCAGGCGTTCGACCACCTCGCTCTTTCGCTCGGGAAGTACGTCGGCCTCCACGTCATCGATGCCCAGCTTGCGTGCCACGGCTGCAGCCGTCACCGCATTGTCCCCTGTCATCATCACAACACGGATGTTCTGTTCGCGGAGCGCAGCGAGGGCCTGCGGTGTCGTGGGTCGGATCGGGTCGGCGATACCCACGGCGCCGGCTATTGCCCCATCAATGGCCACAAGCACGACGGTTGCTCCTTCGGCACGGACTTCGTCCGCCCGCGGCTTCCATTCCGCTACAACCACATTTTCCGACTCGAGGTACTTGGCGCTCCCGATCAGGATGCGCTTTCCGTCCACAACACCTGTCAAACCCTTGCCGACCGGCGAATCCACGTCCGCTGGAGCAGACAGTTGTAGACCTTTCTCCGCCGCTGCGGCCACGATGGCTACTCCCAAAGGATGTTCGCTGGCTCGCTCCAAACTTGCCGATAGCCTCAGCAGGTCGTCTTCGGTTTGCCCCTGCGCAGGCAACACATGCGTCACCTTCGGCTTGCCTTCCGTTAAGGTGCCCGTCTTGTCCACAATGAGGGTGTCGACCTTCTCGAGACGCTCGAGCGCCTCCGCGTTCTTCACCAGCAGACCGAGCTGGGCACCCTTGCCAACGCCCACCATGATGGACATCGGCGTTGCCAGTCCGAGCGCACAAGGACACGCGATGATTAGCACGGAAACAGCTGCCACCAGTGCATGGGCGAGGCGAGGCTCCGGTCCCCAGAACATCCAAGCGGCAAAGGCCACAAGGGCGATCGCGATGACGAGAGGCACGAACCAGCCGGAAACCTGATCGGCGAGCTTCTGTATCGGCGCCCTGGAACGCTGGGCTGCCGCGACCATCTGCACGATACGCGACAGCATGGTATCCTTGCCGATTCCGGTCGCTTCCATGACAAGACCACCGGACTGGTTGATGGTTCCAGCCACCAGGGCCGCCCCCTCAGTCTTCGTCACGGGCATGGATTCGCCGGTCACCATGGACTCGTCCACTGCGCTGCGGCCTTCGAGAACCTTACCATCGACCGGCACCTGCTCGCCCGGGCGAACGCGCAGCCGGTCGCCCACAACGACCAGATCCACCGCGACTTCTTCGTCGGCGCCGTCGGCGCGCACCCGGCGGGCTATCTTGGGCGCCAAGTCCAGCAAGGCCCTAATGGCGCCCGACGTCTTCTCGCGAGCTCGAAGTTCGAGCACCTGTCCCAGCAAAGCCAATGCGGTGATCACCGCGGCGGCTTCGAAGTAGACCGGTACCGCGCCATCCATTTCTCGCATCGATGCCGGAAATATCCCAGGCATCAAGGTGGCGACCATGGAATAGAGCCAGGCCACTCCGACGCCCATGGCAATGAGCGTGAACATATTGAGGCTGCGGTTTCTCAATGAGGCCAAGCCCCGATCAAAGAACGGCCATCCCGCCCACAGCACGACGGGCGTCGCCAACACAAGTTGCAACCAGTTCAGATTCTGGGGCGACAAGAAGGCATGGAAGTCAAAGAGATGACTGCCCATTTCCAGCAGGAATACCGGTATGGCGAGGGCCGTGCCAATCCAGAAACGCCGGTTCATATCGGTCAGTTCGGCGCTTTCACCCGTATTGGCGGTCGGCAGCTCTGGTTCCAGCGTCATGCCGCAGATCGGGCAATTGCCGGGATGTTCCCGGCGAATCTGGGGGTGCATCGGACAGGTGTAGATAGTGCCGGAAGCCTCGTCCTGCGGCGCCGGGTCCGCTTCGGTCAGATATGCGGCAGGGTCCGCCACGAGCTTGTCGTGGCATTTGACCGAACAGAAGTAGAAGGTCTCCCCGACGTGCTCGGCGCTGAACTTCGCCGTAGCCGGATCAATCGACATGCCGCATACCGGATCTTTCACCACCCCCGCGACATGCCCGTGACCATGTCTAGCATGGTCATCGGGAGCACTATGGCGATGGGACGTATCCGTGGTTCCGCTCATGTCACTGTCCTTGGGTTCGATCTGTCAGCTGTGCACCTTCCTACGGTGGCAAGGTCAACCCCTCAATTGCCGTTATCTGGCTTGGCCGATTTTTGGGTGCCGACTACCTGAGTCGGTAGCAATCGCAACAATAAGGTCTGCCGTTGGCCCTGGGGTATCGCAACATACGTTCGGTGGGGTAAAGAGTGCGAGGCATCGCGAGGGGAGGCCGCTTGAGAGGACAGCAATGCTGGCTGAAGCAATCACCACATCGTGGGAGACGCTTACCGAATTTGGAATTCGCCACCGGACCCAACACCTCGGTACGATGCTGTCCGTACTCGGTCATGGTGTGTTTTTCGGCCTGTTCTTGCTACTTCCGGGCCGTACGCTCGAAGCCCCGGGCGTCCGGGCGGTGACAGTGGATCTTGTCTCTGAGGCAGATTTCGAAGCGGCTACCAAGACGACGCCGGTGGTAACCGATGCGCCAGCGGCTCCGGCTCTTCAAGCAGCGAACGGGATCCAAACGCAGCCTCGGCCGGCCCCTCCTCCACTGCCGGAACAGCCCCTCCCCCAGGACGCGACGGCACCGCCTGCACCCAAGATCGCCCCGGCGGACGGAATGATCGAGGCCACTCAGCTGCTTGCCGGGGACATCCTGCGCGATCCCGCCAACCGTCAGGTCCGAGAAACGCTGCCTAGACTGGATATCTATGAAAGGACAACGCAGCTCTGCAATATCGAGGCTCTTGAACAGCTCCGTCTTGACAAACCCGGATCAGTGCCTGACGCTCTGGTGCCAACCGCATTCGGGGAGACGTCAATAGTCGATGGCCTTATGAAGGCTCCCAAGGGAGCTTATCGGTTGGACCGGCAGTGGTTAGAAGTCAGCTTTGAATGTTCCGTAGGAGCGGATCTGGAAAGTGTTGCGGCTTTTCGGTTTAAGACCGGCCCCGCCATCCCGAAGGAAGAATGGGACGGGCATAGCTTGATCGCTGAGGACTTCGACGACGATTGACTGGCCGCGACAGGAGGAAGGCCCGACGCACGGCGTCGAGCCCGGTTTGTCAGCCGCGCAGCTCGCCGGTATATCCGACGTCCACGATTGCCTTGGCGAAGCTAGCCGCCGGCTTGTCGCTTTCGATCTTTACGGCGTGCGAGCCCAGATCGATTGCAACCTTCGCACTCGGGTCGACGCCCTTGACTGCTTTTTCAACCGTCGCGACGCAATGGCCGCAGGTCATGTCGTTGACTTGAAAATCATACATCCCGTGATCCTTGTTCGATGGATTGTATTAATGTGGGCTTTCCAACGGTGGGAAGGTCAAGAGCCCAGCATTCATTTTCTCGCAGCCCAGTCATAGCGGGCGGACGAAGCGCTGCCACGGCACCGTTCCCCGCTTCGCAGAACCGCAGAACCGCAGAATTCTCGGTCCCTGGATCTAACTCGCCAAAAATTTCCCGATCTGCTCCAAGTCGCCACTCGGGGCAAGGCCACCCCAGCAGAGCTCGATGGAACGCCAGGCCAACTCACGTGCAGGAACTCGCTGCGGAGGTAGGACCGTCTGCGGCGGTGAAGCGTCGGCCGAATTCGTTCTCTGACGGCCAGTCGTGCTTCAAGAATTAGACCTTGACCTTACAATGGTTGGAAGGATTATCTAAATCTGCAGTTGGACAAAGGACTGCAGAAAATGGCCTTACAATCAGAATCGATTGACCCCACTCAACTCGAACTTACCTCGACCGAATTTCGGATCGAGGGAATGACGTGCGCCTCATGCGTGTCCAGAGTTGAAAAGGCAATCCGCGCCGTTCCGGGCGTTGCGTTTGCTAACGTCAACTTGGCGACGGAGAAAGCAACCGTAGCTTTTTCGGGTAGCCCGAATCCCCAGGCGATCATGGCGGCCATCGAGAAGGTAGGCTATGCGACGCCGGAAGAAACGGCCGAGCTTCAGATCGAGGGCATGACCTGCGCCTCTTGCGTCTCGCGGATCGAGAAGGCCCTGACGGCAGTGCCCGGCGTCACTTCGGTGGCCGTGAACCTGGCGACCGAACGCGCTGTCGTGCGCTACGCCGCCGGCTCGGTGACCCGGTCCGGGCTGGAGAACGCGGTTCGTGCCAGCGGCTATAACGTCATCAAAAGCACCGGGGGCGCCAAGAGCGACGACGCCGAAGAGCGCCGTACTGTCGAGATCGGGGCGCTGGGTCGGTCCTTAGCCATCGCAGCCACTCTGACCATCCCGCTCTTTGTCATGGAGATGGGCTCCCATTACGTGCCGGCGATCCACATGTGGATCATGACCAATATCGGCATGCCAGCCAATATCTATATCCAGTTCGTGCTGGCCACTTTGGTCCTGTTCGGGCCCGGCCTGAGGTTCTTCCGCAGGGGCATCCCGAACCTGCTGCGCGGCACGCCCGACATGAACTCGCTGGTCGTTCTCGGCACCAGCGCGGCATGGGGTTACTCGATCGTCTCAACCTTCCTGCCATCGGCGCTGCCGAACGGCACGGCCTATGTCTACTACGAGGCGGCGGCGGTCATCGTGACGTTGATCCTTCTAGGCCGCTTCCTCGAAGCCAGGGCCAAGGGCCGTACCAGCCAGGCGATCAAGCGCCTCGTCGGGTTGCAGCCGAAGACTGCACGCGTGATCCGGAACGGCGCCGCCATCGAACTCGCTATGGAACAGGTCGTGGTTGGGGACCGCATCGAAATTCGCCCAGGCGATCGCGTACCGGTTGACGGCAGCGTCATTGAGGGCGAGTCCTACGTCGATGAATCGATGATCAGCGGGGAGCCGGTGCCCGTGCGCAAGATCGTCGGCGGCGAGGTCGTCGGCGGTACCATCAACAAGACGGGCGCCTTCACCTTCGCGGCCACGAAGGTCGGCTCCGATACCATCCTGGCTCAAATCATCCGCATGGTCGAAGAGGCCCAGGGATCTAAACTGCCAATCCAGGCCTTGGTGGACAAGGTGACTTCGTGGTTCGTACCCGCGGTAATCGGCGCGGCTGTTCTAACCTTCGCCGTCTGGTTCGTGCTCGGCCCATCGCCGGCGCTCACTTTCGCGCTGGTGAACGCCGTCGCCGTGCTGATCATCGCCTGTCCGTGCGCCATGGGCCTGGCCACCCCGACGTCCATCATGGTCGGCACCGGACGCGCCGCTGAACTCGGCATTCTTTTCCGGAAGGGCGAAGCCTTGCAGACCCTTCGCTCAGCCCAGGTCGTGGCGCTCGACAAGACGGGCACGCTCACCAAGGGCAAGCCCGAACTCACCGACCTGACGGTTCGGGGCGACTTCGATCGCAACGAGGTCCTGCGCCTGGTCGCCAGCCTCGAAACCAAGTCCGAACATCCGATCGCTGAGGCCATTGTTGCTGCGGCCCAGCGGGACAAGCTGGCCCTGTCCGAGGTTGCAGGCTTCGAGGCCGACCCGGGGTTTGGGGTCGCCGGCACAGTCGCCGGTCGACGGATCCAGGTCGGTGCAGATCGCGCCATGGCAAAGGCCGGAATAGACGTCTCCGAGTACTTCGGCATCGCCGCTACACTGGGAGACGAAGGCAAGTCTCCGCTCTATGCCGCCATCGACGGCCAGCTCGCCGCCATCATCGCGGTCTCCGATCCGGTCAAGGAAACCTCGGCCGATACCATCCGAGCCCTGCACGATCTCGGTCTCAGGGTCGCGATGATCACTGGCGACAATGCCCGGACAGCCCAAGCCGTCGCACGCCGGCTGGGGATCGACGAGGTCGTGTCCGAAGTGCTTCCGGGTGGCAAGGTGGAAGCCATCAAGCAGTTGCGGGCCGGCAACCGGACCGTCGCGTTTGTCGGCGACGGCATCAACGACGCCCCTGCGCTGGCCGAAGCCGATGTCGGCCTCGCCGTGGGCACCGGCACCGACATCGCCATCGAGAGCGCCGACGTCGTCCTCATGTCGGGGGACCTTCGTGGCGTGGTCAACGCCATCGCCATCTCCAAGGCGACCATCGGCAACATCAAGCAGAACCTGTTCTGGGCCTTTGCCTACAACGTGACGCTGATCCCGGTCGCTGCTGGCATCCTGTTCCCGATCAACGGCATGCTGTTGTCGCCGGTCCTGGCCGCTGGAGCCATGGCCCTTTCAAGCGTCTTCGTTTTGGGCAACGCTCTACGCCTGAGGCGGTTCGCGCCGCCCCTCGCATCCAATACGGAGGCCCGTACCGAGCGCGCCTCCGCCCAAACCGGCTTGAACTTTCGGGAGTCTACCTCATGAATATCGGCGAAGCTTCCAAGGCGAGCGGCGTCTCCGCAAAGATGATCCGCTACTATGAATCCATCGGACTGATAGAAGTGCCGCTGCGTACGGAGTCCGGCTACCGGGTATACTCCGAAAACGAAATCCACGCTTTGCGCTTCATCAGTCAGGCCCGGGACCTGGGGTTCTCGGTGGAGCAGATGGCAGACCTGCTGGCGCTGTGGCGCAACCGCGCCCGCGCGAGTGCCGACGTCAAGGCGATCGCCCTCGAACACATAAGGGCCCTCGACGAAAAAGCTCGGGCTCTACAGGCCATGAGCAAGACGCTGCGACACTTGGCCGATCATTGCCATGGCGATGATCGCCCCGATTGCCCGATCATAGAAGGGTTCGCCACGGCGGCGGCGCCGGAGCCCAGGAAGCGACAGCCGCGCTTCGGCGTCACCGACATCGCTCCTGATCGGGCGCGTGCCGATAACGCGACTTGACGTGAGTTTCCTGGCTCCCCCGCTTCAATCTCGCAAGCGGCTTCAGAGGCGCTTCCCGATGGCTTGCATCTGATCGATCTCGCGGCGTTGCGCCTGGATGATCTCTTCGCACAACGCTATCAGCTCGGGGTCGCTGAGATCCGCCTCGCGGCACATGAGGATCGCACCTGAATGATGCGGGATCATGGAATCGACGAACTGCCGATCATCGATAAAAGTTTGAGACCTGGTCGCCCAGAACGAGAGAACGGTGAGCAGGACGAAAGAGGCATGCAGGAACAGGTTCGCCTTCCTGTTGGGAAACATTGCCGGCATAGTGGCCAGCATGAAGACCCCCATGGGCGCCCACATCGTGACGGCCATATAGAACATGTTCAGGTTGTTCCTGAAATCCCGTGGCCCGTCGACCATGGAGAACATGACGAAATACATGACGGCGAGGCCGAGTATCATGTTGACCCAGAACATAACGTACGGCCGCCCGTGCCCTTCGTTGCCCTCAGCTGTGCGGTGTTGGGCGTGGTCGGTCATCTCCATCTCCAATCAGTGGCTCACGACTAGCCGATGCATCTGGCGGCTCCGATATCTCCAGGCGATAGCCTGCCATAAAAAGGCACCGCCCATCTTCACCCGGCGTGTCCGCTTCTGAAATAAACACCGTTTCGTGTCCGAAGTACATTTATCAGCCGGGCCTATTGACCTTCCTACAGTAGATGGGCCCACGTTCAACAAACGTCATGTCCACGGAGTTACGATGCCGAAGTTCCAAGTCAACGACATGACCTGTGGCCATTGCGTGGCCTCGGTCGAAAAAGCGGTTAAGGGTGTCGATGCTTCCGCAGTGGTCAAGATCGACCTCGGTACGCATTTGGTCGATATCCAGAGCGGCAAGGCCGCAGAAGAATTCGCGGCCGCCATCGATCGGGCCGGTTACACCGGTGAACTACAGGCCTAGGCCGCGAAGCCAGCTTCGCTACGAGAGGAAACGTCATGAACACACGGGCGATGGCCATCACCACCCTGTTGCTGATCGGGCCGGCTCAAGGCATGGACCATTCAGCGCTGGTTCCTGTTGGTGAACTCAGCCACATCCACGGGGTGGTACTACCGCGAGGAAGCCAAGACATCCTGCTGGCGACACACCACGGCCTTTATGCCGTCGATGCTGCCGGCAGTGCCCGAATGATTTCCAAGGCAGCCGACGACTTCATGGGCTTTGTCGGTTCGCCGGACGGAAAGCTTTATGCGAGCGGCCATCCCCAGCAAGGTGGCAACACGGGCGTGATAGGTGCCGCCGATCAAAATTCACCATGGTCGAGCCTAGCCTCCGGGGCCAACGGGCCTGTCGACTTCCACGCCATGACGGTCAGTCCCGCAGAGCCCAACGTCTTGTACGGGTCATACGGCGGCGTTCAGGTCAGCCGCGACGCCGGACGGACATGGACGATCTCAGGGCCGGGCCCCGACGGTCTGATCGATCTTGCCGCAGCCGCCGATGAACCCGGACACCTGTACGCCGGTACCATGAAAGGCCTTTTCGAGAGCCGGGACTTCGGCGCAAGCTGGACGGTGGTCGCGGCTGAGGGTCAAGCGGTTACATCGGTGGAAGTTGCTTCGGACGGAATACTCCGTGCCTTCATCGCGGGAGATGGTCTCTACGCGCTGGAGGGAGAGACCATGACCGAGCTCGGTGTAATGACCGAAAGCGTTCTTCTGCATATGGCGTTCGATTCCGACCATACCGAACTGGCAGTCGCTGTAACCCAGGAAAGCGAAGTTCTTTCCACTACGGATGGCGGTAAGTCGTGGTCCCCGCTCGTTCCCTGATCGCTTTGACCCTACTAATCGCGGCGGTCGGCGAGACCAAGGCCGACGATCATGGGCGCCTGCTCTACGTCGAGCGATGCGCCAGCTGCCACGGTGAACAACTGCAGGGTCAGCCAGACTGGATGAAACGGCTTCCTAACGGCCGCCTGCCGGCGCCGCCGCATGATGCTTCCGGTCACACATGGCACCACTCAGACGACCAGCTGATGCGCATAGTTCGAGACGGTCTGGCATCGATCGCCCCCGGCTACGAGACGGACATGCCGGCATTCAGGGCGGTATTAACGGAGGCGGAAATCCGCTCCGTTCTTGATTACATCAAGACAACCTGGCCCGACCGAGAACGCGGCTATCAGGAAGCAAGAAGCGAGGGTAATCTGTGAGGTCGTGGCCCGACGTTCATCGCTCAGGAGCCGTGACAGTGCTCTGGGATATTCGGTCGGCATGTTCGAGCGCCATCATGAACTGTGTTAATTTTCGGTGAATGCGCCATATGTCTGCCGAACATTACCTGCTTGCGAAGAGCCTGTTACTAAGGCAAGTTCCAGCCATGATTTTAGCGGCACGCATTTTCTTGGTAGTTATCTCAGCGCTGATGCTCAGCGCGCCTGCCGCTCATGCCGCCATGACGATCGCGCCCGAACACGCCGCTGTCGAATCCGCTAGTCACTGCCCAAGCGATCAGGCCGTCTGTCTGGATCTTGAACTTTCAAACGACCATGCCGCCGATCACGAGCAGTCATCGTCCTGCTGCGCCATGAGCTGCCACGCAGCTGTACAGCCGTGTTTCGAGCACAGCACCTTTTTGGCCGTGGTCCGTATGTCGCAGATACCTGGCCTGTCGCGCGATCTGACTGCATCATTGATCGGCAGCCTGGAACGACCCCCCCGCATATCTTGATTTCAGCGCCCATCGGCGCTTGAGCTGGCATCGGTGACCGTCACCGGTGTCTGTCCGTCCTGCAGCATCGCTGCAGGACCTGCCGCCCATGCCACGGCGGCCGTACCGAAATCGAAACGATAAACAATGAAACTCATCCTTGCGGTGGCCCTTTCGGCTGCCCTATCGGCGTGCGCCTCGGCGCCGCCCCGGTCCGTGCTGCCGGCGGCAGCGGACCCTTTGTCCCCCGTGCCCCCCTTGCGTCATGTCAGCGTGATGAGCGGCACGGTCAACCACGTTCCCGTCCAACCTCGACCTTGGCTCGAGAGCAACACGGCCGTTTCTCCCGGGAGCACCGAATGATCGATAGCTGCACCGCCCGTTTTCCATTGCCCGGCAGGTGGCTGCTGTCGATCGCGGCTTTGGCTCTGACCTTGTCGGCATGCACTACGTTTTCCAAGGACGGCGGCATGTCGCCCGTCGTCAGCCGAGTTCGCGCTGAGATCAACCAGGACACGGTCAAGATATCGACCCCTGCCGACGAAGCGTCTGCCCGGGACCGGGTCCAGCGTCTATTGGCCAGCTCGCTGACGGCGGATACGGCAGTGCAGGTGGCGCTGCTCAACAATCGCGGCCTCCAGGCCGAGTTCAACGAGCTAGGCGTTTCGGAAGCCGACTACGTAGCCGCCAGCCTTCCCGAAAACCCGGTCCTGTCGATCGGCAAGCTGGTCAACGGCGCCGACTTCGAGATAGAGCGTCGCTTGGTCGGCAGCCTGCTTTCGCTTTTCACTCTGCCGGCCCGCAAGTCCGTCGCCGAGAGCGAGTTCGCGGCAGCCGAACTGCGCACGGTGGAGTCGACCTTCACCCTGGCGGCCGAGACGCGCAGGGCATTCTATCGCGCCGTAGCCGCCAAACAGGTCGTCGGCCAACTGGAAAGTGCCAAGCAAGCCGCAGACGCAGCTGCAGAACTTACCACGAAGCTGGGAGAGACCGGCGCGGCCACGACCCTCGAGCAGGCAAGGGCGAGCGCCTTCTATGCTGAAGTCTCCAACCAGGTTGCCGAGGCTCGGCTCGAGGAACAACTCGAGCGCGAAGCCCTCACCCGGGTCCTGGGGCTCTGGGGTCCGGAAATCGGTTTCAAGCTTCCCTCGCAACTGCCGCCCGTACCCGACAGTCTGATGGGCCAGGATGCACTCGAAACGGTCGCCATGGGCAAACGCGTCGATCTTGCCGCCATGCGACTGGAGCTGGAGGTAACCGCCAAATCCCTGGGTCTGACCGAGGCTACACGGTTCGTTTCCATCCTCGATCTTGCCGGTCTTTCGACGACTAAAGGCTCAACCGAAACCGGCGAGTCAGAGACCGAGGTCGGAGCCGAACTGGAAGTCCAGATACCGCTGTTCGATGCCGGGGGCGCTTCAGTGCGCCGGGCGAGCGAGACATACATGATGGCCGTCAACCGACTTACCGAAAGGGCCATCAACGCACGCTCGGAGGTCAGAGCAGCCTACATCAGGTATCGGGCGACCTACGACATTTCCTGGCAGTACAGAAATCGCATCCTGCCTCTGAGGACGACCATCGATGAGCAGGCGACGCTTGAGTACAGCGGCATGCTCACCGATGTGTTCGACCTCCTGACGACGGCCTCGGAAAGCGTCGACAGCAACGTCGCGGCGATCGGAGCCAAGCGCGACTTCTTTTTGGCGAGCGTGGACCTTCAAGCGGCAATGATCGGCGGCGGCTCCAGTGCCGAAGCCGGCGGAGCTTCAGCATCGGCCGAGGAGCCTTGATATGACCGACAGCGACAATCACGGATATTCCCGCCGCACTTTCCTTTCCGGCGCTGCACTGATCGGTGCCGGTCTGGTCTCGGGGCGCGTCCAGGCAGCCTCGATACCTGAAGCGGCCTTCATGACCGAAGCCGCAACTCAGCCTCCATTGGCGCCAACATCGGGCCCCGACTACAACCCCGTCGTCACCTTGAACGGCTGGACCCTGCCTACACGCATGAAGGGGCAATGGAAGGAATTCCATCTCGTCGCCGAACCGGTCGTCCGGGAGATCGCCCCCGGGATGGTCGCCCACCTCTGGGGCTACAACGGCCAGTCGCCAGGTCCGACCCTCGAGGCGGTGGAAGGCGACTTCGTCCGCATCTTCGTGACCAACAGACTACCGGAACACACAACCGTCCACTGGCACGGACAGCTACTCCCCTCCGGCATGGACGGCGTCGGAGGCCTGACGCAGCCCCATATCCCGCCAGGGCGCACGTTCGTGTACGAGTTCCAGCTGCAGAAGAGCGGCACCTTCATGTACCATCCGCACGCCGACGAGATGGTCCAGATGGCGATGGGCATGATGGGCTTCTTCGTGGTCCATCCCAAGGACCCCGCGTTCCGTCGCGTCGACCGGGACTTCGTATTCCTCCTCAACTCGTACGACATCGAGCCCGGGGCCTACGTCCCCAAGGTCAACACCATGACCGACTTCAACCTTTGGACATGGAACAGCCGAGCTTTTCCGGGCATCGATCCGTTGGTCTGCGGGCTTGGCGACAAGGTCCGTGTCAGGTTCGGCAATCTGACCATGACCAACCACCCGATCCATATGCACGGCTATGACTTCAAGGTCTCCTGCACCGATGGCGGTTGGGTGCCCGAAGCCGCTGCTTGGCCGGAGGTGACGATCGACTGCGCGGTCGGTCAGATGCGGGCGTTCGATTTCGTCGCCGACCGCCCGGGGGACTGGGCGATCCACTGCCACAAGTCGCACCACACGATGAATGCGATGGGCCACGACGTGCGTACCTGGATCGGCACGGATCGAAATTCCGTCACCGAGAAGATGCAGGCGCTGGTGCCCGACTACATGTCGATGGGCGCCAGCGGCATGGCTGAAATGGGCGAGATGGAAATGCCCCTGCCGGACAATACCCTGCCGATGATGACGGGTTGGGGTCCGTTCGGCGCCATCGAAATGGGCGGCATGTTTTCAGTCGTCAAGGTTCGCGAAGGATTGGGCCGCGACGACTATTCTGATCCGGGGTGGTTCGAACACCCGGAAGGCACCGTCTCCTATGAATGGAGCGGGGAGTCGTTGAACGTCGATCGCGCGGACGCGCCAACGATCGACGGAAATACGGTGGAAGTGCAGGTCGTGAAGCCGAGCGCAGCCGGAATGAATCACTAAGTTACGAGGACAAATTGAAGAAAAAAATAGCACTCGCAATATTGACGATACTCCTAGGAACTCTCTCGGCTTTGGCCAGTCCCGGCCACACCGGAGACGAGCCCCCCACCTCCGAAGACGAACCCGTGGCCTATGGAGAGCCCGGCAACCCGGACGAACCCGCCCGCCTTGTTCAGGTAACCATGAGGGAACTGGACGGGGGAATGAAGTTCATTCCCGACGTTCTAAAAATCAGGACTGGGGAGCAGGTCAAGTTCGTCATCCGAAATGGAGGTCAGCTTGACCACGAACTGGTCTTTGCTACGCTCGAAGAAAATCTGGCTCACGGGCTAGAGATGGCCAAAAACCCGGACATGGAGCACGACGATCCGAACGCGGCCAAGGTTGCCCCTGGAGACGTCCAAGAAATCGTCTGGAAGTTCACCAATGCTGGGGAATTTGACTTCTCCTGCCTTATTCCCGGGCACCGGGAAGCCGGCATGTTTGGGACCATTGTCGTCCAATAATCGTCTCTTAAGGATCAGAAAATGCGCAAAATAATCCTCGCCGTCGCCCTGGCCATGTTCTCAACTGCAGCCATGGCCCAGACTGTGCCCGTGGAGGGCAAAGTCAAAAAGATCAACGAGGCCCAAGGTAAGATCACCCTCAAGCACGATGAAATCGCGAATCTGGACATGGGTGCCATGACAATGGTCTTCGCTATCGATCCCGAGGTGCTCAAGACGGTCAAGGTCGGTGATATGGTGACCTTCGAAGCGGATCGGGTGAACGGAAAGTTGACCGTGGTCAAGCTCGATAAGCGCTCCTGAAAATATGGCAGTGATGCGGGTTATCCGACATCACTGCCATATCCCGCCGCCTGGCGGAGAGCGATATTGGGGACGCGCATTGCGCGCCCCCTTTTTCGATTACTCGCTGGCGCCTTCGCCTTCGAGCCAAGCCACCATGTCGGCGATCTCCTGCTCCTGCGCGTCGATCACCTTCTGGGCCATGTCCTTGGCCCATTGGTTGTCGCCATTGGCGAGTTCGGCCTTTGCCATGTTAATGGCGCCTTGGTGATGCGGCAGCATCGAACAGACGAAGGCGACGTCGATGTCCTCGATCATCATGCTGTCCATCATCTGATTGTTGGTCGTGTCCATGCCTGCCATGAGATCTGCATGGGCCTTGTCCATGTCCATCGACATGTCCATTGCCATTGCGCCGCCCTTGCCTTCGGTGGATTTGCAGATTTCAGGCAACGGGGCGCCCATCGCGCCGGGCATGGCCATGTTGTGCCCAGCCATGGCGTCCTGTGCCAGGGATGGAAGGGTGCCCGCGAGCAGGAAGGCTCCGGTGATCATTGCGGTTCTAAAAAAGGTCATTTCTATTTCCTTGAATTGGATCGTCTCTAAGCTCTATCGAGCGATGTCTAAACACTGACCAATTCAGGCTTCGGCGGTCTGTCGATGCGTGAGTATGTCCACCTCGGATCTATTCCGACGTGATTTGGTATAATCGGAGCTTTCGGCACCGGGCGAACCGCCGCCTGCTGCGCGATCGGGAGTCCAGACATGCACATTCCCGTGCCGCAGCAGGCCAGCAATTCGTGCGCCTCGCCCGTGCAGTCCCCATCGCAATCAGTATCCGAAACGCGGTGTTGCAGGTCAGCCGAACTGTACCCGTGGCGCCCTGCATCCGACGCCATTGCGCCATGGTGCATGGTCATGCTGGCAACGACCGCCAGCATGACCACAAGGACTACGCGTATTCGCCTGTCGATTACGGTGGTTCGGGCCATGAACTTAGAACTCCCGCCGCCTGCCGCAGTTCCTCCAGAAGCGGCGATCGCCGCAATCACTTGCCGTCGAGGTCAAGAAGGTAGGTGGCGATGTCCTCGAGATGACGGCGCAGAACGAATTTCGTGCTCCCGTGCACTACTTCTGCCATCGACCCGTCGAACACGTCGCCGTCTGGCGCGACTCCGGTCCTGAGGCCTCCAACAGATTCGCGCGGGCATACCCTCTGGCCGTCAAATCGCCCGCGGTGATCGAGGGCGAACTGCCACCCCCTTGCATGGCGGGATCGCCTTTGAGATCTCGGTTCGACGGAAGTCCGCCCACGATGTTGCGTGGCGCGTGACATGCCGCGCAATGAACCGGTCCCCAGACCAGATACTTGCCCCGGTTCCATTCCGGCCACTTGGTTGTATCCTCGACGTAATCGACGGGTTTCTCGAACAGGCTCCGCCAGACCTTGACGCCCGACCGAACGTTGAACGGGCTGTCCGTCGTCAGATCATTTGGCTCAGCTTGGGTCGCCGATTAGCGGAGTATTGGCCTGGTCTTTGGGTTGATGTTATGCGGAGAGCTTGCGGTGCTGCAAGCGCCGATGCTGGATGGTCTGGCGTGTGATCCTTTCGCGCTGTTTGATGATGGCTGCGGCCCTGCCGAAGTAGGCGTCGGCTGGCGTCACGTTGTTGAGGCTCTCATGATAGCGCTGGTGATTGTAATGCTCGACGAAGGCGCCGATCTGGGC
>NZ_LAPV01000002.1 GCF_000971275.1 Devosia psychrophila | reverse complement strand
ACCTACGACGCCATCATCGATGCCGCTTGTCAGGCATGGCGAAATCTCGTCGACCAGCCGACAACCATAACATCGATCGGCATGCGTGAATGGGCACACACCGGTCAATCGTGAGCGCCGTTGGTATAAGCCTCCGGTGAGGGCCGCCTTGCGATGGTGGTGCTTGGCGCGGATGCTGCGCTCATAAGGACGCAGTTAAGAGCGCAGCATAATGCATATGACGGTTATTTCGGGCTCGGAGCGTCGACGTCGCTGGAGCGCGGCGGAGCGCGAAGAGATTGTGTTGGCGTCGTTCGCCCCAGGCGCGGTGATTGCCGAGGTGGCGCGGCAGTTCGATGTGTCCACCAGTCTGATCTACAAGTGGCGCCGCGACGCTCAACAGTCCGCGGCGATGTTTGTGCCCGCCGTTGTGGCAGAGGACGAAGGTTCTTTGGTGCCGGACGTGCCTGGAGGTGTCCTTGCAGATAGTCCGGCGATCCGGCTGGACCTGGCCGGAGGGACGACGATGAGCATTGCGGCGACGGCGCCCGCTCGGCTGGTGCTGGCGGTGCTGCGGGCGCTGCGATGATCCCGGTTCGCTCTGACGTCCGCGTGTGGCTGGCCAGCGGCCATACCGATATGCGCAAGGGGATGGGTGGCTTGGCGCGCCTGGTCCAGGAAGGGCTGGGTCGGGACCCGTTTGCCGGGGACGTGTTCGTGTTTCGGGGTCGCAACGGGTCGCTGATCAAGGCGCTCTGGCATGATGGCATCGGTCTGTCGCTGTATGCCAAGCGGCTGGAGCGCGGACGCTTCATCTGGCCCTCCACGATGGGCGGCGTGGTGCATCTGAGTGGCGGCCAGATGAGCTATCTGCTCGAAGGGATCGACTGGCGCAACCCGCAGCAGAGCTGGCGTCCGGCGCGGGCGGGATAGGCGGGCATTTTTCTCTGATGTAGGGGCATTTTTCGCTTCACGCCCGGGGCTGGCTATGATTCCATCATGGTCATGCAAGCCAGCGTTTCGCCCATGCCCGATGACGTGCAAGCCCTCAAAGCGGCCCTTGCGGCTGCAACCTTGCGAGCTGACCAGATCGAGGTGGCGCTACTGGACGCTCAGGCCCGGCAGTCCGATGACCAAGCCCTGATCGCGCATCTCAAGCTACAGATCGAGAAGCTCAAGCATCAGCTTTTCGGCAGCAAGTCCGAGCGCAGCCAGCGTTTGCTGGACCAGCTCGAGCTGCAGCTCGAGGAGTTGGAAGCTGCGGCAAGCCAGGATGAGGCAGTGGCACAGATCGGGGCCCGCAAGGTCGCTGATGCACCCGGCTTTGAACGCCGCCGGCCATCACGCCAGCCCTTCCCCGAGCATCTGCCGCGCGAGCGTCGTGTTATTGCGGCACCCTGCGCCTGTCCAGCCTGCGGGGGAACCCGGCTGAGCCGGATCGGCGAAGACGTCACCGAGACGCTCGAGGTGATCCCGCGTCAGTGGAAGGTCATTCAGACGGTGCGTGAGAAGGTCGCCTGCCGGGACTGCGAGAAGATCAGCCAGCCACCGGCGCCGTTCCATGTTGTGGCCCGCGGCTGGGCCGGTCCAGGCTTGCTGGCGATGATGCTGTTCGAGAAGTACGGGCAACATCAGCCGCTCAACCGGCAGGTCGAGCGCTATGGCCGTGAAGGCGTGCCGCTGAGCCTGTCGACACTGGCCGACCATGTGGGTGCAGCCGCGGCCGTGCTCGAGCCCTTGCACCATCGGCTTGCCGCCCATGTCATGGATGCCGAACGGCTGCACGGGGACGATACCACCGTGCCGGTCCTGGCCAGGGGCAAGACGGCAACGGGCCGGATCTGGACCTATGTGCGGGACGATCGACCGTTTGGGGGGCCAGCCCCGCCGGCGGCGCTGTTCTATTATTCGCCCAACCGCGCCGGCGAACATCCACGGCAGCACCTGGCCGACTGGCCCGGGATTCTGCAGGCCGATGCCCATGGCGGCTATGCCCGGCTCTATGAGGTCGGTCGCCAACCCGCGCCGATCACCGAGGCAGGCTGCTGGAGCCATGCGCGCCGCGCCTTCTTCGTGCTGGCCGATATAGAGTCGAGCGCCCGCCGCAGAGCCGACGGCAAGAAGCCAGTGCCGATCTCCCCGCTCGCCCGCGAGATCGTGCAGCGCATGGATCGCCTGTTCGAGATTGAACGCGCCATCAACGGCCAGTCATCGCAAGACCGTCTCACGGCACGCCAGGAGCGCAGCGCGCCCATGGTGGACGAACTCGAGGCTTTGATTCTCAAGCACCGCCCCGGGCTGTCGCGGCACGACGATCTGGCCAAGGCCATGGACTATATGCTCAAGCGCTGGCCGGTGTTCACCCGGTTCCTTCAGGATGGCAGGGTCTGCCTAACCAACAATGCCGCCGAGCGGGCGCTGCGCGGCATCGCCCTGGGCCGCAAGGCCTGGCTATTCGCCGGCTCCGATCGTGGTGGGCAACGAGCCGCCTTCATGTATAGCCTCATCGTCACCGCCAAGCTCAACGATGTGGATCCCCAGGCCTGGTTGGCCGATATCCTGGCCCGGATTGCCGATCATCCCAGCCATCAACTCGATGAGCTGCTGCCTTGGAACTGGGCGGCCCAGCACCAGATCAGGAAGTCCGCATGACCAGCGACCGCGTTGCCCGGCTCTATATTCAGCTCGACGATATCGAACCCGCTATCTGGCGGCGCGTCGAGGTGCCCCTGACCAGTAGCCTCAAGGCCGTCCACGACGTCATCCAGGCCGTTATGCTGTTTGAGGACTATCACCTCTTCCAGTTCGAGATCGGCGACCGCCGCTACGGCTACCCTGATCCAGAATGGGGTGACGAGATGCGCAACGCCCGCAACATCCGGCTCGGTGCAATCCTCGCCCGCGGCGAGAGCCGCTTCACCTACACCTATGATTTTGGCGACGACTGGCGTCACACCATCGTGGTCGAGGATGTTGTCGCGGCAGACCCGATGGTCGACTACCCGCGGTTTATCGAGGGCGCCCGTTGCGCTCCGCCAGAAGATGTTGGCGGTCTCCCCGGCTTCGAAGAGTTCCTCACGGTCATGGCCGATCCAGCCGATGAAGAGCACGGGACCACAATGACCTGGTATGGGCGCCCATTCGACGCCGACGACATCAGCCTGGCTACCATTAAGCAGCGCCTTGGGAAGCTGGCCAAGCGACGCGCCACGGGCAAGGCGGCCTTCGAGAAAAGCCGAAATCGTATCAACTGAATATTGCGACCGTCACGCCGCGGTGCTCACCGGATGCTTACGCCGAGCCAACTGGTAGCGCAGCGCCTAGCGCGTAGTGAATTCGCCGAGCGCCGTAAGCATTGCACCGTTGAACAGAGGTGGCTCGGGAAATCTTGACATCGGGATAAGTGGATTTTGTGCCTGATGGCGGCCAGTATGGCCGCGAACAGGAGCGACCATGACGAGACGACCCCGCCGCAACCACACGCCGGTGTTCAGGGCCAAAGTGGCGCTGGCCGCCATCAAGGGTCAGAAGACCCTGGCGGAACTTGCCCAGCAGTTTGACGTGCATGCCAATCAGATCACGCAATGGCGCAGCCAGCTTCTGGAAGGCGCTGCCGATGTTTTTGGCAGCGAGACCCGCGCGGAACCGCCAGTCCCTGACGCTGGAGAACGATTTTTTGGAAGGAGCGCTCAGCAAAGCCGGCCTGCTGAGCGCAAAGCGATGATCGATCGCGAGCATGAACTATCGGTGACCCGGCAGGCGTTGGTGCTCGATATCAGCCGGAGCAGCGTCTACTACCTGCCACGCCCGGTGTCGCCCGGCGATCTGGCACTGATGCGCCGGATCGATGAACTGCATCTGGATTACCCGTTCGCCGGCGCCCGCGCTGATGAAGCGGATGGGCATCGAGGCGATTTACCGCAAACCCAATACCAGCAAGCCCGCGCCAGGCCATAAGGTCTATCCCTACCTGCTGCGCAGGCTGGCGGTGACCCAGCCCAACCAGGTTTGGGCAATCGACATTACCTATATCCCCATGGCGCGCGGCTTCGTCTACTTGGCAGCCGTGGTGGACTGGTTCAGCAGGCGGATGCTGGCGTGGCGGGTCTCGATCAGCATGGACGTGAGCTTCTGCATCGAGGCGCTTGAGGAGGCTCTGGGTAAATACGGCGCCCCCGAAATCTTCAACAGCGACCAGGCCAGCCAATTTACCAGCATGGCCTTCACCGGCCTGCTGCGCGACAATGGCATCGCCATTAGCATGGACGGCAGAGGGGCATGGCGCGACAATGTCTTCGTCGAGCGGCTTTGGCGGTCCATCAAATACGAGGAGGTTTACCTGCGCGCCTATGACGCCGTCTCGGACGCGCGAACCTTGATCGGCAAATACCTGGCCTTTTACAACAGTGGGCGCCCTCACTCGAACCTTGACCGCATGACCCCGGACGAAGCCTGCTTCAATGCGCTGATGCCAATTCCGGCAGCGGCATAACCAAGGCCGAAATTCACTTATACCAACGGCGCTCACGATTGACCGGTGTGTGCCCATTCACGCATGCCGATCGATGTTATGGTTGTCGGCTGGTCGACGAGATTTCGCCATGCCTGACAAGCGGCATCGATGATGGCGTCGTAGGT
>NZ_LAPV01000199.1 GCF_000971275.1 Devosia psychrophila | reverse complement strand
ATCGTGAGGGGAGGGATCAAGGGAGGGGGTCGTTTGGCCCCAATATCGGGGCTCTCACACCCCCACCCAGCCTCCCCCGTCGAGGGGGAGGTGCTGCCCGGTGGACTGGGCGCGACCGGTCAACCCCATGACCACCCTCCTCACCAACGCCTGGATCCTCACCCTCGACGACGAACTGACCCAGCATGACCCCGGCTGGATCCAGATCGACGGCACCACCATCACCGCCCTCGGCTCCGGCACCCCGCCCTCCATCACCAACGCCGAAATCATCGACTGCGGCGGCGATATCGTCATGCCCGGCATGGTCAACACCCACTGCCACATGGGCATGTCGGTGTTCCGCGGCCTCGCCGAAGACGTCGATGATCGTCTCTACCGCTACATCCTGCCGCTCGAGCGCAAGTTCGTCACCGCCGAGATGGTCCGCGTCGGCTCGACGCTCGCAGCCGTCGAATTGATCCAGGGCGGCGTCACCACCGTCGCCGACATGTATTATTTCGAAACCGAAGTGGCGGACGTCTGCGACCGCGCCGGCCTGCGCGCCATCGTCGGCCAGACCCTGGCCGATTTCGATCCGCCCGATCACAAGAATTTCGACGTAGGTTTTGCCCGCGTCGAACAACTGGTCGACGCCTATCGCGACCACCCGCTGGTCACCCCCTCGATCGCCCCCCACGCGCCCTACTCCACCGGCCGCGCCGTGATGGAACGCATCGCCCTCTGGTCGTCCGACCATCCCAACGTCCCCGTCCAGATGCACCTTGCCGAAAGCACCCTCGAAGTCGAGTGGGCACTGAAAACTCATAACCAAAGCACCGTCGCCGTCACACGCGATGCCGGCCTGCTCAAGCCCAATCTGATCTGCGCCCACTGCCTGCAACTCGACGACGCCGACATCACCATGATGAGCGAGGCGCAGGTCTGCGTCGTCACCAATCCGCGCTCCAATGGCAAGGCGGGTCGCGGCATCGCCCCGGTCGAACGCCTCCGAAATGCGGGCCTGCCCGTCGGCATCGGCAGCGACGGCGCCATGAGCGGCAATACGCTCGACCTGTTTTCGCAGTTCGCCCCCGTCTCGATGTTTGCCAAACTGCTCGGCGGCTCGCGCAAGCCGCTGCCCGCCGTCGATGTCATCCGCATGGCCACCATCGAGGGCGCCCGCACCCTGAGCCTTAATCTCAAGACCGGCTCCCTGGAAGCCGGCAAGCAGGCCGACCTGATCCGGGTCAGTCTCGCCGCACCACGCCTGCACCCGATCTACGATCCCTATTCTATGCTGGTCTTCGCGGCCCTACCCACCGACGTCACCCATTCCATGGTCGCCGGCCGCTGGCTGATGCGCGATCGCCACGTCGAGACGTTGGACCCCGTCCAGGCCACACGGGATGCCATCCAGATCGCCACTATGTTCAAGGCCGAAATGCAACGGATAGACCAAACCCATTGACCTGGCTTGACGATATCTCGCCCGCCTCGATGTCGCGCCATCCCGACAAGGGTCTTGTGAAGCTCTCAAAAATCGTGCTGTTTCCGCTCCATGAATAGAAAAGTCATCATCGACACAGACCCGGGCCTTGACGACGCCGTGGCCATCCTGTTCGCATTGGCCAGCGGCCGGTTTGACGTTATCGGGCTGACCACGGTTGCCGGCAATATCGGGCTGGACCGCACCACGGCCAATGCCGGCGGCCTGCTCAGCGTGATGGGCCGCAGCGATATCCCCGTCATTTCCGGGGCAGCCACGGCCCTGATGCGTAACAATATCGATGCCATCGTCGTGCATGGCGACGATGGCTTGCGCGGCGTCCAACTGCCAGCGCCCGCATCTCCTCACCAGACCGACGCAGTTTCCTGGCTAGCTAAAACGCTTGTGGCGGAGCCCAGCGGCAGCATAGACGTTCTGGCGCTTGGCCCTGTTACCAACATTGCTCGGCTAATCGACGAGCACCCCGAGGCTGCCGGTCGCATCGGCCACCTGATCGTCATGGGTGGCGCCATTCTCGAGCCCGGCAATGCCGGTCCCGCCTCCGAGTTCAACTTTGCCTCCGATCCCGAGGCAACCGCGCTAGTGCTGCACTCGGATATCCGCACCACCATCGTTCCGCTCGACGTCACAAGACGCGTCAGGGCCGACCGCGCCTATGTCGAGGCCCTGCGTGGGAACATCGCCGGGGATACTGCCGCTTCGCTGCTAACCGCCTACCTGCTGGACGACAAGACCAGCCGCCCGCTACATGATCCTTGCGTCATGCTGCTTGCCCTTGCGCCGGAATTGTTCGGCATTGAGCTCTACCGGCTATCGGTCAATCTAAGCGACGATTCAGATGCCGGCGGCCTGACAATAAGCGTCAGCGGCTCGCCAGTGTCCGTCGCCATGCAGGTTGATGTGCCAGGCGTCCTCAAGCTACTGGCTAGCGGCTTCCGCTAGCGCAACTGCTGCTCGACCAGTGTCGTCCAATAGCGCGCGCCGGTCTGGATCGCCGCGTCGTTGAAATCGTAGCGCGAATTGTGATGCAGCGCGCCCTCGACGGCGGGGCCATTGCCCAGCCAGACGTAGCAGCCAGGCACGCGGTTGCCGAATTCGGCGAAGTCGTCGCCCGCCGTCGACGGCGGAAAATCGGTCACCACTGGCTTACCAGTCGCGACACTTGCCGCAGCCCGAGCCGCTGCCGTTGCCTTGGTCTCGTTGATCACCGGCGGAATGCGCTGGGTAAAGCTGTAGCTCGCCCGAATTCCGAACATACCGGCTACGCCAGCGGCGAGCTTACCGATCTCGGCTTCCAATTGATCCCGGACATGCGCCGAATAAGCCCGCGCCGTGCCGCCGATGCGCACGTCATCGGGAATGACATTGAGCGCCCGAAAGTCGCCGCCAGTGATCGCACAGGCACTGACCACGGCTGGCTGCAGCGGGTCGATTACCCGCGCCACGATGGTGTGAATCGCCGTCATGAAATGGGCTGCCGCAGTCATGGCATCTCGCCCCAGATGCGGCTTGGCCCCATGAGTGCCGACACCATGAAAGGTGACCTCCCAACTGTCCGACGACGCCAGTTGCGGCCCCGCAACGACGGCCATCTCATCCACCGCCAGCCCCGGCATGTTGTGCAGGCTATAGACGGCGTCGATTGGGAAACGGTCGAGGAACCGTCATCGATCATCGCCTTGGCGCCGCCGCGTCCCTCTTCGGCCGGCTGGAAAATGAAATGCACCGTGCCCGAAAACTGCCGCGTCCGCGCCAGATGCCGCGCTGCCGCCAGAAGCATCACCGTATGCCCGTCGTGGCCGCAGGCATGCATGGTGTTCGCCGTACCGGACTTGTACTGAACATCCCCCAATTCGGGCATGGCCAGTGCATCCATGTCTGCCCGTAGCGCGATGCTGCGATCACCGTCACCAACGCGCAACGTGCCGACGACACCAGTTATCCCCATGCCGCGATGCACTTCGATTCCCGCCGCCTCGAGCTGCTCGGCCACGATCTGGCTTGTACGAAGCTCCTCGAACCCCAGCTCAGGATGCGCATGCAGGTCCTGCCGCAGCGCAATCATCGCTTCGAGTTCGAACGGTTCATTGTTGCCATGGGTCATCGGTTGCTAAGCTCTTGAAAAATCAACTCCGCCCTAGCATCCAACATTTGCTTTCGGCCAGCAAGGAAACCGCGATTGTCTCTTCTTCCGCATCAATTCTGGCAGACCATTGATCCGGCCGGCACCCATGACGAAGCGCCGACAGTAGGCTGGCTTGATGGCTATCCTGCGGCCCTGCCGGACAATAGCCAGTTGCTGCTGCCGATCCGGGTGCTACCAGGCGACGGCACGGCGGCAGTCGCATCGCTGATCGTCAATCAAGCAAGCTTTACAGTAGAGGACGCCCTCTCAGCTGCGATGGTCGATCTGCTGCGTCCGTACCAGCCCGATGTGATCATCGGCGTGCCGACGCTGGGCCTTCCACTGGCCAATAATGTCGCGCGTCGGCTGGATCACGGCCGGATGGTGGCGCTCGGCACATCGCGCAAGTTCTGGTATCGCGACGATCTCTCGGCGCCGATGTCGTCCATCACCAGCCCGACCCACCAGAGGACCATTTTCCTCGATCCGCGCTCGCTGCCGCTGTTGACCGGCAAGCGCGTCGTCGTGGTCGATGATGTCATCAGTTCGGGTACATCCATGGCAGCCGTACTGCATCTGCTGGACCGCGTCGGCATAGCGCCGGTCGCCATCACGGCAGCCATGCTGCAGGGCACCCGCTGGCATGAGCCGCTGACCAAATGGCGTGACCGGATCACCGCCCCGCTGGCATCGCCGCGTCTTGCGAAAACGCCGTCCGGCCACTGGCTGCCGGCACTTTAGCGCCGCCCTGTCTGGCTGCGCACCATCACCGCTTTCAGCGCAGCGACTTTAGCCGCACTGGTCGATCTGCGTCCCGGACTGTCAAAGCCCAGCCGGCTCGCCGCTGCGCTCGCAACGGGGGCCGGTTCCGAGCAGGATCCGTGTAGCGCGTCCAGCTTGACCCGCACCAGCAATTGAGCCGCCGAAGACTCATTGACGCCCGTACCAGCCATGATGGTCAGCCGCCCATCGGCAATGCGATGCGCCAGGGCAATCGTCTCGGCACCATCAATCACATTCGACGCCCCGCCCGAAGTCAGGACGGTGTCGAACCCAAGCCCCACCGCCTGTTCAATGGCCTCGGCCATCTCAGGAACCAAGTCCACCGCACGATGCAGGGTGGCACCAAGTCCCGTCGCCGCCCGCATCAGGATATGCAAAGTCTCGGTGTCTAGCCGTCCGTCGGGCAGGCTAGCCCCGAGCACCACGCCGGAGAGACCCGCAGCCCGGATCGCCGCGATATCGCCCAGCATGGCTTCGACATCCGCCGCACCAAAAACAAAATCGCCCGGCCGGGGGCGAACCATGGCGCGAACGGTGATGGGTGCCCGGGCTGCCAGCGCCATCAGGCCGGGCGTTGGCGTCAGTCCGCCAAGTTCCAGCGCCGAGCAAAGTTCAATCCGGTCGGCGCCGCCAACAATGGCAGACGCAAGACCGGCAGCATCGTCGACGCAAACTTCGAGCAGCATCATAGCCATCCTTGGGAAAAACCGAGATTGGCGGCGCCGGTCAGGCCCGCATCGACCGTGAGTTGCGCCGGCACCACTAGTGGCCGCTCCGTCTTGCGCAGGATGCGCTGCCGCACCGCCGCGTCGAGACGCGCAATGAATGGCGCACTGTTTCCCAGACCGCCACCAACCGGAATGATGTCGGGACCGATGATATTGGCGACGAGCGCCAGCGGCTGCGCCACCAGCTCGATATAGAGATCGATTGTCTGGGCCGTCGCGGCATCGCCAGCAGTCCATCGGTCGATAATCGCCAGGCTGACGAGTTCGGTGCCATGCAAAATCTTGTGCAATTTCTCGATGCCGCGCGCGCCGCCGACCGTGTCGAGACATCCCATTCGTCCGCAGCCGCACGGAATATGCGCCAGCTCAAACGGCGGCACGCTGACCTGCGTCGCGACGATGGTGCCATGCCCCCATTCGCCGGCCCAACCGCCCGCGCCGCGATGTAACTTGCCATCGACCACCAATCCCCCGCCGACGCCCGTGCCCAGGATGGCACCGAACACCACGCGATGGCCCCTGCCGGCACCCGCATGTGCCTCGGCCAGCACGAAACAATCGGCGTCGTTGGCCACCAGCACCGGACAGCTTAAAAATACGCCGAGGTCCTGCGCCAAATTGCGCCCGTCGATGCCCGGGATATTGGCGACAGTGGCAATGCCGCTATCGGGGTCGATGACGCCGGTGATGGAAATGGCAACCGGCGTTCCTGCTGGCGCCTCACCCGCTTCGACCAGTTGTGCAATAGCCCCGGCGAAGGCTTGGAAATCCTGCAGGGGCGTGGTCACGCGGCCGATCGTCTGTAGCGTTTCCGGCCCGGTGGCAGTCGCGGCCTTGATGGCGGAGCCGCCAATGTCGAAACAGGTAATCATTGCCGGCTTTCTCGCTGACGTGGAATGGCGCAGGCAAGCATGCTCATTCCTTCGCCTTAGCATATTTTAACCCTTGGCCCAGATATCTCGCGCCAGCTTTTGCAGCATCAGCGACTCGTCCCAGCGATCCGTCAGGTCGCGCCCGTCCGCGCCCGAAATCGCGTAATACGGCTGCGGACCGAGTTCACAGACAAAGCTCAGTTCCGCATCCGGCCCCGCGCGCTTGCGCCAGCTTGCAAAACCGCGTTCCCACCACGAAGCGAACAGGTCCAGATACGGCTTGTGCTGCGCAAAGCTGATCGGCAGTTGCACCTGCCCACTGCCGGCGACCCGCCCATGAAACGCCCATACTCGATCTAGCACCTGGCTGATCTGCTGTTCAATCTCCTCTGAAACCGGCAGTTCCACCTCCCGCGCCACCGCATAATGCGAAAGGTCGCCGAGCAGTTTCAGGTTCGGCAGTGCGTCGAGCAGGTCGAGCGTGAACAGCAGGTCATTGGTCAACCGCCCGCGATGGGTTTCGACATAGACCGGGAAATCCACCTGCCCCGTCATGACCTCGAGTCGCCCCAGAATATCCACTGCCTCGGCAAAACTGCGCGGCCGGATGTTGAGCTGCAGGTTCAGATGATGCAGCCCATGCCTAAGGCCACGCTCCAGCGCCGGCGGCACCTGATCGAGATCGGTGGGCAGGCAGGTGCCCTCCATGATCAGCCCCTGCGCCTTGGCCGCCGAAGCACTGGCCTCAGCAGTGGCATCGTCGTGCCACATCGTGCTGATACCGTCGAAGCCGGCCTGCCGGATCAGCGCAACATTGTCCTCCAGCGAGCGGTCGGATGGCGCGTTGCGGAGGTTTTGCATCGCCCAAAGCGATTGCAGCACGAGCAGTTTCTGCATGGTGTTCAGTCCTTAAGCCACGTCGATCCAGCGCTGTTGCTGATGGCTCTGTGCCATGGCATGCACCACCCGCTCAATGCCCAGCCCGATATCGAAGTCGATCACCCGCGCATCATGCCCGGCAATTTTCTTCAGCAACTCATGGCATTCAATGATCTTGAGGTCGTTGAAGCCGAGCCCATGTCCGGGCGCAGGGATGAACCGATCATAGGGCGCATGCTGGGGCGCCGAAAGAATGGTGCGGAAACCCTGCTCGGTCGGCTTGTCGCTGGTCACATAAAGCTGCAACTCGTTCATCCGCTCCTGATCGTAGACAATAGTGCCCTTGCTGCCAAAAATCTGCAGTGCGATGCGCCCCTTGCGGCCCCAAGCCGAGCGATTGAGCGCCATCACCCCACTGGTGCCTCCGGCCAGTTCAAACAGCACGCTGGCAATGTCGAAGGTCTCGACGGCGCGTCGTGAGCCATCGCTTGTGGGACGATCCAGATAAGGCTTGTACAGATGGGAAAACACCCGTGTCGGCCGTCCGAACAAGACCTGCAACAGGCTCAGCGGATGCACGCCGAAATCGTCCAGCGCGCCATAGCCCGAGCTGGCGTCGCTTTTCCAGTAGAACAGCGCCTCAGGATCGGCCATGAAATCCTCGTCCATTTCGAGTCGGACGTGGTTCACCGTGCCAATGGTGCCATCGGCCAAAATCTGGCCGATCTGCCGGATCAGCGGGTTCTGGATATAGTTATAGCCCAGCACCGCCACCCTGTCGGCCGCCTTGGCCGCTGCCGCCATGCGCTCGGCATCGGCAAGCGCCACGGCCATCGGCTTTTCGCACCAGACGTGCTTGCCAGCTTCAAGGGCTGCTATGGCCATTTCGGCATGGAAAGCATTGGGCGTTGTCACTGAAACCACGTCCACTGTCGGGTCGGCAATCAGCTCGCGCCAGTCGCCGGTGGATTTCTCGAACCCGAACTCATCGGCCTTCTTGCGCGCAATATCGCCATTGACCTCGGCCAGATGCAGCAGCTCCGGTCTCGGCCCGTCGCCGAACACCGCTTTGACGCCATTCCACGCAAGGGCATGGCATTTGCCCATATAGCCGGTGCCGATCAAACCCACGCCGATTGAAGTTTTCATTCCGTCCTCCACAGATCACGAAATAAATAGTCCATCCGTTCTATTTCCGGAATAGGCTTTCTAAAGAGACTTGATTGGGACGGGATATTGGGGATTATGAGCGGGAACAACGAGACCCAGCCATGTCCGATACAGTCGAAAAACCGCCAGTGCCGCAGGATTTCGATGCGCTGCGCACGGCGATCCTGGAACGTAAGGGCGAGTTGCCCAAGCGGCTGACCCAGGTCGCGGCCTATGCTCTGGATCATCCTGACGAGATCGCTTTCGGCACCGCAGCCAGCATTGCAATTTCGGCAGCGGTGCAGCCTTCGACTCTGGTGCGCTTCGCACAACATTTCGGCTTCGACGGATTTTCCGGCCTGCAGCTGCTGTTCCGTGCCCGGCTGCGTGAGCGAACCTCGTCTTACGAAGAACGGCTGCGCACACTGGAGCAGGATGGCGCAGCACTGGCCGAAAGCACCACCATTTTCAATGGCTTCGTGGCGGCGGCGCATCGTTCGGTTGATGCCATTGCAGCGGCCGTCGATCCTGACGCCTTCGAGCGGGCTGTGACGCTGCTAGCCAAGTCCGACACCATCTACCTGATCGCCAAGCGCCGCTCTTACCCGATCAGCAGCTATATGGCCTATGCGTTCGGCAAGCTGAAAGTGCGCTGCCAGCTGGTTGGCACATCAGCCGGTATCGACGACGACATGCTGGCCATGGCGACCAGCAAGGATGCGGCCTTCGCCATCAGCTTCTCACCCTATGCGTCTGAAAGCGCCGCCCAGGCCCGCATGATGGCGTCGCGTGGCATTCCCGTGGTGTCGCTGACCGATTCGGCATTTTCGCCGCTGGCCGAATGTTCCACGGAATGGTTCGAAGTGGTCGAGGCTGATCATGCCGGTTTCCGCTCGCTGTCGGCCAGCATGGCCTTCGCCATGGCACTGACCGTTTCCATCGCCGAAAAGCGTCGCCGCGGCTGAGTTGGACGATGAACGGATTCCAAACCAACCAGGGAGCCGATACGCAATTCCGTATCTGGAATGAACATTCCATATTGACGAATTGTCGGAACCCATGTTTCATATTGGCAACCAGCTTGCTGGATGACTGCATATTGGCCAGAGGCCGCTTGGGAGGATCGACGTGGCGAATGCGCACCCCGATCACGGGACGAAAACACTCGACGTCATCACCATCGGCCGCGCCTCCGTTGACCTCTATGGCCAGCAGATCGGCACGCGCCTGGAAGATATCGGGAGCTTCGCCAAATCGGTCGGCGGCTGCCCCACCAATATCGCCGTCGGCACGGCGCGCCTTGGCCTCAAGTCGGCGCTGATCACCCGTGTCGGCAATGAGCAGATGGGCCGCTTCATCCGCCAACAGCTCGACCGCGAAGGCGTCGAAACCTCCGGCATCGCCACCGACCCTGATCGACTGACGGCGCTGGTGCTTCTGTCGGTTGAGGCCGAGGGCGTTTCGCCGATGATCTTCTATCGGACAGACTGCGCCGATATGGCGCTGGACGAAAGCAATGTGGACGAAGCCTTGATCGCCTCGGCCCGCGCCATTGTAGTGACCGGCACGCACTTCTCGCGCCCAAACAGCGAGGCCGCGCAGAAAAAGGCCATCCGCTTTGCAAAGGCCAATGGCGCCCGCGTCGCCTTCGATATCGATTACCGCCCCAATCTATGGGGCCTCGCCGGACACGAGGCAGGCTTTTCCCGCTATGTCGCGTCCGATGTCGTCTCGCAAAAATACCAGTCGGTCCTGCCCGACTGTGACCTGATCGTCGGCACCGAGGAAGAGGTGCTGATTGCCTCCGGTGAAGCCGACTTGCTCTCCGCGCTCAGGACGATCCGTAGCTTGTCCTCCGGCACAATCGTCCTGAAGCGCGGCCCCATGGGCTGCGTGGTTTATGACGGCCCCATCCCCGACAGTCTCGAAGACGGCATTGTCGGCAAGGGCTTCCCGATTGAGGTCTACAACGTGCTCGGCGCCGGCGACGCCTTCATGAGCGGCTGGCTGCGCGGCTGGCTGGCCGGCGAGCCGCACGCGACCAGCGCCACCTGGGCGAATGCCTGCGGCGCCTTTGCCGTATCGAGGCTGATGTGCGCGCCGGAATATCCAAGCTGGGCAGAGCTCAATTATTTCCTTGAACACGGCAGCTCCGAGCGCGCCCTGCGCAACGATGCCGAACTCAATCACATCCATTGGGCCAGCAATCGCCGCCGAGAAATCCCCAGCCTGATGGCACTGGCAATCGATCACCGCAGCCAGCTCGAAGACCTCGCCAACGGCGATGCCACATTGCTCGCGCGCATCCCTGCGTTCAAAGCCTTGGCCGTCAAAGCTGCAAGCCGCGTGGCGAATGGGCGTCCGGGCTTCGGCATGCTGCTCGATGACAAATACGGCCGCGACGCACTGTTTGCTGCCGGTGCCGAAAAGGACTTCTGGATCGGCAAGCCGATAGAACTTCCCGGCTCGCGCCCGCTGCAGTTCGAATTCAGCCAGGACCTTGGCTCGCGGCTGGTCGACTGGCCGGTCGATCACTGCATCAAGGTGCTGTGCTTCTATCATCCCGACGATACCGCCGATCTCAAGACCTTGCAGATGGAAAAGCTGCGCTCCGCCTATGAAGCGGCGCGAAAGGTAGGTCGGGATATCTTGATAGAGATCATTGCCAGCAAGCACGGAACGGTGGCCGATGATACGATCAGCCGTGCGCTGACCGAGATTTACGACGCCGGCATCAAACCGGACTGGTGGAAGCTCGAACCGCAAGCCAGCCCGGCGGCGTGGTCGGCGGTGGACCAGGTGATCGAGACGCGCGATCCGTTTTGCCGAGGTGTCGTACTGCTTGGGCTGGAGGCGTCGCACGAAGTACTGGAAGCCGGCTTTGCTGCCGCACGCAGTTCCCGCACGGTAAAGGGCTTTGCCGTCGGGCGGACGATTTTTGCCGAAGCGGCCAAAAGCTGGCTCGGCGGTGGCATGAGTGATGAGCAGGCCGTAGACGACATGGCGCGGAAATTCGGCGCACTGGTTGAAGTGTGGGAACGCTTGGGCGTGAGCAATGCGGCTTAGCCTCGGCGCTCCCAATCAACCTCATGGTGAGCCTGTCGAACCACGAGGTTGATTTGGCACAATGTTGCCACGACCTCGTCCTTCGACAAGCTCAGGATGAGGCCTACAGATAGACTGGCGGGAAACGCCGCTGAGAGGAACAGGCCAGATGAGCCAGAACACTATCCGCCTAACGATGGCCCAGGCCGTGGCCAAATTCCTGACCATGCAAAAAACGATCATCGACGGTGAAACAGTCCCAATCTTCGGCGGTGTCTTCGCCATTTTCGGCCATGGCAACGTTGCTGGCGTGGGCGAGGCGCTCTACGGCATCAAGGACACCCTCCCCACCTATCGGGCGCAGAACGAACAGGGCATGGCCAATGCGGCTGTTGCTTTCGCCAAGGCCAGTTTCCGCCGCCGCTTCATGGTTTGCACCAGCTCCATCGGCCCCGGCGCGCTGAACATGGTGACGTCCGCAGCGCTGGCGCATGTGAACCGCCTGCCCGTGCTGCTGCTGCCCGGCGATGTGTTCGCCAACCGCCTGCCCGATCCGGTGCTGCAACAGGCCGAGGATTTCGGCGACGGCACCATTACGGTAAATGACTGCTTCAAGCCGGTCAGCCGCTATTTCGACCGCATCACCCGGCCCGAGCAGATCATTCCGGCCCTTCGCCGCGCCATGCAGGTGCTCACCGATCCGGCCGAATGTGGCCCAGTGACGCTGAGCCTGTGCCAAGACGTCCAGGCCGAAGCCTACGATTATCCAGAGAGCTTTTTTGACGAGAAGGTCTGGGGGGTGCGGCGCGTCATGCCGGACAGCGATGAATTCGCCACCGCGGCGACCGCTTTGCTGCGTGCCAAGAAGCCGGTGATCATCGCCGGCGGCGGCGTGCTGTATTCTCAAGCAATCGGGGCGCTACTCACCTTCGCGGAGCGCTATGGCGTGCCGGTAATGGAGACCCAGGCCGGCAAATCCAGCCTGCCCCATGATCACCCGCTCAACATGGGTTCGGTTGGCGTTACCGGCACATCGGCCTCCAACACCTTGGCCGAAGAGGCCGATGTGGTGCTGGCTATCGGCACCCGGTTGCAGGATTTCACCACCGGCTCGTGGGCGCTGTTCAAGAACGATAACCTCAAGATTATCGGTCTTAACGTGCAGCCGTTTGATGCGCACAAGCATCAGGCACTGCCGCTGGTAGCAGACGCCAAGGCGGCCCTCGAGGCCTTGAATACCGCTCTTACCGGCTGGCTGGTCGACAGCGACTGGACCGACAAGGCCAAGGCCGGCAAGCATGAGTGGCTGATCGCCGCGGACCGCGCCACGGCCTCTACCAATGCCGAATTGCCATCGGATGCTCAGGTAATCGGCGCCGTGCAGCGGGCGCGTGAAAACGCCGTGCTGGTCTGCGCCGCCGGCGGGTTGCCCGGCGAATTGCACAAGCTGTGGAAGGCCAATGGCCCCGGCAACTACCACATGGAATACGGTTTCTCGACCATGGGCTACGAGATTGCCGGCGGGCTCGGCGTCAAGCTGGCGCGGCCGGACGCGGACGTGGTCGTCATGGTCGGCGACGGCAGCTACATGATGATGAACTCCGAAATCGCCACCTCGGTCATGCTGGGCGCCAAGCTGACCATCGTGCTGCTCGACAACGCCGGCTACGGCTGCATCAACCGGCTGCAGATGGCCACTGGTGGTGCCAACTTCAACAATTTGTTGAAGGACACCCACCATGTCACTCTACCAAATATTGATTTCGCTGCCCACGCCGCCTCGATGGGGGCGATGTCGCGGAAGGTCAGCTCAATCGCCGAGCTGGAAACGGCGCTGCAGGAAACCGAAAGCAATGACCGGACGACGGTGATCGTGATCGATACCGATCCGCTGGTTACCACTGACGAGGGCGGACATTGGTGGGACGTGGCCGTGCCGGAGGTGAGCGATCGACCGCGGGTAAACGCGGCGCGCGAGGCGTATGTGAAAGCGCTCAAGGCGCAGCGGGCGGGGTAAATTTGCCGCAAGACTACCCACACCCAAGATGTCAATCCGGTGTTTGAAATAGCCCTCTGGGCAGGACTTGGAGCCTAAAATTGAAAGCCAAACTCGGCATGTCGCCTATCGCGTGGTGGAACGACGATCTGGTCGAACTCAGCGATGACGTTTCCTTGGAAGAATGCCTGCACCAGTCGCGCTCGGCGGGCTTCACCGGCATGGAAAAGGGGCGCCGTTTTCCGGATGATCCCAACGTCATGCTGCCGATACTCAAGGCGGCCGATGTCACCCTGTGCGGCGGCTGGTTTTCCGGCACGCTGGTGGACGAAGACCTCAGCGCCAACAAGGACCGCATCGCGCCGATGATCGAACTGTTCAAGGCGGTCGAGGCGCCCTGCATCGTCTATGGCGAGGTCGGCCGCTCGGTTCAGGGCAAGCGCGAGATTCCTCTTGCGCAGAAGCCGAAACTCTCCGACGACGAGATGAAGGCCTATGCCCGCAAGGTCACCCAGTTTGGTGAATGGTGCGCCGAGCAGGGCATGCCGCTGAGCTATCATCATCACATGGCGGCCGTGGTTGAAACCGAGGCCGAACTCGATGCCTTCATGAGCCATTCCAGTGCCGGCATTCCGCTGCTGCTCGATGCGGGCCACCTGGCTTTTGCCGGCGGCGATGTGCTGCGCGCCATCGATAACCACCACGCCCGCATTAACCACGTTCACGTCAAAGACGTGCGCCTGGATGTCATCACCAGGCTCGACCGGACCAAACAGTCCTTCCTTGATGCCGTCGCCCTGGGCGCATTCACCGTGCCGGGCGATGGTTCGCTGGACTTCGGCGCCATTGTGCAGAAATTCGCCGATTATGGCTATGAGGGCTGGTTCGTGGTCGAGGCCGAACAGGACCCCAGGCCAAACCCGCCGCTGCGCATGGCCCAGGTGGGACACGCCGAACTGATGCGCGCCATGACGGCGGCCGGCTACACGGTGGAAACGCAGGGCTTCCCCAAGGGCTGAGCCTTGCTTACAAGGCCATCCAGACAGTTTCAGGAAGGATGGCGCATTGGCCCTCAAGACCAGCGACGTGAATTGGTTTCGACCCCTGTGGCGCCGCGTCGGCGTCACGGCATTCCTCGCCATTTGGTGCGCCTGGGAATGGCTTTGGAACAAGGAGCCCTTCTGGGGTGTGCTGGTGGGCGCGGCGCTGGCCTATTCGCTCTACAATTTCTTCTATGCCTTCCCCAAAGAGGAACCCGCAAATGAGCAAATCCCACCTCCAAGTGCGCCCGAAGACGACGACGGGCCCCGTCCATGACATCACCCCGGCCTCGGCCGGGTGGAAATATGTCGGCTTCGCGCTCCATAAGCTGACTTTAGGCGAAGTTGCCGGCGGCGAGAGCGGAAGCCAGGAATTGTGCCTGGTGCTGGTCAGCGGCAAGGCGCGCATTTCGGTCGACGGTCATGACTTCGGCGAGATTGGCGAGCGTATGACCCCATTCGCTGGCGCGCCTTGGGCGGTCTACGTGCCCAGGGGCAGCGCGTGGGTTGCCGATGCGACCACTGACGTGGAACTAGCGGTGTGTGCGGCGCCGGGTGGTGGTGATTACAAAGCCCGGGTAATCGCGCCAGGCACCCATCCGCGCCTGTCGCGCGGCAAGGGCGCCAATGTGCGCCATGTCTATAACATCATGCCCGAAAATGACGGCGCGGCGCACTCGCTGCTGGTGGTGGAAGTGATCACGCCGCAGGGCAACACCTCGTCCTATCCGCCGCACAAGCACGACCAGGATGACCTGCCCAACGAGAGCTTTCTCGAAGAGACCTATTATCATCGGCTCAACCCACCGCAGGGCTTCGCCTTCCAGCGCGTCTACACTGATGACCGGAGCCTCGACGAAGCCATGGCAGTGGAAGACGGCGACGTAACGCTGGTGCCGAAGGGCTATCACCCGGTGGCAACCACGGCGGGGTATGACCTGTATTATCTCAACGTCATGGCCGGTCCGAAACGAGTGTGGAAGTTCCACAACGCGCCCGAGCATGAGTGGCTGTTGAAGTAGGCGTCACGCAACAAAACATCCCCACCCACGATGTCATCCCGGCCTTGAGCCGGGACCCATCCCGAGAAGTTCGTTCTGCCGCCAGGTGGTTCAAACGAGCTACCTTGCGGCCGTCGCCGATCTCGGGATGGGCCCCGGCTCAAGGCCGGGGTGACACCGAGTTTGGTGAGCGCCCAGAGCGTGTCAACGCCCCTGGAAAACGCTCTTATCCGCCAGGGCTCCAGTCACGTCACTCACCTTCACCGCCCGGCCTTCCTTGACCGACGTCAGCGCCGCATCGGCCAGGGCCAATGCGATCAACCCATCCAACCCGCTCGGCGAGGCCGGTGACTTGGACTCCACAGCATCGATAAAACTGCTGATCTCCCGCGCATAAGCGTCGGTGTACCGCGTCATGAAAAAATCATGCAGTGGCGGACGCGTATAACCCGACGCATTTGCGACTTCGATCGAAACCGGACGTTGGTTCTCCGCCAATACGGCACCCTTGGACCCATGTACCTCGATGCGCTGATCATACCCATAGGTAGCGCGGCGCGAGTTCGAGATCGTCGCGTGCTTGCCCGAGGCGGTCGAGAGCATGACCGAAACCGAGTCATAATCGCCGGCCTCGCCGATAGCCGGATCGACCAGCACGGATGCCTGGGCTATGACGCTTTCGATCTCTTCGCCCAACAACCAGCGCGCCATGTCGAAATCGTGGATCGTCATGTCGCGGAAGATACCGCCGGAGCGCTTGATATAGTCCACCGGGGGGGCGCCGGGATCGCGCGAGACGATGGTGACCATTTCGACCACGCCGATTTCGCCCTTTTCGATGACGTCGCGCACGGCCATGAAATGGGGGTCGAAGCGTCGGTTGAAGCCGACCATCAGCGTCGCGCCTTCGGCATCGACCACCTTGAGGCAGGCCTTGACGCGTTCGACGTCGAGATCGATCGGCTTCTCGCAGAAGATCGCCTTGCCCACGCGGGAGAACTGCTCGATCAGCTCGGCATGGGTGTCGGTCGGGGTGCAGATCACCACGGCGTCGATATCGGATGCCTTGAGGATCGCGTCCACGGTCCGAACCTCGGCGCCATACTGGCTGGCGAGGTCGGTCGCGGCCTTGTCGAAGGCATCGGCCACGGCGACCAGTTGTGCCTTGGAGCTGGCGGTGATGGCCTTGGCATGCACCTTGCCGATGCGGCCGGCGCCGAGCAGGCCGAAACGAACAGTCATATGTAGTCTCCGGTAGAATGCGCCGGGTCGGCGCGGGTGTTCTCAGTAAACCTCATCCTGAGCCTGTCGAAGGACGAGGTTGTGACTAGATGTTGGTATGCCCGACCGCGCGGTTCGACAAGCTCACCATGAGGTCCAAGAGGAAATCACACCTTCTTGCGCTTGCGCTGGCGGTACTGGTCGGCCACCACGGCGGCCACGATGATCATGCCCTTGATGATCTCCTGATAGTAGGCGTCGATGCGCAGGAAAGTGAAGCCCGAAGTCATGGTGCCGAGGATTATGGTGCCGATTACTGTGCCGGTGATGCGCCCCTGCCCGCCGGCCAGCGAGGTACCGCCGATGACCGCTGCGGCGATGGCGTCGAGCTCATACATCACCCCCATGCCGGCCTGCGCGGTCTGGGCGCGGGCCGCGGTGACGAGGCCAGCGAGGCCCGCCAACATGCCGGCGATGGCATACACCTTGATCAGGTGTTTTTCGATATTGATGCCGGAAACACGGGCGGCCTGCGGGTTGGCGCCGATGGCATAGGTAAACTTGCCGTAGCGGGTGTAGCGCAGGGCAATGTGGAAGATCAGGGCCACGCCGAGGAAGATCACGACCGGCCAGATGCCGAAGCCGATGAAGTTGAATTCCGGAGTGAGGCCCGAAACGGGCTGGCCCTTAGTATACCATTTGGCGACGCCACGCGCCGAAACCATCATGCCGAGCGTGGCGATGAAGGGCGGAATTTTGGTGTAGGAAATCAGCGAGCCATTGATAACACCGGCCAGCGTTCCGATGGCGAGGCCGACCACGAGGGGAATGAACACCGGCAATCCGACCAGCGCTGGATACACCGGCCGCGCCCAGTCGGCGCTCTGCGCAAAGCTGGCGGCGATCATGGCGGTCATGCCGACGACCGAGCCGGAACTGAGGTCGATGCCTCCGGTGATGATGACCTGCGTCACGCCGACGGCGATGATGCCAACCACAGAAACCTGCAGGATCATGATGGTCAGCCGCTGCTGGTTCATCAGGAAGGACTGGCCGACGAATATCCAGCCCAGTAACTCGAAGGTCAGAGCAATGCCGACCAGCACCAGCAGGATCGACAATTCGGTCGGCAACTTGCGCCGCCGCACTCGTGGCGGTGCGAGGCTCTCGGAAGTGGTGGTCATGGCTGGGTCCTCCCCGCGCAATATCTGGATTTGTTAGTCATCGTGCGGCCAAGTCCATAATTTTCACCTGGTCGGCCTCGGCACGGTCCAAAATGCCTGTGGCGCGGCCGTGGTGCATCACCATGATGCGGTCGCTCATGCCGAGCACTTCGGGCAGTTCTGACGAGATCATGATGACGGCCACGCCCTGGCGGGCCAGTTGGGTCACCAGCTTGTGGATTTCGGCCTTGGCGCCGACGTCGATACCGCGCGTCGGCTCGTCGAGAATGAGTATTTTCGGGTTGGTCAGCAGCCAGCGGCCGATCAGAACTTTCTGCTGATTGCCGCCAGAAAGGTTTTCCACCCGTTCGTCGAGGCTGGGTGTCTTGACCCGAAGCTTCTGGCTCATTTCCTCGCAGACTGCGCTCAGCTTGTTCTGTGTCACGAAACCGAAGCGGGTGTAGTTGTCCTGCAGCACGGCAAGCTGCATGTTTTCCTGGATGTCGAGAGACAGCAGGCAACCGGTTTCCTTGCGGTCCTCGGTGATGAAGGCCATGCCGTGCTGGATCGCCACGGTGGGCGAGGAAATATCTACCGGTTGGCCATTGATCGAAATAGTGCCCGACGAAGCCGGGGTTACCCCAAAGATAGTTTCGGCGACATTGGAGCGGCCCGAGCCAACCAGCCCGGCAATGCCGAGAATCTCACCGGCCCGAACGTCAAACGTAATGTCCGAGAATACGCCGTTCAGCGCCAGGTCCTTGACCGACAGCACCACCTCACCGATCGGCACGACTTCCTTGGGAAACAGCTGGGTGATTTCGCGCCCGACCATCATGCGGATAATCTCGTCGCGCGTCACGTCGGTCGATAAATGGGTGCCGATATAGCGGCCGTCGCGAAACACCGAAAACTCGTCGGCGATCTCGAACAGCTCGTTCATCTTGTGGGTGATGTAGATGATGCCGATGCCCTGGCTCCGCAGGTCGCGAATGATGGCAAACAGATGCGCCACTTCGGTCTCGGTTAGCGCCGAAGTCGGCTCATCCATGATCAGCACATCGCTGTCATAGGACACGGCTTTGGCGATTTCGACCATCTGTCGGCTGGCGACGCTGAGCGTCGAGACCTGCACTTCGGGGTCGATATCTATGTTGAGTCTTGTGAACAGCTCTTCGGTCTGGCGATTGAGCTGGCGGTGATCGACGAAGCCGAAACGGGTGAGCGGCTCGCGCCGGATCCAGATGTTTTCGGCCACGCTCATGAACGGCATCAGGTTGAGTTCCTGATGGATCATGGCAATGCCGTTTTCCAGCGCGTCGAGCGGCGACTTCAGCCGGATCGGCACGCCGCGTAAAGTAACGGTCCCGCTATCGGGCACATAGATGCCAGCGATGATCTTCATCAACGTCGATTTGCCGGCGCCGTTTTCGCCCATCAGCGCGTGCACGGTGCCGCGCCTGAGCTGCAGCGATACGTCGTCCAGCGCCACCACGCCGGGGAATTCCTTGCGGGCGTTCTTGATCTCGAGAAGATAGGGCGCGTTGGGAACAGCCCCGCTTTCGCGGACCGCACGCATTGTCTGCGGACTCACCATTGCTTTGCCTCCCCTGCCCGGTTGTGGGCGTTTCATTGGCCAGAAACAGCAGTAAAACTGCTGTCGCGGAACTCTCAGTCGACACCCTCCCCCTTGCGGGGAGGGATCAAGGGTGGGGGATGTTTGGCCCGGATATAGAGGCCAAACGACACCCCCACCCAGCCTCCCCCGTCAGGGGGGAGGTGCCGTCCGGTGGTTGTGGGGAGTACCAGAACGGTACCCCGCTTCAGATCAGTTCTTGCTCTGGTAGTCGGCCAGGTTGGCCGGGGTTACCAGTTCGAACGGGATCCAGACCTCGCGTTCCACGGTTTCGCCGCGGGCGAGTGCCAGCGCCGCGTCGAGTGCGCCGGAGCCCTGTCCGGCGGCGTTCTGGAACACGGTGACGTCGAGGTCGCCGGCAGCCATGGCGGCCAGTGCGTCCTGTGTGGCGTCAACACCGCCGACGATCACCGCATCCATGGCTATGCCAGCAGCCTTGAGGGCCTGGATTGCACCGATGGCCATTTCGTCATTGTTGGCGACGACGGCGTCGAAGGCGATACCGGCCGACAGCCAGTTGGTGACGAGGTCGGCGCCCTGCTGGCGCGACCAGTTGGCAGTCTGCTCTTCGGAAATCTTGATGAAAGAGCATTCCGGCGTGGCGAGCACGTCATGCACGTCCTGGGTGCGCTGGCGGGCGGCCTGGTTGGACAGTTCGCCCATCATCACCACGATGCTGGCTTCGGTCTTGCCGGCTTCGGTCAGCAGGCGGCAAACTTCCTTGGTCTCGAGCGTGCCGCTATCGACTTCATTGGATGCGACGAATGCCTGCTTTTCCGGCAAGGTATCGAGGTTAACCGGCTGGCGATTGACATAGACCAGCGGAATGCCTGCATCGGCCGCAAGCTGCGACATCGGCGCGGTGGCGTCGGTATCCACGGCGTTGATGATGATCGCATCGACGCCCGAGGCGATGAAATTCTGGATCTGGCTCATCTGCTTGGAGACGTCGCCCTGCGCGTCTTCCACCTGCAGTTCGACGCCGTCGAGCGTGCCGGCATAATCCTGCATGCCGTTACGCAGCACGGTAAGGAAGTTATCGTCAAACGCCGCCATGGAAACACCCACGGTTTCGGCATAGGCGGCGCCGGCAAAGCCGGTCAGCATGGTCGTGGCCAGAGCGGCCAGGGCTAGTTTCTTCATTTCGTTTCTCCTCCACAGAGCGGGTGTCCGGTTGGCACCCCGTTTTTCCGGATTTTCCCTGTTCGGGAATTGTTTCGGCCTTAGGCGGCGCGCGCCCTCAGGCCCTCGGTTATGAATTGCATGGACTGCTGCAGCGCTGCGGCTGGGTCGGCAAGATGACGGAGCTCTTCTGCAAAGGGCTCGAACGACAGCGGTCCGCAATAGCCGCCGCGGCGCAGGGCAACGATCTGTCCGAGGTTGTCGAGGCGGTCCTTGGAGCCGACCAGCAGGCGATGGCTGTCGCGCATGTCAGCAACCGCAAGGTCCCGTTCATCGACGCCGGAAATGTGGACCAGGCCGGTCAGTTCGGGAAATAGCTCCGGTTCGCCAGCCAGATGGTGATGGAATGTGTCATGAGTCAGCCGGAACACATCACGACCATTTGCGGCGTCGATGGCGACCAATGCTTCTCTCTTGGAACGCAACGAGCAAGTCTTGAAGCCAAGGCATTCTACGAGCCCGATAATGCCGTAGTGCCGCATAATTGGTGACAGAGCGGTGAGTGCCTGGGTAGCATTTGCGATACGGGTGGCGGAACTATCTGGGACATTGCCGGAATTTTCGGCAACCAGCACCAACGCCTTGGCGCCGCTGCCAGAACAGTAGGCAGCGAGGGTTTTGGCCTCTTCAGCGCGTGCATCGGACCAGACATTGAACTGCTGCAAGGCATTGATAGAAATGATGGTTACATCATGTTCGTCGGCCAGCTCGCGGACCGTCTGGGCAGGGGTCCCGTCAAGCATGGCATTGCCGGAAATGTCGTTACGGATCTCGACCCGTGGTGCACCCAGTTTTGCCGCTAGCGCGAATAGTTCGGCCAGCCTGAGCTGCGGCGCAGCCATATGATTGATCGCGAAATCGAGCGACACGATCGGCACCCTCCTCAGTGACGCCGGGCAGCTTGCAAGCGCCCGGTCGTTTGTTGAGCCAAATGAAACACAGGTTCCGCATTTCTGTCAATACGGAATGTTCATTCCAAAATTAGACATAATGATATGGAGCACAAGGCTTTGACGTCGATCAGATATTCTCCGAAACATGGATATCGAACGGCAGAAAGGTCTGTCCGACCGAGTCGGCATGCGGATTGACAATGGCGCCGGCCATCAAATCCATCAGGCTGCGCGACAGCATCGCGAGCGGCGTCCCGATCAGCGCGGTGGCGACATTTTCGGCCAAAGCCGCATGGGTAAAGGGGTTGAGCTCGTTGCAGACCACGGCAATTTGACCAGCCAGTTTTTCCTCCCTCAAGGCGGCGATTACGCCCTCGGTGCCGCCGCCTGCCACATAGATGGCGACAAGGTCAGGGTAACGCCGGATCAGGTCGAGCGTCGCTTCATGGGCCAATGCACCGTCCTCAAGGCTGACCTGGGTCTCGACGACAGTGAGATGCGGAGCCGCCTCGCGCAGATAGGAGCGGAAGCCGATCTCGCGCATCTCATGGCCGTGAAACCGGTAACTGCCAACGAACACGACGACCTTGCCGGCGCCATTGGCGGCCTTGGCAATAAGCCAGCCCGCGGTCCGCCCCACCTTGCGATTATTGGTGCCGACATAGCCATGCCGCACGCCGGGCGCAAAGTCTGAAAGCAGCGCGAACACCGGCGTTCCGGCCGTCTGCACTTCAGCCACGGCAGCAGTTACGGCGGGATGGTCGACGGCCACCATGGCAACCGCATCATTGCGCTTCGCCATATCCTTGAGCCGCTCGGCAATCTCGCCGGGCGTCTGTGATTGGAGAAAAGCGACGGTCGCAGCCACGCGATACTGCGTAGGCTCAGTGGAGGCGTGCTCAAGGGCGCGGGCAAAATCCTGATAGAACGCCTGATCTGGCCGCTGCAATAAAAAGCCAAACCGATGGTGCGGCAAGCTCTGCTCAAGCCGACGCCGGATCAGGCCGGTGCCGTGATAGCCGAGCTGTTGCGCTGCATTGAAAACGCGCTCGGCTGTCTCGGTCCGCACTGGCAGGCGGGCATTGAGCACCCGATCGACGGTGGCGACGCTGAGGCCCGACAGGGCGGCGATATCGGCAACGGTGGGGCGGGTCATGGATGATCCTGCTAGAAACCATCATCTGTGCGGGTGGCCACATGACGGGAATGATAGAAACCATCATCGCTGGATTGCCAGCATTCCGCAACGGGATTAGCGGTTGTTGGACTGCAATCGGCTAGCAGACTGCTAACGTTGAGAGTGACCGAATGGCCCAATCCGTGACACGCGACTACGCCCTGCTCGGCAAAAGCTCGGAGGCTGCTTTGGCCAACGGACTGGCCGCGGCGGAGTGGTATCACAGCGACGTAGAGCGCAAGGCCATGAAGGCGCTGATGCAGCGCTCGGACGGTCCGGCGATCCGCGACACGGTGATCTGGCTCGGCGCCATGCTGGTGTTGGCGGTGGCCGGCGTGCTGCTGTGGGGCAGCTGGTGGGCGGTGCCGGTGTTTATCGCCTATGGCGTGCTGTACGGCTCTGCCTCGGATTCGCGCTGGCACGAATGCGGCCATGGCACAGCATTCAAGACGCGGTGGATGAACGACGCGGTCTACCAGATCGCCTGCTTCATGATCATGCGCAATCCGGTGACCTGGCGCTGGAGCCATGCGAGGCACCATACCGATACCGTGATCGTCGGGCGCGATCCGGAAATCGCCGTGATGCGACCACCGGACCTGGCGCGGGTGGTGCTTAATTTCTTCGGCATTCTGGATGCAGGCCATGCGGTGCGGGACATGCTGCGCAATGCCGCCGGGAACATCAGCAAGGAAGAGGCAAGCTTCATCCCCGAAATGGAGCGGCACAAGGTGATCCGCGTGGCGCGCATCTGGCTGGCGATCTACGCGGCGACGATTGCACTGTCGCTGTGGATGGGGTCGATTTTGCCGCTGATGCTGGTCGGCCTGCCGCGACTTTATGGCGCCTGGCATCATGTGCTGACCGGCCTGCTGCAGCATGGCGGACTGGCCGACAATGTGACCGACCACCGGCTGAATTCGCGCTCGGTGCTGATGAATCCGGTGAGCCGGTTCATCTATTGGAACATGAATTACCACGTCGAGCACCACATGTTTCCCATGGTGCCCTACCACGCGCTGCCGCAGCTGCATGAGATGATCAAGCACGACCTGCCGGCGCCGAACCGTTCGATTTGGGCGGGGTATCGCGAGATGGTCCCGGCGTTCCTGCGCCAGTTGCGCAACGAGGATTACTACTTGCGGCGCGAGCTGCCAGTAACGGCCCAGCCTTACAAGGAAGAGTTTCACAATGGCGGCGATGCCGTCGCGGCTGAATAGAGGAAGACAGCAATGGTCGAGTGGATCGAAGCTTGTGGGGCGGATGACGTGGACGAGGAGGATGTGATCCGCTTCGACCATGCGGGAAAAGTGTTCGCTATCTATCGCAGCCCCGATGACCGGTACTACGCGACCGACGGGCTGTGCACGCATGAGCAGATCAGCCTGGCAGATGGGCTGGTGATGGACGACATCATCGAGTGCCCCAAGCACAATGGGCGGTTCAACTACAAGACGGGGGAGGCCAAGGGCGCGCCGGTCTGCGTGAACCTGAGGACGTATGCGGTGAAGCTCGAGAATGGCGCGGTATTCATCGAGGTTTGAAGGGGCGGACGTAATGGCACGGCATTTTGTGATCGTGGGCGCTGGCGAGTGCGGCGCGCGGGCGGCGATGGCATTGCGGGAGCAAGGCTTCGACGGCGACGTGACGCTGGTGGGGGGTGAAACCCACCTGCCCTATGAGCGGCCTCCGCTGAGCAAGCACGGCATGCTGGCGGAGGTGTTTGCGGCCAAGACGATCGCCACGGCGGAGCGGCTGGCCGAGGCTAATGTGGGGTTCCGCGGTGGAGTTCAGGTTGCCGCGATCGACCGCGGAGGCAAGCGGCTGCTGACGGCGGATGGTACGGCCCTGCCCTATGACAAACTGTTGCTGGCGACGGGTGCATCGCCGCGACGGCTGCCGGGCGTCGAGGGTGAGCGGATCTTTTATTTGCGGACGCTGGAGGATGCACAGCGCTTGCGGGGCGAGTTGTTGCCCGGCAGGCGATTGGCGATCGTTGGCGGCGGGTTTATCGGGCTGGAACTGGCGGCGAGTGCGCGGGCGCGTGGAGCCGAGGTGACGCTGATCGAGGCGCTGCCGCGGCTCCTGTCGCGGGCGGTGCCGGAGGCGATTGCGGCGCAGATCCAAGCGCGGCATGAACTGGCGGGAGTTAAACTAGTATTTGGCGACGGCATCGCAGGCGTTACCAGCGACGCAAACTCGGCGACGGTGGCGCTGAACAGCGGGCGGCGAGTGGAGGCTGATCTCGTGCTGGTGGGGATCGGCGCGGTGCCAAATATTTCGCTGGCGGCGGAAGCCGAGCTGGAAATCGACAACGGCATCGCGGTGGATCGGCATCTTGCGACCAGCGACGCCGACATATTCGCGGCGGGCGATTGCTGCTCGTTTCCGCTGAAGATTTATGGCGGACGGCGGGTGCGGCTCGAAAGCTGGCGCAATGCGCAGGATCAGGGCTCCCTGGCGGCGTGCAACATGCTGGGCGCTAATGAGGCTATCAGCACCGTGCCGTGGTTCTGGTCGGACCAGTATGAGCTGGGCCTGCAGATCGCCGGCCTGTCAGACGAAGGGGCGAGCATAGTCAGGCGCGACCTGGGAAACGGCGCGAGCATCCTGTTCCATATCAGCGCCGACGGACGGCTGGTGGCCGCCAGCGGCATCGGCGTCGGTAACGCCGTGGCCAAGGATATCCGGCTGGCCGAAATGCTGATCGCCAAACAGGCGAGACCGATGCAAGCGTCGCTGGCAGATGCGGACGTAAAACTGAAATCGCTACTGGCGGCCTGACAGCCGTTTCCATCCCAGCAAACCCGGCGCATATTATTGCCAGGAAAATTCCATGGCGATGTCGATCTCGGCAGCGCCGCCTCGTCTATAGGGCAGGATAGCGGAGGGCATCTGTCAAATGGAACGGAATTACGGCTGGGTCATCGTTGCCGCGGGCGCGGTGATTACCTGTGTGGCAATGGGCGCGATGTTCGCCCTGCCGGTCTATCTGCAACCCATGGCCGAGGACACCGGGTGGACTCGCGCCGGCATATCCGGCGCCATGACGATCGGCTTCATCGTGATGGGTGTGGCGGGGTTTTTGTGGGGTACGCTGACCGACCGGGTCGGTGCGCGGCCGGTCGTGCTCATCGCGGCGGTAACGTTGGGGTTGGGCCTGTTCATAGCCAGCCGGGCCAATGACATCCTGGTGTTCCAGATCGCTTATGGGGGGCTGGTCGGCGCGTCTGGTGGAGCATTCTTTGCGCCGCTGATGGCGACGGTGCTCGGCTGGTTCGACAAGCATCGGAGCCTGGCGGTGTCGTTGGTGTCGCTGGGCGGTGGCGTGGCGCCCATGGTGATGACGCCGCTGGCCACTGTGCTGATCGAGCAAATGGGCTGGCGCAACGCGATGATGACAACGGCGCTCGTCGCCACCATGATCATCCTGCCGACGGGCCTGCTGGTGCGACGCCCACCGGCGGCGGTCGAAGAAGCGCCACAGGCCGGCGTGGTGGCGGCTCCGGCACAGAGCACCTCCGTTTTGTCGGTGATGCGGCAACCCAAGTTCATCGTGCCCGCCGGGGTGTTTTTTCTATGCTGCGCGGCGCATTCCGGGCCGATCTTCCATACGGTGAGCTATGCCATGCTATGCGGCGCCTCGGCGATCGCGGCGGCCAGCATCTATAGCGTTGAGGGACTGGCGGGACTGTTCGGACGGCTGATCTTTGGTCTGCTGGCCGACCGGATCGGCGTCAAGCGCGTGATCGTCGGCGGCCTCGTTCTGCAGGCCGTCGGTATCTACAGCTACATCTATATCGGCGAACTGGGCCAGTTCTACATGCTGGCGGCGGTGCTGGGGCTGGCCTATGGCGGGGTGATGCCGCTGTATTCGGTGCTGGCGCGCGAGTATTTCAGCCCCCGGGTAATGGGCACGGTGCTGGGCGGTATCGTCATGACCTCCAGCATCGGCATGGCGTTCGGCCCGGTCGGCGGCGGCTGGCTGTTCGATACGTTCGGGGATTATCACTGGCTGTATGTGAGTTCGGCAGGGATCGGGATTGCGGCGGCGCTGGTTGCGCTGACGTTTCCGAAGGGATCGGGACCGGCGCCTGTCGAGGGTAATTTGCAGACCGCTTAGGGCTTGCCGTCTCCCCTCGACAGAATCGACATGTTTACCCTCCGGCAACCATGTTGGGGCAGTCTGACTGTACCAGTCAGCGTGAGGTTACCGATGGAAGACCAGGTAAAACGCCGTGCCTATGAAATGTGGGAAGCCGATGGCTCGCCGTCCGGACAAGGCCAACAATACTGGTTCAAGGCATTGGCGGAGATTGCCACCGCAGGCGCCGCAACCATCAAGCCAGCGCGCAAACGGGTGGCCAAGGTGAAGAAGGCCGCTTGAACGTCGAAGGCCACCGCCCATCTTAGCGTCCCCCGGAGATTATCCGAGGGACGCCCGCGTCGAACCATAATTGCCTAAAGCTGACTGCCCTTAATGCCAGTCCTTCAACCCCAGCAACTTCTCGCCCAACTCCGTCAGCTCCGCCGTCTTCGCATGCTTCTTTTCCCACTCGCGCGGATCGCCCGGAAAGGCATCACGCTGTGGATGGTCTAGTTCGCGCCATAGCCGCACGCGTTCGGTGCGCTCGGCCACGTTGCCTTCGTCGGCCGGGTACATCGAGATGTACTGCGCCATGCGGACCCGGTCCTTGGAGTGATTGGGCCGCACGCCATGGGCTAGCAGCGTGTTGAAGATCATCAGGTCGCCCGGCTCCATCTCGATATTGGTTATCTTGAGCCCGGTGGTATCGGGGTGCATCGGGTCGCGGGCGGCTGGCTGGGTTTTTACCCAGTTCTCGAAGTCATAAAACAGCTCGGCAATGCACTGGAAGCCACCGACATCGCCGTCCTGCTTGACGAGGCTGAGCACCCCCTGCACGCCGATCGGCAGCGGATCGAGCGAGGTGTCGCTGTCCCAGTGGATGAAGCCGTTCGGATTGCCATGCAGCCTCTTGGGCACATTGAGGTTGGCCCGGTCGATGCTGGTCCACAGCTCTTCGATATCCCAGATATCGACGAACGCATCATAGATGCGCTGCTCCATCCGATTATCCCACAAAAACTGGTGGTTGTAGATTTCCACCATGCCAGTGCCGTTGAGCTCTTTCATGAGGTGATCGCGGCGCTGCGGCGCGTACCAGGTGCTGTGGTCTGCCGGATTCTTTTCATCAAATTTCCACAGTAAAGCCGTGAGCTGCTCGACATTTTCCGGCGGAACCGCACCGCGCACAATCACGTAGCCCCGGGTCACCCAGTGCTCCCAGTCCTCCGGGCTCAGCACCCGCAGCGGCAGTTTCTTGACGATATCCTTGAGCTGGGTTGTCACAACTTGCGTCGTCGGATGGCTGTCTCGCTTGGTCGTCGCCTGCATGTCTCTCTCCCATGTGCCGTCCCCCTTGGGGCTCGCTGATGGAGTGACACTAGGCGCGTTCGGCATGAGCATCTTGCTCAAGGCTGGCGAATATTGATACTATTCTGGCGCAATGAGAGCTACCGACGCCACATGAAGTCCTATCTGGAACATCTCACCGCAGACGAGGACGCCTCCTGGGCGACACTAAACCGTCGCTTGGATGACGGCATTCCGTTCCAGTGGCACCATCATCCGGAGTTCGAGTTGACCCTGACGCTGAATTCCAGCGGCCAGCGCTTCATCGGCGATCACATTGGCCGCTATGAGCCCGGCGATCTGGTGTTGATCGGTCCCTACCTGCCGCACACTTGGCACTCGCTGGATCGACCTAATGACAACCTGTCCCACACCGCGCTGGTCATGTGGTTCCTGCCCGAATGGGCCGAGCGCCTTACCGCCAATACCGAACTGCGCCCGGTCGCCGCCATGCTTGGCCGCGCCGCCAACGGGCTGAAGTTCTCTGACGCAGCCGCTGGTGAAATCCGGCCAGCAGTGGAGCACCTGTTCACCCAGCCGCCGGTCGAACGCTTTCTTGGCCTCGTTTCCATCCTCAACACGCTGGCTAAAGACCGCGAGGCAATTCCGCTCTCAGCCACTGCGCCGGAACTGGCACCAGCCTCAGCCGATCGCGGCCGCATTGATCGTGTGCTGAATCATATTCACAACCACTTCGCCCAACCCATTACCATTACTGAACTTTCCGACATCGCGGCGCTCAGCCCCTCCGGCCTGCATCGGACTTTTCTGCGTCACACCCGCCAGACCGTCAGCCAATATCTGATCCGCCTGCGCATCGGTCGCGCCTGTGCGCTACTGTCTTCTAGCAGCCTGCCCATCGGCCAGATCGCCGGCGAAGTCGGCTATGACTCGCTGGCCAATTTCAATCGCCAGTTCAAATCCCTCAAAGGCACCACGCCAAGGCAATACAGGGCGGCGTTTTCGCAGTAGACCTCATCCATGCACACCACTCACAGCATCCTCCTGCCCAACCGACCTGCCCTGATCCTGGGCGAGACACCGCTGATCATGGGTATTCTCAACGTCACTCCCGACAGCTTTTCCGACGGCGGCCAGCACAATCTGGTAGAGGCCGCGGTTGCCCGTGCCCGCCAGATGATCGCGGAGGGTGTCGACATCATCGACATCGGCGGCGAAAGCACCCGCCCCGGCTCCGAACCAGTCGGCGTACAGCAGGAACTCGATCGGGTCATGCCGGTAATCCAGGCGCTGGTGACTGCCGGCATCACCACGCCAATCTCCATCGATACCTACAAGCCGCTGGTGGCCGATCAGGCTATTCAGGCCGGCGCATCGATCATCAATGACGTCCACGGCCTGCAAGGCGCGCCGGAAATGTCTGAGGTCGCAGCCCTGCATGACGTGCCGGTCATCATCATGCACTGGCAGAAGGACCGTGATCGCGGCGTGCCGCTGCTCGATGACATGGCGGCGTATTTTTCCCGCAGTATCGCACTGGCTGAGCAGGCGGGGATAAGTCCGGATCGGATCATCCTCGATCCCGGCTTCGGTTTTGGTAAGTCCCTGCAGGAGAACTACGATTTGTTGCGCCAGCTATCCGCGGTGCGTCCTGGCGGTTTCCCGATCCTCGTCGGCACTTCGCGTAAATCCATGATTGGCAGGCTGCTGGAAAATCAGCCGGATGAGCGGCTCGCCGGGACCATTGCGACGAGTGTACTCGGGTACATGGGGGGCGGGCATATCTTTCGCGTCCACGAGGTGCGCGCCAACCGCGATGCCCTTCGCGTGGCGCAGGCGACGCTGTATGGTCCGCCAGCAGAACTGGGGTAGCGCATGGCCGGAGCATTCACGGGCGACCGTATCATCCTGAAGGACTTGGGTTTTTACGGCTATCACGGCGTCTTCGCCGAGGAAGCCACGCTCGGCCAGCGATTCTTCATCGACCTCGAACTGGGCGTCGATCTCTCCGAGCCTGCCGCCACCGACCGCCTCAGCACGGGGATATCCTACTCCGACATCTATGATGTGGTGAAAGCGGCCTTCGAGACCCAGCGGATGAAGCTGCTGGAGGCCGTGGCGGGCAACATCGTCGAGAAATTGTTCGAGACATTTCAAAGCGTTAACTGGATTGTTATTCGCATTCGCAAGCCTGAGGCGCCGATTGCCATGGTGCGCGGCGAAGCAGGGATCGAGCTGCATCGGCAGCGGAAAACTTCATGACTTCAAGGGCTTGGCTTAGTCTCGGAGCCAATCTGGGCGATCCGGCGGCTCAGCTGGCCGAGGCTTTGCGCCGGATTGAGGCGCATGAAGATATCCACATCAGCAAACGGTCGAGTGTGGCTATCACCAAGGCTTGGGGCAAGACTGACCAGCCCGACTTTGCCAACATGGCGGTCGAGTTAGAGACCGCGCTCAAGCCATTGGAATTGCTCGACTCTGTGCTGCAGATCGAACTCGATATGGGGCGGGTGCGCCATGAGGTTTGGGGTCCGCGGCTGATCGATATCGACATCATCGCCTACGACCGGGTCGAGGTGCAAACCCCCCGCCTGACCCTGCCGCACCCCTTTGCACACGAGCGCGATTTCGTGTTGATTCCGTTGGAAGAAATAGCCCCCCACGTTAGCGCTTGGGTAACTGAAGTGTCACGCAATCCTCACTAGGGGCGAAGCGCCTCGACGACCGCGACAGCCGTGTCGAACTCGGCCCGGCGCTTGGCGCGGCGATGCACCGCTTCCTCGTCCTGGCCCCAATGGCCGATCTGGTAATCCTCGTCGACATGCGCCGCGTCCCAGACTTGGTCGGGCGAAAACAATTCGTGCAGCAGGCCGATGGAGAGCAGCCCTGAACCTGTCAGGCCAGTCATCGAAACCAGTGCTGTCACCGTGAGTAGATTTTCCGCATCCAGCGACTCAGCCAACCGGTCCAGCGTCGCCTTGGGCTGTGCCTGATGGATTATCCCCATCGTCGGCTGAAAACTAACCCCGAAGTGCCGCGCCAGCGTCGTCAGCGCCTTGTCCCAAACGGCCTCCTGCTTGGCCACCAGTTCTTGCGGCGTGTCTGCGCGATAGAGTAGCAGGTCGCCGGCAGCGAACTTCAGCACTTCCTCCCGAAACGCCGGGATCATGTCTTCGCCGCTCTCGACGGCCGAGTTGATCAGCCGCACCATTGGCATGGTGGTGGCGTCGATGAACTCGCCCTGCGCCGACCATTCTTCGGCCATGGCGGTGGCGATGGCGGCAGACGGCACGGTGATCTTGTGCTTGTGGCCCGGCGTACGGGTCTGGCGGCCATCGAGGGTGACGACGAAACCCCCATCGACCGGGGAAACGCCGATATCCTTGTAGAAGCGCTTGGGCAGTTCGACCTTGTCAAGCTGCTGGGCTCGGCCATAGCCGTCGTTGAGGTGCTTTTGGATTTCGTCGAGCTGGTCGCGCATGTCTCAGTCCAGAAGTTTGCCAACCGCACCAACGAGCTGGTCGTAGCGGTCGATCATGGTATCGGCGCCGATGGCGATCAGTTGGCGCGGCTCGTGATAGCCCCAGGTGACGCCGATGGTCCGGCAGCCGGCGGCGACGCCCATTTCGATATCGAAGGTCGTGTCGCCGATCATCACGGTCTCAGTTGGAGTGGCGCCAGTTTCTCGCATCGCCGTCTCCAGCATGCCGGGATGCGGCTTGGACGGATTGTGGTCGGGTGTCTGAAGCGTGACGAAGTGATTGGTCAGGCCATGCAGGGCAAGGATGCGATGCACGCCGTTCAGGCCCTTGCCGGTGGCAATGCCAAGCACGACCTCGTCCAAGCCGCGCAGAGCGTTCAAAGCCTCCACAGCGCCGGGATAAAGCCCTTCGCGGTCGCCATCTGTCAGCAGCGAGCTGCGGTAATGCCCCCGATAATCCTCGACCAGCTTGTCGATCAGCACGGCATCGTCGGTATGGGCGAGGCGAGCCAAGGCGATGGGCAGCGACAGGCCGATCACCTGGCGCGATTGCTCCGGCGTCGGCGCGTCGAGCCCGGCACCGATAAACGTCGTTGCCATGTGCTCGGATATCAACGCCTGGGTATCGATCAGCGTGCCATCCATGTCGAAGACGACGAGTTTCAAACGCCGTCCTCCGGATCGCCGCTCACATCATAGCGGTCGGGATCAAAGCCCAGCGTTTCGAAACTGGCGCGCATATGGGGCGGGAGCGGCGCCGAAATGTCGAGGCGCTTGCCGTTGCGCAGCGGAATGGCAATGCGGCGAGCATGCAGGTGCAAGCCTTCTGCCAGACCAGGCGCGCCCTGCCAGTTCTCGATGTTGAAATAGCGTGGGTCGCCAATGATCGGCGTGCCGAGCTGGGCCATATGGACGCGCAGCTGGTGCGTGCGGCCGGTGACCGGCTTCAGCGTGACCCAGGCAAAGCGTTTGCTGGCTGTGTCGGTGGTCGAATAATAGCTCAGCGAATGCTGGGCGTTCGGGGCGCCGTTGCGGACCACGACCATCTGCTCGCCATCGTCGGTGCTCTGGCGCGCCAGGAAGCAGGAGATTTCGCCCTGCTGCGGATGTGGATTGCCGGCAACGATGGCCCAGTAGATCTTGCGGGCCGAACGCGAGCGGAACACGTTTCCGAAATGGCTGGCGGCCTGCTTGGTCTTGGCGACGACGAGGCAACCTGAGGTGTCGCGGTCGAGGCGATGCACCAAGCGGGGCGGTTCGCCCTTCTTGTTGGGCAGGCTTTTCAGCATGCCATCGAGATGGCGCGTCTGACCACTGCCGCCCTGCACGGCGAGGCCATGCGGCTTGTTGAAGACATAGATGTCTTCGTCCTCATAGAGGATCAGGCTGCGCAGGAATTCGGCGTCGCGATTGTCGAGCTGAACCGGCTTGACGAAATCGGGATCGTCGATCGGGGGAATACGCACGGTCTGGCCGGCCGAGACCCGGCTGTCGGTCTTTACCTTGGCCTTGTCGACCTTGACCTCGCCATTGCGGATCAGCTTTTGCAGCCGGCCGAAGCCGAGCTGGGGGAAATGCGTGGCGAACCAACGATCGAGACGCATACCGTCTTCGTCGTCATTCACCTGCCGCTGTTGAACGCCACTCATGCTACGCCTCGGGTCACCAAAAGCCCGAGATAAAGCCCAATGAGGCAAATCACAACCGACAACAGCACATAAGTGCCAGCCAACAGCAGTTCGCCGCGCTCTATAAGCACGATTGTATCGAGCGAAAAGGCAGAAAACGTGGTGAAACCACCCAGAATACCCACTGCAACCAGCAAGCGTGCTTCCTCCTGCAAGGAGGGCATCAGGCGTGGCAGCAGCCCGATAAGCAGGCCCATGGCGGTGGAGCCGATGATGTTGATCAGCAGTGTGGCGAGTGGGAAGCCGGTCGGCCACATGCGGGAGATGACAAGACTAGCACCATAGCGGCTCATTGAACCCAGAGCGCCACCAATGCCGACGAGAAGGAAGGGATACATGCTTGTGCCTCTAAATTTCAGTCGACACCTTCCCCCTTGAGGGCTTCGAACGAGCCCATAGGGACAAATCGCTCCAGTGGAGCGATTTGAGTGAAGAAGCATCAAGGGAGGGGGTTCCGCGCGATCCAAGAGCTTTGAGTTCCTGGATGGCTCAGAACCCCCTCCCTACTCGATTACGGACTTAGCGAAGGGAAAAGTCCTATCTCGCTCCCTCCCCTCAAGGGGGAGGGTGAACCCGGTGGTTGCGGGTCGCATTATGCAGAGACTATTCCTCGCCCTTCCTGCTCGCGCGAAGGCGCTCGAAATAGTCGATGCGTTTTTTCAAATCTCGTTCGAAGCCACGCTCTACCGGTTCATAAAACTTCTGGCGGCCGAGTTTTTCGGGGAAATACTCCTGGCCGGAGAAGGCGTCCGGGAGATCGTGGTCGTAGATATAGCCCTCGCCGTAGCCCGAACCCTTCATCAGCTTGGTTGGGGCGTTGAGGATGACCATGGGCGGCATCGGCGAGCCGGTCTCCTTGGCAAGGCTCATGGCGGCCTTGAAGGCGGTGTAGACGGCGTTGGATTTGGGCGCAAGCGCCAGGTGCACCACCACTTGCGCCAGCGCCAGTTCGCCCTCTGGCGATCCCAGCATCTGGAACGCATCGCGGGCGGCGACGGCCAGGGGCAGCGCCTGTGGGTCGGCCTCGCCGATGTCTTCGGAGGCCATGCGGATCAGCCGGCGGGCAAGGAACAGCGGATCTTCGCCGGCTACGAGCATGCGCGCAAAATAGTATAGCGCCGCATCGGGGTCAGAACCGCGGATGGTCTTGTGCAGGGCGGAGATCAGGTTGTAGTGGCCGTCCTGCGCCTTGTCATAGATCGGGGCGCGGCGCTGGATGACGGTGAGCATGGTTGCCGCATCGAGAACTTCGCCCTCCTTGGCTGAAGCGAGCACTTCTTCGACAAGGCCAAGCAGGGCGCGACCGTCGCCATCGGCGAGGGTGAGAAGCGTGTGGCGCGCTTCCTCTTCAAGTGGCAGCGTCGCGCCGGTCAGTTCCTCGGCGCGTTGCACCAGTTTTTCGAGGTCTTCGAGGCCTAGCGACTCAAAGCGCAGCACTTGGCTGCGCGATAGCAGGGCCGCATTGAGCTCGAAGCTCGGGTTTTCGGTGGTGGCGCCGACCAGCACCACCGTGCCGTCTTCCATCACCGGTAGAAAACCATCCTGCTGGGCCCGGTTGAAGCGGTGGATTTCGTCGACGAACAGCAGAGTCTTGTGTCCACTCAAACGTTCGAAGCGGGCTTTCTCGAAAACCTTCTTGAGGTCGGCGACGCCTGAAAACACCGCCGATATTTGCACGAAGGTGTAGTCGATCTGGGCGGCCAGCAGGCGAGCAACCGTGGTCTTGCCGGTGCCGGGCGGACCCCACAGGATCAGCGAGCCGAGCCGGCCACTGGCGATCATCCGGCGCAAGGTACCATCGGGGCCGAGCAAGTGGGTTTGGCCGATTACTTCGTCGAGGGTGCGCGGGCGGAGTTGATCAGCCAGCGGGCGGGCGCTGTCGGCTTCGGATGGATCGGCGGAGAAGAGATCGGACATGGATTGGGTTTAGCCGATTGCGGGGGCGGTCAAAAGGCGAAACGGAGGATTTGGGGTGGGAGATAGGAAGAGTCTTTGTTGGGGTACCCCCACCTAGCCTCCCCCTGATGAGGGGGAGAGACACCATCGGGTTTTGGCACAATCTCGGATAATCACCGACCAGATTCCTCCCCCATTTCAGGGGGAGGCTCGGTGGGGGTGTTCTTCCTTCTGGCTACCCTTCCCTCACCCACTCACAATGCTGCGGCTAACTCTTCCATCCCGCTGCAAGATAATCTGCCACGTCCGCGCACGCTGGCTGGCGGTGTCGGAGAACGCTTTCGCCGTGTCTATGGCCACATCGTTCAGCGACAGAATGACGTCGTCGATATGGAGCCCCATCTGGGCGGCGGCTGAGCCGGGGTCGAGGGCGGTGACGATGACGCCCTTGGCGTCATAGGGGAGACCTTTAGCTTCGGCGAGGGCTGGATCGATCTGGCGGACGCTGGTGCCGGCGAAGCGGGAGGTTCCGGTTATGGTCGCCAGCATGTCTGAGCCGGCCGCTGGCGCCGGCTCGACGGTGAACTGGACCGTGGATGTGTCATTGCCGCGCAGGCGCTCCAGTGCCGTCGCCTGGCCGATTGGCTTGGTGGCGAGGCGGAAGTTGAAGGCGCTGGGATCCTCGATGGCAAAACCGTCGATCGAAAGGATTACATCTCCGGCCGCAAAGCCGGCGCGGGCCGCTGGGCCGTCGGGGGCCACTTCGGAGATCAGGGCACCCTGCGGCGCGGCCATGCCAAGGCTTGAGGCGATATCGGACGTTACGGTCTGGAGCTTGGCGCCGAACCATGGGCGGACGATTTCGCTGCCGCTGATGCCGGCCTTGGCGACCAACTCGGCCATGTTGGCCGGGATAGCAAAGCCGATGCCGACCGAGCCGCCTGTTTGGGAGAAGATGGCGGTGTTGATGCCGACGAGGTGCCCGTCGAGATCGACCAGGGCGCCGCCGGAGTTGCCGGGATTGATCGCCGCGTCGGTCTGGATGAAGAACTCATAGTCCGAACTCTCGACGCCGGTACGCGCCAGAGCCGAGACGATGCCGCTGGTGACGGTCTGGCCGACACCGAACGGGTTGCCAATGGCCAGCACGAGGTCACCGACCAGCAGGGCGTCGCTATCGGCAAAAGTGATGGAGGGGAAACTGGTATCGCCGGGCTCACGCACGCGTAGGACTGCGAGATCGGTCTGGGCATCCTCGATAACGACATCGACGGCAAACTCGCGGCCATCGGACAGCGCGATCCGAACGTCAGTGGCGCCCTCGATCACGTGGCGATTGGTCAGGATGACCCCGCCGGCATCGACGATGACGCCCGAACCCAGCGCGCGGGACTCGCGCGGCCGGCTCTGGAACTGGCCATTGCCGAAAAAGCGGGAGAAAAATGGATCGCTGGCGAAGGGAGACGCCTGTTGCTGCTCGATACGGGTGGCATAGACATTGACCACCGACGGCGCGACGGCCTTCACCACGGGGGCAAAGCTCAGCTTGACCTGGGTATCGCTACCGGGGACTTGGCGCGGCTCGGGCGGAGCCACGACGACCGTATCGGCCTGCGCCACGCTGGGAGCATTCCAGGGCGCAAAAGCCAGGGTGCCACCGATGGCAAGAACGGCCACGGCAACGCCGGCAAACAGCAGCGGGCGCAGGTTCATTTATCCAGCCTCCAGATCAAATCGCCGCAGAGGCAGGCGCCCGGACTGAGGCTTGATAATGGCGGAAGCCTCCGACACGACATAGTGATGAAGTCGTTTGCCAGCGTCGGGAAACTGCGGTCTATTCGATACCAATCTGGAGCACCTCAATGTCGCTGTTTCGCCTCGCTGCCGCCCTTGTGGCAATCGCAACCCTCGCCCTGCCCGCTTTTGGGCAGGAAGACGCCGTAGGCATTCCGGGTCCGATTAGCTTTCAGGAAACCGACTTCGCCCTCGCCTGGACCAGCCATCCATTCCCGGCCTATTTCAAGCAGGAATACCTGCCCGAGGGCGAGACCGTCGAAGCCTACAACCAGATGTTCATGGTCGACGTGCTGACCGAAGGCGGTACGCCCGAAACTACGGCAGCCGATGTGATTGCCGGCCTCGAAGAGCGCAAGGCGAACGATCCGGTGGTCAATTACGCCATGGTGGCCAATGACGCGACCGGCGAGCTGATCCTCGATTTCCTGGTCAGCGACAGCAGCACCGGGACCATCATCGTCGAGTGGAACGCCTACCGCTACGTGCCCTATGGCGAAGGCTTCGTGCTCTATGCCATCAGCCGTCGCGCCTACGGCGATTTGGCGAGCGATTTCATTGGCGGTCTGAAGGACTGGCGTACCGCGTCAATCAGCGCTTTGGCATCGATGGAACTGCCGGACGTGCAACTGGATTAACGCCCGGAAGTCCAAGGCTTTCACCCGCAAAAACACCGTCATCGGATCGTCGTATTTTGCGGCCAAATAATTGTTTGCGCCGGGGGACACGTGGCCCTATATGCAGCGCTTCTTTTCACGCATCCCCAGCCCGAAAGGCCAGTCGTCGATGACCACCGAGCCGAAGCACGTTTACTCGAACACCTCCGCGCTGATCGCGGCCGAAGCCCCGGATTTCCCGGCTTTCCTGTTCTCCGAACGTGAGCTTCACAAGGCCACAAAGGTGTTCAAGAAGGGCTTTGACGGGCTGCTGACCTATGCCGTCAAGTGCAACCCCTCGCCGCATGTGATCGCCCAGCTACACCGCGAAGGCCTCAAGGCATTCGACGTCGCTTCCAACGTCGAAATGGAACTGGTGCGCGACAATGCGCCGGGCGCGGCGATGCATTACAACAATCCGATCAAGTCCAAGCGCGAAATCGCGCGGGCCTATGAAGAGTTCGGCGTCCGCTCCTTCACCATCGACCATCCCCAGCAGCTCGACCAGCTCGCCGCCGTGGTATCGCCATCGCGCGACGTCGAAGTGACCACGCGTTTCAAGGCCGGCAAGGCGCTGAAGTCGTACGACTTCGGCATCAAGTTCGGCGTCATGGAACAGGGCGCGGCCGAAATCGTCACCGCTGTCGAGACCATGGGCTTTACCCCAAGCCTCTGCTTCCACGTCGGCAGCCAGTGCGAAGACGCTTATGCCTACGAGCGCCACATCGCTGCGGCAGCCCGCATCGTCGAGGAATCCGGCATAGAGCTGAAGCGCCTCAATATCGGCGGCGGCTATCCGGCCCCCTACCCGACCAGTGAAGCGCCGCCGATAGACTATTATTTCGAAACCATCTCGACTGCCGTATCCGACCACTTCGGCGACAAGAACAAGCCCGAGCTGATCATCGAACCCGGCCGGGCGCTGGTAACCTCGTCGACCTCGCTGCTGCTGCGTGTAAAGCATCAGCGCGGCGGCCAGTCGGTCTATGTCAACGACGGCGCCTATGGCAGCCTGATGGAAGTGAAGTTCATGCACTTCACCCCGCCGGTACGCGTCTGGCGCGGCCCGCGCGTGCACGACAATGACGCGGAGTTCTCCGAATTCACCGTCTGGGGCCCAACCTGCGACAGCTACGACGTGCTGCCCCAAGTGTTTACCCTGCCGGCCGATATCGACGAAGACGACTGGATCGAGTTTGGCTTGATGGGCGCCTACACCCAGGCCTCGCTGACCCCCTTCAACGGCTTCGACCGCCGCGACCAATACTGGGTTGACGAAGCCTACACCGGCAAAGACCAGCAGCCGGAATAAGCCGACTAACTCACAAGCCTACAGATCCCCGCTCCGGCGGGGATTTTTGTTTCTAGAAACTGGCTTTCCCAATCCACACAAACGAAAACGGCCGCGGGGTGAGCCGCGGCCGTTTCAAATCTGGTGTTGAACGAAGCTTATGCGGCTTCGTATTCGTCTTCGTCGCGGACCTGGACCGGACCGCTATCGAGGCCCCTGGCGTTGACGTCGCGGTCAACGAACTCGATGACGGCCATCGGAGCGTTGTCGCCGTAACGGAAGCCAGCCTTCATGATGCGGAGATAGCCGCCCTGACGTTCCTTGTAGCGCGGGCCAAGCACTGCAAAAAGCTTGGCAACCTGGCCTTCGTCGCGCATCTGGGCAATCGCCTGGCGACGCGCATGCAGATCGCCGCGCTTGCCAAGGGTAATCAGCTTCTCGACGATCGGACGGAGGTCCTTTGCCTTGGGAAGCGTAGTGACAATCTGCTCGTGCTTGATCAGCGCGGCAGACATATTTGCGAACATCGCCTTGCGGTGGCTGGCGGTTCGGTTGAGCTTGCGGCCGGAATTACCGTGGCGCATGGTGGTCTCCTAAAGTGCTTGGCAGCGCAAAGATCAATAATGATCTTCGTAGCGCTTGGCGAGGTCATCGATATTCTCGGGTGGCCAATTTGCAACGTCCATTCCGAGATGAAGCCCCATCTGTGCCAGGACCTCCTTGATTTCGTTGAGCGACTTGCGGCCGAAATTCGGGGTCCGCAGCATCTCGGCTTCCGTCTTCTGGATAAGGTCGCCGATGTATACGATGTTGTCGTTCTTGAGGCAGTTGGCCGAGCGTACCGAAAGTTCGAGTTCGTCGACCTTCTTGAGCAGAGCCGGGTTGAAGGCCAGTTCCGGAACGGCATCCTGTGCCTTTTCCTTGCTGGGCTCTTCGAAGTTCACGAACACCGACAGCTGGTCCTGGAGGATGCGCGCGGCGTAAGCCAGAGCATCTTCGGGCGACACGGCGCCATTGGTTTCGATCTGCAGGGTCAGCTTGTCCTTGTCCAGGCTTTCGCCTGCACGGGTAGCATCGACCTTGTAGCTGACGCGACGAACGGGCGAAAACAGCGAGTCGACCGGAATATAACCGATCGGCGCATCTTCAGGACGGTTCTTGTCGGCAGGAACATAGCCCTTGCCGTTGTCGACGGTGAACTCGATGTTGATCTCGGCGCCATCGTCGAGATGGCAGATCACGAGTTCAGGGTTCAGCACTTCGATATCGCCGGTGACCTTGATGTCGCCAGCGGTAACGGCACCGGGGCCCTGCTTGGAGAGATTGAGACGCTTCGGGCCTTCGCCGCCCATCCGCAACGCGATTTCTTTCACGTTGAGAACGAGATCGGTGATGTCTTCACGCACGCCAGGAAGCGACGAGAATTCATGCAGAATGCCGTCGATCTGGATAGCGGTAACTGCCGCGCCCTGAAGCGACGACAGCAGCACGCGACGAAGAGCATTACCAAGGGTAAGCCCGTAACCGCGCTCAAGCGGCTCGGCAACTACCGAGGCCACGCGCGCGTTGTCGCTGCCCGAAACAATCTCCAGCTTGGTCGGCTTGATCAGTTCTTGCCAGTTCCTCTGGATCGTCACGGTTATGTCCTTTCAAAATCGCGGCTCCAGCCCGAGCCGCTCCGCCGCAAACGCAATAAGACTCCCGGCCTTCTGCGGCCGAGAGCTCTTCAATCGGTCTAAATTAGACGCGGCGCCGCTTGCGCGGGCGGCAGCCATTGTGCGGGATCGAGGTAACGTCACGGATCGATGTGACGTTGAAGCCTGCAGCCTGCAGGGCACGAAGCGCCGATTCACGACCCGAACCCGGACCGCGAACTTCGACTTCGAGAGTCTTCATGCCGTGTTCCTGCGCCTTCTTGGCAGCATCTTCGGCAGCGACCTGGGCCGCATAAGGGGTCGACTTGCGCGAGCCCTTGAAGCCCATCACACCCGACGAAGACCAGGCAATGGTGTTGCCCTGCATGTCGGCGATGGTGATCATGGTGTTGTTGAAGGAAGCATTCACGTGGGCAACGCCCGAAGTGATATTCTTGCGTTCCTTGCGCTTTACGCGCGCGACTTCAGCTTTAGCCATTTAATTCCTCAAAACGATATTAGCGCTGCCGTTAGCAAAATGCCCCAGCAGCTACATCGAAGAACCCGAGATTTGGGTTCTTACTTCTTCTTGCCGGCGATTGCCTTGGCGGGACCCTTGCGGGTACGGGCATTGGTGTGAGTGCGCTGGCCGCGGACCGGAAGGCCACGACGATGACGCAGGCCACGGTAGTTGCCCAGATCCATCAGACGCTTGATGTTCATTGCCACCGAACGGCGAAGATCACCTTCCACGACATAGTCGCGGTCGATAGCTTCACGGATCTGGATGACTTCGGCATCGGTGAGCTCGTTCACACGACGCGCAACCGGAATGCCAACCTTGGTGCAGATCTCCTCGGCGAACTTGTCGCCGATCCCGTGGATATACTGCAGCGCAATAACTACGCGCTTATTGGTCGGGATATTGACGCCAGCAATACGTGCCACGTCTGCTCTCCTTCATTCAGCGCGAACCATCACGGCTGGCGCCTGTAAACAACAAGGGACCGAATTCGACCCCCAACTTCTATGAGGAACCGAATCCAGCCCAAAACCTTGAGACTGAAGCGGTTCTTTAAGGTCTCGATTCCGCGGAGTCAACCGCGAAGTCAAGCGCCAAAATTCTAGGCCTCGATGGCAGCCCTGATCGCTGCCGTGACCTGCTCGACCGGATCCATACCGTCGACGGTCTTAACCAGGCCCTGCTGACGGTAATAATCCACTAGCGGAGCCGTGTCGTTCTTGTAGACATCAAGGCGCTTGCGGATCACTTCCGGATTGTCATCCGGACGATTGCTTTCCTTGGCGCGGTTGATGACCCGCGACACCAGCGTGTCGGCATCGGCAGTCATCTCGATGACAGCATCGAGCTTGATGCCCTTGTCCGCCAGCATCCGGTCAAGCGCTTCCGCCTGACCTATGGTGCGGGGGAAACCGTCGAGAATGAAACCGCTCTTGCAGTCGACCGCGTCGAGCCGGTCCGAGACGATACCATTGACGATATCGTTGGAGACCAGATCACCACGATCCATCACTTCCTTGGCCGCCAGCCCAAGAGGCGTACGATCGTGAATAGCGGAGCGCAGGATGTCACCAGTAGAAAGTTGGGGGATACCATAAGCCTCGATCAAAATCTTGGCCTGCGTCCCCTTCCCCGCTCCCGGCGGTCCGAGCAAAATCAACCTCATCGACGCTTGCCTCCTCCAAGACGGGACTTCTTGACGAGTCCCTCATACTGCTGAGCTATCAGATGGCTCTGTACCTGGCTGACCGTATCAAGGGTGACCGTCACCATGATCAGCAACGAGGTGCCGCCAATGAACTGGCTGATGGCCAGCTGACTGAACAACACTTCGGGAATCAGCGCCACGAACGTCAGGTACAGAGCACCGATAACCGTGATGCGGGTCAGCACATAGTCGATATGTTGCGCGGTACGCTCACCCGGACGAATACCAGGGATGAAACCGCCAGACCGCTTCAGGTTATCGGCCGTCTCGGTCGGATTGAACACGATAGCCGTATAGAAGAAGGCGAAGAAAATGATCAAGAAGGCGAACAGCGCCAGATAGAGCGGCTGGCCGCGGCCCAGCAGAGCCGTCACCACCTGCAACCACTGCGGAGCATTCCCCTGCGCCGCAAACGACGCAATGGTAGCCGGCAGCAACAGCAGCGAGGAACCGAAAATCACCGGAATAACACCGGAGGTGTTCAGCTTGAGCGGCAGATGCGAGCTGTCGCCCTGAAACATCTTGTTGCCGACCTGGCGCTTTGGATACTGGATCAGCAGGCGTCGCTGGGCGCGTTCGAAGAACACGATGACCCCTATGACAACCAGCGCCAGAACCAGCATGCCAAGGCCGGCAATGCCCGGAATGGCACCCGTACGGCTGAGTTCAAGCGTCTGGGCGACGGTCGTGGGGAGATTTGCCACGATACCGGCGAAGATGATCAGCGAAATGCCGTTACCAACGCCACGGGCGGTAATCTGCTCGCCCAGCCACATCAGGAACATAGTGCCACCCACGAGGGTGATAACGGTCGAGACACGGAAGAACCAGCCCGGATTGAGCACAACGCCCTGGCTCGCTTCGAGACCGACGGCAATGCCGTAGGCCTGCACGGCGCAAAACACCACTGCAAGGTAGCGGGTGTACTGGTTCATCTTGCGACGACCGGCTTCGCCACCCTCCTTCTTCATCTGCTCGAGACGCGGAGAAGCGGTGGAAATGACCTGCACCACTATTGACGCGGTAATGTAGGGGATCAGGTTGAGGGCAAAGATCGCCATGCGCTCGACGGCACCGCCGGAGAACATGTTGAACATCCCGATGATGCCCTGCTGGCTCTGCTCAAACGTCGCGCGGAATGCATCTGGGTCGATGCCCGGGACGGGAATGAACGTGCCCAGACGATAGACGAGCAGCGCGCCCAGTGTGAACCAGATGCGCTGCTGCAGAGCCTTCGCCTTGGAAAAGGTCGAAAAATTCAGATTACGTGCCAGCTGTTCGGCTGCGGACGCCATGTATCGCTCCCTATGGCTTCAATGCCAGGTGCGCTCGGAGCGCTTCGGGAGCGTATGCATCTGCGCCCCTAACGCAACAAACCAAAAAAGCGCACCCGGCCATGAAGGCCGGATGCGCAATGTCGTCGGACTTAGCCGGCGTAAGGAGTCTTCTTCCACGGTGCCTTGACCGGGATGAGCTCAACCTGACCACCCACTGCTTCGATGGCAGCGGCAGCACCCTTGGTCGCGTAGTCCACCTTGAAGGACACCTTCTGGGTGGTGAGACCTGCGCCGCCGATCAGACGAACGCCGTCCTTGGGACGACGGATCACGCGGGCAGCAATCAGCGCTGCTGCGTCGATCACTGCCTTGGCATCAAGCTTTCCAGAGTCGATATAAGCCTGGATGCGGTCGATGCGAACTTCATTCCAGTCGCCTGGATTGTAGGCATTGAAGCCGCGCTTTGGCATACGCATGTGAAGGGGCATCTGACCGCCTTCGAAGCCGTTGATAGCAACACCGGAGCGTGCAGTCTGCCCCTTGCCGCCACGACCACCGGTCTTGCCCTTGCCGGAACCGATGCCGCGACCGACGCGAATACGGATCTTGTTGGCGCCGGGATTGTCCCGGAGTTCATTCAAACGGGTCATTGATCGACTTCCCTCTTACTCGCCGATTACGCGGACGAGATGCGGGAGCTTGTTGATCATGCCGCGCACTTCGGGCGTATCGATTAGCTCGCGCTCTTTGTTCATCTTGTTGAGCCCGAGACCGATCAGGGTCGCGCGCTGCACCTTGTCACGGCGGATCGGCGAACCGATCTGCTTGACGATAAGGGTTTTCTTTTCAGCCATGATTTATCTCCTGACCTGAGCGATCAAGCTTCGACCGCAGTCTCGCCGCGGCGAGCCTGCAGTTCCGAAACCTTGAGGCCACGGCGGGAAGCAACCGAGCGAGGGCTATCGACGCGCTTCAGCGCATCGAAAGTGGCCCGAACCATGTTGTACGGATTGGCAGTGCCCTGTGACTTGGCAACGATATCGTTGATGCCAAGCGTTTCGAACACAGCGCGCATCGGACCACCGGCAATGATGCCGGTGCCTGGGACGGCTGCACGCAGAATGACCTTGCCGGCGCCATGGCGACCCTGCACGTCGTGGTGCAGCGTACGCGCGTCGCGCAGCGGCACGCGGATCATGGTGCGCTTTGCAGCCTCGGTAGCCTTGCGGATGGCTTCTGGAACTTCGCGGGCCTTACCGTGACCAAAGCCAACGCGGCCCTTCTGGTCGCCAACGACGACGAGTGCAGCGAAACCGAAACGACGGCCGCCCTTGACCACCTTGGCCACACGATTGATGTGGACCAGGCGATCGACGAATTCGCTGTCGCGTTCTTGAACGTCTCTGCTCATAATGTTTCTTTCCTTGTCCGTGTCTAGAACTGCAGGCCGCCCTCACGGGCAGCGTCTGCAAGGGCCTTTACACGGCCATGATAGATGTAAGCGCCACGATCGAAGATCACTTCAGCGATGCCGGCCTTGGTGCCGCGCTCGGCGATCAGCTTGCCGATCGTTGCAGCGGCTTCGGCGGTTGCGCCGTTCTTGACGGAGGACTTAATGTCCTTGTCGAGTGTCGAAGCAGCGGCCAGCGTACGGCCGGTCGCGTCGTCGATGATCTGGGCGTAGATATTCTTGTCCGAACGGAAAACCGACAGACGGGGACGACCGAAGGCACGAGCCTTGAGCGCCTTGCGGACACGAGCCTTGCGGCGGTCCGCACCTTTTGCACTGATAGCCATTGCAGGCGCTCCTTACTTCTTCTTGCCTTCTTTGCGGAAGACCTGTTCGCCCAGGTACCGCACACCCTTGCCCTTGTAGGGCTCCGGCTTGCGCCATGCGCGAATGTTCGCCGCAACCTGGCCAACCTGCTGCTTGTCAGCACCAGTAATGATGATTTCGGTCGGTGCAGGCACCGCCAGCGTAATGCCGGCTGGGGCCTGATAGATCACTTCGTGGCTGAAACCAAGCGACAGCTTGATGTCCTTGCCCTGCAGCGCAGCGCGATAACCAACGCCCTGGATCGCCAGCCGCCTTTCAAAGCCTGCCGAAACGCCAGTAACGATGTTCTGCAGCAGCGCGCGGGTAGTACCCCAAGCGGCGCGAGCAAATTTGGTGTCATTGGTGGGGGTAACCACCAGGCCCTCAGACGTCTCTTCGACATTGATGACATCCATCAAATCGATGCTGAGCTCGCCCTTGGGGCCCTTCGCGGTGACGGTACGACCATTGATCGTAATCGTAACACCGCTAACCGGTGGAACCGGTTTCTTGCCAGTACGTGACATTCTAGTTCAATCCTTGAGTAATCGTCTTACAGCGGATCCAAGGCCAATGGCCTTAGAACACGCGGCAGAGTACCTCGCCACCAACATTGGCAGCCTTGGCTTCGTGATCGGCCATCACACCCTTGGGGGTGGAGAGGATCGAAACACCGAGGCCATTGGCAACCTGAGGAATATTCTTGACGGATGCATAGACGCGACGGCCGGGACGCGAAACGCGCTCGATCGTGCGGATGACGGCTTCATTATCCGAATACTTGAGTTCGATCTCGTATTCGGAAGCACCGTTTTCGAACTTGGTCTCCGAGTAGCCGCGGATAAAACCCTCGGACTGGAGAACATCCAGCACGCGACCACGAAGGGTCGATGCAGGAGTCGAAACGGAATTCTTGCGACGCATCTGGGCGTTGCGGATACGGGTCAGCATGTCGCCGATAGGATCGGAAAAGCTCATCTTGGTTTCTCCTTACCAGCTCGACTTCACAAGACCCGGGATCTGACCCAGGTTACCCAGCTGACGCAGAGCAATACGGCTCAGCTTCAGCTTGCGGTAGAAGCCACGGGGACGACCCGAAACTTCGCAGCGGTTACGCACACGAACCTTGGCAGAATTGCGCGGCAGTTCGGCCAGCTTGAGCTGGGCTGCGAAGCGCTGATCGGCCGGGATCGACTGATCCTTGGTCTGTGCCTTGAGAGCGGCGCGCTTGCCAGCATACTGCTTGACGAGCGCTGCACGCCTATTGTTCTTTTCGATGGAGCTGGTCTTTGCCATATCCTGATCCTCTGTCCCTTCCCTGCCCGCTTACGCGCGGAACGGGAAGTTGAATGCCTTGAGCAGTGCACGAGCTTCATCATCGGACTTCGCGGTCGTGGTGATCACGATGTCCATACCCCAAACCTGATCGATCTGATCATAGTCGATTTCGGGGAAAATGATGTGTTCCTTGATGCCCATAGCATAATTGCCACGGCCGTCGAAGGAGTTCGGGTTCAGCCCGCGGAAATCGCGAACGCGCGGCAATGCAATATTCACCAGGCGGTCGAGAAATTCGTACATGCGAGTGCTACGCAGCGTGACCTTTACGCCGAGCGGCATTTCTTCACGCACCTTGAAACCAGCGATCGACTTACGAGCGTAAGTGATGATCGGCTTCTGGCCGGCGATCTTTTCCATTTCCGACGCGGCCGTCTTGACCTTCTTGGTGTCGTTGACGGCTTCGCCAACGCCCATGTTCAGGACGATCTTGTCGAGCTTGGGCAGCTGCATGACGTTAGTGTAGGAGAACTGCTCCTGCAGAACCTTGCGAATGTTGTCTTCGTATTCAGTACGAAGACGCGGAACGTAAGCTGTCTCAGCCATCGATCGAATCTCCGGTCGACTTGGCGACGCGCGTCTTGACGCCGTCCTTGATCTGGAAACCAACGCGGGACGGCTTGCCATCCTTGTCGGCGATCGCGAGGTTCGACAGGTGGATCGGCGCTTCCTTGGTGAAGATGCCGGCATCGGTCGACGCGGTCTGCTTGGTGTGGCGCTTCACAAGGTTGATACCCTGAACCAGTGCCTTGGTTTCGGTCGGAATAACCGACAGGACCTGGCCAGATTTGCCCTTGTCCTTGCCAGTGAGGACGACGACCTTATCGCCCTTCTTGATCTTGGCAGCCATTACAGCACCTCGGGTGCGAGCGAAATGATCTTCATGTGGTTCTTGGCGCGAAGCTCGCGCGGAACCGGTCCGAAGATGCGGGTGCCGATTGGCTCTTTCTGATTGTTGATCAGAACCGCGGCATTCTTGTCGAAGCGGATCACGGTGCCATCGGGACGACGGATGTCGAACGCGGTGCGAACGACCACGGCCTTCATGACCTGGCCCTTCTTGACACGACCGCGCGGAATGGCATCCTTGACGGACACGACGATGATATCGCCGACCGAAGCATACTTGCGGTGCGAACCGCCGAGTACCTTGATGCACATGACACGCTTTGCGCCGGAATTATCCGCCACGTCGAGATTGGATTGCATCTGGATCATGGCGCAGCACCTTCCTGAGCCGCACCCAGAACCAGCGTCCAGCGCTTGTTCTTGGAAATCGGCGCACATTCTTCGATCCAGACTACCTGCCCGATCTTGGCCAGATTGGCCTCGTCATGAGCATGGTACTTCTTGGACCGGCGAACAGTCTTCTTCATTACCGGATGCGTGAAGCGGCGCTCAACGCGCACCACGACCGTCTTATCATTGGCGTCGGAGACCACAGTCCCCTGCAAAACGCGCTTTGGCATGGTCGCGGCTCCTTACTTCGCTGCGTTCTTTTCGCCAAGTATAGTCTTGATCCGCGCGATATCGCGGCGGACCGACTTCACCTGGGCCGGCTTTTCAAGCTGCTGGGTAGCACGCTGGAAACGCAGGTTGAACTGTTCTTTTTTGAGGTCGACGAGCTGGTCCTTCAGTTCGTCTGCGGTCTTGCTCCGCACATCACTGGCTTTCATGCTCGTTGTCCTTAGTCGGCAATGCGGGTGACAACCCGCGTCATGATCGGGAGCTTCATAGCGCCGAGGCGCAGAGCTTCCTTGGCGACGTCCTCGGGGACGCCGTCGATCTCGAATACGATACGACCGGGCTTCACGCGGGCGGCCCAGAGTTCAACAGAACCCTTGCCCTTACCCATACGAACTTCGGTCGGCTTCTTGGTGACCGGCAGATCCGGGAAAATACGGATCCAAACACGGCCCTGACGCTTCATTTCGCGGGTGATCGCGCGGCGAGCCGCTTCGATCTGGCGAGCAGTAACGCGCTCGGGTTCGGTCGCCTTCAAGGCATACTGGCCAAATGCCAGATCGGTACCGCCCTTGGCAACGCCATGGATACGGCCCTTGTGGGCCTTGCGGAACTTGGTCTTCTTAGGTTGCAGCATAATGAACTAACTTTCTTATGCGCGATCGCGATCGCGGTCACCGCGATCAGGACGGGGGCCACGCTCACTGCGTTCCTGGCGCTGGCCACCCTCGTTACCTTCGGTCGCACGACGCTCGTGTGCAGTGGGATCATGCTCAAGGACTTCGCCCTTGAACACCCAGACCTTGATACCGATGATGCCGTACGTGGTAGCGGCTTCGGCAGTGCCGTAGTCGATATCAGCGCGCAGCGTGTGCAGCGGAACCCGACCTTCGCGGTACCATTCGGTACGAGCGATATCGGCACCACCAAGACGACCACCTACGTTAACGCGGATGCCGCCAGCGCCCATGCGCATTGCGGTCTGCACCGAACGCTTCATGGCACGACGGAAAGCCACGCGGCGTTCCAGCTGCTGGGCAATGCCCTGGGCAACCAGTGTCGCATCGGTTTCCGGCTTGCGCACTTCAACGATGTTGATGTGCACTTCGCTCTCGGTGAACTTCTTCACCTTGGCGCGGATCTTGTCGATGTCTGCGCCCTTCTTGCCGATCACGATGCCCGGACGAGCAGTGTGGATCGACACGCGGCACTTGCGATGCGGACGCTCGATGACGATCTTGGACACTGCGGCGGCCTTGAGGTCCTCCAGCAGCATCGTGCGGATCTTCAGGTCTTCCTGGAGCAGATTGCCGTATTCGCCCTTGTTGGCGTACCAACGGCTGTCCCATGTACGGTTGATACCGAGGCGGAAGCCGATTGGATTGATTTTCTGGCCCATTATGCGGCCTCCTCAACTTGCCGAACGATGATCGTCAGATGCGCGAATGGCTTCTGGATCTGCGACGACCGGCCACGGCCGCGAGCGGTGAAACGCTTCATTACAAGCGAATTACCAACAAAGGCTTCAGCAACGACGAGAGTGTCGGTGTCGAGGCCATGGTTGTTCTCGGCATTGGCGATGGCGCTCTCGAGCACCTTCTTCACCTGGCCGGAGATACGCTTGTGGCTGAACTCGAGTTCGGCCAGAGCCTTCTCGACCTTCTTGCCACGGATCAACTGGGCCAGAAGGTTGAGCTTCTGTGGGCTGATGCGCAACATGCGCAGCACAGCCTTGGCTTCATTGTCCGCAAGCGCGCGCTGGGTTTTTGGCTTGCCCATCTTACTTCCTCTTGGCCTTCTTGTCGGCGGCATGACCGTAGTATGTACGGGTCGGTGCGAATTCGCCGAACTTGTGGCCGATCATGTCTTCAGTGACGTTGACCGGGATGTGCTTGTGACCGTTGTGAACACCGAAGGTGACACCAACGAACTGTGGCAGGATGGTCGAGCGGCGGCTCCAGATCTTGATCACATCGCTGCGACCGGACGTGAGGGCCTTCTCGGCCTTCTTGAGCATGTAGCCGTCGACGAACGGCCCCTTCCAGATTGAACGGGTCATGGCTTACCTGCCCTTCTTCACGTGACGGCTGCGAACGATGAACTTGTCCGTTGCCTTGTTGCTGCGGGTCTTCTTACCCTTGGTCGGCTTGCCCCATGGCGTAACCGGATGACGGCCACCAGAAGTACGGCCTTCACCACCACCGTGCGGGTGATCGACCGGGTTCATGGTCACGCCGCGGTTGACGGGCTTGCGACCGAGCCAACGACTACGACCGGCCTTGCCGAGCGAAGTGTTCGAGTGATCCTGGTTCGAAACGGCACCGACGGTTGCAAGGCAAGTGCCATGCACGCGGCGCTGTTCGCCCGAGTTCAGGCGGAGGATCGCCCAACCCTGGTCACGACCGACGTACTGGGCATAAGCACCAGCCGAACGGGCGACCTGCCCACCCTTGCGGGGCTTGAGCTCGATGTTGTGCACGATCGTACCGACCGGCATGCGTTCGAGCGGCATCGTATTGCCTGGCTTCACGTCGACAGTATTCATCGACGAGATGACCTTGTCGCCGGCGCCAAGGCGCTGGGGAGCTACGATGTAGGCGAGTTCGCCATCTTCGTACTTCACCAGAGCGATCCAAGCCGTACGGTTGGGATCATACTCCAGGCGCTCGATCGTCCCAACCTGGTCAAACTTGACCCGCTTGAAGTCGATCATGCGATAGGTGCGCTTGTGTCCGCCACCACGATGGAACGAGGTGATGCGACCGCGGTTATTGCGGCCACCGGACTTGGAAAGGCCTTCGGTCAATGTCTTGACCGGCTTGCCCTTCCAGAGTTCCGAGCGGTCAGTCGTAACGAGCTGACGACGGCCTTCGGAAGTAGGGTTGTAAGTTTTTAGAGCCATTTTGCTGTCTCTTATCCCTTAGAGGCCGGTCGAAATATCGATCGACTGGCCGTCGACGAGGGTCACGATCGCCTTTTTGACGTCGTTGCGCGTGCCAATCTTGCCACGGAAGCGCTTCACCTTGCCCTTGCGGACCAGGGTGTTCACTGCCTTGACCTTGACCGAGAACAGCTGCTCGACGGCAGCCTTGATATCGGTCTTGTTGGCATCAATCGCCACGTCGAAAACGACCTGGTTATGTTCCGAAGCCATCGTCGACTTTTCAGTCACGACGGGGTTACGAACGATGTCGTAAGCGCTGAGCTTGTTCATGCGAACCTCGCTTCCAGCGCTTCAAGCGCTGCCTTGGTCAGGACGAGCTTGTCGCGCTTGAGGATCGACACAACGTTGATCCCCTGCACCGGCAACACGTCGATATGCGGAATGTTGCGCGCGGCCAGAGCGAAGTTCTGGTCGACGACAGCACCATCGATGATCAGCGCATTCAGCCATTCGAGCTTGCCGAAAGTGGTGCGCAGGGCAGCAGTCTTGCCGATCGTCTGGGACACGTTATCGATGACGATAAGCGAGCCGGACTTAACCTTGGACGACAGCGCATGCTTCAGCGCCAAAGCGCGAACCTTCTTGGGAAGGTCGATAGCATGGCTACGCGGGGTCGGACCGAATGCACGGCCACCACCACGGAACTGTGGAGCCTTGCGATCGCCATGACGAGCGCCGCCGCCCTTTTGCTTCTTGAACTTCTTGCCGGTGCGAACGCCTTCCGAACGATTCTTAACATCGTGCGTGCCGGACATTGCCTTGAGCTGCTGGTAGCGAACCATGCGGTGCAGGATGTCCTGGCGGACTTCCAGACCGAAGACATCGTCAGCAAGCTGGATGGTGCCAGCGGCTGCGCCGTCGAGGGTTGTGACCTTGAGTTCCATTTAGTTACCTTCCCCCGCGACATCAGCGGCGGCCTTGAACGAGCCCGGGAAAGCAGCGCCCTGCGGAGCTGGCTTCTTTACCGCGTCCTTGATCTGAATCCAGGCACCCTTGGAGCCGGGAACCGAACCCTGGACCATGATCAGGCCACGTTCCACGTCGGTCTTGACGACCTTGACGTTCTGCGTGGTGATGCGACGATCGCCCATATGGCCCGGCATCTTCTTGTTCTTGAAGGTCTTACCAGGGTCCTGACGACCACCGGTAGAACCGATCGAACGGTGCGAAACGGACACGCCATGCGTTGCACGCAGGCCGCCGAAGTTCCAGCGCTTCATACCGCCAGCAAAACCCTTGCCGATCGAAGTGCCGGTGACATCCACCAGCTGGCCTTCGACGAAATGGTCCGCCTGCAGCGTAGCGCCGACCTCAATGAGGTTGGCTTCGTCGACGCGGAATTCCGCGACGTGACGCTTCGGCTCGACCTTGGCGACGGCGAATTGGCCGCGCTCTGCCTTGGTCGTGTTCTTCACTTTAGCCTGGCCTGCGCCAAGCTGCAGAGCAACGTAGCCATCCCTATCCGCGGTCCGCTGGCCTACCACCTGGCAGTTCTGCAGTTCCAGCACGGTCACTGGGACGTGCGAGCCGTCCGCTGTGAATATGCGGGTCATGCCCAGCTTCTGTGCGATCAATCCAGAACGCATCTGGTTATTACCTTCTCTTTGGCGCTGCACCGGGTCATGGTTTCAGAGGACCCTTTTTCTGGTGAGCGCGGAAACTCGCTATTTAGAGCTTGATTTCGACGTCGACGCCGGCGGCGAGATCGAGCTTCATGAGTGCGTCCACCGTCTGAGGTGTCGGGTCCACAATGTCAAGCAGACGCTTGTGGGTCCGAATTTCGAACTGCTCGCGCGACTTCTTGTCGATGTGCGGCGAGCGGTTCACGGTAAACTTTTCGATTCGCGTCGGCAGCGGGATCGGGCCGCGAACCTGCGCGCCTGTACGCTTGGCCGTCGACACGATCTCACGGGTCGAAGCGTCGAGAACGCGATGGTCAAACGCCTTGAGGCGGATGCGAATATTCTGACCGGTCATCTTTTAAATCCTGACGAAAATGGATCACGGCGCGCATCTCGCGCGCCGCGAATTTGTCAAAAAAAGCTTACTTCAGGATCGAAGCAACGACGCCCGAACCAACGGTACGGCCACCTTCACGGATAGCGAAGCGGAGCTTCTCTTCCATGGCGATCGGCACGATCAGCTGAACGTTGATGTTCAGGTTGTCGCCAGGCATCACCATCTCGGTGCCTTCTGGCAGCGTCACGATACCGGTCACGTCCGTGGTACGGAAGTAGAACTGGGGACGGTAGTTGCCGAAGAACGGAGTGTGGCGACCGCCTTCTTCCTTGGTCAGGATATAGACTTCAGCGGTGAAGTCGGTGTGCGGGTTAACCGAACCTGGCTTGCAGAGAACCTGGCCGCGCTCAACCTGAGTGCGATCAATACCGCGGATCAGTGCGCCGACGTTGTCGCCAGCCTGGCCCGAATCGAGCAGCTTGCGGAACATTTCGACACCGGTAACGGTGGTCTTCTGGGTTGCCTTGATGCCGACGATTTCGACTTCTTCGCCAACCTTGACGATGCCGCGTTCGACACGGCCGGTAACCACAGTACCGCGACCCGAGATCGAGAACACGTCTTCGATCGGGAGCAGGAACGGCAGGTCCAGCGGACGAGCCGGCTGCGGAATGTACGCATCGACAGCAGCCATCAGCTCGACAACTGAGTCGTGGCCAAGCTTGCGATCCGAGTCTTCGAGAGCGGCCAGAGCCGAACCCTTGATGACCGGGATGTCGTCGCCGGGATATTCGTAGGACGAAAGCAGCTCGCGCACTTCCATCTCAACGAGTTCGAGCAGTTCCGGATCGTCGACCATGTCGCACTTGTTCAGGAACACGACCAGCGCAGGAACGCCAACCTGACGAGCGAGCAGGATGTGCTCGCGGGTCTGTGGCATCGGGCCGTCAGCGGCCGACACGACAAGGATCGCGCCGTCCATCTGGGCAGCGCCGGTGATCATGTTCTTCACATAATCGGCGTGGCCTGGGCAGTCCACGTGAGCGTAGTGACGGTTAGCCGTCTCGTACTCGACGTGAGCTGTGTTGATGGTGATGCCGCGTGCCTTCTCTTCAGGGGCAGCGTCGATCTGGTCGTACGCCTTGAAGGTCGCGCCACCGGTTTCAGCCAGCACCTTGGTGATCGCTGCGGTCAGCGAGGTCTTGCCATGGTCAACGTGACCAATGGTGCCGATGTTGCAGTGAGGCTTATTGCGGGAAAACTTTTCCTTGCCCATGGCTTCTCTCCGTATTCGTTAGCCCTGCGGCCAACCTTGAGTTTCAGTTTGTTGTTTAGGCGTATTTGGCCTGGACTTCGTCGGCGACGGCCTGCGGCACCTGCTCGTAATGATCGAACGTCATCGAGTATTGTGCACGACCCTGGCTCATCGAGCGCAGAGAGTTCACGTAACCGAACATGTTCGCGAGTGGCACGTAAGCATTCACGACTTGGAGGATGCCACGGCCTTCAGTGCCGTGAATCTGACCACGACGCGAATTGAGGTCGCCGATGACATCGCCCATGTAGTCTTCTGGTGTGACAACTTCAACCTTCATGATCGGCTCGAGGATCTTCGGAGTCGCCTTGCGAAGTGCTTCGTTGAACCCGGCACGACCAGCGATTTCGAAGGCCAGAACCGAGGAGTCGACATCGTGGTAGGCGCCTTCGGTCAACGTCACCTTGACGTCCACGATCGGGAAACCGATCAACGGGCCAGATGGCATAACCGACTTCACGCCCTTTTCGACACCCGGGATGTATTCCTTGGGCACCGAACCGCCGACGATGGCGTTCACGAATTCCAGACCCTTGCCGACTTCGCCAGGCTCAATGCTGAGCTTGACGCGAGCAAACTGGCCCGAACCACCAGACTGTTTCTTGTGGGTATAGTCCACGCTCGCAGGCTTGGTGATGGTTTCGCGATACGCAACCTGCGGCTGGCCGATATTGGCCTCGACCTTGAACTCGCGACGCATACGGTCGACGAGGATGTCGAGATGAAGCTCGCCCATGCCAGAAATAATGGTCTGGCCTGATTCTTCGTCGGTCTTGACGCGGAACGAGGGATCTTCGGCAGCAAGACGATTGAGCGCGAGGCCCATCTTTTCCTGATCGGCCTTGGACTTCGGCTCCACCGAGATGTCGATAACCGGTTCCGGGAAGATCATGCGTTCAAGAATAACCTGGGCGTTCGAAGCGCAAAGCGTATCGCCCGTCGTGGTGTCCTTGAGGCCGACGATGGCGACGATGTCACCAGCAAAGGCTTCCGTGATCTGCTCACGGCTATTGGCATGCATCTGGAACAGACGACCAACGCGCTCGCGCTTTTCCTTGACCGTATTCTCGATCATCATACCTTGCTCGAGCTGGCCCGAGTAGATGCGACAGAACGTCAGCGTACCCATGTGCGGATCGTTGGCGATCTTGAACGCCAGCATGGCCAGCGGCTCCTTGTCGTCAGCATGACGCTCGATCGGCGCTTCCGTACGAGCATCGATGCCCTTGATAGCCGGAACGTCTGCCGGGGACGGCAGGAAGTCGATAACGCCATCGAGCAAGGGCTGAACGCCCTTGTTCTTGAAGGCAGAGCCAGCGAAGACCAGGAAGAACTTGGCATCGATCGTGCCGCGACGGAGCAGTCGACGGATGGTGTCGTTGTTCGGCAGGTCGCCGTTCAGGTAAGCAGTCATCGCGTCGTCGTCGAGTTCGACGGCAGCCTCGATCATCTGCTCACGGTACTTCATGGCGTTAGCCTTGAGGTCTTCCGGAATCTCGACGACGTCCCACTGCGCGCCCAACTCTTCGTTGCGCCATACCAGAGCGTTCATCTCGATCAGATCGACGACGCCCTTGAATTCGGTCTCGGCACCGATCGGCAACTGGACAGGAACGGCCTTGGCGCCGAGGCGCGAACCGACCATCTCGACGCAGCGATAAAAATCGGCGCCGATCTTGTCCATCTTGTTCACGAAGATGAGACGCGGAACATTATACTTGTCAGCCTGGCGCCAGACCGTTTCGGTCTGGGGCTCTACGCCGGCGTTAGCATCGAGCAGTGCGACAGCACCGTCGAGCACTCGCAGCGAACGCTCGACTTCAATGGTGAAGTCCACGTGGCCGGGTGTGTCGATGATGTTGAAGCGGTGCTGGACGCCGTCACGGTCCTTCCAGAAGGTCGTGGTGGCAGCCGACGTAATCGTGATGCCGCGTTCCTGCTCCTGCTCCATCCAGTCCATGGTCGCGGCGCCGTCGTGGACTTCGCCGATCTTATGGGACTTGCCGGTATAGTACAGAATGCGTTCGGTCGTGGTCGTCTTGCCAGCATCGATGTGAGCCATGATGCCGAAGTTACGATACAGCGGGATTGGGTATTCGCGTGCCATGGGGCGCTCCTACTACCAGCGGTAGTGCGAGAAGGCACGGTTGGCGTCAGCCATACGGTGCGTATCTTCGCGCTTCTTGACGGCCTGACCGCGGCCATTGAGAGCGTCCATGAGTTCGCCCGACAGGCGCTCACGCATGGTGTTCTCGCCGCGTTTGCGGGCAGATTCGATCAGCCAGCGAATAGCCAGGGCCTGCTGACGATCGGTACGGACTTCAACCGGAACCTGGTATGTAGCACCACCAACGCGGCGCGAACGAACTTCAACCGACGGGCGGATGTTTTCGAGCGCAGTGTGGAACACTTCGACCGGGTTCTGCTTGACCTTGGCTTCGACGATGTCGAAGGCACCATAGACGATGCTTTCGGCCGACGACTTCTTGCCGTCCTTCATGAGAGAATTCATGAACTTGGTAAGGACCAGATCGCCATACTTGGCGTCCGGGATAACGTCGCGTTTTTCTGCGCGGTGACGACGGGACATATCTCGATCTCCTTACTTAGGACGCTTCGCGCCGTACTTGGACCGGCGCTGTTTGCGGTCCTTGACGCTCTGCGTGTCAAGGACACCGCGGAGCACGTGATAGCGAACACCCGGAAGGTCGCGAACACGGCCGCCACGGATCAGGACCACGGAGTGTTCCTGCAGGTTGTGGCCTTCGCCCGGAATATACGAAATGACTTCGCGCGAGTTCGTCAGACGAACCTTGGCAACCTTGCGGAGAGCCGAGTTTGGCTTCTTCGGAGTCGTCGTATAAACACGAGAGCAAACGCCACGCTTCTGTGGATTTGCTTCCATGGCCGGAACCTTGTTCCGCTTTGGCTTGCTGGCGCGTGGTTTGCGGATCAGCTGATTAATGGTGGGCATTGCGCTCTTTCCATCGTCCAAAATTCATTGCGGTCTATCGAAACAAACCAAAACGGCGCTCATCCGAACCCAGCAAAGGGTGCGGCGGCGCCTTAATTGCAGCGGACCACCCACGTAAATGAGCAGTCATGCGCACAAGGATTTGCTTCGTCTAGTTACCCGACAGTGTGTTTGAGTGTCCTGGATGCCCGCACACGATGGCAGGTACCCGGTATGACATTCACGACCGACCGCTTAGGTAGGCGCTGTTTAGAACCGACTCGCCCAGCCGTCAAGGATTCTTTCATGAAAAAGCCGCGCCCGAGCCATGCAGGGACTTGCAATGCTTTTCCGAAGATGAACGGCAAAACGACAAGCCATTCCCCGCCCGCCTCGACCATCCATGCCGAGGCTTCTCTGCACCGGCCAATTGTGTAGGATCGCCAAATTAACTGAAAAGCACGCCTGACAGGTCTTCGTCCATCGCTGAAGCACAAGGGAGAATGCCATGAAGCTCATGCCAACTATTGCCGGCGCAGCGATGGCGCTCGCAATGACCCTCTCGGCGCAGGCCCATACATTGCTGACCGGGTCCGATACCGGAGCCATTCTTGATGCGGCCAAACTGCTGGGTACCGCGACCCTAGCCGCTCAGCCCAATGGCGACCCTCTGATCGACGGCAAAATTGGCGATCTCGGCTACCAGATCTATTTCAAGAACTGCACCAACAATGCAGCCTGCGAAGACCTCAACTTCTATGCCGGCTTTGGTGGGACCAAGCCGACGATTGCGGTCATCAATGACTGGAACCGCGACAAGCGCTTTGGCCGCGCCTATCTCGATGAAGTGCAAGACGCCGCCGTGGAAATGGACCTCGATCTGGTCAAAGGCGTAACGCCGGACTACCTGGCCTCGCAGATGGGCCTATGGAGCCTCGTGGTCGCCGAGTTCTCGACCCACATCGGCTACAAATAGAAAAGGGGCCGGAAGGCCCCTTCCCCATCCACTGTGAGATGGATTACTCGGCTTTGAGGAAACCGGCGACGTCGAGCAGGATATACTCGTTGTCATCGGCACGGCCGGCTGCGCGTCCGGTCGAGCCGGGATAGTTGTTGTCATTGGCCACAACGATGGTGGTCGGATTGACCAGGTCGACGTCTTCGATGGTGACGAAGGGGAAGGTGAACACGCTATCCTTGGTACCGCGTGGCGCAATGCCGTCCGGATCCTTGATTGCCATCAGGTCGATATAGGCGATTTTCTCGAGAACTCCGTTTTCGTCGGCACGCTCAAGGTCGACCAGGTAGATGCGCTTGAAGGCAGCAGCCTTCTCGCGGCCATCGTCGCCTTCATTAGCGTCACGCTCGATGATCAAGGCACGGGTGCCGCCGATGATGTTGAAGTCGCCGATGGCGTTGCCGGCATCGTCGAGCGGGTAGTAGCGGATCTTGTCGGACCAAGTGGCGTCGGCCACGTTGAATTCCAGCATACGGATGACTGGCTTGCCGCCGATCAGTTCGAGCGCTGCAGCGGTTTCGTCGTAGAAGGCCTTTTCGAGCAGTGGATAGAGCGTCGAGCCATCGAGCGACACTGCCATGCCTTCATAGCCGCCCGAACGGCCGGTATTGATGCCGGTCACGGTAGCGCCGGCAGCAGGCTGCGAGGTGAACTGGTTGTCTGGCGACTTGTAGTCGACGCCGCCCGGATTGGTGGCCACAACCTGCAGCACAACGCCATTGGCATCGACTTCGACCAGCCACGGGCCAAACTCATCGCCAATCCAGAAATGATCGCCGACGGGCTGGATCGATTCCGGGTCGAAATCGGCGCCAGTCAAGTAGCGGCTTTCACTGTGCTCGGTGACGATCGGAAACGGTACGATGCGGTTCGGATCGCTGAGGAAAACGGTGCGTTCCAGCGCAACCTTGCCGGCTTCCCAGTCCATCTTCATGAAGTTGAACATCAGCATGGCGTCGGACGAGTTGGCCTTGTTGCCAAACCCGTTGTCGGTGAGAAAGACGAAACGGTCATCGCCCAACGAGCGCACACCGGACATGCCCTGCACGGGCTGGCCGGGGAACGGCATGGCAATGCCCGATGCCGGATTGGTCCAGCCATAGGGGGTCTCGACGCGCTTGCCCGAGGTAAAACGGCCCGACATCGAAAGGCCGTATGGTGCGTCGGCCGGAGCGGCGACGAATGTCTGGGCCGGCAATTGGGCATGGGCCTTGAGCGTGGCGTCGAAGGCAACCGGCTGAGCATAAACGGCAGTGGTCAGCAGCGCCACGAGGAGGCCGGTCGTCAGGAAGGTCTTGGTCACGAAATCGTCTCCGGAATAAGGAAGCGACTGGAAATTGACCCTCCCGTGTGTCGATGACGCTACGGTGATGTGGCGGTTCGCTGACAATGCACGGGCCTGTGCATCTGACCAAAAGAAAGGGAGCCTTTCGGCCCCCTTCCCTCAATTCAGTGATTTGACGTCGCTTATTCGGCGGCAGGCGCTGCGATCTTGACGGTGGTCGCCTGGCGGCGGCGTTCGTCGAGGATCAGGTCGTCGCGCTTGGCGGCGATCAGCTTGGCCGATGAGATACCGGCACCGGTACCGGCCGGGATAAGGCGGCCGACGATGACGTTTTCCTTGAGGCCTTCGAGCAGATCGGCCTTGCCGGAAACTGCCGCTTCCGTGAGGACGCGAGTGGTTTCCTGGAACGAGGCAGCCGAGATGAACGAGCGGGTCTGCAGCGATGCCTTGGTGATGCCGAGCAGCACGGGGTTAGCCGTTGCCGGCTTCTTGCCGTCAGCAACCAGAGCATCGTTGAGCTCGTCAAAGTCCAGCTTGTCGAGCTGCTCGTCCTTGAGCAGGCCGGTGTCGCCTGGGTCCACGATCTCGACCTTCTGCAGCATCTGGCGAACGATCACCTCGATGTGCTTGTCGTTGATCAGCACGCCCTGCAGGCGATAGACTTCCTGGATTTCATTGACGAGGTAACGAGCAAGCTCTTCCACGCCCTTGATTGCCAGAATGTCATGCGGTGCGGGGTTGCCATCGAGGATGTATTCACCCTTTTCAATGGCATCGCCTTCCTGAAGGTGGAACGGCTTGCCCTTGGGGATCAAATACTCGACGGGCTCGCCACCCTCTTCATGCGGCTCGATGATGACGCGACGCTTGTTCTTGTAGTCGCGGCCAAAGCGGATCGTGCCATCGATCTCGGCGATGATGGCGTGGTCCTTCGGACGACGGGCTTCGAACAATTCAGCCACGCGCGGCAGACCGCCCGTGATGTCCTTGGTCTTGGCGCTTTCCAGAGGAATACGCGCCAGCACGTCACCGGGCGAGACCTTCTGGCCTGGCTCGACGTTGAGAACGGCATCGACCGAAAGCATGTAGCGCGCTTCGCCACCACGTTCGACCTTCTGGACAACACCACCACGCGAAATTGCCAAGGCCGGCTTCAGGCCCTCGCCACGCTGGTTTGTGCGCCAGTCGATGATGACGCGCTTGGTGAAGCCGGTGGCTTCGTCGGTGTTTTCGGCAACGGAGATGCCATCGACCAGATCCTCGAACTGGACCTCGCCTTCGACTTCGGCAAGCACCGGACGGGTGTAGGGGTCCCATTCAGCCAGACGCTGGCCACGACGGACCGCATCGCCTTCCTTGACGAGGAGCTTGGAACCGTAGGTCACCTTATGGGTGGCGCGTTCCTTGCCTTCAGCGTCAAGCACGGCGAGCGAGACGTTACGAGCCATGACGACCAGCTTGCCGCCCTCGACCTTGACGACGTTCGGGTTGCGGATGGCGATGGTGCCTTCTGCGCCGGACTCGAGGAACGAGCTATCGACCACCTGAGCTGTGCCACCAATGTGGAACGTGCGCATGGTGAGCTGGGTACCGGGTTCACCGATCGACTGCGCGGCGATAACGCCCACAGCTTCACCCATGTTCACGGGAGTACCGCGAGCAAGGTCACGACCATAGCAGGCCGCGCAGGTGCCCTGGCGCATGTCGCAAGTCAGGGGCGAACGGATACGGATCGATTGGATCCGGGCGTCCTCGATGACGTCGATATGCTTTTCTTCCAGCAGCGTACCCTTTGGAGCGATCAGATCGCCGGTCAGCGGGTGGAAGATGTCGTCGGCTGCAGTACGGCCCAGCACGCGCTGGCCGATCGAGGCCACGACCTGGCCCGCATCGACGATCGGCTCCATGGTCAGGCCACGCTCGGTGCCGCAATCGACCGACACGATGATCGCGTCCTGCGCCACGTCAACGAGACGACGCGTCAGGTAACCCGAGTTCGCGGTCTTCAGCGCCGTATCCGCGAGACCCTTACGGGCACCGTGGGTGGAGTTGAAGTACTCGAGAACGTTCAGGCCTTCCTTGAAGTTAGCCGTGATCGGGGTCTCGATGATCGAGCCGTCAGGACGGGCCATCAGGCCGCGCATGCCGGCAAGCTGCTTCATCTGGGCCGGGGAACCGCGGGCACCGGAGTGAGACATCATATAAACCGAGTTGATCGGCTTTTGACGGCCGGTTTCCTCGTCGATCTGCACCTTGCGGATCGCGTCCATCATCTCTTCGGCAACCTTGTCACCGCACTTGGCCCAGGCGTCGACCACCTTGTTGTACTTTTCGCCCTGGGTGATCAGGCCGTCATTGTACTGCTGCTCGAACTCTTCGACCTGCTTACGGGCGGCTTCCACGATCGTGTACTTGGACGCAGGGATAACCATGTCGTCCTTGCCGAACGAAATACCGGCATCGCAGGCGTTCTTGAAGCCAAGCTGCATGACGCGGTCACAGAAAATGACCGTCTCCTTCTGACCGCAGCCACGGTAAACCGTGTCGATCATCTTGGAGATCATCTTCTTGGTCATCAGCTGGTTTGCCGTCGCATACGGCACAGCCGGGTGCTTGGGCAGGATCTGGCCGATGAGCATACGGCCCGGAGTCGTTTCCACGACCTCGGTTGTCTGCTTGCCATTCTCGTCAAACGAGGTGACGCGGCCTTTGATCTTGGTGTGCAGCGTGACGATCTTGTTGTCGAGCGCGTGCTCGAGTTCCGCATAGGAACCGAAGGCCATGCCTTCACCGGGCTCCTTCTCGTTCATCAACGAGAGGTAGTAGAGCCCCAGCACGATATCCTGCGACGGCACGATGATCGGCTGGCCATTGGCAGGGTGCAGGATGTTGTTGGTCGACATCATCAGCACACGTGCTTCCAACTGCGCTTCGAGCGACAACGGAACGTGCACGGCCATCTGGTCGCCGTCAAAGTCGGCGTTGAAAGCCGAGCAGACCAGCGGATGCAGACGGATTGCCTTGCCTTCGATCAGGATCGGCTCGAATGCCTGGATGCCAAGACGATGCAGCGTCGGAGCACGGTTCAGCAGAACGGGATGCTCGCGGATCACTTCGTCGAGGATATCCCAAACCTCGGGTTTTTCCTTCTCGACCAGCTTCTTGGCCTGCTTGACGGTCGAAGAGAAACCCTTCGCTTCAAGACGGCTGTAGATGAACGGCTTGAACAGCTCGAGCGCCATCTTCTTGGGCAGGCCGCACTGGTGCAGCTTGAGGTTCGGGCCCACGGTGATGACCGAACGACCCGAGTAATCGACGCGCTTGCCGAGCAAGTTCTGGCGGAAGCGGCCCTGCTTGCCCTTGAGCATGTCGGACAGCGACTTCAGCGGACGCTTGTTCGCACCGGTGATGGTGCGGCCACGGCGGCCGTTGTCGAACAACGCATCGACAGCTTCCTGCAGCATGCGCTTTTCGTTGCGGATGATGATGTCTGGAGCGCGCAGTTCGATCAGGCGCTTCAGGCGGTTGTTGCGGTTGATGACGCGACGATACAGATCGTTCAGATCGGAGGTCGCGAAGCGGCCGCCATCCAGCGGCACCAGCGGGCGCAACTCCGGCGGAATGACCGGGATGACGGTCATGATCATCCACTCGGGCTTGTTGCCCGACACGATGAACTGCTCGACGATCTTCAAGCGCTTGGCGAGCTTCTTGGGCTTAAGTTCAGTCGTGGACTCAGCAATTTCCACGCGCAGCTCAGCCGCAATCTTCTCGAGATCAAGTGCCAGCAGGATGTCGCGGATAGCTTCGGCGCCGATCTTGGCGGTGAAGCTGTCGGCACCATACTCGTCCTGGCTATCGAGGAACTGCTCTTCGGTCAGCAATTCATGCTGGGTGAACGGCGTAAGACCTGCGTCGAGAACGACGTAGTTTTCGAAGTACAGGATGCGCTCGATGTCCTTCAGCGTCATATCGAGCAGCAGCGCGATACGCGACGGCAAAGACTTCAGGAACCAGATGTGAGCAACCGGCGCTGCGAGTTCAATATGACCCATGCGCTCGCGACGAACGCGGCTCAGGGTGACTTCCACACCGCACTTTTCGCAGATGACGCCCTTGAACTTCATGCGCTTGTACTTGCCGCACAGGCACTCATAGTCCTTCACTGGCCCAAAAATACGGGCGCAGAACAGACCATCGCGTTCAGGCTTGAACGTACGATAGTTGATGGTCTCTGGCTTCTTGATCTCGCCGTAGGACCAGGAAAGGATCTTCTCTGGCGACGCGATCGAGATTTTCATCTGATCGAAAGTCTGGACCGGAACCGCTGGGTTAAAGGGGTCCATGACGTGGGAATGATGATTCATCAATTCTCTCCTCTATCCGTTCAGAATGCCGAAATGAATGGATTCTGAACGGAAATGAATGGGGGGTAGGAAGTGCCGGATTACTCCGCCGCTTCCTGAGGAGGTGCGAGCTCCGCTTCGGCCTGGCTGGCGTCCTCGATCACGTCCCGCATGTCGAGTTCGACATTGAGACCGAGCGAACGGATTTCCTTGACCAGGACGTTGAAGCTCTCGGGGATGCCCGGCTCGAACGTATCGTCGCCGCGCACGATGGACTCGTAGACCTTGGTACGACCCGCAACGTCGTCCGACTTGATGGTAAGCATTTCCTGGAGCGTATAAGCAGCGCCATAGGCCTCGAGAGCCCACACTTCCATCTCGCCGAAGCGCTGACCGCCGAACTGGGCCTTGCCGCCCAGCGGCTGCTGGGTGACCAGCGAGTACGGACCGATCGAACGGGCGTGGATCTTGTTGTCCACAAGGTGATCGAGCTTGAGCATATAGATATAGCCCACGGTCACCTGGCGATCGAACTGCTCGCCCGAACGTCCGTCATAAACGGTCGACTGGCCAGAAGCCTTCAGCCCTGCGCGCTCCAACATCGTCACGATGTCGGCTTCCTTGGCGCCGTCGAACACCGGGGTCGCGATCGAAACACCCTTGGAAAGGTGTTCGCCGAGACGCACCAGGCCGTCGTCGTCGAGGTCGGTGATGCTCTCATCACCGGCAAACAGGTCTTTGACTTCAAGACGCAGCGGCTTCAGGTCGCCATTGCGATGATACGCACGGACCATCTCGTCGATCTTCTTGCCCATGCCTGCGCAAGCCCAGCCCAGGTGAGTCTCGAGAATCTGGCCAACGTTCATGCGCGACGGCACGCCCAGCGGGTTCAGCACGATATCGACCGAGGTGCCGTCTTCTAGGTACGGCATGTCTTCCACGGGAACGATGCGCGAAACGACGCCCTTGTTACCGTGACGGCCGGCCATCTTGTCGCCCGGCTGGATCTTGCGCTTGGTCGCGATGAAGACCTTGACCATCTTCATCACGCCGGGTGGAAGTTCGTCACCGCGCTGCAGCTTGTCCACCTTGTCGATGAAGCGCTGCTCGAGCAGGCGACGGCTCTCTTCATACTGAGCATGAAGAGCTTCCATCTCGGTCATGACCTTGTCGTCTTCGACCGCAAACTGCCACCACTTGGAGCGGGGCTGCGCCTCGAACATCTGGTCATTGAGCTTGGTGCCCACGACATAGCCCTTCGGGCCCGCCGTCGCCGCCTTGCCGAACAACATCTCCTTGAGACGTGCATAGACGTTACGGTCGAGGATGGACTGTTCGTCGTCACGATCCTTGGCGAGACGTTCGATTTCCTCGCGCTCGATAGCCATGGCGCGCTCGTCCTTGTCGATGCCGTGGCGATTGAACACGCGCACTTCAACAACAGTACCAGCATCGCCCGGCGGCACGCGCAGGGAGGTGTCACGAACGTCAGATGCCTTCTCGCCGAAGATGGCGCGGAGGAGCTTTTCTTCCGGCGTCATCGGCGATTCACCCTTGGGGGTGATCTTGCCAACGAGGATGTCTCCGGGAGCCACTTCGGCACCGATGTGCACGATACCGGCTTCGTCGAGGTTCTTCAGCGCTTCTTCCGACACGTTCGGAATGTCGCGCGTGATTTCCTCAGGCCCAAGCTTGGTGTCGCGAGCCATCACTTCATATTCCTCGATATGGATCGAGGTGAAGACGTCCTGCATGGCGATCTTTTCGCTAAGCAGGATGGAATCTTCGAAGTTGTAGCCATTCCAAGGCATGAACGCGACGAGCACGTTGCGGCCAAGTGCCAGATCGCCCAGCTCGGTCGACGGACCGTCGGCGATGATGTCGCCCTGGTTGACGTGGTCACCGACAACGACCAGCGGACGCTGGTTGATGCAGGTCGACTGGTTCGAACGCTGGAACTTCATCAGGTTGTAGATATCGACGCCGGAAACCGACGCATCGGTTTCTTCGGTGGCGCGGATAACGATACGGGTCGCATCCACCTGATCGACGATACCCTTGCGCTTGGACACGATGGCGGCGCCGGAGTCACGGGCCACGATCGCTTCCATGCCAGTGCCCACGAATGGAGCCTCGGCACGCAGCAGCGGCACAGCCTGACGCTGCATGTTCGAGCCCATCAGAGCACGGTTGGCGTCGTCGTTCTCGAGGAACGGGATCAGCGAGGCGGCAACCGACACCATCTGCTTGGGGGAAACGTCCATCAGATCGACGTTTTCCTTGGGCGTCAGGCCGTTGTCGCCAGCATGGCGAGCCACGACCAGATCGTCCTGCAGCGTGCCGTCCTTGTTGAACTTCACGTTAGCCTGGGCGACGTAGTGCTTGGCCTCTTCCATGGCGGAGAGATAGACCACATCCTCGGTCAGAACGCCGTCCACGATCTTGCGGTACGGGGTCTCGATGAAACCGTACTTGTTGACGCGGGCGAAGGTCGACAGCGAGTTGATCAGGCCAATGTTCGGGCCTTCCGGAGTCTCGATCGGGCAGATACGGCCATAGTGGGTCGGGTGCACGTCACGGACTTCAAAGCCAGCGCGCTCACGGGTAAGACCACCCGGCCCAAGCGCCGACAGGCGACGCTTGTGGGTGATCTCCGAGAGCGGATTGGTCTGATCCATGAACTGGGAAAGTTGCGACGAACCGAAGAATTCACGCACGGCAGCCGCGGCGGGCTTGGCGTTGATCAGGTCCTGCGGCATCACGGTGTCGATTTCGACCGAAGACATGCGCTCCTTGATGGCGCGTTCCATGCGGAGCAGGCCAAGGCGATAGGAGTTTTCCATCAACTCGCCAACCGAGCGAACCCGACGGTTTCCGAGGTTGTCGATGTCGTCGATTTCGCCACGGCCATCGCGCAGGTCAACCAGCGTGCGAACGACTTCGACGATGTCTTCCTTGCGCAGGGTGCGCATGGTGTCGGGAGCGTCGAGCTCGAGGCGCATGTTCATCTTGACGCGGCCCACTGCGGACAGGTCATAGCGCTCGCTGTCAAAGAACAGCGACTGGAACATGGCTTCAGCGGTATCGACGGTTGGCGGCTCACCGGGGCGCATGACGCGATAGATGTCGAACAGCGCGTCTTCACGCGACTCGTTCTTGTCCACGGCCAGCGTGTTGCGGATATAGCCACCGATCGAGATGTGATCGATGTCGAGGATCGGCAGATTGTCAAAGCCCAGATCCATCATCTTGGCCAGGGTCTTTTCGTCGAGCTCGTCGCCTGCCTCCATATAGACCTCGCCGGTCTTGAGGTTGATCATGTCTTCGGCGACATACATGCCATAGAGGTCTTCGTTGACCGCCAGCAGGTGCTTCAGGCCATCATCGGCCAGCTTCTTGGCCTGACGGGCCGAGAGCTTCTTGCCGCCTTCATGAACCACGTCGCCCGTCTTGGCGTCGATAAGGTCAGCCGAAGGCTTGGCATTCTTCATCTTCTCGGCGTCGTATGGCTTCTGCCAGCCCGCCTCGGTCTTCTCGAAGGTGATGGTGTTGTAGTAGGTGCTGAGGATCTCTTCGGTATCCATACCGAGAGCCTTGAGCAGCGAGGTAACCGGAATCTTGCGGCGACGATCGATACGGGCGAACACCACGTCCTTGGCATCGAACTCGATATCGAGCCACGAACCGCGGTACGGGATGATACGGCCGGCAAACAGCAGCTTGCCGGACGAGTGGGTCTTGCCCTTGTCGTGATCGAAGAACACGCCTGGCGAACGGTGCATCTGCGAAACGATGACGCGCTCGGTGCCGTTGACGATAAAGGTGCCGTTCATCGTCATGAAGGGCATGTCGCCCATGTAGACGTCCTGCTCCTTGATGTCCTTGACGGAGCGGGCGCCGGTTTCTTCGTCCACTTCAAACACGATCAGGCGCAACGTCACCTTGAGCGGGGCAGCGAACGTGATGTCGCGCGCACGGCACTCATCGATGTCGTATTTGGGCTGCTCGAACTCGTATTTCACGAATTCGAGAGAAGCCGTATTGGAAAAATCGGTGATCGGGAAAACCGAGCGGAACACCGACTGAAGCCCCTCATCGGGACGACCGCCCTTGGGCTCGTCGACGAGGAGAAACTGATCATAGGAGGCCTTTTGGACCTCGATCAGGTTGGGCATCTGGATGACTTCGCGGATCGAACCGAAGGACTTGCGTACCTTGCGGCGGCCGTTGAACGTGGTAGCCATGAAAGCTCCTGTTTCTGCGCTTCTTTGGTCGCGTCTCGATGCGGAAAAGTGACCCTTTCCTGAACGCTACCGTGCGATTTGTCTCGGAGGCAGATATCCAAAAATCCGACTATCAGCCGTCGGGTCTCGGGATATTTGCCCTTGTTAGGCATTAGTTTTGGCTCGATGATCTCCACCCTGCCCCAGCCAAGGAAAGGAAGCTGCGCAAACGCCAAACACCCCATGGTCAGAAACCATAGGGCAACGGGGCCGTTAGCGTAGCTCGGACATCAAATTATTCATATATTCCGCGAATTGGCGCCAGGGACCTATCCAACCGGTCCGGCGAATCATATCCCGCTAAAACGAGACTGCGAGATGGCACATAGAGCGCCACCTCGCATAATTCAAGGCGAAAGTCGAATTACTTGAATTCGACCTTGGCGCCGGCAGCTTCAAGCTTCTTCTTGATGTCTTCGGCTTCAGCCTTGTTGACACCTTCCTTGACAGCCTTCGGAGCCGCTTCAACCAGAGCCTTGGCTTCGCCGAGGCCCAGAGCGGTGATCGCACGGACTTCCTTGATGACGTTGATCTTGTTCTCGCCGAACGAGACCAGGATGACGTCAAATTCAGTCTTTTCTTCAACAGCGGCAGCCGGAGCACCACCAGCAGCGGCAGCGGCAACCGGAGCGGCGGCGGAAACGCCCCACTTTTCTTCCAGCATCTTGGACAGCTCAGAAGCTTCCAGGACGGTCAATGCAGACAGGTCGTCAACAATTTTGGCGAGATCGGCCATTTGATAAATCTCTCTTTTTAGATGTTCAGTTCAAACCAGCCCCCGAGAGGGCCAAGGGGTTACGCTGCTTCGTTGCTCTTTTCCGCGTGAGCGGCCAACACGCGCGCGATATTGCCTGCCGGCGCAACGATGACCGAAGCGATACGGGTCGCGGGCTGCTTGAGCATCCCGGCGAGCGTAGCGCGCAGTTCGTTGAGCGACGGCATGGTCGCCAGCGCCTTGACGTTAATTGCGTCAAGCGCGGTCTTGCCCATAGCGCCACCAAGAACGATGTACTTTGCGTTCTTGTCAGCGAATTTCTGCGCGATCTTTGGCGCAGTCATGGGGTCGGCCGCGTAGGCGATGACGATCGGGCCGGTAAACAGGCCCGAAATGTCGGCGTGGTCGGTTTCCTTAAGAGCAAGCTTGGCAAGACGGTTCTTTGCGATCTTAACGTAACCACCGGCACCCTTCACCTCACGGCGAAGAGTCTCCAGATTTGCTACGGTCAGACCGGCATTCTGCGCGAGGACGATCGAACCAGCGCCCGACAGGGCTGACTGAAGCGATGCGACAAGCTCACGCTTTTCCGCTCTTTCCACTGCTAGTCTCCACATTGAGCCCGGCGAAATTCAGCCGGGCCATTGCCAATTGCTGCCCTCCGATCTCCGTAAGGAGGAGAGGAGCAACGGTTAAACGCCTGTCAACCGTGCTGCCTGTGAAGGCAACTGGCCTGGTTCGAACCGCGATCACCCTGCCCTTTCGGGCCGGAAAATTGTGGTCTCACCCCATCTATGCTGGCGTCGGTGGACATTAAGCTGACCCAGATTGATCAGCACCGGCAGTCTCGGACAGGACTTCTGCTTTCCTTGCGAAAAGCAAAACCGGGCGGCCGAAACCGCCCGGAATTCTTGAATTAAAGTGCCGAAGCCGGCTCGACATGGACACCAGGGCCCATGGTGGAGGACACGGCGACGCGCTTGACATAGGTGCCCTTGGCACCAGCCGGCTTGGACCGGATCACGGCGTCGGTGAACGCCTTGATGTTCTGCATCAGAGCTTCCTGAGTGAAGGAAACCTTGCCAACGCCGGCATGCAGGATACCGGCCTTTTCGACGCGGTATTCAACAGCGCCGCCCTTGGCAGCCTTGACGGCACCGGCAACGTCCTGAGTAACCGTACCGACCTTGGGGTTTGGCATCAGGTTACGTGGGCCCAGGATTTTACCCAGGCGACCGACCAGCGGCATCATGTCCGGAGTGGCAATGCAACGATCGAAATCGATCTTGCCAGACTGGATCAGTTCCATCAGGTCTTCGGCACCAACGATGTCTGCGCCGGCCTTGCGAGCTTCGTCAGCCTTGGCATCCTTGGCGAACACGGCCACGCGCACGGTCTTGCCCGTGCCGTTCGGCAGGTTCACCACGCCACGGACCATCTGGTCGGCGTGACGGGGATCAACACCAAGGTTGATGGCGATTTCGATGGTTTCGTCGAACTTCGCCGAAGCGCGCGACTTCACCATCTTCACGGCCTCGTCAAGCTTGTACAGCTTGTTGCGGTCGATGCCCTCGCGGGCCTTTGCGATCTTCTTGCCAGCCATTTATCAGCCCTCGACCTGAATGCCCATGGAACGGGCAGAGCCTGCAATCATCGACACAGCAGCGTCGATATTGTCGGCGTTGAGATCCTTCATCTTCTTCTCGGCAATATCACGCAGCTGGGCTGTGGTGATCGTGCCGGCCGATTCCTTGCCTGGCAGCTTGCTGCCCGACTTCAGGTTTACGGCCTTCTTGATGAAGTAGCTGACCGGCGGCGACTTCATCTCGAAAGTGAAGCTCTTGTCGGCATAGGCGGTGATCACGACTGGGATGGGCGAACCCTTTTCCAGTTCCTGCGTGGCGGCATTGAACGCCTTGCAGAATTCCATGATGTTCAGGCCGCGCTGACCGAGCGCGGGCCCGATCGGCGGGGATGGCGTTGCGGAACCCGCAGCGACTTGCAGCTTTACGTAGCCAACGATTTTCTTTGCCAATTTCGTCTCCTATTCTTCGGCCATAAGCGGCCTTAGGCGCCAACTAGTTAAAGCTGGCTAGACACCGTGGTCTGAGGTGTAGCTGGTGCTGGCAGTGCACCATCCTCTTCCACAGTCCTTAACCGAGCCGGGGCTCGGCGTTCTCCGGCTCACGCCGGAAATTCTTCATGGCCGTGCTTGCGCAACGACTGAAATCATCATGGTCGTGCTTGCGCAACGACTGGGTCAGACCTTTTCGACCTGACTGTATTCGAGCTCCACCGGAGTGGGGCGACCGAAGATCGACACTTCCACCTTGAGGCGGGCGCGCTCTTCGTCGACTTCTTCCACCACGCCATTGAAGCTGGCGAAAGGACCGTCCGACACGCGCACATTCTCTCCCACTTCGAAGGAGACAGAAGGCTTGGGATGCTCAACGCCTTCCTGCACCTGCTGCAGGATGGCCTGGGCTTCCTTTTCCGAGATCGGCATCGGCTTGTTGTCCGAACCGAGGAAGCCGGTAACCTTGGGCGTGTTCTTGATCAGATGGAATGCCTCGTCAGTCATGTCCATCTTCACCAGCACGTAGCCGGGGAAAAACTTGCGTTCGGCATCGACCTTGCGGCCACGACGGATCTCGACGACCTTTTCGGTCGGTACGATCACGTCTTCAAACAGATGCTCGAGCTTTTTCTGCGCGACCTTCTGGCGGATGTCTTCCGCCACCTTGCGCTCGAAATTGCTGTATGCCTGAACGATGTACCAGCGCTTGGCCATTAAGCGTCGCCGCTCCCAGTCTTAGAGTGTCAGTGAACCGACTAGCGGATCGAAAGCATGAGCCCGACCAGCCAGGATATAACCTGGTCGGCGAGCAGGAAGAACAGGCTCGCAAAGATCACCAGTACGAGGACCATGATCGTCGAGATCAGGATTTCGTTGCGGCCCGGCCAAGTGACCTTGGCTGTTTCCTGCCTAACCTGCTGCAGGAACTGGATCGGGTTTACTCGTGCCATCGGCGAATCTACTCTTTGGTGTTTTGGTGCAAAACCAAAGGCCGCGCAGGACTCCCGCACGGCTGGAATGCCGCTATCTAGAGAAACTTCCGTCCAATTGCAACAGCCGACGACGAGTTTGGCCGAACGGGCGCATGTCTGACCGCCGCCACATTATATTAACGATACGTTAACAACCCGGCGAATCACGCTTGCACAGTCGCCAGCAACGGCGTTTGATCGAATTGGGACCAAAAAGTGGCCGTGGGAGGCTGTGACATGCCAGATCGTGCTGCGAGCTTTGACGTCAAGGGATGCGAGCTCCGCTACTATGGGCCACACCGCACCATTCGTGGCCGCATAACCGGCGTTGTCCGGGTGATCGTGGAAGAAAATTTCATGGGCAACCTGTCCCGCTATCATCTCGACCTCAAGGTCAAGGCCGACGTCGGCTTTGTCTCTTCCGCTCAGGTCAGAACCGCTCTGCTGACGCATGCAGCGCACCAGCTCAACAAGTTGAAGTCGCGCCACACCGACGCGTTGCCGGTCGCGGCAGAGTAGCGAGCGGGCGCCGGGGAACTACGGCGAGGGCCGTGCGTTAATCAATTGCAGGTTTGCCCCTGCGGCCCCCGACGACTCTCATGAATGACCCCGGCTTATGCACAAGGCCGGGGTCGCTGTGTTTTCCCCGCTACCAATGCGCTTTCCACAGCTCAAAGCCGGCTCGTGAAGAATACCGACGTTGCTTACAATTTTAACCTTTCCGTTCAAAGCGCGTTAAGCGAGGCGGCCTAGCTCTCTCCCGATGAAAACATGGATCGACAAGCGCGTGCACAAACGCGACGCCATATCCATTGCGGCGACCGCCGTAATGAATGATGGCCTCATCCGCGAGGATGTTCTGGTGGTAAACCTGTCGCGATCTGGAGCCATGGTGGAAATCGCCGAAAGCATCGAACTCCCTGACGCCTTTACTCTGCTGTTTCACCACTCGCTGGAGCCCTGCCGCGTCGTCTGGCGCCAGGCCCGGTTAGCCGGAGTGAAATTCGAAACAGTCCTCGCAGAGTAGGGCCACCCCGATTCATCAGGCGTCGTCTTTCAGCAACCCATGAATAGGAGTGGCCTAGTTGTGAAGGACGTGGTTCTCTGCCGCCCTAGGGTTTTGTGGGGCAAAAACGTGAGGGCTCTCGCACTATTACCGGTCGTCGTGCTGCTTGCGGGCTGCTCGGCTTTCTCGCCCAACGGCGTCCAGTTTTCCGGCGATACCGTGCCCTTTCCTGCGCATTATCAGCGGGAAACGGCGCGCATTGTCGCCAAAAAGGGCGCGGACCGGGCACAAATCACCGTATCCTATCCGCGCAACCTTATCGGCGCGACGCCTCTATCGCCACAGCGATGGTATTCTTGCGTGCGAGGACTGTCCGTGGCGAAAAAACCAGAGCGCTTGCCGCGCATCGATGAGCTGCTGCAAGGCGTTCTCGACCCGGGCGCGAATCAAGGCATTCATAATGTGATGCTGGTGTTCAACAGTGACACCGCGAGGCCTGCAGTCCGCGAAGGCTTCGACCTGCCCCTGTGCAGAGACGGACAATACGAGCCCCTCACCGCGGATGCGCCGTTGATGTAACCAATCCGCCCTGGGCAGCGCAAACTGCGCTGCGCCAAGACTCCGTCCCCGATCCAAGACCGGTCGGCTCATTGATAAAATGTCTTGAAATGCCTGGCAGGGGCTGGGGGATTCGAACCCACGACCCTCGGTTTTGGAGACCGATGCTCTACCAACTGAGCTAAACCCCTTCAGGCGAGGGTTTGTCTAATGGCAATGGCTCGGTTTCGCAAGACCCTTTGCGCCTTAACCCCACAGATGCGGCACAAGCGGTATGCCCATCATCAACGTGCCGATCAGGGCGACCAGAAACGCGATGGAACGCCAGGGCGACAGACCCTTCATGTAGAAATAGAGATGCGAGGCACGTGCGAGGAAATACACCGCGGCACCCAGCACCGACAGCCAGCCTTGTTCGCCCAGCACAATGGACAGCACTGCCAGCACCAGAAAGATCGGCAGTGTTTCTTGGAAATTGGCCAGGGCACGGCGCGATCGGGCGAGTTCCCTGGTTGGCTTCGGCAGGTCATCGCGCGGCCCCATCTGGGCGTTATTGCCAACCTGCGCACTCAGATAGCGCCCCGGCAAAAAGGTCTGGACCAGCAGCAACAGCAGAACGATAAAAATCACAGCCAGCACGACGGACCTCTAAATTGGAAGCCGGCTCTCAATGAACCGGTGCTCTTGGCTTCTAACGCATCAGGACCCCGGAACGAACAACAATTGCTTTGCATGCGCAGACGCAAGCACCGAGCTGATAACGACATGTGGGAAGTAGCTACGTCGGCGACCAACATCGACCGATCGCAAGGGCTTGCCATCTGCGGCCCTGTCGCGCTAATGCCTGTGCGTCGGTCACCGACCTTGCGGGTATAGCTCAGTGGTAGAGCAGCAGCCTTCCAAGCTGAATATGCGGGTTCGATTCCCGCTACCCGCTCCAAGCCTTCCTATTGAAAGGCTTGGAGTTTTTGCTTCGGCAAGCGTCGACCGTTTCATTGCCGTTACATCGCCGTTTCTTGCCATGTTCCGCGGGCGTTCTGAGATGTGAGCGCATCATGAGAATCGCGGGAATTCCTGCTGAACTATGATGGGTCGCTGAAGCATGAACTCTAGGCGGGCATTGCCAAGGGTGCCCCATCTTGACCTGCTGCAGCATGGAATCAATTTCTGGCGTTCCAGACCGCATATTATGCGAATCCGCTAACGACGGCTTCGCGCCCCATGCACGAACCCGCTTCGCGGGAGGGTGCGGGCGGCGGGGTCTCGGTTTCATTATAAGCTTTTGATCGAGCGGCAGCTGATCTGACCATGGAGTTCCCTTCAACGAGAGGAACTTGCCATGGCTACTCTATCGACCGAGGCTCCTACCAGGCCGCTTCGCCAGCGGATGCAGCAGGATATGCTGATGC
>NZ_LAPV01000198.1 GCF_000971275.1 Devosia psychrophila | reverse complement strand
CGGGTCGCACAATGGGAATTCCGTCTTCTTTAAGCTCCGTGATCGCCTCGCGGACCATGGGACGGCTGATTGAAAATTCCCGGGCCAGCTGAAGGTCGGTAGGCAAGCGCATGCCGACACCCAATGCGCCACTACTGATTTGGTCACGAATAAACTGAATAATGCGGGCCTTCGTGGGACTTTCAGTTTGAAAGTTCATCGCAAAACTCTTCCGTGCATGTGATCGTTAGCAACGACAGCATAGCAGAAAACGAAGTTGTCTTACAAAAAATGTTGTCTTACATTTTAGTCTGCGCTATTGAGGGGAATGCGGCGATCGAAGCCAGGTGTGCTCGCGCTGCGGGAGGAGCTCTAATGATTAACCGTAGACATTTCACCGTCGGCATGCTGGCAGCTTCCATGGCCGCAGCATCGCTTCCTATGCTGGTCAAGGCACAGGATTCGGGCGAGGCCGTAGCCATCCTGTTCGACAGCCTGCAGTCGCCCTTCTGGGTCACCAGCTTCGAAGTACTAAAGGAAAAGGCCGTGGCGGCCGGCTGGACGCCGCTCGAAGCCATCTCCAACCTCGACGACAACAAGCAGTTCGAACAGGTGCAGTCGATGATCCAGCGCAAGGTCGTCGGCATCATCATTGTGCAGACTGACTCCAACGCGGTCATCCCCGCCATCCGCGAAGCCAATGCCGCCGGCATTCCGATGGTGCACTTCAATCGCCCACCGGCGGCGAGCGACGCGACCTCGGTTGCGGTGCAGGCCGACAACCGCGCCATCATGAAATCCACGGTAGAAGCGCTGCTCGACATCGCCAAGGCCAAGGGCGGCAAGTACCAGGCCGCGATCCTGATCGGCGATCTGGGCGACCAAAACGCCATTCAGCGCCGTGACGGCTTCTTCGACGTGGTAGATCAGAACAAGGACCTGGTCGAAGTCGTGTCGCAGATCTCCACCGAGTGGAACGCGGACAAGGCCTTCGCCGACCTTACCAACGCCCTCCAGGCCAATCC
>NZ_LAPV01000197.1 GCF_000971275.1 Devosia psychrophila | reverse complement strand
GAGCAGAGTGTTGGTATAGACATTGCGATCGTAGCCGATGACGACGCCAGGCTCGACGGCGACCACGTTGTTGCCGTCGTCCCACTGCTCGCGTTCGGCCTCATAGCTGTCGCCACCGGTGGCGACGACACGCAGCCGTTCGAGGCCAAGCGCCGCTTGGACGACCTGGACGAACGGTTCGTTCTCCGCCGTTATGTCGATGCCCGTTGGTCCGGTGCCGGGGCGGAGCGAGAAAGTTCGGATACGATCGACAACAGTCGGATAGATGGTCACGAGGTCGCGGTCGCAAAAAGTGAAGACCGTATCGAGGTGCATGAAGGAGCGGTCGCGTGGCATCAGGGCGGCAATGATCCTGGTCGCGACGCCCTTGGCGAAGAGGCGCTTGGCAAGCGTCGCCACCGCCTGCGGCGTAGTCCGCTCTCCCATGCCGATGAGCACGACGCCGTTCTCCACCGGCATGACGTCGCCGCCCTCAAGCGTGGCAATGCCGGTCCCGTCCGAACCGTCCCACCAGGCTTCGAATTCAGCGTCACGAAAATGGGGATGGAATCGGTAAACGGCCTCGACATTGGTCGCTTCCGGGCGGCGAGCGGGCCAGAACATCGGGTTGATCGTCACGCCGCCGTGGATCCAGCATGAGCTATCACGGGTAAACATCTGGTTGGGCAGCGGCGGCAGGACAAAGTCCTGTGGTTCCATGGTCCGCCCGGCCAGACCTGCAGGCTCGAAGGGAAGCTCGGCACGAGCGATGCCGCCAATCAGCAACCGGCCAAGGTCGCTGGCCGGCATTTCGTCCAGCCAACTGCGCATCTCGCCGACCAAGTCTTCGCCGATCGAGGCGGCGCTGATCCGCCGGTCGAGCAGCCATCGCCGTGCTTCGCCAAGGGCAAGCGTCTCGCCAAGCAGGGTACCGAAATCGAGGACGGTCACCCCACGTTCACGCAACGCATCAACGAAGATGTCATGCTCTTGGCGTGCCTTCTTGACCCAGAGAACGTCGTCAAAGAGCAGGGCCGCGCGATTGTCCGG
>NZ_LAPV01000196.1 GCF_000971275.1 Devosia psychrophila | reverse complement strand
CAGGGAATTACTGATTCCATGGGGCGAAGGAAATTCGCCCATGACAGTCTCGGTTCGGATCAGGCAGGATTATTCGTCGCAAGAGCTTCGGCGCCTGGCATCACGGAGCAAAGACGCCAATCAAAGCCGAAGGTTGTTGTCGCTGGCGGCGGTCTTGGACGGACTGAGCCGGGCCGACGCTGCACGGATGGGCGGCATGGACCGGCAGACGCTCCGCGATTGGGTGCATCGGTTCAATGCTGACGGCCCTGACGGCTTGTTCGATCATTGGGCCCCCGGTCAGCCGTCGCGGCTGTCGGAGGATCAAAAGGTGGAACTGATCAAGATCGTCGAAACCGGCCCAGACCTGGCAGTTGATGGCGTTGTGCGGTGGCGCCGAATTGACCTCCAGCGGGTCATCAAGGAGCGGTTTGGGGTTCACTACCATGAGCGCCATGTCGGTGCGCTTCTCAAGAAACTCGGCTTTTCGCACATGAGCGCGCGGCCTCAACATCCCGGTCAGGATGCCGGGGTCATCTCGGCATTTAAAAAAACTTCCCGCGAGCACTGAAAGCCCATATTGGCCACCTTCCCAAGGGCCGGCCGATAGAAATCTGGTTCCAGGACGAGGCCCGCATCGGCCAGAAAAATGGCGTCGCCCGCCTGTGGGCGAAGCGTGGCACGCGTCCCCGACAACCTGCTGATCAGCGCTATCAGAACGCCTATCTGTTCGGCGCCATCTGTCCGGCCAAAGGGAAGGGTGCCGGACTGGCTCTGCCCTATGCCGATACCTTCGCCATGCAACTGCACATCGAAGAGATCAGCCGGCATGTCCAAAGGGGCGCCCATGCAGTGCTGCTGCTCGATCGGGCTGGGTGGCACACCACGGCCAATCTTGCCGTGCCCAAGAACATGACGCTGATCTTCCTACCTTCGCGATCGCCCGAACTAAACCCGGTCGAAAACGTCTGGCAGTACCTACGCCAAAACTGGCTCTCCAATCAGGTTTTTGACACCTACGACGCCATCATCGATGCCGCTTGTCAGGCATGGCGAAATCTCGTCGACCAGCCGACAACCATAACATCGATCGGCATGCGTGAATGGGCACACACCGGTCAATCGTGAGCGCCGTTGGTAT
>NZ_LAPV01000195.1 GCF_000971275.1 Devosia psychrophila | reverse complement strand
AAGCCAAGCGGGACAAGTGGACCCAGAACCTAGGGGGGGCGGTTGGCTACAATTCCATCGCCTTCCCGATCGCGGCGGCCGGGTTCTATCCATTCCTGCTCAGCCCGCAGATCGCCGCGCTCGCCATGTCTGGCAGTTCGGCGCTGGTGGCGATCAACGCACTTCTGCTCAAGCGGACGAAGCTTGAGGGCATTCGGCCCTCCAACGCATCGAGTGATCAAGGCGCGGCGGGTGAGCGTACTGCAGCGGCGTCGGCATGATGCCCAACAACGGCGATCGAGGAGCCAAGTCCAACCGGGTCTTTATCGCACTACTCGCCGCTGTGTTCGTGGTTGCGCTCGGCTATGGGGTGGTTCTGCCGGTCCTTCCGACAATGGTGGCGGGACTGACAGCGGCTCCGGATTCAAGCACGATTGCACGACATGTGGGATGGCTCACCGCGGCCTATATTGCCGCTCCGCTGGTGATGGCCATCCTCTGGGGGCGCCTCTCGGCCGTAGTGGGTCGAAAACCCATAATTGTACTCGCGTTGTGAGGCTTTGGCGTTACCTTGGCCGCCACGGCTCTCGCCCCCCACCTGGCGGTGCTCTACATGGGCCGAATTCTGAATGGCGCCTTTGCCGCAGGTGTTGCCCCCTCCGTTCTAGCATTCATCGCTGATGTCGAAGTCGATGATGACCGCCGCGCTCGGGCCTTTGGCGCGGTCGGAATGGCGTCGATTGCCGGTTTCTTTTTCGGGCCCATGCTTGGCGGATTCGCCGCCGATTGGGGCAGCGGCCCCATGGGGTCTGGTCCCTTTATCGCGGCGTCTATCGTCGCAGTCATTGTCGCGGTCAGCGTCAGCGCGTTGCTTCCCAGTGCACGACGCATCACCTTGCAGCAGTACCAGGTCCCGAGGAGCGTCGTGGCAGCGCCACTACGCGGGGGGCTGCGGCTCCTGGTCCTTGCTGCAGTTGTGGCAGGCGGGCTGGTGGCCTTCGCAGTGGGCCTCACATTGAGGAACGGTGCCCGCGCCATGGCGCCCTGCGACCTGGCGATCATGTTTGCCGCCTGCAGCCTTGTCATGCTTGCCGTTCAAGGCTTCGTCTTCTCGCCTCCCGTCAAGCCCTCCTCTCCCTGCTGGCTCCTTT
>NZ_LAPV01000194.1 GCF_000971275.1 Devosia psychrophila | reverse complement strand
GGCGTGGCTCCTCTGGAGTTGCTCGCCGACGGGACAGCGATAAGTATCGGTCTCTGGCTGATAGATGAACGACGGCTTGCCCCACAGGCCACGGGCCTGAGCAGGAGAGGTGTTGGGTTTTGGCACCATTGGGATAATGCCTGCCTGCGCACAGGCGCGGATCTGCTCCCCCTCGTAATAGCCGCGATCGGCAAGGGCAATCATCTCGGGGGTGCCGGTCGCGGCTTTCGCGGCCTTTGCCATCTCCAGCAGATGCGAACGATCATGGCCTCGGTTGGTCACCGTATTAGCCACCACGATATGGTGCCTGGTATCGACGGCAGCCTGGACGTTGTAGCCGACCACGCCACGATGGTCGCTCCCAGTTGCCATGGCGCGGGCGTCCGGATCGGTGAGCGAGAGTTGTCCATCAGCACTGGTTTCCAACTGTCGGCCGATCGCCTCGAGCTCGCCAAGGCTACCACGCAGAGACGCCAATCGTTCGGTCAGGCGCTCGACCCGCGGTGAGGCCACTCCCGTCTCTGCGCTGTCGGCTTCCTCGAGCTCTGCAAGATAACGCGCGATGCTCTCCTCGACATGGGCCTTTCGCCGCGCCAGCTTGCCCTTGGTGTAGTTCTTCTCATGGGTGTTCACGGCCCGTAAACGCGAGCCCTCGATGGCCACCACGCCGCCGCCGACAATACCAAGCGCGCCGCAGACGGCAACGAAGCGCTGGCACGCGATCTGGATCGCGCTGGCATTGTCATGGCGGAAGTCGGCGATGGTCTTGAAGTCGGGTACCAGCTTGCCGGTCAGCCACATCAGCTCGATATTGCGACCCGCCTCGCGCTCCAGCTTCCGGATCGAGGTAGCTGATGCAGGTATCCGTAAACGTAGAGCTTGAGCATGGTGCCCGGTGCGTAGCCGGGTCGGCCGGTCGCTGCCGGTTGGACACGGGCAAACCCGAGACCGGCCAAATCGAGCTCATCGATAAAGGCATCGATCACGCGGACCGGGTTGTCCGCATCCACATAGTCCTCAAGACAAGCCGGCAGAAAGCTCGCTTGGTCACGGTCAGCAGCCTCGACAAAACGTCCCATCTGGCACCTCCGAAGCAGTGCCAGATCATACCATAATCCGGAGTTTTCACACAGCCTCCACCCC
>NZ_LAPV01000193.1 GCF_000971275.1 Devosia psychrophila | reverse complement strand
ACGCCGGTATGTTCAACAACTGGGTTCCCAAAAAAGTCGGCTGCCGCTCCTCCGGTCGACCAAGGTTGCCACATCGATACTGGCACCGGCATACGCTGCCGATACAGCACTTCTGCCCCCTTTGCGGTCACGGAAATCATCAGGTTTTCGTAGCCGTCACCCGCGAGAATTATGGCCCCTCCAATCACGGTCACCTGGAAATTGGCGAGCGCTCCGCTCCATAGCGCCTCAGCAGTTGGTGTCCAGATGCCGAAAGCGCTTTCGGGCAGCACGACGACTTTGGCACCGTCAACTGCAGCGGCTTGCACCAGATGAATGGTCACGCGTTGCTGGGCATAGTCGGCATACTGTTCCCTGCCAGTGACAAAGCTCGTGTCGATCCCGCGCCAGCTAGACGGTGGCGCAGGTTCGGTCCAGTTCATCGACGCCGATATCGAAAGCGCGCCTATGACAGCGATAGCAAGCCATCTAAGCCGCGTTGAAACAGAACTCATGAGGAGAACCATGGTCATCGCCAAACCCCACCACCCCCAACCTGGAAGCATGATGCCAGCAGCGGTGATTGGATTGGCCCAGCCCAGTATGCCCAGCGGCGGCACCGACATCAGGACGTTGGCAAGCAGATAGCGCCACGGTTGCCGCCAACCACTTCGTTTCGTCCAACACGCCGCATGAGTGCCGACAAAAACGAGCGATGCAGTGACCCACAGTGCGATCCCTAAGAGACGGTCACTGCCGAAGAAGATTGAAACGCCTTCGGGTAAGCCGCGTGAGGCACCAAGGAAATACGCTGCAGCGACGAGGGCCGCGCCGGCACGGGAGCCAGCCACACTCCATAATGCCGGGAAGACCATAGCCATCGGCAAGGTCAACGGATTGCCGCTCCACCCGATAACGCCTAACGTCGCGGACCCCACCACCAAGATCGTGAGGCGTCCGCCCCTATGGCGCCAGGACAAAAACCGACGCAGCGAGGCCAAGAATGCCGTCGGCCGGGAGCGGCCCGAAGTAACGCGAGTCATAGGAGCCACCAAAAGGGGAATGGAGGAATACGGAGCCGGGCGGGACCTGCCCACTGGCGAAGGGAGATAGCGGCCTGTCCTCAGCGTCCGTAGAACGAACCCCGGAATTTGGCAGTTCGACCCCGTCAATGA
>NZ_LAPV01000192.1 GCF_000971275.1 Devosia psychrophila | reverse complement strand
GGCAGTGCTCATCCCATAATCTCGGCACAGATCGGACACCCCAACCCCACCTTCGGCCTGGCGCAGGATCGCCAGGATCTGGGGTTCGCTATATCTCGTCATCTTCATCAAAATCTCCTCGTTCATATTGCCGAGAAAATTCTACTTTTAAACCCGATTGATCAGAGGGGGGATTACCCACGAATGGCGTCCTTGCGTTCGCGCAAGGATCATGTCGAGCGCGCCCTGCGCCTCGATCTGATCATTTTTGTCCCCGCCAGCTTGGCACCGGGACTGGCGGGGGCAGATCCGCTTGGTCGTGCAACCGTTTCCCACCATTCCATCTGTCATTGCCTTCGTTTAACTCGGGGGCGCGCTGCCTCGGAATGAACGATCGAGGCCTTCACCCGTTAACTAACCATGTCTGGCTGCTAACGGTGCGTCCTGACAGATATCTCGCGAACAGGAGAACATGAATGAAATCCACATCACTCTTCGTCGTCGGCGCATTGGCGGGGCTGATGCTCGCCACCCCTACTTTCGCTGCAGATCATCAGGTCCAGATGGTGAACAAGGACGCCGAGGGTCGCTCCATGCAGTTCGAGCCTGCCTTCCTCAAGATAGCGCCCGGCGACACCGTCACATTTGTCCCGACCAATAAGGGGCACAATGCCGAATCCATCCTGACCCTGATGCCAGAGGGCGCCGAGCCCTGGAAGGGCAAGATCAACCAAGAGATTACCGTCACATTCGATACGGAGGGTTTCTATGCATACAAATGCCTGCCCCACGTAGGCCTGGGCATGGTGGGCCTTATCCAGGTGGGTGATGCTCCGGCGGCGCTGGACCCGGCGGAAGTAGAGAAGCTTCCTACCCGCCCCGAAGACCGTCTCCTTGATCTGATTGCGCTGGCGGAAGACAGCAAGGGCGAAGCGGCAGCCACGCAATAGCCTGAGAACGGTCACTGCGGGGCGACCCTTTCGTTATCAAGGAGGAGTATTCGAGATGAACGACAATCCTGACGATAAGAAGTTGGAATCCCAGCACAATGGCAACGGTCTCAGCCGGCGCAGCCTCTTGGCGGGGACGGCAGGCCTGACTTTTGTTGGAGCACTGGGCGGCACGGCTGAAGCGCAGAATGCCGGTAGCGCGGTCGCCAGCCAGCAGACATCGCACATGTCCCATGGCACCACCAGCTTGAGCGGACGCCTTTATCAGATCAATCCGGGTATGACAGAGCATAACGACGTTGCTCACGATCCCGCCGATATACCACCCCCCATCACCCGGCGAGAGCCTCAGACCATTCGCATCGACCTAGAGACGATCGAGCTCGAGGCCCATCTCGACTCCAACAGCACTTTCCGATTCTGGACCTTTAATGGCCGCGTGCCGGGTCCATTCATCCGGGTGCGCGTCGGCGACACTGTCGAGTGCTATCTCAAGAATGCCGAAGACAGTTGGATGGCTCACAACGTCGATTTCCATGCCACGACTGGTCCGGGCGGCGGTGCTGTGCTCACTACGGCGATGCCAGGTGAAGAATTTGCCTTCCGCTTCAAGGCGCTCAATCCGGGCCTTTATGTCTATCACTGCGCAGTGCCGCCTGTGGCCATGCATATCGCCAGCGGCATGTACGGCATGATCATGGTCGAGCCTGAAGAGGGTCTGGCTCCGGTTGATCGGGAATTCTACGTCATGCAGGGCGAGATCTATACCGAGGAGCCATTCGGCACTGCGGGACTGTTGACCGAGAGCTATGATAAGCTGCTTAACGAACGTCCCGAATACTTCGTCTTCAACGGGCACGTCGGCGCTCTGACGGAGCATTTTCCGCTTAAGGCCAATGTTGGTGAGACCGTTCGCATCTTCTTTGGAGTGGGCGGCCCAAACTTTACCTCGTCCTTCCATGTGATTGGCGAGATATTTGATCGCGTGTATGTGCACGCCTCGCTCACGAGCCCGCCGCTGACCAATGTTCAGACGGTCACGGTTCCACCCGGCGGTGCTGCGGTCGTGGAGTTTAAGTGCGAGGTTCCAGGTCGCTACGTGCTGGTGGATCATGCGTTGTCGCGTGCAGAACGCGGACTGGCCGGTTACCTTATCGTCGAAGGTGAGGAGCAGCCGGACATTTTTGGTCCAATCGGCGAGCCGCCAGATTCATCGATGCCTGGACATTGATCCAGCAGGCAGCCCATGCGCAGGACACGGGCCGCGCCTCCGCATCATGTTAACGATCCTGTTCGTCGCTCCATCCCTTTGCCCACATCAACCCCAAAATTGCGCCTTTCGACGAGGGTAATATTGCGATGGGCAGCATTATGGAAAGTGGGACCACAGCATAGAGATACAAAAGTGGACTACCGTGCCCATTCAACTCCAGTTCCAGCATGACGAATGCTAGTACATGGATCACTACGGTTATGACCACTAACGGCAAGAACAAGCCAACATTGTAATGCGCCAACGGCTCGTTGCATTTGGCACAATGTTTAACCTGCTCAAGATAGTGATGGAATAACCACCCCTTGCCGCAATTGGGGCACTTGCACTTCAGGCCACGTCGAATTGCCGGCCACGCCCGTTTCTCAACTGAAACGCCATGCTGATCGATCATTGTGGCTGTGCTTTCTGAGAAACGCGGAGACGCACAGTCCGCTTGGACGGGATGCGCGTCAGCCAAGCATCTGCTGGCTTGTCCGGCGCAAGCCTACAGTGCTGGCAGAAAGCGTCTTTGTTCTGTGTCAAAGTCGTCCGGAAGGAAGCACTAGGAATGAGAATACAACCTGCGGCTCACAGGAGCGCGGGGGTGTGACCGATGGAATCTGGTCAATTTGCTTGATAAGTTCCTCCACAGTCAGGGTCAGGCCGGTTTCATAGCCGCCTCGTTCTTGCACTGCACGCAAATGAGCAGCCGCCCTTCCATAATGACGGGATGCCGGGCGCGGTTTGCCCTCGCGTAGCTTAACCCCAGCTGCGGCCAGCAGGATCAAGGCCTTGTAAAAGAGACGCTCGGGTGTTGCTTTACCCGCCTGCTGCCACAGAAGCTCCCAAGCCTCATGGGCTTCCCAGTAATATCCCTGATTGAACAAATCCGCGCCCCACACGAAATCGTCAGACGGCGACGTGATTTCAGGATCATGGCCATTTTCGAAGCTGTGCCCCGCTGGATCACGGATCGGATGAGCAAATTTCCCCGGCAAATAGGCATACCGGGGGAGAGCTCTATCTGGCAGCAGCCGGGTACGAATTGCGATGTGCATTTCTATCTCTCCCGTGCCTTCTGAGAGTCTAGCTCGTGGTGCGGAACAATCAAAGCACCGAGTCCCGAACCCGAAATGCCAGCGCCGGTTGCCGCAAATAAACTAATCCAGGCAGGGAACGTTGGGCATGAGACTTCTAGTGGCCATCCTTGTGGAGAGCCAGCATGCCCAACAGTGATCGCTCCTGCCACATCACGGAAGGAATTGCCCGTTCACCAAATCGGGCTATGTTTTACAGCTTGGGTTACAACGCAGACGATTTCGACAAACCCATGATAGGGATTAACAATGGTCACTCCACCATAACGCCCTGTAACGCCGGGCTTCAGAAGCTTTTGAATGCCGCAGCAACCGCAATCCAGTCGGAGGGCGCCAACCCCCAAATATTCGGTGTTCCGACCATTTCTGACGGGATGGCCATGGGAACCGAGGGAATGAAGTATTCCCTGGTGTCGCGCGAGGTGATCGCGACTGCGTCGAGTTGTCAGTACAAGGCCAGTGGATGGACGGCGTACTCGTTGTCGGTGGGTGCGACAAAAACCTTGCCGGCGGACTAATTGGGATGCTCCGGGCCAACGTGCCTTCAATATATGTGTACGGGGGTACGATCAAACCAGGACGCTGGAAAGGCGAAGATCTATCCATAGTCTCTGCTTTTGTGGCGGTGGGGCACGTACATGGCCGGGCGCATGAGCGAGGAGGATTTCGACGGCATCGAAAAAATGCGAACCCAACGACCGGCTCATGCGGAGGAATGTATACTGCCAATACGATGGCAGGGTCCTTTAAAGCCCTGGGCATTTCGCTGTTGGGATCCTCTACGATGGCGAATCCTGACCACGAGAAGGCCAACTCAGCGGATCGATCGACTCGGGTTTTGGTCAACGCGGTAGAGCAGCACCTGAAGCCCAAGGACATCGTGCGCGGGAATCCATCGAAAACGCCGTGGCATTGGTGATGGCCACCGGTGGCTCGACCAATGCGGAGTTCCATTACCTAGCTATCGCCGTGCAGCAGGCGTCGATTGGGAACTCGATGATTTCGAACGAGTGCGGCAGCAGGTGCCCACCATTCGCGATTTGAAGCCCTCCGGCGATTCATGGCAGTAGACCTCCATATCGGATACGCCCATCGACTATCTCGACTTCGCATTGCGCAAGCCGGGCTTGGGCGAAAAAATGGGGCTCGATGCCGTTGACAAGACCGGAGCTGAACCAGCCGTGAATTGGGCAGGGTTTTGAGTATGTCGCTGGAGGTGATGGGCCGGGTCGATGCCATTTGGGGCGGACTCGGCCAGTAAGGGCGTTCGACGTGACGCGGGTGGTTGTTGCCATGTCAGGTGTTTTGGGCGCCACCATCGGGTTGAGGATCATGCAGCGGATCGCCGGTATTTCAAACTTGTGCTTTCACCGACGGCCGAGCGAACCTTGGCACATGAAGTGGGTCAGGATGCTGTTGCCCAGGTACGCGCACTGGCGCGTGTCGTACATTCTTTCGACGACATTGATGCAAGCATCGCGAGCAGTCCTTTGTCTCAGCGGTCATGCTGGTCGTGCCGTGCTCCATGCACACGCTGGCCGCTATTGCCACGGGAATTGCCGACACGCTCATCGTGCGCGCTGCCGACGTTCATCTGAAGGAGCGGTGCCGTCTGGTGTTGGTGGGGAGGGAAACCCCGCTTCATCTTGGCCATCTGCGCAACATGGTGGCAGCCACTGAGATGGGTGCGATTGTCATGCCGCCGGTTCCCGCATTTTATGCGCGGCCGCAAAGCTTGGCAGAACTGGTGGACCATCTTGCTGCGCGCGCCATCGATCTACTTGGCCTGCCAGGCAATCCCCCAACTCGTGAGTGGCAAGGTGAGCGGCGCTAGACAGCTAGAGAGTGGCGCGCTGGACCCTCGCCGAGATATGTGTCGAATTTTGCTGCAATGGCACGCACGAAGGGACGGCCTCGGTCGGTAATGGCAAAGCATTCCGCGTCGGCGGTCGTCATGCCGTCATCGTCTTGCGCGGTGATCGCACGGGCGCGCTCAAACAGACTTCGACCGGCTGCGCCAAATTGCTGCAGTTCATCGCGGCGCAGGGAAAACCGACACAACAGAGCTTCGATGGCATAGCCGTGGAGTCTATCCGCCGTCGTCAGAGCGAAACCGCGGCTCGTCGTGCCAGTCCCTGAAAACGCTGCTTTCTGATAATCTCCGGTGACCGTTATGTTCTGCACATAGCCTTGCGGCAGCTGGCCGATAGCGGAGGCACCAAGGCCGATCAGCAGGTCCGCCCCGTCGTCCGTGTAACCCTGAAAGTTGCGACGCAATCGACCCTTTGCGGCAGCGATTGCCAGGCTATCGGTGCTACGGGCGAAGTGGTCGAAGCCGATCGATTGCAGACCTCCGCCATTCAGGAGCTGTGCGGCGAGCATGGATTGGGCAAAGCGGGCGGGGATGTTCGGCAGGGCCGCGTCTGGGATCATCTGCTGGTGCTTTTTTAGCCACGGCACATGCGCATAGCCAAAGAGCGCTGTGCGGTCTGGAGTCAATGACAGCACCTGTCCGATAGTCGCTTCAATGCTTTCGAGGGTCTGGTAGGGCAAGCCATATAGCACGTCGACATTGACCGAATGAACGCCCCGGGCGCGAACCTGATCGATCACATGCTTGGTCTGTTCGAAGCTCTGAATGCGATTGATGGCCCGCTGTACGCGAGGGTCGAAATCCTGCACGCCGACGCTGGCGCGCGTCAGCCCGAATGACGCCATGGCATCGAAGCGATCCTCGCCTAGATCGTTGGGGTCGATCTCGATACTGATTTCGACATCGCTGGCAATCTGAAAACGGGCAGCGAGATGGGCTTTCAGCCTGGCCATGTCATCGGGAGTCAGCATGGTCGGCGAGCCGCCGCCAAGATGGATTGCGCTGACCATGCCGTTGCCGGCGAGCCTTTCGGAAACCCAGTCTATTTCGGCATAAAGCGCATCGAGATAGCTGGTGATGGGTTCGTAGCGCAGCGTGTGCTTGGTGTGGCAGCCACAAAACCAGCAGAGGCGATCACAATAGGGCACGTGAATATACAGCGAGATGGCGACGCTTTGGGTCACTTCGCCTAGCCAGCGTGCATAGGTCTGCGAGGTGACTCCGGCATGGAAATGTGGCGCCGTGGGATAGCTGGTGTAGCGCGGTACGGGTGCGGCGTAGCGTTCGATAAGGTCGTCGTGCATCAGCCGGCCACCATGCTCAAAGGGTCGGCGCCGAACAGCATCGCGTGACCACCGAGCAGTAGCCACGCTGTAAGCAAGGCGCTTGTCGAGATCGCCATAATCATAGGGACATCAACGCGTAGTCGAGTTTTTCCCGCCAGCACAGCTCGGAAGGGCCAAGCCGAGGTGCTCTTGGCAAGCGGCGGCCACTGATCTCCCAGCCGCCGGCGCGCTCGCCGGTCGATCATGAACATGCCCAGTATGGAATAAGCGAACAGGATGCCGAACAGCAGCACGCTGCGTAAATCGCCGTTTGCGACAAGATGGCTGCCCGCCCACAGGGCGAAGCCCCAGAGCACCGGATGGCGCGTTATGGCGGTGATAGCTCCGGGTACGGCACCCGGCTTGCGAAAGGTGATCGAGGCTGGATTTGGGCTGGACAAGCCCGCCACCAGGAAGAACAGACCCAGAGGAGTTAGCACAATGGGTATCCAGGCATGCCAGGGCTCAGGGTCCCACAGCGGGATAAAATCGAGCCGCAAAGCCGCGTGAAACAGCCAAGCTAGAGCTAGAATGGAAGCTAGCGAATAAACGATCAGATAAGCGCGGCGGCCCATTGCCGCGACCAGTGCAGCACGCAACGCTGGAATGGCCGGAACCATGTGCAGCGCCAGGAAGAGTACCAGGGCAGCGATGAATTGCGTCACTGGACCGTCCTTCCGTCGGATTCGGGCGGGAACAGGCGAATGAGTTCCAACTCGCCGCGAACGTGCCGCCGCATTCCTTCAAAGAATGATCGCAGCAAATAGCCGATCGCATCGGGCGACAGGGCTGGACGACCAGCCACCAAGCTGTGCAAGGCCTCGCTTACCTCTTCGGCCGTGTAGCTATCGGACAGGTGTTCTCGTCGCAGGCGCGCCATGGTGTGTTTCAATTCACTTCGATTGGATGCAGCCAGCATGGGGAACAGCACTTCTTCTTCCAAAACATGCGTTGCTGCGACCAGAGGTTCGAGCGCATCTGCCGTTCCGATGCACAAACGCCCATCCGCATGGGGCAGTCCGTCGGCAATGACCTCCAGCAGATCGCAGAGGTCGAGCAATCCTTGGTAGCTCAGCTCAAGTGCTTCAATTCGAAAGCTTGGCAGCATGGTCGCGCGCTCCCGAATGGTCTGTCATTATCTAGACATAGCAGCACAATCTGCCGGGGGTTTGACCGGGATCAAACTCATAGGCGGTTGATCGACTAGTTTGGCGGCAGGATCAGCGGAGCCGCGTCCATGCCATTTCCGCCCTTTGCGCCGTCCCTGTATTTCGACGACGCAGATATCGACGCCCTGGTGGCCGAGTTCAGCGAGCGTGTCCGGCGAAACCCTTCGCTGCGACCGGCCATGAACGCTCTGATCGGCAACAGCTGGGAACAGGCGGAAGCCGCTGCGGGCGCGTTCCTGCGTGCCACGCTGTTCCTCGAAAAGCGCGCTGAGGTGGACGGAAATTGGTTAGCCCGCTCGATGCGCATGCTAGACGCCGAGACCATTGATTGCCTGGGCGATATTCTTCTCGATTGCGCACTGGTTTCGCTGCCGTTGCATAGTGCCGGACTCGTCGCCGAAGTGGGTGACGAACTGGTGCGCATGTTCAAGTGCGTAGTCGCCCAGGATGGGGTCGCCCGCCAGAGGCTGCTGTTGCAGGCGCGGTCTCGGCTGGCGGCAGGAGCGCTGATGAGCCGACTTTAACGGAGTGTGAGGTGACTACTGGCCGGGGCGTGTCCTCCTCATAGAGGATGCGCTGCGCTGCGCCGTCGAGATCTTCGTACTGCCCGTCTTGCAAGGTCCATAGGAAAATCGCCAAGCCGGCGGCGCCTAGCAGGACCGAGATCGGAATAAGATAAAAGAAGTCGTTCATGATCTCGAAGCCGCCGCATATGGCACAGAGTTCGCGGACACTGGGCGGGTCCGATGCCCGCCCCAACCAAGCCGCAAGGCGTTCAGCACCACGATGATAGAAGACAGAGACATGGCAACGGCTGCGATGAACGGATTGACCAAGCCCGCGATAGCAACGGGTAGCGCAATGGCATTGTAGAGCACTGACAGCGCGAAATTCTGTTGAACCAGCCGGCCCGCATCGCTTGCTATCGTCAGGGCCATGGGAACGGCGGCAAGGTTGTCATGAAGGAATACAAAGTCTGCGGCGCTGCGGCCCACGTCCGCGGCGCTTGAGGGCGCCATGGAAGCGTGGGCAGCCATCAGGGCTGGTGCGTCATTGAGCCCGTCGCCGACCATCAGAACCTTGTGGCCCTCACGGCGCAGCGTCGCAATTCGCTCCGCCTTTCCGCCGGGCAGAACCCCGCTAAAGTGGGTCGCGATATGCAACTGGCCGGCGACTATGGCCACAGCTTCCATAGTATCTCCAGATACAATTTCGACCGTCACTCCCGCATTCCGCAAGGCCTTAACCGCGTCACCTGCACCAGGGCGCAGTGCGTCACGGAACCTGAAGCGGGCCAGCTCGGTGCCGTTGCAGCTCAGGACCGTGCCGGTTTCAACGGCGCCCGGTGACACCGCCCAGTCGGCGCGACCAAGCCGGTAACGATCCCCGTCCTTGGTGGCCTCGATACCGAGACCCGGGTGTTCGCTTATCGCGGTCAAGGTGGCTGCGGCAGCCCGTGAAGAGTTGGCGCGTGCAATGGCGAGTGAATACGGATGCCGCGAGTACACTGCAAGCGAGGCTGCCAGCCCCAAAATGCCGGGGTCAATGTCCTGCGGGTCAAGCAATTGCGGCGAACCTGACGTCAACGTCCCTGTCTTGTCGAACACCACCATATCTATCTCCGCGAGGCGTTCGAGGGCCGATCCGTCCTTGACCATGATGCCTGCCACGAAAAGGCGTTGCGCAGCGACGACTTGAACCATCGGAACTGCCAATCCGAGTGCGCAGGGGCAGGTGATGATCAGAACGGCGATCGCAACGGTCACTGCTGTGTGCAAATCTCCATTCAGCAGCATCCAGCCGACAAAGGCGGTCAGAGCGGCCAGGTGAACGACCGGCGAATAGAGTTCGGCGGCGCGATCCGCAATCCGGCGGTAGCGACCGCGTCCGCTCTCGGCGACTTCCATCAGGCGTATGATGTTGGCTAGGGTGGAGTCCTGTTCAGCCGCGGCGGCGCGGATAGTCAGTGGCCCGGTCAGGTTCAGTATCCCGGCTTCCAACAATGTGCCTGGTTCCGCTATTATCGGCACGCTCTCGCCGCTGATCAGGCTACGGTCGAGGTCTGAAGCTCCGGATAGCACGACGGCATCGACAGGCACTCGCTCTCCGGCAGCGAGCAGGATGGTCATGCCGGGCGTGATTTCGCTCAGGGGCAGGTATTCGGGGTGACTGTCGTTTTGGACCACCAACGCGCCGCGTGGTGCCAGTCGGGCCAGACTTTTGACGGCAGTGCGAGCACGCTCCCGCATGACGTGGTCGAGCGTGCGTCCGATCAGCAGGAAAAAGATCAATGAGACGGTAGCGTCGAAGTAGACCTGCTCGCCGGAATGGATGGTGTCATAGAGGCTCAGCGCGAAAGCCAGGGCGATGCCGATGGTGATTGGCACGTCCATATTGGTACGGCGATGCCAAATGGCATTCCATGCAGAGAGGTAAAATACCCGGCCAGAATAAAGCATCGCGGGCAATGCCAGCCCCGCACAGATCCAGTGCAAGATATCTCGGGTCGGGCCATTAGCGCCTGACCATACGGAGCCCGACAGCATCATGATGTTCATGGAGGCGAAGGCGGCCACGGCCAGCGCGCGAATGAGCGCGGGCAGCGCGTTGTCCTTCCCGTCATCATGGGTTTCGTAGAGGCCGGGTTCATAGCCCAGGTCCAACAGCGTCTCGACCATGGCGGGCGGTGCCCCGTCGCCCAGCCATCGGATGGCGACGCGCTTTGTCGACAAATTTACGCGCGCAGAGTCCACGTTTCTTAGCGCTCCCAGCGCCTTCTCGATGGTCTGAACACAGCCGCCGCAATGTATGTCGGGTACAGATAGATCGGTTTGCCGCATGCCGCCGCCGACATCCCGACTAGCCAGCCGGAGCTCGTCGTCTGATGGTCCGCGCCGGATAGGCCCCCCAATGGCCTCGATGAATTCGGGCGGTGGCAGGCAGCAACTCATGGTTTTAGTCCCGTACCGCGGCATACGCGTGCCAGGTGGCGTGCCCGAGTAGCGGGAAAATTATGATCAGCCCGATCAGCGCTGTGCCGAGGCCGATGGCTGTCAGGAGCAACACAATGGCACCCCAAATCATCGCTGCTGGCAGGTTGTTCCAAACCAAGGAAATGGACAGTCCCATGGCCGAAAAAGCATCGAGCCGCCTGTCGAGCATCATGGGAATAGAGAACGCACTGATCGCAAAGGCAAAGGCAGCAAACAGTCCGCCCACGGCGGTGCCGGTAGCCAGCATGATTAGGCCAGTGGGCGTGGTGAAAAGCATCTCGACTACGGAACCGAAACCAGGAAATGGCCGCCAGCCGAAAAACAACGCATAGAGCAGCACCGCCGCGCGCATCCAGACCAGCATCAGCACCATCAGGATGGCGCCGACAAACAGCAGATGCGATCCGCCCCCTCGATGAGGGAAAATCATAGTGCCCAGGGTGACGGGTTCGCCGGAGGCCAGGCGTCGGCTCTTTTCGTACAGGCCGGTTGCCAGCAGGGGGCCGACCACGAGAAAGCCGGCGAGTGCGGGGAACAAAATCTGCACCCAGCCGAAATTGATCATGGTGACGATCACCAGCAGGGATAGCAGGGCAATGCCTAGCCCATAGACCAGGCTGGGCATGGGTCGCGTCCAGAGATCGCGCCACCCTAGTTCCAGCCAGGCCACGCCGGCGGTGGCCGGCAAGTGGCGATTATGATCGATCGCCTTGGGCAAAGCGGGAACTGTATCGGGAAGCGTGTCCGCGGTGGAATGCAGCATATCGGCCATAGGGACAATCCGTGGGGTTCTGTGGGTCAGCAGGCGGACTTCGCCGCGCGATAGGTGCCAGGTTGCCCCTCGCCGTCGATGTGGGTGACGCAGGCGGGTTGCGAGGAAAACGCGACGTAGAGGAGGTGTGCATTGGCAACCAGCAGCACGACGACGCCTACCACGACGATGAGGGTAAGCAGACGGCCCGTATTGCGTTTCCGGCTGGGATCCACCGGCGCGAATGGCGGGGCACTCATGGTCTCGTAGCCCTGAGGTCGAGAACATATAGTGTCAGAAGCTTGATGTCGGTGGGGGTCAGGCGAGCTTCCCAACTTGGCATGGTGCCGCCGCGTCCGTCGTACACCGAGTGGCGGATGTTGGCGCGGTCACCGCCATAAGTCCAATAGGCGTCGGTGAGGTTTGGAGCACCGGTGTCTGTCATGCCCTTGGCGTCTTCGCCGTGGCAGCCCGCGCAATTGTCGGCGAACAGCGTTGCGCCGGCTAATAGCGCGTCCGCGTCGATCGTCGCAGCAAGGTCGGGTTGTGACAAGGTTTGCACGTAGGCCACTACGGCGTCGATGTCCTCGCGCGCCAGCATCTGGTCTTTTCCGAAGGCCAGCATTTGCGCGAAGCGGGTGTCCGGACTGGTGCCGTTGATGCCGATGCGAATAGTTTCGGCGACGATCTTGGGGTCGTCGCCCCACATGATCGGTGCGGCAACAAGATTGGGAAATCCAGGTCGTCCCTGCGCATCGGTGCCGTGGCAGGCTGCGCAGTTGTCGCCGAACAAGGCCGCGCCGGTCTGGCGGACGATGTTCATCAGGTCCTTGTCGGCCTGAATGGCAGCAAAGTCCTCCTGGTCGATCCGGGTGGTCCAGCTTGCGCGGTCGACCTTCGCCTGGTCAACCGTCTGGGTGACGGCAACCCGCTGATCGACACCCAGAAAGCCGCGGAAGTAGCCGTTTATGCCCGGCCAACTTGGCATGAGCAGCGTCCATGTCACCGCGAAAGTCGCCGTCGCGATCAGGAAAAAATACACCACCCGAGGGACGGGCGTATTGAGTTCCTTGATGCCGTTCCATTCATGCCCGGTAGTCATCTGACCAGAGGGCTTGTCGCGTTCACCTAGCGCCATGGCCGATCCTCCTCTTCGGCAACGGGGCGCTTTGCGGCCTCGTCGAAACCTTTTTTGTTGGACGGCCAATAGGTCCAGACCAACGCGATGACGCTCAAGATAAGCAAGTAGAACAGGCCGAAAGACTTGGAAAAGCCGACGATGGTTTCGTGGTCGAAGGGCATCTATTCGGCCTCCGGCTGGTTGGGTTGATGGGCGGCATCCGTCAGATTGCCGAGCACCTGCAGGTAGGCGACCAGCGCGTCCATATCGGTGAGGCGGTCCGTGACGCCGTCGAACATGCGGATGTTGGTTTCGGCGCCATAACGTTCGGCGACGCTGTCGGCGGCTTCCGTTTCGGGATTGGCCTGCCCATAGGCATCGAGCGCGGCATTGGCGATCTGTTCGTCGGTGTAAGGCACGCCGACCGTGCGAAGCGCCGTGAGATGATTGCTCAGGTCGTCGGTCCGCAACGTGTCCCGCAGCAGCCAGCGATATGCCGGCATCTTGGACTCGCGCACCACGTCGCGCGGATTGGTCAGATGCACCGTATGCCATGCGTCCGAGTATTTGTTGCCCAGTCGAGCCAAGTCGGGACCGGTGCGCTTGGAGCCCCACAGTTGGGGATGATCATAGCTGCTCTCGACGGCCAGTGAGTACGGGCCGTAGCGCTCGACTTCGTCGCGTAGTGTCCGGATCATCTGGCTGTGGCAGGCATAGCACCCTTCACGAATGTAGATGTTGCGCCCGGCGACTTCGAGCGGCGTATAGACCCGCATGTCGGGGGCCTTTTCCACCGTTTCGTCGATGGTAAACAACGGCGCGATTTCGATCAGGCCGCCTATCGAGGCGACCAGCACGATGAAGACGACCAGGCCGATGGCACTGCGTTCCAGATTGTAGTGAAGGCCGAACATTTGCTTATTCTCCGGCCTGCAAGGCGGTCTGAATTGGGATATCGCGCACGACTTCGTTTTGTGCAGTGGCCGGCATGCGTATGGTCATGACGACATTGTACAAGGCCACTAAGGCGCCGAGCAGGAACAGCAGGCCACCAAAGGCGCGGGCTATGTAGTAAGGGTGCATGGCGACGAGGCTGTCGATGAACGAGTAGCTCAGGCCGCCACTCTCGGTATATGTGCGCCACATCAGGCCCTGGATGACGCCCGAATTCCACATCGCGAAGACGTAGATAACGGTGCCTGACAGGGCGAGCCAGAAGTGGACCTCGACAAGCTTGTCCGAATACAGGCCCGGGCGTTTCCACATTGACGGCACCAGCGAATAGAGTGAGCCGAATGTGATCATGGCGACCCAGCCCAAAGCGCCGGCATGGACGTGCCCGATGGTCCAGTCTGTGTAGTGGCTCAGCGAATTTACGGCGCGAATGGCCATGAACGAGCCTTCGAACGTGGTGATGCCGTAAAAAATCGCGGCCAGCGCCATAAAGCGCAGCACGGCGTCGTCGCGCACCTTGTGCCAGGCGCCGTTCAGCGTCAGCAGTGCATTGCCTGCAGATGCCCAGCTTGGCACGAGAAGCACCACCGAGAAGGCCATGCCCAGGGTCTGCACCCAATGCGGCAGCGCTGTGTAATGGAGGTGGTGCGACCCAGCCCACATGTACATGAAGGTGATGCCCCAGAAGCTGATGATGGACATCCGGTAGGAGAAGATTGGACGGCCGGCGCGCTTGGGCAGGTAGTAGTACATCATGCCGAGGAAGCCGGCGGTCAGGAAGAAGGCGACAGCGTTGTGGCCATACCACCACTGGGTCATGGCATCCTGTACGCCGGAAAACAGCGAATAGGATTTCGCGCTGCCGAAGGAGACCGGCACTGCGAGGTTGTTGACGATGTGCAGGATGGCCACGACCAGTATGAAGGCCATGTAGTACCAATTAGCCACGTAGATGTGCGGTTCTTTCCGGCGCGCCAGAGTGCGCATGTAGATGATGAAATAAACCACCCACACCACGACCAGCCAGATGTCGGCATACCATTCCGGCTCGGCATACTCCTTGGACTGGGTCATCCCCATCAGGTAGCCGCTAGCCGCAACGATGCAGAAGAGGTTGTAGCCAAGCAGCACGAACCACGGGCTGATCTGGTCGGGCAGGCGTGCTCGTGTTGTGCGCTGCAGCACATGGAAGGAGGTAGCGATCAGGGCATTGCCACCGAAGCCAAAGATGACGCCGCTGGTGTGGACGGGGCGCAGCCGGCCAAAACTTGCCCAGGCCGCGTCGAAAGTCAGGTCTGGCCAGGCCAGCAAGGCCGCGATCCAGAACCCTGCCGCCATGCCGACGACGGCCCAGAGCAGCGTGAGGATCAGGCCCAACCGGGTCGGAGCATCATAGTACTCGGTAAGGCGGTCATCGCTGGGCTCAGGCAACTCCAAACCGCGCATCACGACAATGAAGCCGCCTAGGCCCGCAGCCAGGACCATCCAACCGTGCACCCCCAACAAGTCGTTGCGGCCGGCAACTGCCATGGCGAGGCCAGCCAAGCCTAGCGACCCAAGGATCAACATGGCCCAGACCCGTTCGGCTCGAGTCAGATCTGCAATCATGCGGGGCGCTCCATGTTGATCCAGGGCGGCGAGCCCATTCGGACTGAGGCGTAGCGGGAAATCACGCGCGGTCTTTGTGCAAGATCAAAGACCGCGCGCTATCGCCCGTTCAACGCGGCGTCTTTCAATGCGTGTGGCTTGTTTGTCCGGCGACAAAGTAAAGCCGTGCCATAAGGCCTAAGCCATCCAGACAGCCGGGATTGGCCGTCGCCGGCGCCTACTTTTCTGCGGCCCATGGAGAACCGACCGACATGTCCCAAACCGAGACTTCCCCGTCCCACATCGATGTTCGCATCGTGCCGCCTGGCCAGCGCCACCCACGCATTTTTGCAATGGCCAATGCGCTTCCGGTTGGTGACGCTTTTACCATCATCAATGATCACGATCCCAAGCCGCTGAACTACCAGTTGCAGGCCGAATATCCGGGCCAGTTCTCCTGGACCTATCTGGAGAGCGGCCCGGAAGTCTGGCGTGTGAAACTGGGCCGGCAAGCTGCCGCCTGAATGGCGGGGCGGGCGCAGCCTTGGCCGCGCCTGCTCGTTGGAGATGAGCAATGCCTGGTGCGAGCCTGTCCCGATGGACCCTGACCTATTTCGCTGTCGCCCTGGTGTGCCTTGTCGCCGCCGAGGCGTTGATGGCCAGCGGCTTTGGTTATCCAGGGACGTCGATAGAGGCGCCGGAGGTGCTGATCCTGGTCCATCTCGTGGCAATTGGTTGGCTCAGTCTGTTGCTATGCGGCGCGTTGTTTCAGTTCGTGCCCGTTCTCGTGGCCTCGCCATTGCTTGGAGAGACGCTGGCACCCGTTGCGCTGGTAACGATCGTGGCAGGCCTTCTTCTGCTGATGTCCGGTTTTGCCAGCATGGCCGGTATTGTAACGTTGCCGCTGGCAACATTGCCGCTGGGCGGGTTGTTGCTCATCGGCGGCTTTGCAGCGGTAATCCTTTCATTGGGCCGTACGCTTTGGGCCGCCCGACCGCTGGCCCTGCCGGCCCGCTTTGTCGCTGCAGGTCTGGTAGCGCTGGCCAGCACGGCGATCCTCGGCGAAACATTTGCATTGACCCTGACAGGGTTTCTGGGTGGCGAAGCCGCGGTGTCGCTGCTGCTCAATGGCGTACCGCTGCATGCGCTGCTGGGGCTCGGTGGGTGGCTGACGTTCACCGCCATGGGGGTTAGCTACCGCCTGCTGGCAATGTTCATGCTCGCGCCTGAAACCGATCGTGTTTCGACCCGCTTGGTGCTGATAGCCGGGACGGCGACCCTGGTGCTGATCGCCAGCGCCATACCCTTCGCCATTTCTGCCAGTGCCGGCCTGTCTGGCATGCTGCTTGCGGCCGCGGTGACCGGGCTCTGCGCGCTGGGTGTATATGGCAGCGACGTGATCACCCTTTACCGTCGGCGCAAGCGCCGCAATATCGAGCTCAATGCCCGCGCTGCCATCGGTGCCTTCGCAGCATTGTTCGCTGCAGCCATCCTGCTGCTGGCGCTTCTGGCCACGGGGCAGTTGCAGGCCCGTATCGGTGCCCTGACCTACCTGTTCGCCTTTGGCTGGCTCAGCGGACTCGGGCTCGCAAAACTCTACAAGATTATTGCCTTCCTGACCTGGCTCGAATGTTTCGCTCCTGTCCTGGGAAAGCGCCAGACACCCCGGGTGCAGGACCTCGTTGATGAGGCTCGCGCCCGACCATGGTTCGGCGTGTATTATGTCGCCGTGGGCTCTGCAACATTCGGCCTGCTCGTTGATTTGCCTTTGGCATTTCGTCTTTGCGCGGGCATCCAGCTGCTGGCGACACTTGCCATCGCCCGCCATTTCTATCGCTCGCGCGCACTGCTGAACGTGCAGCCAGACTTGCGGCGCGGCTTTTCGCGACCCCATCTCTTCTTGTCCCCGCCTGCTGAAAGGAAACTTCGATGAACGATCTGGAACTCGATGTCCGCCCCATCCTACGCAATGGGGGCGAACCCTTCGGCGCCATCATGGGTGCAGTGGCGCAGTTGGAAAAAGGCCAGCGTCTCAAGCTGTTTGCCACCTTCAAGCCCGAGCCCCTGTTCCAGGTCATGGCGAGCCAAGGTTTCTCAAATGAGGCTAGATTACTCAACGATGGAGATTGGTTGGTCATCTTCACCCCTATTGCTGGCGCACACACGGCAACAGTGAGCGAAAATGCCGAAGCGCCCGAGTCTTGGTCGGATCCCACCCATTATCTTGATTGCACTGAGCTCGACCCTCCTGAACCTATGGTCCGCATCCTCGAGAAGATGGAAGCCATGCAAGCTGGCGAGGTTTTGTTCGCGCTACTGGGGCGGGAGCCGATCTTTCTGTTTCCCGAACTAAAGGCGCGTGGCCACGCCTGGGCTGGCGACTTCGATGCTAGCGGCACCGCTTATCGGCTGATGATCAGGGCAGGAGAACGCGCATGATCACAGACGATGAAGCGCTGGCTCTAAAGGTGCGTAGCGCGCTCAAGCTGGTGATAGACCCGGAGTTGGGACAGAACGTCGTTGATCTCGGCATGATATACGACGTCCTGGTGACCGACGGTTGCATCGCCACAATCCGTATGACCACCACGACCCGCGGTTGCCCCGCCACTGGTTTTATCCGCCAGGCTGTCGAGGACCGGGCCTGGTCGGTGGAAGGTATCGAGTATGTCGATGTCAAGCTGACCTATGATCCGCCATGGTCGCCGGCTCTAATTGCCTCCGAAATTGCCGGTCTGCTGGGGCATTGATTCGCATCATTCACCGCGCTCGCGGCGGCGATGCACGAGCACCGGCGCGTATTCCGTCACGTACAGCGCAAAGGCCACGATCCAGCACAGACCAGTGGCCGATAGCAAGGGGGTGGCGAAGTCCGGCCACGCACTGGCCATTGGACGAAGCAGGGCGGCCGCGATCAGTGCGGCATAGCTGGCAATCGTCACCTTCGATGCTTCCAATGGCAGACCAGTATGACCGCGTGTCGCCCTGCTCATGATGGCCAGCGTCATCACCCCGATCGCCCCGACCGTGAACAGATGCAGCGCCGCCACCGGCTCAGCATATCCGAGTTGCGCGGCGGCAATAGCGAAATAGCCAGCTGGAACGAAGGCATAGCCAAGGTGCAGCACCAGCACCAGTTTCTCGTCCCAGCTTTGCCACCCTCGCCAGCGCCACAGTCGAACAATGTGCAGTGCCCCAGCCAGCAGGCAGACAGCAGCGGTCTGTACCGTCCCGGGCAGGAATACCCACATAACCAGTGCCAAAAGTCCGGTTAGCAGGACAAATTTGTCGAACCGGTCGTAAGGTGCCGGCAGGTCGATGATGTGACGTTTGACGAGCCAGTTCCGCGTGAAGCTGGGAATAACGCGCCCACCCATTATGGCGACGAGCATGACGTAAGCGCTCACGCCCAATTGATTGGCGAGGCCTGCATCGCCGCCATAGGCGACCAGAAGGTGGAAGCTCATGTTGGCCAGGGCTAGGGTCAGTATGCCCGCGAGGATCTTGAGGTCTTTCCACTTTTTGCCGGCCACGATTTCCCGCGCACAAATGGCCAGCAGGAAGGGTAGGAAGGCGGCGTCGATGGCAATGGAGAGTGGTAGTCCCAAGAGGTCGGGTACCAGCAGGACCAAACGACCGGCGCACCACAGCGCAAAGAGCACGATCAACGGTCGCCCAGACACCGGTAATCGACCGGTCCAGTTCGGCACTGCGGTCAACAGGAACCCAGCCAGCGCCGCGGAACTGTACCCGAACAGCATTTCATGGGCATGCCAGTACGGGGCACCGTAGCTGCCGCCAATCTCCCAGCCTGCGGCCAGTGCCCCGATCCACAAGACCATTGCCAGCATCGCCCAAATACCTGCGGCCAAAAAGAATGGCCGAAAGCCATAAGAAAATATCACAGGCCCAGTACGTGCAATTCCACGCGGAACAGGCGAGCGCTTGGTGATATCAGGTTGAACTTGGGTCATGCAGACTCCGACCGAGCAGCCTTGCTCAGTCGGCGGTCTATCCCCGGAGCGATCCGAGGTCTTTGTTTTGGCGCAACGAAAGTGCCCGTCTAGCTGGTAAGGCCTTCGGCGAGTATTTGCAGGCCGGCGGCGTCACGCACCAGCAGCTTTTGCCGCCCGCCTTTGACCAGGCCCTTAGCTTCCCAGGCGCTGAGAATTCGCGAAACTGTGTGAAGTGTCGTTCCGGTCATTTCTGCAATGTCTTGCCGCGAGATCGGGAAGTCGATGCGGATGCCGGTGGCTTCTTTTTTACCGGCTTGGTCGATCAACCGCAGGACCGCATGGGCCACACGGCGTTCGACTTCCTCGGTCGCCATTTCACGAATGCGTGTGTGAGCTTCTTGCAGCCGTTGGCCAATCGACTGCATGGCATTGACCGCCAGATGCGGGTTTTGTTCAACGAACATGCCCCAGACTTCCGTGGGCCAACAGATCACCACGCTTTCGGCGGCGGCCGTCGGCGTGCCCGGATAGTCTTCGCGCTGCAGCGCCTTGGCGAAACCAAAAATATCCCCGGGATGCACCATGCGGACGATGATCTGCTGGCCGTCGGCGGTGACCTGGGTGACCTTGAGGCGTCCATGCAACAGAAGGAAGAACTGGGTGGCCTTTTGCCCCTGCTCGAACACCGCTTCGCCAGGGAGCACTCGGCGCAAGGTGGCGCGAGCCAGCATTCGGTCGATTTCCAAGTCGCTCAGTTTCTCGAAAAGCGGCAATGCGCGCACGAGGCTGCGGTCAATTCCTGCCAAGATAGCTGTCCTACCATGTTGTGGGTATCGCCATACACGATAGTGCCTCGTCTCGATACTCGGCATTCCGCCGCAATAGTCAGCGCTTAAAAATTTGCAGCAATGGAGCATACCAAGCCGGCCGCCTGACCAAGCGGAACCCCAGATTTTCGGGGGGAATGCCAACGGAACAGCCGCCGCCTTTGGCGTCTCGGATAAAGAAGCTCATCGGTGTGCGGTGTTTTCCTTCGAGCACCTTGATGGTGCAGGCCGGCAGGTCGCTCAACACCAGCCCAGCGTCGTCGATGTGAACCCGGCGGTGGCAGGTCTGTGTCCACTCCCAAACGTTGCCGTTCATGTCGGCCAGGCCGTTTTCATTTGTGCCGAAGCTGCCTAATGGCCTTGGAAAGCGGCCTGCCTCGCTTTCGCGCAACGCTTCTTTTTCGTAGTCGGCTAGCCAACGGGCCGCGGGATTGGCGTTGTCTTCAGCAAGCAACAGGGCATCGTCCGCAAAGCCGGCTCCCGCGGCGAACGCCCATTCCCGATCGGTGGGCAAAACCCAGTCTTCGCCGGTCCGGTGCGATAGCCAGGCGGCATAGGCCGTGGCGTCGTCGAAATTGACACCGGTAGCCGGCACATCGCCGTATCCGACGTTGCGAGGCTCTGCCGCCACGCAGGCGCTAGTGGCGACACAGGCGCCATAGTCGGAAGCGCTGACCTGGTATTTCATGATCTCAAGCGGGGCCGCGAGACGTGTCTCGACCATGGGCGCATCGACCGGATTGCCGTCACGCAAGAAGTGCCCCTCGGCGCGATAGGTAAAATCGACAGGCGCCAGCGTGACTGTCGCTGGTCCGGAAATGCCTGTGGGCCCGAGATTGAACTGCGGCAATCCCAATTGCAGAACAACCACTATAGTGCCAACGGCCAATAGGCTTGCCGGTAATGCGACAGATGTGAGGATGTGGCTAAGAGGACGGGCGAGGACGATCATTTGTTGATCTCGGCCTGGTTGATGCGCGGCGTCGGAACGCCGCGCACTTGTGACGTCATACTGTTCAGATCGGGCTGGGTGCCAGCACACCGGTCATCAGGTTGTCATCCCAGTCTCCAGTGACCTTGAAGTGGCCCGCAGCTCCCAGTTCGAATGCTTCGATCAGGTTGTGATTGACGTAGGCGTAGACGCCAGGTTGTAGGAAGGTGTAGAGCGCCGCGCCTGCAGCACCACCGGGAATGAACCATGTCTCCAGGTCGACGTCGGGCGCGTTGTGGAACTTTCCGCTCTGCCAGACATAGTCACCGTGACCGCCAATCAAGTGGGGCCGCGTGTCACGGTTAGCCTGCGAGTGGATGATCAGCACACGATCCCCAACGGCCGCAGTCAGGGCGTTTTCGCCGGTGAGAGCGCCGACCTTGCCGTTGAACACGACATGGCTTGGAGTCAACGTCCGCATCACCTCGATCGTGTCGGCATAGCCATCGCCGACGCTCTCATAGGTCATGTAGTTCCCGTCTGCGTCCTTTGGGACATAGAAGTCCTGCTCGCCGACATAATAGACCCGGTCATAGACAAGAGCCCCGCCCTTGCCGTCTGTCAGACCGTCGCGCGGCAGCACCATTATGGCGCCATTCATGCCCGAGGTGACGTGCCAGGGGACCATGCCTGCCGGCGCGCAATGGTAGACAAAAACGCCGGCCTTGGTCGCCTTGAAGCGTAAGATGGCCTTCTCGCCAGGATTGACGATAGTCAGGGCCGCCCCGCCAAGTGCTCCGGTAGCGGCGTGGAAATCGATATTGTGCTGCATTAGGTTGGTATCGGGATTGATGAGGGTGAGCTCCACATAATCACCCTCGTGCACTACCATCAGAGGCCCGGGAACCGAACCGTTGAACATCATCGCCCAGACAGTCGTGCCATCGTCATCGACTTCATGCAGCTTCTCTTCGATGGTCAAGGTGAACTCAACGATCTTGGGCCCGCCAATGGCCGCTTGTTCATGGGCATGAACATAAGGCGGTGCAACAAGCTCCACCTTGATGCGCTCCAGCGTGCTCAGATCGGTTGCAACAGCATCTGCAGCAATTTCTTGCGCCGCGGCAGGCAATACTGCCGCCAGTTGCACTGCAGCCCCAATTGCTGCGGCGCTTGCAAGCAAAGCACGGCGCGAAAGTCCTGGAAGGTTTGCCATCTCATTATCCTGTTTCTGGGCTCGGTTCTCCCCTTGCCCGCATCATCTTGAGTAAGGGCTGCGTTGTTTTAATTCTTTGATCCTGCGCAAATAATCGACGTATTCTTTTTTTGTAAGTTTTGGGTATTTGATTGAAGTCAAAGAAGGGCGACGGCGCGCAGCATAGAGAGGGGTCACCGGGGCCGCGAATGGACCCCGCATCAAGGAGATCCAATCATGCGCAATGCTCTCAAGACGGCGATTGCAGCTATTGCCCTTGCGGGGTTTGCGGTCGCGCCAGCTCTCGCCGCAGACTATGAAGTGCATATGCTCAACAAGGGCGTCGCAGGCAGCATGGTTTTCGAGCCCGCCTTTGTTCAGGCGCAGCCCGGCGATACGGTGACCTTCATCCCCACCGACAAGGGTCACAATGTCGAAACGATCAAGGACATGATCCCAGAAGGTGCCGAGGCCTTCAAAAGCAAGATCAACGAGACGTTAAAGGTCACGTTCGACGTCCCGGGCGTCTATGGCGTCAAGTGTACGCCGCACTTTGCCATGGGCATGGTCGGGCTGATTTTTGTTGGCGACGAACTGGCTAACCTCGACACTGTAAAGGCAGTCAAGGTTCCCAAGAAGGTCGGCGAACGCTTTGGCGAGGTCTACACGGCATTGGGGCTCTGAGAACTCAACACCCCAGCTCCAGCCCGCAGACACGTCTGCGGGTTTTTGTTTGGCCACCGGTTTGAACCGCACTGCGTTTGCCAGAGGCTCCAACTCTTGAGTAGGATGGAGCATGACAGGCAAGACGACGAACAAGTTTTCACTTGAGGTCCGCGCCCGAGCGGTGCGGATGGTGCAGGAGCATGGCGGGGAGTATCCGTCCCCGCTGGGCAGCCGTGGTATCGGTGGCCGAGAAGATCGGCTGCTCGGCGCATACGCTTAATGAGTGGGTTGTCCGTCGTCAGATCATTTGGCTCAGATTGGGTCGTCGATTAGCAGGGTGTCGGGCTCGTCTTCGGGTGATGTTATGCGGTGACTTTTCGGTGCTGCAAGCGCCGATGCTGGATGGTCAGGCGTTTGATCCATTCGCGCTGTTTGATGATGGCTGCGGCCCTGCCGAAGTAGGCGTCGGCTGGTGTGACGTTATCTAGGCTCTCGTGGTAGCGCCGGTGGTTGTAATCCTCAACGAAGGCGGCGATCTGGGCCTCAAGATCACCGGGCTGGAAGTAGTTTTCGAGCAGAATGCGGTTCTTGAGGGCCTGGTGCCAGCGCTTGATCTTGCCCTGGGTCTGGGGATGCATTGGCGCGCGCCGGACGTGGCTCATAGCCCGGCCCTCGATATGGTCGTAGCTCTTGAGCAATCTAGCAGGGACCATTATCGCTGAGCAGGCGGGGTTTGTGATGCACATGGGCCTGATCGCAGCCTGAGGCTGTGAGGGCCATGTCCAGTGTGTCGGTAACCTCCCCGGCCCGCATCGTGCCGCACAGCCTATGTCAAGCTATCTACAGCTTTGCGTTCTGGACGAGGTCCCTCAGCTTCTCAAACAGCTCTTCAGCGCGCTGCTTTGACGGATCGAATCCGGTCATTCGACCGATCTTGTCAAATGAAGCGCTGTCGTTGTAGGCGGACCCGACAAAGGCCATGGACCAGCTATCGAACGAGCGCGCTGCAATTGGCGAAAACTCCAGCAGGGCGACGTCTCCGTGCCGCGTATCCTGCTGTATGCGCTCAAAGGTGACCTCAATGGCGGCCCGAGGCCCCTCAAGAACTTGTCCAAAATAGTTTTTGGTAAACATCAGCGCGCCAGTAACATCCACCAGATTGTTGTTGCGGCGGCTGGTGTCGAGAATTTGTTCGATCTGCTGCAGAACTTCTGCGTCTGATCCTGATAGGCGGTTTGCGCTGTAGTAGACAAGCCGATAGTCGGACATGAGTTTCTCTTGCTAGAGGGGGGATTGTTGGATCAGAGCGCTGACCGCTTCGGCGTTCATCGGCCGGCCGGTCAAGAAACCTTGCACCTGCCGACATCCCTGCTCGAATATTTGTGTCAGTTGTTCTTCGGTTTCGACACCTTCGGCAATAGTGGTCATGCCGAGGCTTTCTCCCAGTGCCGAGACTGCCCGCACGATCGCGGCGCTGTCTGGATCGGTCACGGATTTGCGGACGAACGACTGGTCGATCTTGATCTTGTCGAACGGGAATTTCTGCAGGTAGCTAAGAGAAGAATAGCCGGTGCCGAAATCATCCATGGAGATGCGTACCCCGGTTGACTTGATCTTGGTCAAAACAGAAATCACAGTGTCGGTATATTCCAGCAGCGCCCCTTCGGTGATCTCAAGTTCGAGTCGCTCTGGTGCGAGGCCTGAATCGGCCAGTGCCGAGGCAACAGTGCTGACCAGTTGCTCGGTGCGGAACTGCAGGGGCGAGATGTTTACGGCAATTGAGAGATGCGGCGGCCATGCGGCGGCAACAGAGCAAGCGGTCCGCAGTACCCACTCACCTAGCGGAACGATGAGGCCGAGGTGCTCGGCGAGGGGAATAAAACTTGCCGGCGAGACATCGCCACGAACTTCGTGTTGCCACCGCAGCAAAGCTTCGAACCCCAAAAGATGGCGGCCGCTGATTTCGTATTGCGGCTGGTACGCCAACGAGAATTCCCGCATCGCGAGAGCGCGGCGTATATCAACTTCGAGGTCCCGTCGCTCTTGGCTTTGCCGATCCATTTCGCTGGTGAAAAAACGATAGGTACCGCGTCCCTCGCTCTTGGCGCAAAACAGGGCCAGATCGGCGTTCTTTATGATTTCATCCGGGTTGTTTCCGTCTTGTCCGATCACCGCGATCCCGACGCTGACACCTATATTTACCAAGTGACCACCGGCAAGATAACTCCGGCTTACCACATCGATCAATTTGGTCGCGAAGACTTCAGCGGCACCCCGATGGTCTACTTCTGCAAGCAGGACTGCGAACTCGTCACCACCCAAGCGGGCGATGATATCCTGCGCGGACAAAATATTGCCGATCCGGTCCGCGACCAACTTAAGGAGCGCATCGCCCACCGGATGCCCAAGCGTATCGTTCACCGCTTTGAAGCGGTCGAGGTCAAGATACAATAGATGAGCGGATTTTTCGGTGTCTTCCATAGCCTGCGAAAGGCGCGTGAGCAATTCCACACGCGTTGCCAGGCCGGTCAGAGGATCGCGATGCTGACTGAGAGCGCTGCGAACGACAAAAGACACGTCCGATAATTCGACTAGCGTGGCTTCACCCATCATCCTCGCGCGAGCCATTATAGTTCGTCCGTCGCGCATTTCGAATTGGAACTGGGTCGAGCCGGAGACCAACATTGCAGCAAACGCATTTCTAGTGCCGGCAGCGCAGATGCCGAATTTTTCAGCGTCGCTAATTAGGTCTAGAACGGGTTTGGACTGGTAGTTCTTGCCTAGGATCAGAGCCTGAGCGCTGCCATTGCACGTCAATACCCTAAGGTCGCTGGATATCCAGATAGTTCCGGTCGCCAATAGATCGTCAGATGCTTCGACGCCATACAGAAGCGGCGCCAGAACGTTCTTGGCTTTAATCATAAAATTTACCCCCACGGTACTTTGAGTGGGCCGGGTAAATTTTCCGTTTCGGTCCAGGCCATCGTAGTCTCCGTTCAGTCTCACAACCGAACTGAACCGCAGCCTGCTGGAACTGCTAAACTCTTTATGGGTTGGGCTCTTAATGCCATTCGCGACGCCTTCGCATCATATGTTTCTTAACGCTCAGTAGAATAAGGTTTTGTGAAGGAGTTAATCAGTGGCAGAAATAGAAGTGACCTTTGAGTCCTTAACGTTGAACGATCTCGAAGCCATGAGCGATGAGGATCGCGATGCGCTGCCGTTCGGTGTGGTCGGATTTGCAGAAGATACAACGGTAAATATCTATAACGCGACCGAAGCGCAAATGTCGGGGCTTGATCCGGCTACCGTAATCGGGATCCCCTTTTTTGACGCTGTTGCACAGTGCATGAACAACTTCATGGTTGCACAGCGGTTCGAAGACGAGCCCGATCTGGACGACATCGTGCCATATGTACTGACGTTGCGAATGCGACCGACGAAGGTACGATTGCGGCTGCTAGCAGCGGCCGGAAAATCGCGACGTTACGTCCTTATCGAGCGGTAGGAACCGTCATGTCCGACAGGTCAAGTGAAGAAGAGCTACTCGAGTTTTTATACGCTTGTCCCGTGGGATTGATAGAATGCGATGCCGCGGGCGAAATCGGGATGATTAACCCCCACGCAATGCAGCACCTTCTGCCACTAGCGGGTGCAAGTGGTGCCAGCAACTTGTTCTCGGCATTGCAACAGCACGCGCCGGAATTACGGAGTGTCGTGAGCGCCTTCACGGCCCCAATAGGTCGAATTTGCGATGGGCATCGTATTTTCGTCGATTTGGGAGTTGGGCGACGCACTTCGGCTCCCAAGGTTTTGACTTGCACGATAGTCAAGCTTGGGCCGGATCGCCTCATGGCGACTTTAACGGACGTCAGCCAGCAGATCGTTCAAGAACAGCGACTGCGCCAGGCGGACACGTGGTTTGCCACCTTGCTAGACGGCGTTCACGACTACGCGACGCTGGAGATCACGCCCGATGGCAAGATCGCGTCGGCCAATGCCTGCTTCACCCGCCAGACAGGTTTCAACCATTTGGAAGTTACCGGGCAGGATCTTGCCAAGGTTCTGAGAACTGAGGAGACCGGCGGCGACCTGCGCTTGGAGGAGCAATTCGAGATCGCCGGGAGCGACGGTTGGCACCTGCAGGAAGGGTGGCAACAGCGTGCCGGCGGAGAACCCTATTGGTGCCAACGTCTCGTCGTCGCACGATCGACGGGTGACGGTACGATGCCGACTGGCTTCTCTGTCGTTCTGCGGGACGTGCCGCGACGCGAAGAAGCTGGCGCCGACTTGCAGCGTTTACTGACGCGCGACCCGCTTACTGGGTCGGCAAATAGGCGGCATTTCAGCCAGTCGATGGAGCAGGAACAAACGCGCTGGCGCGAATTTCGCCAATCACTCTCATTGATTGTCCTAGATCTCGATCACTTCAAGGTTGTCAACGACACCCATGGTCATCCGATAGGCGATCTTCTGCTCTGCAGTGTCGCCACGGCTTGCGCTGGGCTTCTCCCGCCACGTGGTATATTCGCACGGCTTGGTGGTGAGGAATTTGGCGTCATCCTTCCGCGATATGACCGCGAACAGGCGCTTGACCTTGCCGAAGAGATGCGGAAGGCGATCGCTGCTCTCGTTGTGCAAAGCCCGGGCGGCATCGTAAAGGCAACGGCGAGCTTCGGCTGTGCAACCCTGGACGAAGCCGAAGGGTCGATCGACGACCTCCTCGCGTTAGCGGACACTCGTCTTTACGCTGCGAAGCGCGACGGTCGAAACCGCGTGCACCAAGTGGAAGGCCGCGCAGCTTGAGCTCGCTTCGATTACAGCGTCCGGGCGTACGCCGCATCGCCTGCTCGGTGGTTGCCGTCGAGACCCGCCGCCTGAGGGAGGCGGAGCCGCCGCAGTCATTGCAAGGCGAATGGTCGGAAGCAACGTCGATCGGCGAAGAAGGGCTGGAACTAGACTCACTGGAACAGCTCGGCGCTCTAGGTGCTTTGGCGGAGACGTTCGGTATTGATGACAGCATTCTTGGAGAGGAAAGACCGCTTACAGTCGGCGCATGGATCGACTGGATCATGCGCGGACTTGATGTTGGGGTCAATTCTATCACTGTTCTAACATCAGGCTCAACGGGCAGCCCGCGCCCGTGCCAGCATGTTGTAACGGATTTGCTTGATGAGGCCGCGTTCCTCGCTGCGCAGTTTGGAGACCGCCGCCGGGTAGTTGCGCTAGTCCCGGCGCATCATCTCTACGGAATGATCTGGACCGCGTTACTCCCCGACGCGCTCGGTGTGCCGGTTGTCGTACGCACAATTGGCATGCCGCTCGGCTTGGTCCCTGGCGATCTGATCGTCGCTGTACCAGATCAGTGGCGGGCGATGCTGCGGCTAACACGCCGCTTTCCTCAGGATGTCATCGGCATCAGTTCTGCAGGCACGCTCGACAACTTGGTTGGGACCGGTTTGATCGCTGCGGGGCTGACGCGGCTGATCGATGTCTATGGCTCATCCGAAACAGGTGCGATCGCAATGCGTGACGTGCCCGCACCTGCATATGAACTCCTGCCGCGTTGGCATTTAACAACACTAGGGGACGGCGATTGGCAACTCGTCGACCGTACCGGCGCGTTTGTGGCACTGCCCGACTATGTCGAACGGACCAGCGATCGCTTTTTGCTGCCTGCGGGCCGGCGCGACGGTGCCGTACAGGTCGCCGGGCTAAACGTCTGGCCGCAGCGCATCGCTGGCGTGTTGCGAGAGGTCAGCGGCGTGGCCGACGCATCGGTGCGACTTCATACAGACGGTCGCTTGAAAGCCTTCATCGTTCCTCGGGATTGTCGAGACACCGCCGATCTCTTAGCCGTACTGGAGCGGACGGTATCGACACAACTGCTCAATCACGAACGCCCCAAGAGCTTTACGTTCGGCGCATCCCTTCCATGCAACGCAATGGGCAAACTTGAAGACTGGAGTGATGGGCCCAACAGCCGCGAGGTTGGCGCACAAGAGCGGCTTGATTTGCAATAGCCAATCCCGTCAATGCCGCAGCTTGCCGTTGCAAGTGGTGATCCGCTGTTGGGGTCCGTGGTGAAAGCCACTCATACTAACTCAGTCTTTGTCGTCGGGACCAGCTTGGCATCCTGTCCAGTTTGCCGGGACCACCTCAATAAGGGTGCCTTAACCCGACATGACCGACATGGACACGTTGCGGACCACGACTTTCTGTTGGATTCTACCTCGGGACGGCATGGGCGGCAGACAGATCCAGAACTTGTACTTCAGCGTATCAGTGTGTAGCTGGCATGACGGCAAGGTTGCCGTGCCAGGGAGCAATCACGGTGCGATTCCCCATCCCTATCAATCCTGGCCCTAGCGAGGAGAGCGTCTGGGATTATCCGCGCCCGCCTCGGCTGGAGCATGTCGGCAAGCCTATTCAGATCGTTTTTGGCGGGACGCTTATTGTGGAAGCGGCCGAATGCTTCCGGGTTCTCGAAACCAGTCACCCGCCGGTCTACTATATTCCCCCCAATTTCATCGAGACAGGGGTGCTCCAGCCAGCTTCCGGCTCAAGCATGTGCGAGTGGAAGGGCCGAGCTGACTATTTTGACGTTGTAGCAAACGGAAAGGTCGCGCTGCGGGCAGCTTGGCGCTATGCGGCCCCAACGGACAGTTTTGCACCCATCGCTGGTTTCATTGCATTTTACGCTGGGCCGATGGATCGGTGCTCAGTCGGCAGTGAGATGGTCACACCCCAGCCGGGCAGCTTTTATGGCGGCTGGATTACCCCTGGCATTGTCGGGCCGTTCAAGGGCGAGCCCGGCTCGCTTGGCTGGTGAAACGCCGCTGGAGTGGCAAGGCGGAAGGGAGATTGAGTGAAGGCGTGTCGCGAAACAAGATCTCCCTTTCAAGACCTGTGCGGCCTGCAACCGGCCGTTTGTCTGGCGAAAGAAATGGGCAAAGGTATCGGACGACGTCAGATATTGCTCCGACGCCTGTCGGGCCCAGCGACAGGTCAAGCCTAACTAGATGCCACATTTGGTCGGTAGACTATGCGGTCCGGCAGCGATGGATGAGCTTTATAGATTGTGAAACATGGACAGGGCGGGTGGCATGACCGAAGGCCAAATACATCTCGCCCGAAACCTCGCCTATGCCGGCATCATACCGCCATGGCTAGCCTTGATTGTGCACATTTCTACCGGATTGCATTGGGCCAATTTTCCTGCGCTAACGTACGGCGCCATCATTGCCAGCTTTGTGTGCGGCATGCATTGGGGCCTCTGCATGCAGCCGCGTCAGCCGATGCCCGTCAACCTGCTGATTACCAGCAATGCTGGCGCCTTGGCCGCCTGGGCCATGCTGCTGGCCTCACTATGGTCGGCCGCCTTCGCTTTTCTCGGTCTGGCAATCGTGTTGGGGGTGCTGTTGTTTATCGACCGAAAACTGTTGTCTGCGGCGGTTATCGAGCCGTGGTTCTGGACCGTGCGGCGCAATGCCAGCATTGGCCTTTGCGCCGGGCTGGTCTTTTGGAGCATCCTGGCATGACGCGGATCGCAGTTATCGGCGCGGGCATTGCCGGGGTCTGCCTGGCCCGCGAGCTTGCTCGAAATCACCATGTCGTGGTGTTCGAAAAAGGCCGCGGCGTGGGCGGGCGCATGGCAACGCGATATGCCGGCCAATTTGCGGTTGATCACGGCGCCCAATATTTCACCATCCGCGATCCAAGATTTGCTGCCGTTCTCGGGCCGTTGCTTGCTGTTGGCACTGCCGCCCCCTGGGTAGGACCCATTGCGAGGATCGACAATGGTGCCGTCACCTCCATTGGGGAGCTGCGCGACCTGCATTATGTCGGTGTGCCCAACATGAACAGCGTGGCAAAAGCGCTCGCGCTTGGCCTCGATCTGCGACTGGGTATCGAGATTGACCCGCTGACTGCCCGGACACCCGACGGCTGGCAGCTGATCGATGTGCACGGAACCGATCACGGCCTGTTCGACTGGGTAGTTTCGACAACCACAGCGCACCAGACCATGGCGCTGTTTGCCGATAATGCGCCGTCAGGCGGACCATTGACGACTACCAGGATGGCTCCCTGCTACGCTTTGATGCTGGGTTTTGAGCGCCCGCTGAGCCTGCCATGGGTCGCGGCCCGGGTATCAGCGTCAGCTATAGACTGGATCGGCGTCAATTCGACCAAACCGGGGCGAGACCTGTCCAGCACCACGCTCGTCGTCCATTCGACCAGCAACTGGGCGGCCCAGCACCTCGGCCAGGAAATCGAAGATCTGGGTCGGCTGCTGGGCAAAGCATTGCGCGAGGCCACAGGGATAGAGCCGGATTTGGCGGCCTACAAGGCCACGCATCGCTGGGCCTCTGCGCGCCGGCTGCCGCAGCCGGACAGTCAACCATACGTCGATCTATCGCTTCAGCTCGCCGCAACGGGCGACTGGACCACTGGCAGCCGCATCGAGCATACCGTGCTCAGCGCGCTGGATCTGGCTGCCATGATCAACGAGGCCGAAGGCCTGTCGTCTCGTTCACCGGACAACTAGTGACGCTTGGGGAGCTGCGAACTCATCGAGCAAGGCGCGCATGTCGATCTTTGCGCCGAGCCGGCTGGCCAGCAGATACATGCCTCCGATCTTGCGATGCACGAAAAGAGTATCGATCGGAGGAATGGACCACAGGTCGGCGCTAAACCCTGAAGCCAGCGCCCGGTCACGTGCCCGGCGCGGCAGGTCAGCCGTCACAAAATCGAATAGCGGGCTGGCCATGACGTTATCCATTCCCATTGCCAGCAGATCGACTGCCAGCTCTGCCAGCCGGTACTGTTGCGGCTCAAAATATCCAATGTCGAGCATGGCGCTGCGCTGCCTTGCCGTGTCGCCCGTCAGCGCAGCCCGCAGCAGTTCGCGCAACTTTCCGGTCAGCTCGGCTGGAATACTGCGCGTCGCGCCGAAATCTAGCAGGACCAGACGCCCGGATATCGGTTGATAGCGGAAATTGGCGAAGTTTGGATCGCTCTGGATCACCCCAAAGACGAATACTTCCTGCAGCGTCAGGCGGATGAGGCGTTCGGCAATGCGGTTTCGCTCGGCCTGTGGACGGGCGATCAACCAGTCGATCGGTTCACTCTCGATAAAGCTCATTGCCAGCACGCTTTGGCCAGTCAGGTCGCCATAGACTTCGGGCAGCAGCACGGTCGGATCGTCGGCAACCAGCTTGGCATACCACCGGATCTGGTCAGCCTCATAGATATAGTTCGCTTCCTGCTGCAACTGCCGGCGCGCCTCCTTGACAACCGCATCAAGCGATACGGCCGCTGGAACCAGCCGAGACAGGCGCAGCAAGGACACGATATTGTCCAGGTCGCTATCGATGCTCGCGGCGATACCAGGATATTGCACCTTGATGGCCAGATCGCGGCCCGCGCGTGTCCTGGCACGATGCACCTGCCCGATGGAAGCGGCGGCAATTGGCGTCATGGCGAAATGATCGAACCGATCCCGCCAGCTTGGGCCCCACTGCAGGGACAACTGCTGTTCGAGTTGCCGGGTCGGCATGGGCGACGCGTTAGCTTGCAGGCGCGACAGAATTGTCGACCATTCGTCAGGCAGGATTTGACCGGCATCCATGGACAGCAACTGTCCCAATTTCATCGCAGCACCGCGCAGATGCGACAGTTGCTCGGCGACGCGAAGGGCATTGGCAGGCGCCAGAACCAGTTCGCCCAACCTCGGAGGCTTGCCGCTCAATAGCTGCCGGGCACTGGAAAATGCCATTCTTGCGCCAATCGATCCGGCCATGGCGCCAAGTCCGAATAATCGCTCCAGCCTTCCAGTTGGCACAGGCCGATTTTTGCGGTCGTCGGACATGCATCACCTTTGTTAATCCTTGTACGAACCCGCTCCATCGCTGGATCGTTCACGACAGCTGAGCGCAGATGGCCCCAAGTCCAAAAAGGCAGACGCCACCTGCAATATCCGGGCGCCCTGCCTTACAAGCGATCGCGAACACCGAACGGACGCGGCAACGATGAGAAGATGTGGACAAAAGGGAAAGCCCGGCGGCAGAGGTGGCTGGGGAAATGTGCACGGCGGGATTGGTGGATTTTGTGCCTGATGGCGGCCAGTATTGCAGCGAACCGGAGCGACCTGACCAGCCGACTCTGCCGCAAGCACACGCCGGTGTTCAAGGCGAAAGTAGCACTGGCCGCCATCAAGGGTGAGATGACCCTGGCGGAACTGGCTCGGCAGTTTGACGTGCATGCCAATCAGATTACGCAATGGCGCAGCCAGCCTCTGGAAGGCGCTGCAGATGTTTTTGGCGGCGAGGCTCGCCCTGAGCCCTTCGTGCCGACAGTGGATGTGAAGACACTGCACGCCAAGATCGGCCAGTTGATACTGGAGAACGTTTTTTTGGAAGGAGCGCTCAGCAAAGCCGGCCTGTTGAGCGCAAAGCGATGATCGGTCGGGGTCATGATCTGTCAGTGACCCGGCAGGCGCTGGTGCTCAATATCAGCCGGAGCAGCGGCTGCGGGCCCCGTGCGACGTGCTAGCGCAAGTTGCGGGCCGGTGAGGTTTTTCAAGCGGGCCTGGGTGCCCTCTTCGACCAAGGCGGCTTTGAACCAAAGACGAATCGTTCCCAGTCGGGCCACTTCCAGCCTTCGCTGATGGAGATGGCCACCACCACACCCTTGTTGGCGCGTTTCAGAAAACTGGCGTTCAATCTCGATGCCACCTGGGCCGCGAGAAGCCGCGCTTCACTGGTGGATACGGGTCTTGAGTGATCGCTGGATCCGTGGTCCCGCAAATGCGTGGACCAGATCCTCAGGGACGCGTCGAACGTACTGATAGACGCCGTTTCCGAGCGCCACGTGAGCCGGCAGAGCCATATCTTCGTCGTCCATGTTATGCATATTGTTATGCATCCCGGGGGCTTGCAAGCCCAAAAAGCGGCGATAAATAAGGAATAGCAAAGACTTAGAGGAAAACTGGTGGGCCCACCAGGACTCGAACCTGGAACCAGACCGTTATGAGCGGTCGGCTCTAACCATTGAGCTATGGGCCCTCAACTGCCTCATATCAGCCTGTCCACCGCTGGCAAGAGGGGAAGTCGATTGCTCGTGTTGAACTTTTTGCCAGCCGGGCCAAATCGTACGCCGATGGCACCCCTTCCTCCCCTCGTTCGTCGGGCGATTTTTGTTCGCAAGCCGCCCCGCCTGCGCTACATCCTGCCGCAAGGGAGAAGCACCATGCGCGAAGGCGATATCATCAATGGCCTGGTCAAGGGGCTCTCGGTCATCGAGTGCTTCGATGAGGAACACGCCAGCCAGTCGATCACCGACGTCGCCAATCGGACCGGCCTCGAGCGCGCAACTGCCCGTCGCTGCCTGCTGACACTGACCCATCTCGGCTACGCCAACTACGACGGCAAATTCTTCCGCCTCACCCCACGCGTGCTCAATCTGGGCCATTCCTATCTCGCTGCCACGCCGCTGCCGCGGCTGATCCAGCCCTTCCTCGAAGAGCTGTCCGGCCAGATCAACGAAAGCTCGTCGGCAGCCGTGCTCGATGGCACCGAAATTCTCTATATCGCCCGCGCTTCATATCGTCGCGTAATGTCGATCAATCTCGGCGCCGGCGCGCGCCTGCCCGCCTATTGCACCTCGATGGGCCGCATCCTGCTCGCCGCCATGCCCGCTGCTGTCGCCCGCGACGTGCTCGAGCGCTCCGACCGCATCGCCTATACGGAAAAAACCAAAGCCGACCTGCCCTCGCTCATCACCGAACTTGCCGTCGTCGCCGCACAGGGTTTCGCAGTGATCGACGAGGAGCTTGAACTCGGCCTCTGTTCCATCGCGGTGCCGCTGTTCAATGCCCAGGGCCAGACCGTCGCCGCTCTCAATATCGGTGCCCAGTCGGCGCGCGCCTCCACCTCGCACATGATCGCCAATTTCCTGCCGCTGATGCGCAAGGTCCAGGCCGAGGTCCGCCCCCTGCTGCGCTGATGCCCTCTGCCGGACCGATGCATGCCTGTCATAAACCCGGCCTAAGCTTGATCCTGGCGCATCGATTCCGCGGCTGGGGCTCGTAGCAGCCGCCCTTTGCCCACCTGCAGCGACCTGAGCAGGAGTCCGTGCGAGTCCGCCCGAATGTCACATTCCAGAGTCATAATTGACCCTTTGAGCCGGTTTATTCCGCAAACAGCTCAATCATTTCAATGCATTAACTTGTCACAAACGCGTCATGAAACAGCAATAAAACTGTCGCGTGGCCCCCATATGGTCCCCCTCGTCAAAGGCAGGACAGGGGCGAGAACAGCCCCAAAGGCCGGCCAGGTTTGAACTGAATTCGTAAAAAGGGAACTCCCCATGAAGATCGCACTCTACGCCAGTGCTGCCGTAATCGCGCTCGCCGCCTTCGGCACCACCGCTGCTTTCGCCCAGTCGCGTGACACCATCCAGATCGCTGGCTCGTCCACCGTGCTGCCTTTCGCTTCGATCGTTGCTGAAGAGTTCAGCGCTGCTTTCCCAGAATTCAACACTCCGGTTGTTGGTTCGGGCGGCACCGGCGGCGGTCTGAAGCAGTTCTGTGAAGGTGTTGGCGACAACACGATCGACATCGCGAACGCTTCGCGCAAGATCAAGGACAGCGAACTCGAGGCTTGCACCGCCGCTGGCGTGACCGACGTTCGTGAAGTCCAGTTCGGCTACGACGGCATCGTGTTTGCTTCGTCCTCGTCGGGCCCAGACTTCGCACTGACCCCGATCCAGGTTTACAAGGCAATCGCCGCCCAGGTCATGGTTGATGGCGCTCTGGTCGACAATCCCTATACCAAGTGGTCCGAGATCGACGCTGCGCTCCCCGACCAGGCCATCTCGCTCGCTATCCCCGGCACCAATCACGGCACCCGTGAAGTGTTCCAGCTCGAAGTCGTCGATGCTGGCGCTGAAGAAGCCGGTCTTCCTGAAGGCCTGACCGACGACGAGAAGAAAGCGGCCACCACCACATTCCGTCAGGACGTGGTTATCGAGATCTCGGGCGACTACACCGAGACTCTGGCTCGCCTGACCAGCAACCCCGAGACAGTCGGCGTGTTCGGCCTGTCGTTCTACGAGCAGAACACCGACTCGCTCAAGGTTGCTACCGTCAACGGCATCCTGCCGTCGGCTGAAACCGTTGCTGCCGGTGAATACCCCGTCTCGCGCCCACTGTTCTTCTACGTCAAGGGCCAGCACATCGGCGTCGTCCCCGGCATCGAAGAATACGTACAGTTCTTCCTGTCCGAGCAGACTTCAGGTGCCGGTGGCACACTCGAAGCCGCTGGCCTGATCCCTCAGGCAGCCGACAAGACCGCTGAAGTTCTGGCTTCTTTCGAAGCCGGCGCTAAGTAAATCGACCCGGGCCGCGCTGAAAAGCGCGGCCCATCTTCTTTCCTCCGCGGGGGCGCGTCCCATGAATGCCTTGATCGTAGCCGCATTGCTTCTGGTGCTGCTGGGTGTATCCTACCAGTCTGGCTGGTCTCGCAGCCGCAATCTCGTGACCGCCGATGGCGTCAAGGTTCACTCCCGCCCGCAATATCATGGCTCCTACGTCGCCATCTGGGCCATGCTGCCCGCCCTGGCGATCCTCGCCCTCTGGGCCTGGTTCGGTGGCGATCTGACCCACAGCTACACGGTCTCCCAGATCCCGCAGGATATTCTGCTGGGCCTCGACCAGACCGGCCTTAATGGCACCATCACCCGCATCGATGCCCTGGCCTCCGGCTATGGCGTGACCGGCGAAATCCAGCCGTTCGAGCAGTCCGCTGGCGATGCCCTGCGCTCGTTCCAGATGCTGACCTTTGTGGGCGTGCTACTGGTGGCCGCCGTTGCCGGTGGCGCCGCCCTGATCTATGCCCGCAGCCGGGTCACGGCCCGCCTTCGTGCCCGCAATGCGGTCGAGCGCGTCATCAATATCGCGCTGCTCGCCTGCTCTGCCGTTGCCATCCTGACCACCGTAGGCATCGTCGCTTCGCTGGTTACCGAGGCCTATAAGTTCTTCACATTTATCAACCCGCTGGACTTCTTCTTCGGCACGGTCTGGAACCCCAACAACGCCGGCACCGCTGGCAATTGGGGTAGCTACGGCCTGCTGCCGCTGCTGACCGGCACGCTGATGATCACCGTCATTGCCATGCTGGTGGCCGTCCCGGTCGGCCTGATGGCCGCCATCTACCTCAGCCAGTATGCCCATCCTCGCCTGCGCGCCGTTGCCAAGCCGATGATCGAAATCCTTGCTGGCATTCCCACAATCGTCTTCGGCTTCTTCGCGCTGGTCACCGTGGGGCCCTTCCTGCGTGATCTTGGCAACCTGGTCGGTCTCTCGATCAACGCTACCAGCGCGCTAACCGCCGGCGTGGTCATGGGCATCATGATCATTCCCTTCGTGTCCTCGCTCTCCGATGACATTCTTAACCAGGTGCCGCGCACCCTGCGCGACGGCGCCTATGGCCTTGGCGCCACCAAGTCCGAGACCATTCGTAACGTGCTGCTGCCCGCCGCCCTCCCCGGCATCGTCGGCGCCTTCCTGCTGGCCGTCAGCCGCGCCATCGGCGAAACCATGATCGTCGTGCTGGCCGCCGGCAACAGCCCGGTCCTGCGCGGCAATCCGTTCGAGCCCGTCGCCACCATCACCGTCTCCATTGTCAACCAGCTCACCGGCGATACCGATTTCGCCGGTCCCCAATCGCTGGTCGGCTTCGCCCTGGGCCTGACGCTCTTCGTCATCACCCTCTGCCTCAACGTCGTTGCCCTCTATATTGTCCGCCGCTTCCGGGAGCAGTACGAATAGCCATGACCGATACTCTCTCCAACACCCACGCAGCCTCCCTGGAACGCACCAAGCTCGTTCGCGCCGGCCTTCGCCGCCGCCACATGAGCGAGGCCATCTTCCGCGGTCTTGGTCTTGCCGCCATCGTCATGGCACTCGGATTCGTTGCCCTGCTGTTCATCGATATCGGCCGCAAGGGCATCCCGGCCTTCACGCAGTCAAACCTGCACCTGACCGTCACCTTCGATCCCGCAGTGATCGAGGTCGGCCCTGCACCGGCCCGTGCCGACTTCACTTCCGAGGCCGAATACAACGCGGCCAACCTCGGGTGGCAGCGCGAAGTCGCCCTGCTCAACTGGAACACCATTGTCGAGCAGGCTATGCGGGCCGCCGCGCCTGCCGGCCTCGATATCGACAGCCGCACGTTGCTGACCATTCCCGAGACCGATGCACGTCACCGCATCCGCGCGCTGTTCGTGGAAAACCCGGCCCTGCTTGGCCAGACCGTCGATGTCGATGTTCTCGCCTCGGCCAACGCCACCAACTGGATCAAGGGCAATATCGACCGCTCGCTCGGCGACGCCCAGCAGCAATTGGCAGCCCCTGCCCGTACCCTGATCGACACCCTGGTCGAAAACGGCACCATCTCGAACGGCTTCTCGTGGTCGATCTTTACCAATGTCGATAGCCGCGCCGCTCCCGCTTCTGCTGGCCTGCTCGGTGCTTTTGTCGGCACCCTGTGGATGATGCTGATCGTGGTCGCCCTTGCCGTGCCAATCGGCGTCGCCGCCGCCGTCTACCTTGAGGAATTCGCGCCGAAGTCGCGGCTCACCGACTTCATCGAAGTCAATATCAACAACCTCGCCGCCGTGCCCTCCATCGTTTTCGGTCTGCTCGGCGCGGCTGCCTTCATCAACTACATGCACCTGCCTATCTCGGCCCCTATCGTTGGTGGCCTGGTGCTGACGCTGATGACGCTGCCCACCATCATCATCGCCACCCGCGGTGCTCTGCTTGGCGTCTCCCCGTCCCTGCGCCAGGCGGCGCTCGGCATGGGTGCATCCAAGACGCAGATGGTGTTCCACCATGTGCTGCCGGTCACCTTCCCCTCGATCCTTACCGCTACCATCCTCGGTATCGCCCACGCTCTGGGCGAAACCGCTCCGCTCCTGCTCATCGGCATGAAAGCCTTCGTCGCCCAGGTTCCTACCAGCCCGTTCGATCAGGCTACCGCTCTCCCCGTCCAGATTTATCTCTGGCAGGGCAATGAAAACCGCAACTTCTTTGAACCCCGCACCGCCGCCGCCATCATGGTCCTTCTCGCCGTGATGATCTGCCTCAACGGCGTCGCCATCTACCTGCGCTCGCGCCTCGAAAAGCGCGCATAGCTAGAAAAAGGACACGTCAAATGGATATGGTCGCCGGCAAGGTTAAGATGACTCAGCAATCAGTGAATTCCACAATGAACCCGACCGATCTTCTCGAACGTCCGATCCGCCTGACCGCCAAGGACGTTACCGTCCACTATGGCCAGAAGCAGGCCCTGCATGGCATCTCGATCCAGATTCCGGATCGCGCCGTGACCTCCTTTATCGGACCTTCGGGTTGCGGCAAGTCGACGTTCCTGCGTTGCATCAACCGCATGAACGACACCATCGAGGGCGCCAAGGTCGGCGGCACGATCAAGCTTGACGGCGAGGACATCTATGATCCTGCCCTCGACGTGGTCGAACTGCGTGCCCGCATCGGCATGGTGTTCCAAAAGCCAAATCCGTTCCCCAAGTCGATCTATGAAAACGTCGCCTATGGCCCGAAAATCCACGGCCTGGCACGCAACAAGACCGATCTCGACGAGATCGTCGTTTCCTCGCTCCGCAAGGCTGGCCTGTTCGAAGAGGTCAAGGATCGCCTCAACGAGCCAGGCACCGGGCTTTCCGGCGGCCAGCAGCAGCGTCTCTGCATTGCCCGCGCCATCGCCGTCGGCCCTGAAGTTATCTTGATGGATGAGCCTTGCTCGGCTCTCGACCCGATTGCCACTGCCATCATCGAAGAGCTGATCGACGAATTGCGCGAGAACTACACCATCGTCATCGTGACCCACTCGATGCAGCAGGCCGCCCGCGTCTCCCAGAAGACGGCCTTCTTCCACCTGGGCAATCTGATCGAAGAAGGTGTCACCGAAGACATCTTCACCAACCCGGTCAACAAGCAGACCCAGGATTACATCATGGGCCGCATCGGTTAAGTCCGGAGCGTCATCAGCAAAAGTGGTCTTCCGGTTTTGCGGTTCGATTTCGCGACAAAGAGGACAAGAGGATTTACGCAATGGCTACCGAACATATCGTCTCGTCCTACAATGACGAACTCGTCGCCCTCGCCCAGGCCATCGCCGAAATGGGCGGCCAGGTCGAGGTCGCCATCGAGAATGGCACCAAGTCGCTGCTCAAGCTCGATCGCGAGCTGGCCGACGTCACCATCATAGCCGACCAGCGCATCGACGACATGCAGCGCCGCATCGACGACATGGCTGTCTCGATGATCGCCCGCCGCCAGCCAATGGCCAGCGATCTTCGCGCCATCGTAACCGCCATCCACGTCGCATCCGATCTGGAGCGCGTCGGCGATATGGCCAAGCAACTGGCCCGCCGGTCGCTCAAGCTCGAAGGCATGACGCTGCAGCCCACCTTCTACAATGGCGTCAAGAACATGACTGCCTTGGTGCTGCGCCAGATCAAGGACGCGCTCGACGCCTATTCTAACCGCGATGCCGCTGCCGCCATCGAAGTCTGCAATCGCGACGACGAAGTCGATGCCATGCACACCTCGCTGTTCCGCGAACTCCTCACCTACATGATGGAAGATCCGCGCAACATTACCGCCTGCACTCACCTGCTGTTCTGCGCCAAGAGCCTCGAACGCATCGGCGACCACGCGACCAACATCGCCGAACGCGCCTACTACCTGCAGACCGGCAAGCAGCTCACCAGCGACGACCAGGACCTGCTCCGCACCCAGATCAAGATCTGAGGAACCAACGGTTCCTTCCCTCCCCTCCCCTTAAGGGGAGGGGGTCCATCAGTGACCCACTAAACCACCCCCTCCCCAGCCCTTCCCTCAAGGGAGGGAGTTACAATCCGAACGCCGGCGAGCCGGCCTAATGGGAGCTCCCCCATGCCCGCGACCATTCTCGTCGTTGAAGACGAAGGCGATATCGCCATCCTGCTGCGCTACAATCTCGAAGCCGAGGGCTTCCGCGTCGTCACAGCAGAGACCGGCGACGAAGCCCAGCATGCCATCCAGGACAAGCTGCCCGACCTGATCCTGCTCGACTGGATGCTGCCCGAGATTTCGGGCATCGAACTGTGCCGCCGCCTGCGCGCTCGCGAGGAAACCGCCCGCGTCCCGATCATCATGCTCACCGCCCGAGGCGAAGAAGAAGAGCGAGTTCGTGGTCTTGCCACCGGTGCCGACGACTATGTGGTCAAGCCCTTCTCGGTGCCCGAACTGATCGCCCGCATTCACGCCCTGCTGCGCCGCGCCAATCCGAACCTCGTCACCGCCGCCCTCAAGGTCGGCGATCTCGAGCTAGACCGCACCACCCACCGCGTCCGCCGCGCCGCCCGCGACGTGCATCTCGGCCCCACCGAATATCGCCTGCTTGAATACCTGATGCGCCACCCCGGCCGCGTCTATTCGCGCGAACAACTGCTCGATGGCGTCTGGGGCAATGACGTCTATGTCGACGAGCGCACCGTCGACGTCCACATCGGCCGCCTCCGTCGCGCCATCAACCGCGGCCGCGAAAGCGACCCGATCCGCACCGTCCGCGGCGCCGGCTACGCCTTCGACGAACGCTTCGCCCAAGTCGCCTGAAGACGCTGCTTGTCAGCCAAGTTCCTGAGCCAGTCCGATAAGCAGCCCTTCAGGCCCGCGAATATAGCAAAGCCGATAGCTGTCCTGATACTGCACCACCTCACCCACAAGCTCCGCGCCACGCGCGCGGAGCCTATCCAGCGTGTCGTCGATGTCGTCCACCGTGAACATGACACGAAGATAGCCCAGCGCGTTGACCGGTGCCCTGCGGTGATCCGCGACGACTGCCGGCGCAATGAAGCGGGAAAACTCGATCCGGCTATGCCCGTCCGGCGTCCGCATCATGGCAATCTCCACCCGCTGATCGCCAAGCCCGGTAACCCGACCGGCCCATTCCCCCTCGACCATCGCCCGCCCCTCAAGCTCCATCCCAAGCTCCCGAAAGAACTCGATTGTCACCCCCAGGTCCTCAACAACAATACCAACATTATCCATCCGCTTCAGCGCCATAGTCCGATCTCCCTCCGCCGCGAGCTTTGCACAGCCCGCCCCAGCAAGCATACCCTGAGAAGGAGAAGAAATCCGGCCGGTGAGTTTAGCTTTATCGAGGGCAAACTCGATAAAGTCCCTCCCCCTTTTCAGGGGGAGGCTAGGTGGGGGTATTCTTCCTTCTTCCTCACCAGACACTCCGGGACCAGTCGAGATTCAGCTCAGGCTGAGCCGAAAATGCCGGCTTCCGAGAACCGGACTGGAGCGTACGTTCTGTACGTGAGGACCGGAAGCGCAGGAAACTGGCATTTCCTGGCCAGCACCAGCTGAATTCCGATCGGTCGGCTAGACCTCAGGCACTTCCCTCAACGGCGTATCATCGCTCAGCGGCACCGTTTGTCGCTCGATAAACCGCCTTACCGCCGGCACGTCCGCCCCCCGATGCAACCCCCGCAGCAGCTCGATATTCTCCGCATCCGCCTTGGTCCGCCTCAGATTATGCCGCACATAATCGATCCACGTCGGCACATGATAGGTCTCGGTCCAAATCTCCGGATGCTCCAGATCCCGCAGCAGGCCCCACTGCCGCGCCCCGTCGCGAATGCGGATATGTCGCCGGTCCGCCATCAGCGCGAGGAACCGCGGGATGTCCTCCTGCGCGATCTGATAATCCACCATCACCATGATCGGCCCGCTGCGTGGCCGCAGGTCCAGCTTCAGCACCGGCTCGTTGAACGTGTTGAGCGGGTTTAGATCGAGCGCATTGAACTGCGGCAGCGGCAGCCGGAACCCCACCAGCGCACACAGCAGCATCGTCGCCCCGGCCAGTGCCAACGCCATGTCCGGTCCGATCGCATCTGCCGAGAGGCCCCAGATCCAGCTACCCGCCGCCATGCCGCCAAACGTCGCTGTCTGGTACAGCGATAGCGCCCGCCCCACTACCCAGCGGGGTGAAGATAGCTGGATCGACACGTTGAACAGAGATAGCGCCAGCACCCAGCAGGCGCCTGCCGGGATCAGCGCAACATGGCTCAGCAGCGGATCGCGGCTGTAGCCCAGCGCCACGCTGCTCAGCGCAAAGCCAACACAGGCCAGCCGCACGATCACTTCATTGCTGAACCGCTCGCGAATGCGACCATTGAGGAACGCCCCGCCAATCGCGCCGAGCCCGAAGCAGCCCAGCAGGGTGCCATAGGCCAGCGCCCCGCCGCCCACATAATCCGCCGCCACCGACGGCAACAGCGCCAGGATAGCCGTCGCCGAAAAGCCGAACAGGAAGCCGCGAAACAGCACCGTCGTAAGGTTAGGCGAAAGCGACACATAGCGAATGCCCGCCCACATCGCGCTGCCGAAATTCTCGCGCGGCAACCGCGCCGGCACCCGCTCGGGCTTCCAGCGGCTCAGCGCCACAATCAGCGGCACATAGGAAATCGCATTCACCGCAAAGGCCGCCGCCGCCCCCGCGAGCGCCACGATCAACCCGCCCACCGCCGGCCCGACGCTGCGCATCATGTTGAAGCCCATGGCATTGAGCGTGATAGCGCCCGGCAGGTCACTGCGCGGCACAATATCGCCCATCGACGCCTGCCACGACGGATTGAACAGCGCCGTGCCGCAGCCGATCAGGAAGGTAAAAGTCAGCAGCAGCCACGGATTGAGCAGTCCCATTAGCCCCAACACCGCCAGCGCGATTGACACCGCCATCATCCCAAGCTGCGCGATGAGCATCACCGTGCGCCGGTCGAAATTATCCGCCAACGCCCCGGCCGCAATCGAAAACACCATGATCGGCAGCGTCGTCGAGGCCTGCACCAGCGCGATCATATTGTGCGAACTCGTCAGCGTGGTCATCATCCAGCCGGCACCCACCGACTGCACCAGCCCACCGAGGTTCGACACCAGCGTCGCCAGCCACAACAGCCGAAACGTCTCATGCCGGAATGGCGCCAACACCGACGGCCGCTCGCTCATCACACACCCTTTCGCTTTACGGTCTGTCTAGGACCGGCCCACCGGTGATGCAAGGGAGCAAGAGGATTTCGGTTCCGCGAACAGTGCTATGAGCGCCAAACCATAACGACCACGGCCAGCACTTATGCTTGATTGCTCAAAACCTCAGTCGACACCCTCCCCCTTGCTGGGAGGGCCAGGGAGGGGGACATTTAGTCCCGATCCAGACGCCCCAAAGAGCAGGCAAAAAAATGCCCCCGACGATCACATCGCGGGGGGCACCGAGCCAATCCGACTTCAATCAGCGCGTGTTGTTAGCCAGCAGCGCACCCGCCGCAGCGCCACCGGCACCGCCCACGATGGCGCCACCATAGCCGCCAACAGCACCGCCGACCAAGGCGCCACCTGCGCCACCGATAGCCGCGCCTGAAACCGTCCGCTGTGTCGTCGTGCAGGCGGTCATCGAAAGGGCGCTGATAACGACAAGCGCAATAGGGGCAAATTTCTTCATCGTGTTCCTCCAGGTTCGATAAACGCTAACGCAATTGCCGGGTGACAGTTCCAGGCACGCGCCTTCCGGCAGAGCCGCACGGACTAAGCGTCTAAACCGCCACCTCTTCCTCACTCTCAAATATCCCCGCCAATATCCGCAGCGCTCGCTCCAGCGTTGCACGGCTGCGTGGGGCCATGATGCAAATTCGTAGCCCCGCCACAGGCGCCTCGCCCACCTGCCCGGCCGACGGCGGCGTCAGCCGCACCCCCGCTTCGCTGGCGCGCCGGGCAAACTGCTCGGCCTTGATCGGCGCCATCGGCAAAAATAGATGCGGCGTCCCGCCCGGCATCGGCACGGCGCCAATCCCGAGGATCGACCGCGTCAGCTCGAGCCGCGCCAGGGCTTCAGCCCGCAAAGCCACCACGGCCTCATCGGCCAGCCCGGTCTCGATCATTGCCGCGCCCAGCTCCGCCACATAGGGCGGCAGCCCCCAGCCTTCAGCCCGCATCCGCTTGCGAATAGTGCCCATCAACCGGGCCGGCGGCGCGATCACACCGAGGCGGATCAATGGCGTCAGGCTCTTGGACAGGCTTGAGATATAGACCACCCGCTCCGGCATTAGCTGCCGAAAGGTCAGCGTGCCCTTGGCCGCGTAAAACCCATAGATATCGTCCTCGACAATCATCGCATCGTGCCGTTCGACCAGCGCCGCAATCGCCCGCCGCCGCTCCGGCCCGGTCTCGAAGCCCAGCGGGTTCTGCGCTACCGGGGTCAGATACAAGGTTTTCGCGCCGGTGTTGGCAAGCGCCGCATCCAGCGCCGCGGGCTCCATCCCCTCCCCGTCATGTGTCACTGGTATCATGGTCATGCCCAGGTTTGCCGCCGCGGCAATCGCCCCAGGAAAGGTCGCGCTCTCGGTGAGGATGATCGTCGAGCGCTCGCGCAATGCGGCAAACGCCAGATGCAGCCCCTGCTGCGCGCCATTGCACAGCAAAATCTCATCCGTCCCCAGCGGGGTCCGGGTGGCCGTCAGCCAGCCGGCGACAACCCCACGCTGCCGGTCCGTCCCGCTCAGGTCGATATAGCCACCATTCGCCAGCGCCAGTGCATTCCGGTTGGCCAACTCGCTGGCCTCCGTCATCCGGTGCGGCGCAATGACCGGCGGCGGCGCATTGGTCGAAAGATCCACGATCCCGTCGTCCGCCTCGCCCCCGGCCTGCGCCAGCACGAAGGTCCCGCGCCCGGTTTCGCCGCGCACCACACCGCGGGAGCTGAGCGCATCGATCGCCCGCGTCACGCTGCCGATCGACACCGAAAGTTGCTGCGCCAGTTGCCGATGCGTCGGCAGGCGCTCGCCCGCCCGATAGCGCCCCGAAGCGATTGCCGTTTCCACCGCCTGCGCCACGCGTTCATGCAGCGGCAGCCCGCTATCGGCCAAAGTCAAGATTGTATCTGTAATTTCGGATATTGTATCAGTCATTGGCCCGATACTATCTCTGTCGAGCCCGATTTGTCCACGCAACGCACGTGCTACAGATACGCTATGCATCGGTTAGCACGAAGCGCCCACTTCGCTAGCCAATGCTGCGATCAGGTGACACCGCGTTAACACCCGTTTCGAAGGCCAGGCCCTCGTCGGCCCAACCGGTAATGCCGCCGATCATCAGCTTCACCTTGCGCCCCAGCCTCGCCAGCTTTAGCGCCGCCTGATCGGCTCCATTGCAATGCGGCCCGGCGCAACACACCACGAACAGCGTCTCCGCCGGCCACTCGGCCATCCGCTGCTCAGTAATCAGCCGGTGCGGCAGGTGCAGGGCGCCTGGCACATGCCGCTTTGCATAGGCCTCCGGCGATCCCACCACATGCAGCAGCACAAAATCCACATCGCCCGAAGCCAGGCACGCCGCTACATCCGCGCAATCCGTCTCCAGCGTCAACCGCCGCCCAAAATGCTCCACCGCCACCTCAGACGCCGCCACCGGATACTCACTCACAAAGCTCATTGCTTATCCCCCAGACACACCGTCACGCTATGATGGCTCCCACAAACCCAACTTCCGGGCCAAAAGACCCAAAACCTCAGCCTTCATCGTCACAACGGAGATAGCCGGCACCCTTTTGCTCGCACGCTTCACAAAAAAGGTCAATGTTATTGACATAACAATGCTTCAGTGTTTGTATCATTCATATCATTTTATGGTGATACAAATGACGCCACTGGAATTTCGTCTCTCGTCCCGCGCCAAAGCCTTCAAGGCGTCGGAAATCCGTGAACTGCTCAAGCTAATCGGCCACCGCTCGATGATCTCGTTTGCCGGCGGCATTCCCGATCCGGCGCTGTTCCCTGTGGCGCTGTTCCAGCACGCCTGGCGCCATGTATTCGGCGGCCCGTCCATCGCCCGCGAGGCGCTGCAATATTCAACCACCGAGGGATATTTGCCGCTGCGCCAATGGCTTGCCGCGCATATGAACACGCTCGGCGTCCCCGCCACGCCCGACAATATCCTGATCACCAGCGGCTCCCAGCAGGGCCTCGACCTGATCGGCAAGCTGCTGCTCGACCCCGAAAGCGGCGTCGTCACTGCCAGCCCCACCTACCTCGGCGCGCTGCAAAGCTTTTCCGCCTACGAGCCGTGCTTCTCCTCGCTCGACGCACCCCAGCTCACCGGGCCCGCAGCCCCACGCTTGGTCTATCTGGTCCCCGACTTCGCCAACCCCGATGGCCGCACCATGAGCAAAACCGCCCGCCACCAAGCGCTCGACCAAGCCAAGGCTCTCAACGCCGTCATCGTCGAAGACGCTGCGTATTCGGCCCTGCGCTATGACGGCGAAGATATCCCCGCCATTGCCAGCTTGGATGCCCGCCTCGCAGGCTCCATCGAGAGCACCCGTACGCTCTATTGCGGCACCTTCTCCAAGACCCTCTCCCCCGGCATGCGCATCGGCTGGGTCTGCGGCCCGACGGCACTGATCCGCAAGCTGACGCTCCTCAAGCAGGGCGCCGATCTGCACACCGCCACCACCAACCAGATGGTCATGCACCACGTTGCGGCCGCCTGCTATGATGCCCAGGTCGCCCGCACCCGCGTGGTCTACAAGGCCCGCCGCGACGCCATGCTTGCGGCCCTCGCTCGCTACGCCCCGCCCGGCCTCAAGTGGACAAAACCAGAAGGCGGCATGTTCATCTGGCTCGAACTACCCGACCACATCGACGCAGATCTCCTGCTGCCACAGGCCCTTAGGCAGGATATCGCCTTCGTTCCCGGCGCCGCCTTCCATGCCGATGGCTCGGGCCGCAACACCATGCGCCTCAGCTTTTCGCTGTGCGACGAAGCCCAGATCGAGGTCGGCATATTCAAGCTCTGCAGCCTCATTGCCAAGGCCGCGACAGCTCGCGACGACGTGCTAACCTTCGCGTCTACCTGACGAATCGGATCTATCCGCATGTCCAGTCCTGACGCGCCGCAGCCCAATCCGCTGCATCTACTCGCCGCCTTCGGCAGCGGCGGTCTGCTTACCATGATGGTGTTCCTCAACGGCGAGGCGGGCAGCCATGGCGGAGCGCTGTTCTCATCCTGGCTCGCCCACGGCACCGGCACGGTCGCGGCGATCATCTTCCTCGCCGTCCTGTGGCGCCGCCGCCCCGCAACAGGTGAAACCCGCGCCAAGGCCCCGCTCTGGGCCTATCTCGGCGGCGTCTCCGGCGCAGCCACCGTCATGCTGACCTCCACTACGGTCAATACCCCGCTCGCCCTCGCCGGTACATTGGCGCTCGGCCTTGCCGGTCAGGTGGTGTTCAGTCTCGCCGCCGACCAATGGGGTTTCTTCGGCCTTCCAAAACGCCGTCTCGGCCTGCGTGATGCCGGGGCCGTGGCCCTGATGGTCGTCGGCAGCCTGCTCATCATTCTGTTCGGCGTAGGAGCCTCGGCATGACGCTCTTCATAACTTATGCCCTCACGGCGGGCATTCTCGTCGGCCTCAGCCGCCAGCTCAATGGCCGGCTGGCCCTGTCGACCAGCCCGCTCATAGCGTCGTTCTTCAACCACGCCATCGGCTTCGTCTTCCTGACTATCCTCGGACTTATCCTCGGCAACCTGCTGCTGCCCGGCGCATCCAGCACGCCTTGGTGGGCCTATCTGGGCGGCCCCGTCGGCGTCATCTTCGTCGCCTCTGGAAGCTGGCTCATCGCCCGCATCGGTGCCGTCAACACGGCTCTCTTGGTCATCGGCGGCCAGATGGTCTCGGGCGTCGCACTCGACTTGGCTCGAGGCGCCCCACTCACCCTATGGGCCAGCGCCCTCGGCGTCGTGCTGATCCTCGCCGGCATGGCCCTGACCCAGAAACGTCGTTAGGGCAACAGACCACCCCTACCCTTTCTCCCTCGGGCTTGACCCGAGGGCCACTCTCATCGCGGCACAAAAAAGCAGCGGCGCTCGGATCAGGTCCAAGCGCCGCTGCCATATTCGATCAGTCCGAACTAACCAGCTGCGGTATAGGCAGTTTTTACAACCGTGAAGAACTCTGCCGCATACTTGCCCTGTTCCCGCGAGCCATAGCTCGAGCCCTTGCGACCACCGAACGGCACATGGAAATCCACGCCTGCGGTCGGTACGTTGACCATCACCATGCCAGCTTCGACATTGCGCTTGAAGTGCGTCGCATACTTGAGCGAGGTGGTGACGATGCCAGCCGACAGGCCGAACTCGGTATCATTGGCCGTGAACAGTGCTTCCTCGTAATCCTTGACCCGGATGACCGAAGCCACCGGCCCAAAGATTTCCTCACGCGAAATACGCATCTGGTTGGTCGCTTCGGTGAACAGCGTTGGCTGCAGGAAGTAGCCTTCGTTTGCGCCCTTCACCAGTTCGCCACCGGCCGCGATCTTGGCGCCTTCGGCCTTGCCGATGGCGATATAGTCGGTGTCCTGCTTAAGCTGGCTCGGATCGACCACCGGCCCGATTTCCGTATTCTTGTCCATCGCATCGCCAACACGCAGATTGCGTGTCCGCTCAGCCAAAGCCTCGACGAACTTGTCGTGGATACCCTCGGTCACGATGACGCGCGACGACGCCGTGCAGCGCTGGCCGGTCGAGAAGAAGGCGGACTGCGCAACGGACTCGACCGCAATCTTGAGGTCCGCGTCATCCAGCACGACGGTCGGGTTCTTGCCGCCCATTTCGAGTTGGAATTTGCGACCGACTTCGATCGAGGCTGCAGCGACGCGCTTGCCGGTACCAACCGAGCCGGTGAACGAGATGGCGTTGACGTCCTTGCTCTCAAGCATGGTCTGGCCAACGACCGAACCCTTGCCCATCACGAGGTTGAGCACGCCCTTCGGCAGACCGTTGCGCACGAGAATATCGACAATCGCCCAAGTCGAACCCGGCACCAGATCAGCCGGCTTGATCACGACGGTGTTGCCATAGGCCAAGGCAGGCGCCAACTTCCAGGTCGGGATGGCGATCGGGAAATTCCACGGCGTGATAATGCCAATCACCCCGATTGGCTCGCGGGTGATTTCTACGCCGACGCCAGGACGAACCGACGGCAGCACTTCGCCAGCAAGACGCAGCACTTCACCAGCAAAGAAGTCGAAAATCTGCGCCGCGCGGGTCACCTCGCCAATGCCTTCAGGCAGCGTCTTGCCTTCTTCGCGGCTCAGCAGTTCGCCCAGCTCAGCCTTGCGCGCCAGGATTTCCTGGCTGGTCTTGCTGAGGATAGCGTGGCGTTCAAGAATGCCCGACCGCGACCATGCCGGGAAAGCGGCCTTGGCAGCGGCGATAGCCTGCTTGGTTTCTTCGGCGCTGGCGCGGGCATAAACGCCCACGACTTCTGCCGTGTTGGACGGGTTGATATTCTCGATACCATCCGAGCCCACCCATTCCCCGTTGATGAGGTTCTTGTGCAGTTCAGCCATGTTGGAATGCCTTTCGAATGGGAACTTAAAGTAAACTTGCCTTGGCCAGGTCACGCAGCAGGTGGCTGGCGCCGTAGATCCAGGGCGGACATTTGGTAGAGAGGTTCACACTGTTAGATAGTGTGCCCAGTTCGAATGTCGATATCGAGACCACGTCGCCGAGCTTGTGCGTAAAGCCCTTGCCCACGCCGTCGCGGTCTTTCACGGGCGCAAACATGGTGCCGAGATACAGCACTAGACCATCGGGGTACTGGTGATGCCCACCGACCGTCGCCGCCACCAGCGATTCTGGGGTCCGCGAAATCTGGTTCATCGAGGAATGTCCCTCGAGCACGAAGCCATCCTGTCCTTCAACGCGTAAAGCGATCTCGGATTGCTTGACGGTTTCCAGCGTGAAATCGCCATCGAACAGCCGGATGAATGGCCCGAGCGAGGCCGAGGCATTGTTGTCCTTGGCCTTGCCCAGCAGCAGCGCCGAGCGGCCCTCGACGTCGCGCAAGTTGACGTCATTGCCCAGTGTCGCGCCGATGATCTCGCCCGTACTGGTCACCAGAAGCGCCACTTCCGGCTCGGGATTGTTCCAGCTCGAAATCGGGTGCAGGCCAACTTCGGCGCCATAACCAACCGAGCTCATCGGCTGGCCCTTGGTGAAAATTTCCGCATCCGGGCCGATCCCGACTTCCAGATACTGGCTCCACACGCCCTTGGCGATCAGCGCTTCTTTGACCTTCATGGCGGTCTCTGAGCCTGGCACCAACTCGCTCAGGTCCATGCCGATCAGCTCAAGGATTTCGCCGCGCAACGCATCGGCTCGTGCCTTATCGCCACGGGCTTGCTCTTCGATAACCCGCTCCAGCAGCGACACCACAAAGGTCACGCCCGATGCCTTGATCGCCTGCAGGTCGATGGGCGACAGCAGGCTTGGCTTGGCAGGGTCGTGGTCGGCAGCGACGGAATTGGCCAGCACGGCATCGACATTGCCAAGGCCGACGCCCGGCGCTGTCCGCACATGCTCGGCGGCTCGGCCGCTCTCGGCAATGTCGCGCACCAGCGCAAATCCAGCGGCGGTAATATCGATCAGTTCGTTGTTCCGAACGGTGACGATGCGCGGATGATCAAACCCCGGAACTCGGGCGCGGCCTAGCAATGTGCCGTCTGGATAGTGCCTGTCGCCCATGGTCCGCCCCTCATTTCCTTGGGCAGTGAGTACCGCACTGGCACCCCGCAGTGCAACCCTCAAAAGTCATACTTTTGTTGAGGAACCGATGTCCACAGCCCCGTTCAACTCCAGTTCATCCGCGCCGCATTACTGACGCATTGGATGGGGATTAGTCCCCCACAAACTTAGGAGCATCTCATGCGTCGCTTTGCAGCCGCCGTCCCATTTGCCTTACTCGCCACCCTTGTCGTGCCTGCGTATGCGGGCTCGATCACCATCGAAGGCCGAGGTGAAGTCATGGCCGCTCCGGATGTGGCGCAGATCAATTCCGGCGTCACCACGCAGGGCGCTACCGCCCGTGAGGCGCTCGACGCCAACTCCGCCGCCATGGCCGAACTGATCGCCCAGCTGAAGGCCTTCGGCATCGAAGCCCGCGATATTCAGACCTCGGGATTCTCGGTCAATCCCAACTATGTCTACACTGAAGAACGCGATGCCAATGGCTATTCGCTGCCGCCCAAGATCGCCGGCTACCAGGTTGCCAACACCGTAACCGTCACGGTTCGCGCGCTCGATACGCTCGGCTCCATCCTCGACAAGTCCGTGACCATCGGCGCCAATACTGTCAATGGCGTAACCTTCTCGGTGGCCGATCCGTCCGCGCTTTACGATGAGGCCCGCAAGGCCGCCTTTGCCGATGCCCGCGCCAAGGCCGAGCTCTATGCCACCGCTGCCGGAGGCACGCTGGACGAAATCAACTCGATTTCTGAAAGCCAGTCCTTCAATTCCCCCCAGCCGGTCGCCATGTATTCGATGCGCGCCGAAGCCGAAGCCGCTGTTCCGGTAGAAGGCGGCGAGTTGGCTTTCGCCATCAACGTCAACGTTCAGTGGGAACTGGATACCGACAAGAAATAATACCCATACCCCTTTTTTTAAGGGGGCTTGGGCGGTGGGGACGGACGGTAAACCGTAGTCACCCGTCCCCACCAACCGAACACAAAGGCCCTCGCACCAGCGGGGGCTTTTTGTTTTGGCGGCCTACCCGAACAACACCTTCCACAGCATGTTCAGCCCCACTGCCACGAGAAACACGGCGAACACATACTTCAGCGTCTTCTGATCCAGCTTGTGCGCGAGAGCCGCTCCAAGCGGCGCAAACACCGCGGCAAGTACCGCCACCAGTACCAGCGCTACCAAGTTGATATAACCGAGGCTCAGCGGCGGCAGGCCCGCCACGCCCCAGCCCGAGATCAGGAAACCCAGCGTGCCGGAAATGGCGATAGCCACACCTACGGCCGCCGAAGTGCCCACAGCTGAATGCATGGTCGCGCCGAAGGCCACCAGCGTCGGCACGGTAAGCGAACCGCCGCCAATCCCCATCAGCGATGAGATATAGCCGACGACCGTCGCCGAAATTCGATGCGTCAGCGACGAGCCATTCAGATGCCCCATCAGCTTGGTCTGGAACCCGAACACGATATTGGCCGCGATCACGAAGGCCATCACGGCGAAGACGATGCGCAATACATCGCCCGAAAACAGCCCGGCCATCAGCCCGCCCATGAACGTCCCGGCCACAATGAAGGGCGTCCACAGTTTGAGCACCCGGACATCGAGCGAGCCGCGCTTGTAATGTGCCCGCGCGCTCATAAACCCGGTCGGGATGATGATGGACAGCGACGTACCGACGGCCACGTGCTGCACCACGTCGCTGTCATAACCCAGCCAAAGCAAGGCTGTGCTCAGCGCCGGCACGATAATGGCGCCACCACCAATGCCTAGCAGACCAGCGGCAACGCCCGACACCACGCCGGTTACCATCAGCCCCAACACAAACGGCCAGTATCCCAGCAGTGTCGCCCAATCCATCAACGGTCTCCAAATATATGCAGCACCACCTCGCGCCGATGCGGCTGACTGCGGTGCTCGAAAAGATAGATGCCCTGCCAGGTGCCGAACACTGGTTCACCATCCATGATGGGAATGCCGATGGAAGTTTGTGTCAACGCCGCCTTGATATGGGCCGGCATGTCGTCGGGCCCTTCGGTTGTGTGTACCAGCCAGTCCAGGCCCTCAGGCACCAGCCGCTTGAAGAAGCCGTCGAGATCGGTCTGCACATCCACGTCGGCGTTTTCCTGGATCAGCAGCGAGCATGAGGTGTGGCGCACGAAGGCCGTCACCAACCCCGTCGCTATATCCGCTGTAGAAACGAAATGGCGTACTGCGCGGGTGAATTCATAGAACCCCTGCCCTTGCGTCGGAATGGTCAGCGTCTCGATGGCTTGTTGCATGCCCCCGACCTACCATGATCGCCCCTGCCGAACCAGCGCAGCGACTTGCTGATCCGTCCAGTTTGCCCCATTGGCGCCACGATCAAACCGCCACGTGTCGCGCCTGGATCGGAGGAACCAACACAGACTCCAGGCGTTTCGGCCATTGCGGGGAGAAGGCATCGAACATCGACGTTCAAAATTCATTCAGTCTCCGTTCAGACTGGCGCCGCGATGCTTGGCTCAAGTGTCAACCGACCTAAAAGGAAAATAACAATGCGCCGTAGAAATTGGCTTCTGACCGGTACGAGTATCGGTTTCATGGCCCTGCTGCCGATAACCGTACGCGCCCAAGATGGCGATCTGGTTGCGGCCTATCAGGCCTATGCTGCCGCTCAGGCATCCGGTGACGCCGCAGCCATCGAGGCTGCAAGCGCTCCCCTAACCGAACTTTGCATCGTCGCCGGCTACGCCAGCATCGACGAATGTATCGCTGCCATTTCCGCACCTGCCCCCGAAGCTGTGCCGGCCCCCGTAGATCCTCAGGTTGATGCGGCCGCTGAGGCCGCAGCAGCGGCTGAAGTTCAGGCCGCTGCCGATGCTCAGGCCGCCGCTGATGCTGAGGCGGCGAAAGTACAGGCTGACGCGGACGCACAGGCCACTGCAGACGCTGAGGCAAAGGCCGCCGCTGATGCTGAAGCAGCCGACGCACAAGCAGCGACCGCACGCGCCGCCGCTGAGGCAAAGGCTACTGAAGATGCCAATGCCCAAGCTGCCGCCGAGGCTAAGGCTCAAGCCGATGCAGAAGCCGCCGCAGCAGCTGCCGCCGCCCCAGTCGAGGCTGCACCGGCGGTGGAACCCGCACCTGCCGTTGTAGCCCCTGCTTCTGTCGATGTCTCGGCTGACGTACGGGCCCAGATCGACATCTACAACACCGCGATCGCCGACATGATGGCTGGTGGTGACCCCGCTGCTGCGCAGGCCCAGCTATCTGCGGCCCAGGCCGAGATCGACGCGCTCTGCGTTCAGGGCGGCTTCCCTGACACCAATACATGCTTGGCACAGTATGGCCTCAGCCTGCCTGCTGTCCCGGCTCTTCCAGGCGCCCCAGCGGCTCCTGTTGCCGAGCCTGCAGTTCCGGCGACCCCTGTCGCACCGGCAGATCCAGCCGCAACCGCGCCAGTCGATCCTGCCGCAGCAGCTCCTGTCGATCCGGCTACCCTGCCGGCCGAACAGACCGAAGTCATCGAAAACCTGCCCGAGGGCATCACTCAGGAGCAGATCGCTCCAGTGCTCGACAGCGCCAAAGATTTCGATGCGGACCCCGCCGCCGAAGCCCGGATGGGTGCGGCGGTGGAAGAAGTTCAACCGGTCGCTCCACCTGAATCCGATGCCTCCGCTCAGTCCGAAGCGACCCGAGCATTTGCGGCCGAGCCAGTCGTTTCTGTCGCCGCAGACCCCGGCACAGAGGTCACTGCTACCGACGCAGCGACGATCAATCAGACTATCGTGAACAACTACGTAAACAACATCACGAACATCGATAATTCTACCAACAATACCCAGAACAACATTGGTCAGCAAAATAATGTGACCATCATCGAGCAGGCCCCTGTGCAGCAGGTCAATGCAGGTGACGTGATTACGCAGGTCATTCTGCAGATTGGCACCCAGTTGGTGGTCAATTCCATCGGCCAGGACACCGATCGTTTCTACAATGCCCAGGAAGACGAGATCTTCTACGAAAACCTGAGCAACGACCGCACGCGTGAAACCATCACCCGTCCGGACGGCACCCAGATCGTTACGGTCCGCAACCGCAACGGCGACATTCTCCGTCGCTCGCGCATCGATCCTGCCGGCCGTGAATACGTCCTCGCCTACTTCGATGACCAGTATGATAGCGACCTGATCGCCTGGCGCGACCCGGGTCAGGACCTGCCGCCACTGCGCCTCAACATCCCAGCTCGCGACTATGTGCTGGACGCCGCTTTCGCCGACGATGAAGAAGTGGAAATCTTCTTCAGCCAGCCACCGGTCGAAAACGTTGCTCGCCTATACTCGATCGACGAGGTCAAGCGGTCGTCCCGCGTTCGTGACAGCGTGCGCAAGCTCGAAGTCGGCGGACTTACCTTTGACACCGGCGCTGCCACCATCGGCCGCGACCAGGTTGGCGGCCTGTCCAGCGTTGCCAACGGCATGCTGGCCCTGCTGGCCCGCAACCCGAGCGAGACCTTCCTGATCGAAGGTCACACCGACGCCGTGGGTTCGGACATTTCCAACCTGCGCCTGTCCGATCTGCGTGCTGCTACGGTGGCCCGCATCCTGACGGACTTCTACGGCGTGCCGCCGGAAAACCTGGCCACCCAGGGCTATGGCGAACGCTACCTCAAGATCCGCACCGAAGCCGGTGAGCGAGAGAACCGTCGCGTCACCATCCGCCGCATCACGCCGCTGATCACCACTGCGTCGAACTGATCGAAATCGACACCAATGCGAAAGGCCGGGCCCAGTGCCCGGCCTTTCTTTTTGCCGCACCTGCCTGAACGACGCTGTCTTGTCTAACTCGGGGAAATTGCTATCTGACACCCACCCCTGTGCTGGAGCGTCATTATGAAGCGGCTGGAAATTTTCGTCGAAAGCGTCATTCTGGCGTCGCGCTGGCTGCTTGTGGTCTTCTATATCGGCTTGGGCCTTGCGCTGGCGCTCTATGCCGTCAGTTTCGGTTTCAAGCTCTGGGATTTCGCCAGCCACCTGATCGGCCTGGATGAAACCGAGACCATCCTCAAGATTTTGGGCCTGATCGACGCAGCGCTGATCGCCAGCCTGGTCGTTATGGTCATAATCTCGGGTTACGAAAATTTCGTCTCCCGCTTTGACAATGAGGATGACGTGCGCTGGCTCGGCCAGATCGATGCCGGCTCGCTCAAGATCAAGGTCGCTTCCACCATCGTGGCGATCTCATCGATTCACCTGCTGCAGATTTTTCTCAACGTGCCGAAATACACCGACAACCAGATCATGTGGCACACGATCCTGCATGTCACCTTCATCGCATCGGCGCTGTTTCTGGCCTTGATCGACCGGATTTCCAAGAACCCGAGCAAAGAAAAAGCGTCGGATCTCTGAGATTTCAAGGGCGACGCCAAGGCTAGTGCGTTTTTCTCGCCATCGTGGTCCGGGCAATCTATTGAATCAAAACAAGTAAATCCGGCCGTACCAATTTGCAGTCAGAGTGATCACGCATTTGGGAACGAAAACAAAAAGCCCGCGTTTCTTTGTCATACGGTGAAACACAAAGGATCTCATCATGGCTATCCCAGAACGCGATACCGTCTACACAAACGACGAGAACCGCACTGTTTATACGCGCGAAAGCAGCGGCACAGGCTGGTTTGTCGGCATTATCGTAGCCCTGGCACTACTCGCCATTGGCTATCTGGTGTTTTCGGCCAATTCGGGCCCGTCCACCACAGTTGATGTCAATAACGCTGCCCCTGCTGGCATTGATGCGCCTGCCGATCCTGCCATTGCTCCGGCTCCAATGACGCAAGCGCCAGCGGCACCAGCTGCTAATGCTGCACCGATGACCGAGGCACCAGCGGTTGACGCCGCCCCGGCGACAGCGGCCCCGGCAGTCGAGGCTCCGGCCACTGATGCGGTGACCCCGACACCTGCTGCACCAGCCGCTCAATAACGGCGCGTAATCTATCGGTATTTCCAGCCCTCCCTCTGGTGATATCGTTTAGGCCCCGGTCGCCCCACCGGGGTCTTTCTTTGTCTAAGTGCAGGCAGCGGCAATCGGTCTCCCCTCCGGGTCTTGCGCCAGGCCCAATCCGCCCCCATCTCGTGAGCTGACAATCGAGGGAGTACCAATGTTCAACATCGATCAGATTCTTAAAGCCTTGCAGAGCGACCAGGGAACGCAACGCACCGCAGTTACCGGCGCCGCCGGTCTTGCAGCAGGCATGCTGTTGAGTGGCGGCGGCTTGGGTAAACTGGCTGGCAGTGCAGTTCAGCTTGGTGCCGTGGCGGCGGTGGGCGGCTTGGCATTTAATGCTTGGCAAAATTACCAGAAGAACCAGCAGGGCGCTCAAGCCCCTGCTGTTCAGCAGGACGCATTTATTCCTGCGGTTAGCGATAGCCATGCCCAGGAAGAGCTCGGCAAGACATTGGTCCGCGCCATGATCGCCGCCGCCAAGGCCGATGGCCGTATCGATGCGGACGAGAAGGAAGCCATTTTCTCAAAGCTCGAAACCATGACCCTTTCCTCCGAGGAGAAGGCCTGGGTGTTCGATGAACTATCGACTCCGCTCGACATCAACGCCGTGGTCGCCCGCGCCGATACGCCGGAACATGCCACTGAGATTTATGCGGCCTCGCTGGTGGCGATAACTGCCGACACGGCGTCTGAACGCGCTTATCTCGACGCCTTGGCATCTAAGCTGCGCCTCGATCCAGCTCTCGTCACCGAAATCCACAAGGCGGCCGGTGCAAGGGCTCCAGAGCCCGCGGCGGCTCCAGCCGCTCCGTTTGCATACACGCCTTCCAGCAGCAACGTCTGAACCGGAAATGCCGCGCGCCCACGGCGCGCGGTTACACCGATGTGCGTTCTTGATCGCATCGGCCGAGCAAGCCATTGGTGAGCCAACAGGAGCTATCCAGATGGAACTCGGACTCTACTCGTTTGCCGAAAATACCCCTGACGCCCTCAATGGCAACGCGCTGCAAAGTCCTGCCGAGCGTTTGAGGGACCTGCTGGAGGAAATTGAGCTCGCTGACCAGCTCGGCCTCGACTTCTACGGTCTGGGCGAGCACCACCGCCCCGACTACGTGGCCTCTGCCCCGGTGACCGTCCTTGCCGCCGCCGCCGCCCGCACGTAGAGCATTCGCCTCTCGACCGCGGTGACGGTGCTAAGCTCGGAGGACCCGATCCGCGTCTGGCAGCAATTCGCCACGGTCGACCTGTTGAGCAATGGCCGCGCCGAGATCATGGCCGGGCGCGGCTCCTTCATCGAGAGCTTCCCGCTGTTTAGCTATGCCCTCGAAGACTACGACACGCTGTTCGAAGAGAAGCTCGAAATGCTGCTCAAGATCAGGGAAGGCGGCAAGGTCGCCTGGCCCGGCAGCGCCAACACCAAGCCTATTCCTGGCATCGAGATTTTTCCCAAGCCGGTGCAGACCCCATTGCCCGTCTGGATTGCCGTCGGCGGCACGCCTAATTCGGTTGCCCGCGCTGCCTACTACGGCCTGCCCCTGATGCTCGCCATCATCGGCGGCCAGCCCAGGCAGTTTGCCCCGCTGGTTGAGTTCTATCGCGAAACTGCCACCAAGGTCGGCCGCAATCCGAAGGATTTGCCGGTCGGCGTCAGCTCGCATGGCTTCATTGCGGCCGATAGTCAGGAGGCCCGCGACATCGCTTTCCCGGCACACAGCGAGGCCATGAGCCGCATCGGCAAGGAACGCGGCTGGCCGCCGACGACACGTGCCCAGTTCGAAGCTGGTGCAACCCCGCAGGGCGCCTATTTCATAGGCTCGCCTCAGGAGATCATCGACAAGGTCCTGCTGCAGCACGAATGGTTCAAGCATGACCGTTTCGGCCTGCAACTCAGCGTCGGCACCCTGCCCCACGACAAGGTCATGAAGGCAATCGAGCTCTACGGAACAGTCGTAAAGCCGGCGATCGATAAGGCGCTGGGGACTACTTTCCCGAGCGCTTGATGGTCTTGATCTGCAGAGGCGGCAGACCGGATTTTTCCGAGATGGCCCGGTCCTGATTCATGATTTCGGTGCGAGCAGGCTCGTCGCCATCGAGGCCGCCCAGCAGGGCGGCTTCTACCTTGCGGTTTGAGCGCTGGCTGCCGTCTTCATAGATCACGTCGAAGAACACGTACTCGCTGCGAGCGGTTGGCTTTTTGGCCATGGTATAGTCTCCTATGCGGCAGGACGGTCTTGCAGGACAGCATGTCCGCGAACGCTGGCGCCAAAATTAGTTTTGTCAGTAGAGGCTTAGGCGAAAATAGCTTCGCCCTGCTCGTCGATGATCTGCCGGCCCTTGGCCAGCGCCAGCGCGGTCAGGTCATCGCGGGAACTCATGCGATCTGCACGCACGAACCGATAGCTCTTAAGCTCGCCGCCAATGTCTTTTTCAATGGTGCCAGCGAGTTGCAACTCGCTACCGGCCTTCATCTCGATGGCCTTTATCAGGAAGCCCTTGTAGCCTTCCTCGCCCAACACCTTGTCACCGGCTGGCTCGGCATTCGAAGAACCGCCACCGAACAGGTTTTTCCAGAACGACATGGTTGGTCTCCTCAGTTTTGAGCCGTTCCGCGCAACCGGCGGACGGGCAGCGGCAATTGCAGTTCGCCGCGTTTTTCCATTTCTTCGCGCAGCCAGCCCGGCGACACATCGAAGTGGTTCGGCCAGGTGGGCACGCCGTTTTTCAGCTCGACACTGCCAAAGAAGCGCCGATCCCGCAACGGCTCGGTGCCCTCACCGCGTTCCCCGATCATCGGCGCGGCATCGAACGTGCCATACGAGCCATCGGAAAACGTCACCACCAGCTTGAAAGGAACGATAGCCCTGATGGTCGTCAGCTTAAGGCGAGTGGGGACTGTCGTCATTTCAAACATCCCCCATATCGCGAAGTCCCTAGCCGTCAAACGATCATCCCCGCTTTCGCGGGGATGACCCAATAGCTTAGTTGTCGAGGAAGCTCCGCAACTTCCTGCTGCGGCTCGGGTGCTTAAGCTTGCGCAGGGCCTTGGCTTCGATCTGGCGAATACGCTCGCGCGTCACCGAAAACTGCTGCCCGACTTCTTCCAGTGTGTGATCGGTGTTCATGCCGATACCGAAGCGCATGCGCAGCACGCGTTCTTCACGCGGCGTCAGCGATGCCAGCACGCGAGTCGTGGTCTCGCGCAGGTTACTCTGGATCGCGGCGTCGATCGGCTGGATCGCGTTTACGTCCTGGATGAAATCGCCGAGGTTGGAATCTTCCTCGTCGCCGATTGGCGTTTCGAGCGAGATCGGCTCCTTGGCGATCTTGAGCACCTTGCGGACCTTATCCAAAGGCATCTGCAGCTTTTCGCTGAGCTCCTCGGGGGTCGGTTCGCGGCCGATTTCATGCAGCATCTGGCGCGAGGTACGGACGATCTTGTTGATCGTCTCGATCATGTGCACCGGAATACGGATGGTACGGGCCTGGTCGGCGATCGAGCGCGTGATTGCCTGGCGAATCCACCAGGTCGCATAGGTCGAGAACTTGTAGCCGCGGCGATATTCGAACTTGTCGACAGCCTTCATAAGGCCGATATTGCCTTCCTGGATCAGATCGAGGAACTGCAAACCGCGGTTGGTGTATTTCTTGGCGATCGAGATCACGAGGCGGAGGTTGGCTTCAACCATCTCCTTCTTGGCGATCGCAGCTTCGCGCTCGCCTTTCTGGACCTTGTGCACGATGCGGCGGTACTCGCCGATATTGAGGCCGGCTTCGGTCGCAAGGGTGCCAACGTCACCACGAATTTCATGGATCGTATCGGCTTCGCGCTTGGCAAATTCCGCCCAGCCCTTGCCATCGAAACCTTCGATGGAGGATTCCCAGGTCGGATCGACCTCGCGGCCATAATAGCTCTCGAGGAAGGTCTCGCGCTTGACGCCATAGCTTTCGGCAAGACGCAGCAGGCGCCCTTCCAGCTTCACCAGGCGCTTGTTGATGTCATAGAGCTGCTCGACCAGGTTTTCGATGCGGCCGTTGTTGAGCGACAGCGACTTGACGTCGGCAATCACTTCGACGCGGAACGCCTCGATCTTCTTGCGGTCGCCATCCGACACCGAGGCACTACGGTCCTCGGCATGCTTGTCCTGCATTTCGCGCATCTGCCCGTAAGCATTGGCGATGCGGTCGAAGGTCTCGACCACCTGCGGCTTGAGCTCGGCTTCCATCGCCGACAGCGACAGCGCGTTCTCGTACTCGTCGTCATCGTCGTCGGGCGCCGGGTCCTGTGGAGCTTGCGGCTCTTCGGGCACGTAGTCGTCGTCCTCGCCACCAGCAGCGCGCTTCGGCGCAGGAGCCGCCGCAGCAGCCCGAGCCTTCTCGGCAATGGCTTCCGGCCGTGGCGCCTGATAGGCAGCGGACATGTCGGGAGCAGCCTGCTTGGCATCGGGGCCGGCATAGGTAGCCTCGAGATCGATGATGTCGCGCAGCAGAATTTCACCCTGCGCGAGTTGGTCGCGCCAGATGATAATGGCCTGGAAGGTCAGTGGCGATTCGCACAGGCCTTCGATCATGGTCTCGCGACCGGCCTCGATGCGCTTTGCGATGGCGATTTCGCCTTCGCGGCTCAGCAGTTCGACCGAGCCCATTTCGCGCAGATACATGCGCACCGGGTCATCGGTACGATCTGAACCCGTCTTGGTATTGGAGGTCGAAGCGACAGCAGTGCCGGTGGCCGGAGCCACTTCCTGGCCCTGGTCTTCTTCGTCCTTCTCGACTTCGGTCTCTTCGACCTCGTCTTCGTCAACGACATTGATGCCCATGTCCGAAAACATCGACATGAAATCTTCGATCTGCTCGGACGAAACTTCGTCCGATGGCATCACCGCATTGAGCTCTTCATAGGTAACGTAGCCGCGCTTCTTGGCGACCTTGATGAGCTTCTTTACCGCGGCATCGGAAAGGTCGAGTAGCGGAGAGTCGTTCGTCGCCTCGGGGGCGCCGGCTTCCGGCTTCTCGGTTTCCTTGGTCGTCTTGGGTGCTGCCTTGGTGGCCATCTGGTACTCCGTCGGATCCCGTGCGCCCGGGCCCGAATAAGGCTTTAAGTGGTGACACCTCAAGGCAAGGTAAAGGTTTGGTCACCAAGGCGTTAACGCCTCAAGTAGCAACCCGGTTCGCTTCGGATTAGTTTCGCATATCACCATATGCAAAATCGCGCGTACCCGCACTTTTCGGAGAAAACTCCTAAAAGCTGCGTGTCGCGCGTCCCGATAACGAACCAAATCCTTCGATCAATGCCTCTGTGCCATCGACAGTGGTAATCTGGTTCTTGATGTCCCGCAGCCTTTCAAAGGTTTCTTCGCTTGGGTCTTCGCCCAGCGCCGCTTCGGCTGCTTTGAGCTCCCTATTTAGTTGAACTTTCTTATTATGCAAGGCCAGTGCGTGACTTAAACCGGTCTCGGCATCGGGCAAGGCGATCTCGGTCGCGATCTGCCAAACGCCCTGCCGCAGCAAAACATCGGCCATCCGGTCCAACGTCGGCCCGTGCCCGCGCGCCCCCAACGCTGACTTAAGGTCCTCTGCCGAAATATCGTGATGCCGCACGCATAGGCTTAAAATCTCGCCCATCACCTTTTGCGCCAGCGGCGTGTCGAAGTCGATCGCGGCCAGCAATTCGAACTTGTCCTCGACCAGCGCCGGGTGATTGACCAGGCTCAGGATGATCGTCGCCTCGCGCGGCGTCGCCTCGGCCATCGAGCCCGGTTTCAGCAATCGCGAATTGCGCAGGGTGTCGCTGACCACCAGACGCGGCGTGCCACGACTGGGGTAGCCATAAGCCCCGCTTTGGCCATAGCGCTGCTGCCCGCCACGCGGTTCGAACCGGTTTTGCCGCATTGGAGCGAGGAAAGCCCGCAGCTTTTCGTCGAACGCCTGCGAATAATGGAAGCGTACCGAGCTGTCCTGGATGCCGTTGGACCGTTCGCGCAACCGTGCCTGTAGCGCCGCCCGGGCTTCCGGCGTTTCCGGCACCAGCCCGCCCGTCTCCATGCTCCAGATCACATCCGACAGCGACCGCGCCCGATCGATCACATCGGCAAAAGCGCCACGGCCCTGCGCCTTGATCAAATCATCCGGGTCCTGCCCCTCGGGCAGCGTCGCGATGCGCACGGTAAAACCCGGCTTGAGATGCGGCATGACGATATCCGCCGTGCGCTCGGCAGCCTTCAGCCCGGCCTTGTCGCCATCAAAACACAGCACCGGGTCGGGCGACATCTGCCAGAGCATCTGCAGGTGCTCCTCGGTCATCGCCGTACCCAAGGGCGCAACCGTGCCCTCGAAACCCGCCGACACCGCCGCGATGACGTCGAGATAGCCCTCGACCACGATGACCGTGCTGCCGTCGCGTGCTGCCTGCCGTGCCGTCTGGCCATTATACAGCGTGCGCCGCTTGCTGAAGAGTTCGGTCTCGGGCGAGTTCAGGTATTTCGCCGGCACATCGGCCGACAGCGCACGACCGCCAAAGGCGATCACCCGGCCTCGGAAATCCATGATCGGGAACATCACGCGATTGCGGAACCGGTCGTAGGTCAGCGCATCGCCGTCACGGCTGGCCACCAGTCCGGTATCGACCATGTCCTGCGCCGAGACGCCATTGCCTGCCAGATGTTCCTTCAGCCCGTTGCGGCTATCCGGCGAAAAGCCGATGCGGAACCGCGTCTGGCTCTGCGAGGAAACGCCCCGCTCAAGCAGATAGCCACGGGCCCGCGCCCCGATATTATGCTGCAGGGCAGCCTCAAAATATTTCGTCGCCAGTTCCATGACGTCGATCAGGCTCTTGCGTTCGGCCTCGCGCTTCTCCTGGCGCTCGTCGCGTGCCGGCATCGGCACGCCGGCCATGCCCGCCAACCGCTCCACTGCCTCGGGAAAGCTCATACCGGCCTTTTCGGTCAGGAACCGAAAATGATCGCCCGACACGCCGCAGCCAAAGCAATGATAGATGCCGCGCCGGTCATCGGCGTGAAAGCTCGGGCTTTTTTCCCCATGGAACGGGCAGCAGGCCCACATATCGCCCTTGCCCGGCTGGCTTTTGCGCTTGTCCCACAGCACATGCTCGCCCACCACCTGCGTTATCGGCAGGCGTTGACGGATCTCATCGAGAAACTGATCGGAAAAGCGCATGAGGTGCTAAGTAAGCACTCATTGCCCCAGAGTCACCAAGAGACGACTTATCCACAGCAGGTCTTGCCGTGCCATCGACCAATAAATTCCCGCTTCGCCTGTTCGCCTTGCTGACCACAGCGCCGGCCATCCTGGTCGGCGGCGGCCTTTGGTATCTGTCTGGCCTGGCGCCCGGTTGCACCACCGCGATCAGTGACCGGCTCACCGCGCCCGATGCGCAGTTCGACCTTGTGGTGTTTTCACGCAGCTGCGGCGAAACCAGTCCGAACACCCAGGCCGCAGTGATTCCTGCTGGTGATGACCTGCCCGAAGACGCCACCAGCTTCGCCTCTATCGGCGTCGCTGCCGACCTTGACCCGCGCTGGGACGGCTTCGGCAGTATCGAACTGACGCTCCCCGTAGGCGCCAGGATTTATCGTCAGGACGACAGCGTCGCTGGTATTGCAGTGATCTACCGCTAGCCGCGGCAACTTCACCCCAATTCCGGCGTTGACGGGCATGACCGACACCATTCTGCAAGCCCTTACGTTCCCGCTGGCCAAGTTACACCGTCGCCGCTGGCGCCGCGTGCTCTGGCGTACCGCCCGGTCCATGACGCAGATGGACACGTCGATGCGCTGCGCCGGCGTTGCTTATTTCGGCTTCTTGTCGCTGTTCCCCGCCGTTGCCAGCGCCGTTCTCCTGCTCGGTCTGTTTGCCAAGCCACTTTTTCTGGCGGAAATGGTTGATCGTCTCGAGGGCCTTGTGCCTGAAGTCGTGCGCCGCACTCTGGCGGGGCAACTGGTCACCTTGCTGGAGCAACCGCGCGGCGGTCTGGGTCTGGGCCTCGTGATCTCTCTGCTGATCGCGGCGTGGAGCGCGTCTCGCGGCGTTGCTGCGCTGATGTATGCGGTCTCTCGGACCCATGCCGAGCCCGACAAGCGGAACTTTCTGGCGGCTGTCGCCATGTCGGTCTGGGTAACGTTTCTCGCCGGCTTTGGCATGATGATCGTGTTGACGCTGGTGGCCCTGATCCCCGCGTATTTCGCGGCCCTGCCCTGGCTCGGCGTCGGGCAGGTCCTGGTGCTCTGGCTGCGCTGGCCAATACTTTTAGGCCTTGGCGTCATGGGTATCGCGGCTTTTTACCGCTTCGCGCCGGACCGCCGCTCCAAGCGGGCCCGCTGGATTTGGCCCGGCGCCATCATTGCCACCGTGCTGTGGCTGCTGACCTGTGTGATTTTCTCGTTCTATGTCGAGCGCCTTGGCCAGTTCGAGGCCACTTTTGGCTCGTTGGCCACCGCCATCGTGATGTTACTTTGGATGTATAACTCGGCGCTCATCGTCGTGCTCGGCGCCACCATCAACGCCGAGCTGCAACGCGAAAGCCTTCAATATAAGGCTCAGACGCCCTTGCTGCGCTGATATAGCCGCCATGCCCAACCAAAGAGGCCGAAGGCAAAAAACACCAGCATCACGCCGCCAAAAATTACGGCCGTTGTACCGGCGACGAGTGGGAAAAACAGGAATACCAGTCCTAGCAGGATGTATGACACACCTGATAACACGACTGGCCAGATGCGGGCGTAGTGCTCCCGCTCGCGGGTGATCACTACGATCTGCATGACGCCCACGACCAGCGCCGCGATACCGACGAGGCTCGCCATAAAGGTCACCGTCAGGATCGTTGCCAGCAGCGGGCTGAGCAGGACCAGCACGCCCAGCACCAGCGACAACGCGTTGGACACGACGTCAAACCAGTAATTGCCGCTCTTGCCGCCGCCAAAGGTCAGGCTCCATAGGCCCAACGCACCGTCGATCAGCAGCAAAATGCCACCAGCCAGCACCATCACGGTCAGTGCATCGGTAGGCCAGATAACTGCATAGAGCCCCGCCAGCAACATCAACGCGCCGCGAAGCGCCGTCGCCAATGCAAAGCGTCTCCTCGTCTTAACCGAAACCGTCATAGTTTTCTCCAGATCGGCGCCAAGCCGCCGCTGCGCAATCTAACGCACTTCCCCGCAGTTCCAAGCCGTGCGCGGCTTTTAGTTTTTCTATACTCACCTCGGCCAATTGTTGATTGCTACCTTGCCCGCGCCGTGGTTTGAGACCGCTTCAATCGGGTCCCGCCGCTGGCGGTTTGCAGTCATGTCGCTTCCCCTCATCGCACTTTTTCTCGCAGCCTTCGCTTTCGGCACCGCCGAGTTCGTGATCGCCGGCGTCCTGCCCGATGTGGCGCGTGGTCTCGGCGTCTCGATCCCCATCGCGGGATACCTCGTCAGCGGCTATGCCATCGGCATCGCGATCGGTGGACCCCTGTTGGCCGTGGCGACCAAGAAGCTCAGCCGCAAGACGTTGATCCTGTTGCTGGGCGGTGTGTTCACCTTCGGCCAGGCCCTCTGCGCAATCGCCCCGACTTTCGAATTGCTGATGGCGGCCCGTGTTTTGGTCTCGGTCGTGCACGGTACTTATTTCGGAATTGCCGCCATTGTCGCAGTCAATCTGGTGCCGGCCGACAAGCGCGGCTTTGCCGTGGCGCTGATTCTCTCCGGTCTCACCGTCTCAAACATTCTTGGCGTCCCCGGCGGCACTGCCATCGGCACCGCTCTGGGCTGGCGCGCCACCTTTTGGGCCGTCGGCGTATTAGGGCTGCTCGCCACCCTCGCCATAGCCCTGTTCCTCCCGGCCGCCACCGGGCAGTCGAGCACGTCTGGCAGCTTCCTCCGCGAGTTCAAGGCGCTGGCCCGCCAGCAGATCGTCACCTCGCTCGCCATCGCCATCCTGGTGATGATCGGCCAATACAGTCTCTTCACCTATATCGCGCCGCTACTGCTCGAAGTCAGCGGGCTGGACGTCAACGTCGTGCCATTGGTGCTGCTGCTCTACGGGGTCGGCGCCACCATCGGCGTCTTTGTCGGCGGTCGTCTTGCCGACTGGAAGCTGATGCCCTCCCTCATCGGCATTTTAACCTGCCAGGCATTGGCCTTTGCGGCGATTTACCTCGCCGCTCCCTATCCCGTCGTCATGGCCGTGGTCGTAGTCATCTGGGGCGGGGTCAACTTCGCCTTTGGCTCGCCCCTACAGTCGCGCATCCTGGCCTGGGCTGGAGACGCGCCCAATCTGGCCTCGGCCTTGATCCCCAGCGGCTTCAACGTCGGCATCGCCATCGGCGCCGTTTTCGGCGCCAGTCTGCTGGATAGCGGCTTCGGCTATCGCAATCTGCCGCTGATCGGCACGGCTGCTCTCGTGATCGCCGTCTTGATCGCCATTTTCTCCTATTGGCTGGAACAGCGCAGCGACGACATCATGCCGGAAGCCGCTGGATAACCCGTCAAACCACTGGCCAAAATAACGGTTTGGTCATCTTCTGCCGCTTCAATGCGCCCGGGAACCTGAGCCGCTTATCTTGCGGTCGATTTTGCACGAGTGGACCGGGCGATGATCGACAATGAAACGCTGTTGATCGCAATCGCCTTTTCCAGCGCGGCCCTGATGGGCGCGCTGTTGATTGGCTGGGTCAATGCGCGTGCCGAGACCTATCTCGCCTATGGCTTGGCCGGTATCGGCTTCGTCGCCGTTGCCGTGGCGTTCCTCGGTCTGCGCAATGGCGCTTTCGGCCTTGTCTACCTGTTGGTGCCCTACTTCCTGCTGCTGACCGGCTTTGGCCTGATCTACGCCGCATCCCGCCTGTTTCGAGATCGATCGAGTTCAATCCGGCCGGCTATCGTTGCCTGGGCTGTCTCGGTCATGCTGCTTGCCGCTCCACTACTAGCCGGCTGGTCGGCGCTGGGCGTGCTGAGCCTGAATTCGACGAGCGCCGTCATCATGTTCCTGTGCGCCTGGGAATATTGGCGCGGCCGCAACGAGTCCCGCTCGGCCCTTATCACCAACGCGGCTCTCTACACGCTGAGCGCCATCTCTTTTGCTGCATGTGCCGTAATGATCGGGCTCGATGGCCATCTGGTGCTCGAGGCCATACCAGACAATTGGGCGGAGCGCTTCAATTCGATCGTATCGCTGGTCGGATTGACCGGTATCGGCGCCATTACCTTGACCCTGCATCATTCCCGCGCCGCCCGACGGCACCAGCTTGATGCCAATACCGATTCCCTGACCGGGCTGCTCAACCGCCGTGCCCTGTTCGACCGGTTCGACACTGTGGACCTGCCGGTTGGCACGGCAGTGCTGATGTTCGACATCGACCACTTCAAGCAGATCAACGACCGCCACGGGCACGCTGCTGGCGATGCCGTGATCCGCCATTTGGGCACTGTCCTGATCGATAACCTGCAGAGCGCGGACGTCGTCGCCCGAATCGGCGGCGAAGAATTTTGCGCCATTCTGAAGCCGATGCCGGTCGATCAGGCCAAGCTGATCGCCGAACGCATTCGCGCCAATTTCGAGCAGGCTCCGGCGCCTACGGCCTTGCAGGCTATTCCGGCCACCGTCAGCATCGGAGTCGCCACCAGCGGCGCCGACGAGAGTTTTTCGTCTGCGCTACATCGGGCCGACGACGCCCTGTATCGCGCCAAGGATAGCGGTCGCAACCGTGTCACGACCGCCTCCCTGCGCCTGATCGCCTAGCCGGCGAGAAACGCCCGTACCTTGCCGCTCGCCTTGCCGAAGTCGATGCGGCCCGGATAATCCGACTTGAGCTGGGCGATGACTTTGCCCATGTCTTTTGCGCCATCGGCACCGCTGGTGACGATGGCAGCACGGATGGCGGCCTCAACCTCGTCTTCGGTCAGGCTCTTGGGCAGGAACTCGTTGAGGATGTCGATCTCCTCCTTTTCGACCGTAGCGAGGTCGGCGCGGCCGGCCTGCGCATAGATAGCAAAGCTCTCTTCGCGCTGCTTGACCATCTTCTGGATGATGGTGAGGATTTCCTCGTTGGTCGCCGGACCGCGGTTTTCCTGGCGGATGGCGATATCCTTGTCCTTGATGGCCCCGCTAATGGCCCGGAGCGTCGTCGTGCGACGCTGGTCACGTGCCTTGAGGGCTGTCTTGAGGCCTTCGCTGAACTGTTCGCGCATGGGTTTTCATCCTCTTGCTATGCGTTTTCTTGAGCCCATATAGGCGTAAACAACGGCAAGCGCCACTTGCGCCCCTGCGTCGGGCCTTCTATGAGGAGGCCTCAACCGACATTGTCAAACTTACTGGAGGCCCACCGTGACCGGCTGGCAGCAATCCCCCGCGACCGCAGTTCTGATCCTTGCAGACGGTACGCGCCTGGAAGGCCGCGGCATCGGCGCCATTGGCCATGCCGCTGGCGAAGTGTGCTTCAACACCGCCATGACCGGCTACCAGGAAGTGCTGACCGACCCGTCCTACGCGGGCCAGATCATCACCTTCACCTTCCCCCATATTGGCAACGTCGGCACCAATGACGAAGACATCGAGACGGTCAACATGGCCGCCCTGTCCGGCGTCCGCGGCGTCGTGCTCAAGGCCGACATCACCAACCCCTCCAATTATCGTGCCGCCGAAAAGCTCGATGCCTGGCTCAAGAAGCGCAACATCGTCGGCATCACCGGCATAGACACACGCGCCCTGACCGCACTGATCCGCGAAAACGGCATGCCCAACGGCGTCATCGCACACGAGCCCAGCGGCCAGTTCGACGAAGCTTCGATCAACGCCGAACTCAAGGCCTTCCCCGGCCTTGAAGGCCTCGACCTCGCCAAGGAGGTCACCACGGCCCAGACTTACCACTGGGACCAGACCGGCTGGCAGTGGGACAAGGGTTTTGGCACGCTCGACAAGCCCGATTTCCATATCGTGGCAATCGACTACGGCGCCAAGCGCAACATCCTGCGTTGCCTCGCCGACCAAGGCGCCCGGGTCACCGTCGTGCCGGCGACCGCTACGGCGGCCGATGTGATGTCGCACAATCCCGACGGTATTTTTCTTTCTAACGGCCCCGGCGATCCGGCGGCGACGGGCAAATATGCCGTGCCGACCATTCAGACGCTGATGGAAACCGGCAAGCCGGTGTTCGGCATCTGCCTCGGTCACCAGTTGCTCGGCTTGTCGCTGGGTGCCACCACGTCCAAGATGCATCAGGGCCACCACGGCGCCAATCATCCGGTCAAGGACCTGACGACCGGCAAGGTCGAAATCACCTCGATGAACCATGGCTTTGCCGTGGACAAGGCCAGCCTGCCGGCCGGCGTCACCGAGACCCATATCTCGCTGTTCGACCAGTCCAATGCCGGTCTTTCAGTTGACGGGAAGCCTATCTTCTCGGTGCAGTATCACCCTGAAGCCAGCCCCGGCCCGCGCGATAGCCACTATCTGTTCACGCGCTTCCTCAACCACGTCCGCAAGCAAAAGGGCGTGGCCGAGCGCCCTGAACACGCTGCGCCCGCAGCCTGATACTCCTTCACCTCTCCCTTTGGGGGGAGAGGTGAATAACAGCGCGCTAAACGTTGCCCGAGAACGTATCGCAATCGCCTGGATTACCGGACGTGTAGCCGCGCTCGAACCAGGTTTTGCGTTGCGTCGAGGTGCCGTGGTTGAAGGTCTTGGGCACGGCAAAGCCCTGCATGCGCTTCTGCAGCGTATCGTCGCCGATCTGTTCGGCGGCGTTCAGTGCTTCCTCAATATCGCCATTGTCCAGCAGGTCTTCCTGGCCTGCTGAATTTGCCCAGACACCGGCATAGCAGTCCGCTTGTAGCTCGACGCGCACCGAATAGGCATTGGCTTCTTCGGTGCTCATCGACGCGCGACGCTCGTTGAACTCGGGCAGCACGCCCGTGATATTCTGCACGTGATGGCCAATTTCATGCGCCAGAACATAGGCCTGTGCGAAATCGCCCGGGGCACCAAACTGGTCGCGCAACTGGTCGTAGAAGCTGAGGTCGATATAAACCTGCTCGTCGCCAGGGCAGTAGAATGGCCCAGTGCTCGAATCAGCCGCGCCACAGGCCGTATCGACCCCACCGTTGAACAGCACCACCTTTGGTGCGGGATAGGTTTCGTTCTGCTGAGCGAAGACCTCGGTCCACAGGTCCTCGGTTTCCTTGACCACCACGCCGACGAAGTCGCGCAATTCGGCCTCGTCGCCCGTGGTCGGAACCTGGCCGGAAGAGCTGGCCGTGGAGCCAGAGCCCGTGCTGCTACCGCCGCCGTTGGTGAGGATGTCGATCGGATTGGTGCCGGTGAGCACCCAGATAATGCCCAGCACCACCACGATGCCGATAATGCTGCCGATGCCGCCGCGAGAACCGCCACCGCCGCCGGTGGGAAGGCGAATGCCACCGCCCCGGCCAAACGGGCTACCGCCCAATCCGCCCATGCGGCCACCGCTTTGACCACGACGATCTTCAATATTGGAGCTTTGCTCCCGGCCGCGCCATTTCATACGTCAATATCTCCGATTTGTCCCCAGCCTAGCAACAAGCTATGCCGATGCAATCGGTTCCGGCATGCGAATGCGCCGCCTGTGCGCGGTTACCGAATGACGAGCGGACCCCGAGACGGCGATCGCCTCGTAAGGGAATAAAATAGTGAGACGAAAGCCATCTCGGGGTGGCCGATTTTTGGAACAGGCCCGGTAAGCGCGCCCCATGATCACTCGCCATGGCGCGGCCGGTCCTCGAACCCGAGAAAAGGCAGCGACGCCTCTCGTTCGGCACCTTCCGGACACCGGTCGCTGCAGCGCCGCTCGTATCCCGGAAGATGGGAGGATTATGCGGGAGGCGGAGGGTGTGGGGATAAGATGGATAACTTTGGTTGTGGGAAGGGGCGGGACCACCCCACCCTCGCCCCTCAGGGGAGAGGGTGGGGTGAGGGGTGCGATGCCGGAACATCCCCACGATCCTCAGCATGGCAACCCTCACCCGGCGCTGCGCGCCGACCTCTCCCCTGAGGGGCGAGGCGATCAGACAGTAGTTAAAGGCATGACCTCGCACTCACCCCACCCACGGCGTCATCCCGGCGAAGGCCGGGATTTAACCTGAGATGGACCCATAGCCGCGAGGTAGCGGGAATAAGCACCGCGATCTGGCGGCGCGGGGATAAATCTCAGGATGGATCCCGGCCTTCGCCGGGATCACATTGTGGGTGTGCGATATTCGTCAGGAAGGACACCCCACTCCGCCTCAGTTTGACCACTCCCCTAACCTTCCATAACCTCACCGCGCCGCGGTCATCCTAGCGTCACCTGCCGGCGGCAAGACATGCGCGCTTCCCTCAGTGGAGCGCGACGCACCGGGCTTATCAGCGCCCATGTCCGGGAGCGCGGCGCCCCCGGTCTTTGGTTCAGCCATTAGAACAGAACAGGGACACACCAATGAATTTCCTGCCCAGGATTTCTCGACGCACATTCCTCGCGGGCTCCGCGAGTGTAGGAGCTATGGCCGCCATGCATCCCTTTGCCACCATGGCCCAGGCAAACCAGGCGCATCTGCGCATTCTGGAAACCACCGACCTGCATGTCGCGGTTTTTGCCTATGATTATTATGCCGATGCGCCCAACGACACGATGGGCCTCGCCCGCACCGCCTCGATCATCGAATCGATCCGCGCCGAGGCCGGCAATTCCATGCTGGTCGACAACGGCGACATCATCCAGGGTAACCCGATGGGCGACTATATCGCTTATGAAAAGGGCCTCGACGGCAACGTCCACCCGGTAATCGCGGCCATGAATACTCTCGGCTATGAGGCCGCGACGCTTGGCAATCACGAGTTCAACTATGGCCTTGAGTTTCTCGACAAGGCCCTCGCCGGCGCCGAATTCCCCTTCGTCTCGGCCAATCTGGTCAAGGGCGAACTGGCCGCCGATCCGCTGAGTGACACGACCTATATCCAGCCCTATCTCATCGTCGAAAAGGAACTGGTCGACGGCTCGGGTGCGACCAAGACCATCAAGATTGGCCTGATCGGCTTCCTGCCGCCGCAGATCATGACCTGGGACGCGACCCATCTCGCCGGCAAGGTCAACACGCGCGACATCGTCGAAACCGCACAGGCCTATATACCCAAGATCAAGGCAGACGGCGCCGACATCATCGTGGCGCTGTGCCACTCCGGCATTGCCGCCGACCAGACCACGGGCGCCGAAAACATGGCGCTGCAACTGGCTGGTGTCGAGGGCATCGACGTGGTGCTCAGCGGCCACCAGCATCTGGTATTCCCTGGCCCCGACTACGAGGGTGTCGAAGGCGCAGATATCGAAGCTGGCACGCTCGCGGGCAAGCCTGCCGTGATGGCCGGCTTCTGGGGCTCGCATATGGGCCTGATCGACCTGTTGCTCGAACAGGACGCCGAGGGCAAATGGAGCATCGCTTCGCACACCTCTGAAGCCCGCCCGATTTTCGAGCGCATCGAGGGCAAGGTGAGCCGGCTGGTCGAGGACGAGGCCGAAGTCGCCGCCGCCGCCGAGGACGACCACAAGGAAACGCTCGAATACGTGCGCCGTGCCGTCGGCGAAACCTCGGCGCCACTGTATTCCTACTTCGCACTCGTAGCCGACGATCCCTCGGTCCAGATCGTTAGCCAGGCCCAGACCTGGTACATCTCCCAGATGATGAAGGGCACCGAGTGGGAAGCCCTGCCGATCCTCTCGGCGGCAGCGCCGTTCAAGGCCGGCGGTCGCGGCGGTCCGGATTACTATACTGACGTCCCCGTCGGTCCGGTCGCCATCAAGAACGTGGCGGATCTTTACCTCTATCCCAACACCATCCAGGCGGTGAAAATCACCGGCGCGGACGTGAAGAACTGGCTGGAACGCTCCGCCGGCATCTTCAATCAGATTGAGGCTGGCGCCAAGGATGCCGAGCTGATCAACCCGGATTTCCCGTCCTACAATTACGACGTGATCGATGGCGTGACTTACAAGATCGACGTGACACAGCCCTCGAAATATTCGTCGGATGGCAAGGAAGAGCCCAACCCCGACGCCAACCGCATCGTCGAGCTGATGTACGACGGCAAGCCGATCGACCCCGCCCAGGAATTCATAGTCGCCACCAACAACTATCGCGCTGGCGGCGGCGGCACCTTTCCGGGCATCGGAGCCGACGTAATCGTGTTCAAGGGGCCGGATACCAATCGCGACCTCATCGTGCGGTTTATCGTCGAAAACGGCATGATCGGCCCTTCGGCAGACGGCAACTGGTCGCTGGCGCCGATTCCCGACACCACGGTGCTGTTCACCACGGGACCAAAGGCCGCCCAGTTCGTCGATGACGTCACAGCCATCAAGATCGAAGCCACCGGCGAAACCAATGCTGACGGTTTCGGCGTCTATCGCATCACGCTATGATCGGAACGGGGCGGCTGATCCGGGCCGCCCCGCTCGCTTGAAGGAATATCATGCACTTCGTTTCTGTAGCCCTGCTGCTGGCCGTGTTCTGCTCTCCGGCACTGGCGCAGCAGCGCACGCAATATGTGCTGGCGGTGAGCTGGCAACCGGCCTTCTGCGAGACGCGGCCAGATCGGTCGGAATGCGAAAGCCAGACCGCGGATCGATTTGATGCCAGCAACTTCGCGCTACATGGGTTGTGGCCACAGCCGCGATCACGTGACTATTGCGGCGTCGACGACGACCTTGTTCAACTGGACGAGGATGGCGACTGGGACATGCTACCAGAGCCCAATATCTCGGCGGCCCTGCGCGATGAATTGCTGGTGATGATGCCCGGCGCCGCCTCGGCTCTCGACCGCCACGAATGGATTACCCACGGCACTTGCTATGACGGCAACGCAGAGGCCTACTTCGGCGACTCGCTGGATATGCTGGACGCGATCAACGAAAGCCCCGTCCGCCAACTGTTTGCCGCCTCGATCGGCCAGCGCCTGACCCAACGCGAAGTCCGCGCCGCTTTCGACAGCGCATTCGGCCGCGGAGCCGGCGACCGCGTCCGGCTCTCCTGCGTCAACGACGGCAATCGCCGGATCATCGATGAACTGACGATTGGCCTGACGGGACGCCCCGAGGGCCCGGACAGTTTTGGCGAATTGATCATGGCCGCGCGCCGTACCGACGGTGGTTGCGATGGCGGCGTGGTCGATGCGGTAGGATTGCAGTAGCAGTTAACGCCAGAACACAATTCTATCCCCTCCCTCCCCCTTGAGGGGAGGGATTGAGGGCACTGATGGACCCCCTCCCCGGCCCTCCGCTGGAAATCTAACTACTCCAGCGCTGCATCCAGCCGTTCGCGCAACTGTTTCAAACCCTGGCGCATGACCGCCCCAGCTTCGACATCGCCCCCCAGTGCCTCCCCGACCTGCAGCGGGATCGCCAGCGCCTGCTCACGCAGCGCCCTGCCCTCGTCGGTCAGGAAAATCCGCACCAGCCGCTCATCCTCGACGTCACGCTGCCGTCGCACCAATGCCCGAGCTTCAAGGCGCTTGATCAGCGGTGTGATGGTGCCGGAATCGAGGAATAACTTATCCCCCAGCGCCTTTACCGTCAGACCGTCCTGCTCCCAGAGCACGAGGAACGCGAGGTATTGAGGATAGGTCAGGCCCAGCGCGTCCAGCCGCGGCTTATAGAATCGCGTGAAGGCGTGGCTCGCGGCATATACGGCGAAGCACAGCATAGAATCGAGCCGCAGCGGGTTAGCGGGTTTTGCCATCGGACCATCCTCGGAACAACAAAATCACCATAGCACGTCATTTTTCAATTGCACACAATTTAGTTGTGCACTATTGATCTTGCCATAAGATGCGTTTCGATAACAACCAAGGAGCCTGTCATGGCCATCAAGTCAGCCGTCTACACCGCCCATGCTCACACGACTGGTGGCCGCACCGGCACCAGCGCGACCGATGACGGCCGCCTCTCGGTAACGCTCGATACCCCCAAGGCCATGGGCGGCAACGACGGCCCGGGCACCAACCCGGAACAGCTGTTTGCCGCCGGTTACTCGGCCTGTTTCCTCGGCGCGCTGAAGGCTGTCGGCCGTGGCGAAAAGATCAAGGTGCCAGACGAAACCACGATCGACGCGTCGGTGTCGTTCGGTGAAAACGCCAATGAAGGCGCCAAGGGCTTCAACATCGCCGTCGAGCTAAAGGTGACGATTCCTGGCTTTTCCAAGGAAGACGCCGAAGCCCTGATCCACAAGGCCCACGAAGTCTGCCCCTATTCCAACGCCACGCGCGGCAATGTCGACGTGAAGCTGACCGTCGCCTAGGCTTCCTGCCTCCCTCCTCCCTGAGGGGAGGGAGGGCAAAACTGATACCTTTGAGTTATTCCGCCGGCTGCGCTACCACGTCGAGTGACTCCCAACGCGAGCGGTGCTTGTCGAGCAACTCCGAGACCACGAACAGCGCCAGCCCGCCGACGGCCATCACGGCGCCGACCGGCCCGGTCGAGGCCCAGCCAAAGCCTGCCGCGATCGACATGCCGCCAAACAGCGCGCCAAGCGCATTGCCGATGTTGAACGCCGCATGATTGAGCGTTGCCGCCAGCGTCTGCCCATCGGCGGCTACGTCCATCAACCGCGTCTGCAGCGCCGTGCCAATCGCCACGGTGAAACCGACGAGAAACACGCTGATCGACGCCGACAGCCAGAACTGCGCCGTCCATGGGATAACCGCGAGGCTGATGACGTTGAACACCAGCATGCCGCCAATGGTCGGCATCAGCGCCTTGTCGGCCATCGCCGCGCCCAGGATATTGCCCAGCGTCATGCCGACGCCGAACAGCGCCAGCACCACCGGCACCCAGACCACCGGCACATGCGCCACCTCGGTTAGCAGTGGCACGATATAGGTGAACACCGAGAACATGCCGCCGCAGCCGACAGCGGCAATGCCCAACGTCAACCACACCTGCGGGCGCTTGAGCGCACCGAGCTCGCGCAGCGGGCTCGCCCCCTCGGCGATTTGGATCACCGGCACAAAGCGTACGATCATCGCTAGTGCGACGACGCCGATCAGCCCGACGCCGGCAAAGGTCGGCCGCCAGCCCATGTATTGGCCCAGCCAGGTTGCGAGCGGCATACCGATCAGCGTCGCCAGCGTCAGGCCCAGCATCACCCGGCCCACGGCCCGAGCCCGATAGCCGACATCCACCATCGAGGCGGCAATCAGCGCGGCAATGCCGAAATAGGCGCCATGCGGCAGCCCGGCGACAAAGCGCAGCCCGATCAGCGAGAGATAGTCCGGCGCCATGGCGCTGCCGAAATTACCTAGCGCGAACAGGCCCATCAGCCACAGCATCAACGGTTTGCGCGGCGCCTTGGCGAACAGCACCGCAAACAGCGGCGCCCCGACCACCACGCCCAGCGCGTAGGCGCTGATCACATGGCCGGCTTCGGGCTCGGAAACCAGCATGTCCCGCGCCAAATTGGGCAGCAGCCCCATGATGGCAAATTCACCGGTGCCGATGCCGAACGAGCCGATCGCCAAGGCGAGGATGGCCAGCTTGGTTGCCGTGTCGCCAAAGCCGGAGACGGGTGAAGTGGTGGTCATGGTTGGCTCCAGGCACGAATCCGGCCGCCGGCCGCATTGGGCCGGGCGCCGAAAGGCAATGTGGGATACCCGTTCGGGAGACGAACGCGGCAGCTTCAAACTAAAATGTTAGTGCCGCCTGTCGCAACCTCCCATTGTGCACAGCCGACCTGCGCAAAAAGGCAGCTCCATCACATTCTTAACGCTTTCGATTCACCGCCGGGAAAGGCTGTCGGGCTAGTCTCGCCCTGCCAAAAATCCGCCGGAGCGACGCCATGACCGTCCCTGCCCTCGCCATTTTCCACCTGACCAAGAGCTTTGATCGCCCGGTGGTGCAAGATCTCGACCTGACCATCAAGGCCGGCGAATTCTACGCCCTGCTTGGGCCCAATGGCGCCGGTAAGACCACCATCCTGCGCATGGTCGCCGGCCTGCTGCAGCCCGATGTCGGCGATATCTCGATCTTCGGCATCGACGCCCGGCGCGACCCCATCGCCGCCAAGCGCCTCGTCGCCTGGGTTTCGGACGAGCCCATGGTCTATGACCGCCTCACCCCGCTTGAATATCTCGAATTCGTTGCTGGTCTTTGGCAGGTCGAACCCAAGAAAGCCCAGGCTAAGGCCGATGAACTGATCGACTGGCTCGGCCTGCGCCCGCATGCCAACCAGCTGTGCGGCGGCTTCTCCATGGGCATGCTGCAAAAGGTCGCCCTCGCCGGTGCGCTGGTGCATGACCCCAAGCTGATCATCCTCGACGAGCCGCTGACCGGGCTCGACGCCGGCTCGGCCCGCACCGTCAAGGACGTGCTACTGGGCAAGGTGCGCGATGGCGTCACCGTCATCATGACCACCCACATTCTCGAAGTCGCCGAGCGCATGGCCGAGCGCATCGGCGTCATCAAGGAGGGCAGGCTGCTCGCCGAGGGCACGCTGGCCGAACTGCGCACCCGCATCGGCCGCGAGTCCAGCCTCGAGGACATATTCCTCGACCTCGTGGCCCAAAGTGGCGAAACAGACGCCGTGGCCGCATGAGCGCCGCGCCCGCCTCCATCGCCTGGTTTGCCCGCCACGAACTGATCCTCGGCTGGCGCGATTGGGTCGCCATGATGACCGGCGGCCGCCGTTCCCGCAGCATGGGCATCGTCATTTTCCTCGCCGTCGTCGTGCTAGTCTTGCACCTGATGGCCTTCGGGCTTGTCGGCCGATGGGCCTCGCGCGGCGTGCCGAACGACGCCGCAAGTCTGGTCATGCTGACCGGCACCGGCATCCTGTTTTGGACCATCATGCTGTCGCAGGCGCTCGAAGCCGTCACCCGCGTCTACTACGGCCGCTCAGACCTCGATCTGGTCCTCTCCTCCCCCGCCTCGTCACAACGCCTGTTCGCCGTCCGCACCGGCGCGGTTGCCCTGACCAGCATCCTGCTGCCGGGCCTGCTGGCCAGCCCGCTGATCAACATGCTGGCGCTGCTCGATGGGCCGCGCTGGCTGTCGGCCTATGGCGTCGTCGTCGCCATGGGCGCCATATCCACCGCCATTTCAGTGCTGATCACGCTGGGCCTGTTCCGCGCCGTCGGCCCCAAGCAAACACGGCTGATTGCCCAGATCGTCGCAGCCGTAGTCGGCGCCGGCTTCGTCATCGGCATCCAGGCCGCCGCCATCCTCTATTATGGCGACATGTCCCGTTTCGCGCTGTTCCAGAGCCAGGCCATCGTCGACGCCGCGCCAGAACTGCACAGCAATTTCTGGCTACCGGCCAAGGCCGCGATGGGCGATGGCACTGCGCTGCTGATCATGCTGGGCATCGGCCTGACCGCCCTTGTGTTGACCGTTGCACTGGCCGCTCCGAGCTATGGCCAGCACGCCACCTCTGCAGCGGGCCTTACCCATGTACGCAGCCAGCGCCGCCCCGCCAGGCGCAGCTTCCGCACCATGTCGCAGCGCCACGCCTTGCGCCTCAAGGAATGGCGGCTGTTGCAGCGCGACCCGTGGCTGCTGTCGCAGACGCTGATGCAGATCCTTTACCTGCTACCGCCGGCCCTGCTGCTCTGGCTCAATTTCGGCCATGACGCAGGGGCTTTCGTCGTCGTCGTGCCTGTGCTCATTATGGCTGCGGGACAGTTGGCTGGCGGTCTCGCCTGGCTGGCGATATCCGGCGAAGATGCGCATGACCTCGTCGTCACCGGTCCCGTTTCACCCCGCACGGTGTTGATCGCCAAGATTGAGGCCGTGCTGAGCGTCATCGCCGTAGTGATGGCGCCGCTGCTTCTGCTGATGGCGATTTCCTCGCCGCGGATGGCGCTGATCACCGCCTTCGGCGCCATGCTTTCCGCCGGTTCAGCCACCGCCATTCAGCTGTGGTTTCGCGTCGTCGCCAAGCGCTCGATGTTCCGCCGCCGCCAGGTTGCCTCCCGCGCCGCCACGCTGAGCGAGGCTTTCGCCTCGATCATGTGGGCAGGCATGGGCGCCCTGATGGCCTCGGGTTCTATGCTGGCCATCGGCCCCGCAGTCGTCGCAGTACTAGTGTTGGGCCTCGCCAAACTGCTGAGCCCTCGCCGAGCCTAGCCCTGGCGGACGAGGCTGGTATCTGGCTCCCGCAGCAAGGCCGAGAGCCCGATACCGACCAAGGACAGCGCCGGGAAGATGGCGCCGACCCAGCCGAGGTCGCTGGCGGTGCCATATTGCAGCACGAGGCCGCCGATCACCGCGCCGCTGGCAATGCCGAGATACAGCGCCGACGAATTGAGCGACAACACCAGCGGCGCATTGCCGTGTGACCGGCTCAGCAGATAGCTCGACTGTGCCGGCGGAAAGGCCCAGCCGGTACCGCCCCAGATCACGATCAGCACGAAGAACGCCGGGATCACCACGCCGGTCGGCAGATGCGCCGCCAGCGAGATGGCCACCAGCAGGATTGCGTTGAGTGAGGCCGCGCCGATCACCGTGGGCCGTGCGCCGATCCGGTCGGCCAACTGTCCGCCCGCCACATTGCCAAATGCCGCGCCGATGCCGAAGGCCAGCAGCACCGCCGGCACCAGCTCGCGTGGCAGGCCGATAGACTGCGTCGTGACAACGGCGAGATAGACGATGACGGTGAAGGCTCCGGCCAGGTTGAACAATGTGGTCAGCAGTGCGCCGGGGACGCCCGGAAGGGCTACTGCCTTGATGCGCTGGCGCAGGGTCAGCGGCGCTCCGCGCAGGCCAGAGGGCAGCATGATCCAGATCGACATCGCAGCAATGACGCCGAAGCCAGCCACCATGAAATAGGTGCCGCGCCAGGTCACGAGGCCAGCCACCAGTGCCCCGAGCGGTGCGCCGAACGCCACCGCCATCGTGGTGCCGCCGACAATGACCGAAATGGCGCGCGCCCGGTGATCGACCGAAGAAATTGCTACGCCGGTGGCCTGCGCCGTTGCGGTATATAGACCTGCTGCGAAAGCCATCAGGATGCGCGCCGCCATCAGGTCGGCATAGCCCTGCGAGAACCCGGCCCAGACCGCACCAGCCGAAAAGATCAACGCCGTAATGGTCAGGGTGAGGCGCCGGTCGGCCGTGCCGGTCAGCGCGGCGAGGATCGGCGAACCAAACGCATTGGCCAGCGAGAACACCAGCACCAGATAGCCCGCCTGGGTCAGCGACACCCCGGTGGACTCGGCGATCTGCGGCAACAGGCTCGAAATGGCAAAGCTCTCGACGCCGATGGCGAAGGTGCCCACCGCCAGCCAGATGAGACGGATATCCATGAAACTGGTCCTTGTTCAAAATTCATTGAACAATTGAACCTCGCTCACGAACAAGTCAATCGCCTTGTCCAACACTTATTGAACTAACGACCGAAAAGCGCTAACTACCTGCCATGACCCTACCGCATCCCGAAACCGACCAGATCTCCCTGCCCAATGTGCTCGCCGCGCTGGGCGATGACACGCGCCTCGCCATAATCGGCTGCCTGGCGCGCAGCGACATAGTGTCTGGCCTGGTCTGCGGCCAGTTGGGCGGCCTGACTTCCAAGACCAACCTTACCTACCACGTCGCCAAACTGCGCGAAGCCGGCATAGTCCACGTCCGCCCCGAAGGCACCAAGCGTCGCGTCACCCTCCGCCGCGAAGACCTTGACGCCCGTTTCCCGGGGTTCCTAGATACCATCATCGCCACCGCCGTGGACTTGCCCCAGGTCGAGAGCACACTGGCCCTGTTGAACCAGCAGGAACGAGCATGCCAAGCCTGAGCTTTCGCGACGCCACGCTTGCCGACATCGCCACGATGATCCAGCTCAGCCATGCCGGCGACGCCCGTGGCAAGGATACACCGCCGCTCGATCCGACCAGTCTTGACGATCCACGCTACCGCGCCGCCTTTGATGAGATCGCAAGCGATCCCGCTCACCGGCTCATCGTGGCCGAGCGCCATGGCGAAGTCGTCGGCACCCTGCAGATCAGCTTCATTCCCGGCCTGCCCAATTTCGGCATGAAGCGCGGCCTGCTCGAAAACGTCCATATCCGCGCCGACCAGCGCGGCTCGGGCCTGGGCAGCGAAATGGTGCAGTGGGCCGTCGATCGCTGCCGTGAAGCTTGTTGCGGAGTGGTGCAACTCACATCTAACAAGGTACGCCTAGACGCGCACCGCTTCTACGAAAAGCTCGGCTTTACCAAGAGCCACGAGGGCTTCAAGCTCCGCCTATAGCGCATTGACCCCACCCCCACCC